>JBBQNJ010000137.1:0-2200 GCA_038329845.1 Tepidisphaerales bacterium | reverse complement strand
CGTAGGCGCAGTCGGTCGCCTGTGGGAATGCGGGTGCCTCTTCGGAGAAATCAGTCCATGCCATCGGTTCATCAAGTCGCCATTATCGGATACGGAAACGCCGGGCGGCGTTTTCATGCTTACCTCATTGGACTCGCCGCGGGTTTACGGCTGCGCGGCATCGCATCGCGCGATCCGCAAACCCGCCAACGCATCGTCGCCGAACAGGGATGCTTGGCGTACGAGTCGTTCGAGCGGGCGCTGGCCGATCCGCAAGTGGACCTGATCGTGTTGGCGACGCCGCACGACACCCACGCGGCGATGGCGATCGAAGCGCTCACCGCCGGAAAACATGTCGTGACCGACAAGGTCATGTGCCTGACGACCGACGAGGCCGACACGATGATCGAAGCTTCCCGCCGCGCCCGAAAGCTCTTGAGCGTTTTCCATAACCGACGACTCGATGGGGATTATCTCACCGTAAAAAAGGCGATCGGCGACGGCGAACTCGGGCCGGTGCGCTGGATCGAGATGAACTGGCAGCGCTCCGGCCCGCCGCGGGGCTGGCGCGGCAGGCGCGACGCCGGGGGCGGACGACTGATGGACCTGGGCGCTCACCTGATTGATCAGACAATTCAGTTGTGGCCCGAGGATCCGCCCATGAACGTCTACTGCCGGATGCACCACGATTTCGGATTGATCGGGCAGCCGGAAATTGATGTCGAGAGCCATTGCATGGTCACGATCGAGTTCGCAAGCGGCCGCACGGCGATTATCGACACCAGCGCCATGGTGCATCAGCCCAAGCCGCGGTTCCTCATCGCCGGGATCGCGGCGACGCTGATGAAGACGGGGCTTGACCCTCAGGAACAGGCGATGTTCGCCGGCGACATCGACTCGGCTCGCGACGATCCGGTGCACTATGCCCGCATCAGCGATGGGAAAACGGAGAAAATCCTTCCCACCCTCGCCGGTCGGTGGATCGACTTTTATCCGAACATCGCCGAAGCGCTGTCCGGCATCGCGGTGCCTTGGGTGACGGCCGAATCGGTTCGTCCCACCATCGCCGTTCTGCAGGCTGCGCTGCGCTCGGCGCAGACTCATCAAGCCGTCGCGTGCCATGCCGACCCGGGCGCTCGACGGTAGGCCGCTCGCCAAGATCTTCACCGCCGGGTAGAAACAGACGTCGATGACCGGTCCGCAACTCACGCTTTTGGCCTTAATGCCGGCCGCTTATCTGGTCGGCTCGATCCCGTTTGGACTGATCGTCGGATTGAGTCGCGGCGTCGATCCGCGAAAAGCCGGCAGCGGGAACATCGGCGCGACCAACGTCGGGCGCCTGCTCGGAGGACGGTTTTTCGCCCTGGTCTTCATCCTGGACATGCTCAAGGGGCTGATCCCCATGCTCGCCGGGGCGTTCGTGCTGCGCGGGGTCGAGCCGGCGGCGGCCACCTATCTCTTCTGGCTCGGCGTCGGTTTCGCCTGCATCGCCGGACATATGCACAGCATCTTCCTCGGCTTCAAAGGCGGCAAGGGCGTCGCCACCAGTTCGGGGGTAATCCTGGGTCTGTATCCCTATTACACCCTGCCGGGCGTTGTTGTGGCGGCGGTATGGGGCGCGACGTTTCAGCGGACCCGCTATGTCAGTGTCGCTTCGATGCTGGCGGCGGCCTGTTTCCCCATCGCCTACCTGGGGATCGGGCTGGGGATGGGATGGGACGTATTCGGCCGGCAGTTACCGCTGCTCGGTTTTTCGCTGCTCGTGGCGATCCTGATCGTCTGGAAACACCGCGGTAATCTCGTCCGCCTGCGCCAGGGGACCGAACATCGTTTCCGACGGGCGGGATAGACGTTTTTCTCCCCGTCCCGCCTCGATGATGGCGGCGGGTGCGTGTTCATTCAGAACGGAAATGCTCAGACCCCGGCGCATGCGAAATGGCGCGCACGCCGGCGATCGCCTAAAGCGTTTTTCAAATCACAGTAGCGCGGTGCTATTTGTTTCAGTATACTGTCGGTCACCCACAAGGAGACTGACACGATGGCATACGCAATGGAGTTTCGAATCGCCGTGGCTAAGGCGTACGACGAATGTGGCTCTTCGATCGAAGTGGCCGAGCAGTTTGAGTGCAGCGAATCGTGGGTGCGGCGGCTGATCCAGCGCCGCCGCGAGACCGGGTCGCTGGAACCCCGCCCGCACTATGTGCCGGACAACAACAAGCTC
>JBBQNJ010000136.1:0-4011 GCA_038329845.1 Tepidisphaerales bacterium | reverse complement strand
TTGCGACGGATCAGGATTTGCTCGCCGCCACCGAGAATCTCGCCCGCTGCATGAAAGCGGCGGATGGGAACGTTGCCCGAGCCAACGCGTGGCTGCGATCGTTGGCGGAGAAGGAGTAGGGATGGAGGCGGAGCAGAGGCGTGCAGGCCACGGAGGGGAAGAGGGAGGGCAGGAATGCCATTCACTTAACGTGAAAGCGGCTGGGAAAAGTCGCCTTATTGGTCCAAGACTGCTGTTGAGTTCGCCGACTTTAGCCCTTAAGTGAATGGCATTCGGGAGGGCAGTCTTTCATACCGCTCGCGGCCTTCGGCGGGACCTCCACAATGGCTCGGAAACTTCGGCGTGGTCCCGTGTTTTTCCAATCGGATTGTCTCAAAACGACCCGCGAGCGGTATAATACAGGAATTAGAAAGCGACGAAGGGGATGAGGGGATGAGGGGGTGACACGGCAATGATCACCTCATCGCCCTGTCGCCCTCTCACCACCTCGCCCATTCACCCCCTCACCCACTCCTGCTCAATCTCACCGATCTTCAACCCCGAGAACGTCAACGGGCTACTCAGGGTCGGCATCTTCCCGGTCAGGATCGTCGGGGCGGCGAGAGAATGGCCGGGGCCGCCGGGCCATTCGCCGGCAATGGGGTCATCGCCGGGCAGGCCGAAGGCGAAGCCGATATCCCCGGCATCGGAGAGATGGTTGCCGTTGGCGTCCAGCGCGAATCGGCCCGAGCGGTTGATCCCCACATCGTCGGTCCCGTCATCGTTCCAGTCTCCGATGAACGGCTTGTCGCCGGAGATCCCGAACGCAAAGCCGATATCCCCGGCGCTGAAGCTGAACGAATGGTCGAAGTCGAGTGCGAATTTGCCGTCGCGATAGATGCCGATTTCATCGCCGTTGCCGCCGTTGAAATCCCCCGCCACCGGCAGATCGTTGGCCCGACCAAAGGCGAAGGACTTATCGCCCGCGTCGGCGACGCGATTGCCGTTGTAGTCGAGGATAAAACGTCCGAAGCGGAACACGCCGATATCATCCACGCCGTCGTCATTCCAGTCGCCCACCACGGGCTGATCTCCGGCCTTGCCGAAATTGAACGCCACGTCCCCGGCATCCGAAGCGCGGGTACTGTTGGCGTCGATAATCCACTTGCCGAAGCGGAACAGGGCGATCTCATCGACGCCGTCGTTATTGAAATCGCCCGAAAGAGCCTTGTCCCCATCGCGCCCATAGACGAACGCCGCGTCATTCGGCGGACCGCTGTAGACACGATTGTTATCCAGATCGAGGAACCATCGCCCATCGCGGAATACCCCGATGGTGTCGGCGGAAAGTAAAACTCGGTTTTCCAACGCTTGAATCATCGGCAATGACATCGGAACTCTCCTTTTGCGACTGTTGTGCCGCCCACGCGGCGGCATGAACTCTGGACGTATCCTATCCGGTCCGCATCGCCCGCGACAGCGAGGAAATCCGCGCCTCGACGCCCCGCCACCGTGGGCCGCAGTGGCCGGCTACCGGATGTCTTCGGTTTGCCCGCGCCGATGCAAGGTGCGCCAAAAGCGCCGTCAGTGTCTTACCATGCCCATCACGAGAAATCCCCCGATGAGCAGGACAGTGAAGACAATGCACAGCAGGTTGAAATAACGGTCGATGAAACGGACGATCGGCGGGCCGAACAGCCACATCAGCCCGGCGATCAGGAAAAAGCGCAAGCCGCGCCCGATCGCCGACGCGATTAGAAACATCGGCATGCTGATCTGGAACACCCCGGCGGCGATGGTGATCACCTTGTACGGAATCGGAGTAAACGCGGCGATGAAGACGATCCAGAAATCGTAACTCTTATACAGTTCCCCCACCTGGTTGAACCGGGCCTGGGTAAAACCGGGGATGTACTGGTAGAAGAAGCCGGACAATCCCTCCCAAAGGGCGTAGCCGATGAAATAGCCCGCCACGCCGCCGATGATCGAGCCGATGGTGCAGATCGTGGCGAACCCCCAGGCCTTTCGTCGGTTTCCCAGACAAAGCGGCATCAGCAGCACATCGGGGGGAATGGGAAAGAAGCTCGATTCGGCGAAGCTGAGCAGGAACAGCGCTGTTGTCGAGTGGGCGCTGTGGGCGAATCCCAGGACCCAGTCGTACATCCGCCGATGGATCGCCCATCGGCTGACAACCACAGTCGCCGCGGCGGAGTCGCGGTCGGCTTCGCTAACGCTTTCCGCGATCGGCGGCGCAGAGGATGGAATGGGCGGTTGGGTCATGGTGTATGGATCGGCAAAATTCAGCGAATCCCCCGGCGAGCGTGAAATTATGCCGCCGGCGCTTGGACCGACGACACTCCGACCGCCGACGCTTCAATTGCCGGCGCTCTGACCGACAGCGGCGATGCGTGGACATCAGCTCCGGCGGATTGGAATGGCGGGCGGATCGTCAGTCCCAGCGCCTCGAGCAGGGATTTATCGGCCTCGTAGTCGGCGCACGGCACGGCGCTGGTAAGCATCTTGTTTTCGTCGGAAGAGAAAAACGAGTTGGCCCCGGCCATAAAGCAGAGCGTCTGTTCGGCGGGACTGAGCCGGTCGCGCCCGGCGCTTAGGCGCACCACCGAATCGGGCATCACGATCCGGGCCGTGGCGATCATCCGCACGGTGTCCCAGATCGGCACATCGGCCACATCGGCCAGCGGCGTGCCGGGCACTTTGCTCAGGACGTTGATCGGCACCGACTCGGGATGGGGCCGCATCGTCGCGAGGGTGTGCAGCATCGAAACCCGGTCGTCGATGCTCTCACCCATGCCGATGATCCCGCCGGTGCAGACGGTCATGCCGGTCTTGCGGACGGTCTCGATCGTTCGCAGCCGATCGGCGAACTGGCGGGTGGTGATGATCGTCTCGTAAAATTCCTCAGAGGTGTCGATGTTGTGGTTGTAGGCGTACAACCCCGCGGCTTCGAGCCGACGGGCCTGCTCATCGTTAAGCATTCCCAGGGTGCAGCAGACTTCCAGCCCCAGGCCGGTTACGTCGCGGACCATCTCGAGTACGCGATCGAACTGGCGGCTGTCGCGCACCTCGCGCCAGGCGGCGCCCATGCAAATGCGCGTCAGCCCCGCATCGCGAGCCTTGCGCGCGATCTCGACCACCTGTTCGCGGTCCATCAATGCTTCGGGCTTCACTTCGGTCCCGTAACGCGAGGACTGGGCGCAATACTTGCAATCCTCGACGCATCCGCCGGTCTTAATCGACACCAGCCGGCAGACCTGCATCTGCCGCGGATCGTGATGGCGGCGGTGGATCGTCTGCGCTCGAAACACCAGCTCGAGCAGCGGAAGATCGTGGATTTGGCGAATCTCCGATCGAGTCCAGTCGTAACGAAGGTCCATGAGGCTTGGTCGCTCCAAGTGAGGGTCCGCGATGCGCGATCGTTCGCGCGGACGGTTCGCAATGGACGATCGCTCGCGCCGGGTCGGCGATGCGCGATCGTTCGCGCGGACGGTTCGCGGCTTAGATTCCCCCTGCCGCGGCGAGCGCGATGATCGGTCGGCAGGCGCTCGACGGCAATTCGGCCCGGTTCACCGCGCCGGGAAGGCCTCGGCCAGACTCCCGACTGCCCGCACCTGGAGGCTGCGCGAGGTGGCATCCCAGACGAACACGGCGCATCGCCCGGTGCGATTGTCGGTCACATAGAGCGATTCGCCTCCCGCCTGGTTGCGGGCCGTGGCCATCTGGTAATCGCGATCTTTGACGGACTCCGCGGCCGTGACGCGCTGGGCAGGGATCAAAAAGCTCAGCACGACCAGCACGAATGCGCTGATCGACAGGGCCACGATGGCGATCATTTTTTTGTCCATTGTGATTCTCCGGGTCAGGGGAAAAGCGTCTTTTCAGAATGCTCGAGCCGTCGCGCGGCTTACCGTCCTTGCGGCTTACCGTCCTTGCGGCTTACCGTCCTTGCGGCTTACCGTCCTTGCGGCTTACCGTCCTTGCGGCTTAACGTCCTTGCGGCTTGACGGACTTTCT
>JBBQNJ010000135.1:0-4289 GCA_038329845.1 Tepidisphaerales bacterium | reverse complement strand
AAGGGCCTGGCCGCTCCGGGGCTGCTGGCGGCGGTGATCGTGGGAAAGTATTCGGATCACCTGCCGCTGAACCGCCTGGAGAATATCTTCGCCCGCCACGACATCGACATCAGCCGCTCGACGATGTGCGACTGGATGGCGGTCCTTGAAGGCTATCTCGAGCTGCCCACGGCCCAGGAGCTTTGGTTCTCCCCCGGCTGGAACGAGAGCAAGACCGCATTGATGACGATTGACGGCAAAGAGGTCTACCGCAAACTCTCCGAAAAAGATCCGGACGCCAACGATTCGAAGGCCACGACTGCGCTGTCGGCGGGTCTGCACCGGTTTCGAATCGTGCATCTAACCCCCGTGAGTCGGCTCACCTGTTTCTTCAATGGCGGAGGGGTCGGCTGGGCCCTGACATTTTGCGCGCTTCGGTCACGCTGACCGAGCCGATGAAGGCCGAATTGGTCGCCGCGCTGGGGGAATTGACGCAAGCCGCCAGTGGAAAAGGTCGCCTGTCCGATCAACGCATCGACGAACTCTCCGCGACGATCGAAAAGCACGAGTACATCTTCGGCAAATCCGAGCCGATCATGCGCGCCGCTGTTGATTTCACGGCGGCATTCGACGCAAGCCAAGACTCCCTTTTCAAGACGAATCGACAGGAATGGGGCAAGGGCGCTAAGCGCTCCGGCCTTCGCTGGGCGGACTTCCTGACGATGCAGTCCCTGCTGGACCATGCCTACACCCCGGAAAATCTAGCGAAATATCCCGATCTGCTCGGCTCTGCGCACTTCGCCACCGCCGCGTACTTCCCCGGACCGTGCCCCAGGCCCGAGAAATCCGACCCGACGTACTCGGTAAACATCTGGGCCAGTTTCCCGGATACGCCGCCGCAGAATTTCTGGATGTGGCACAATCCGGCGCGCAAGCCCACCGGCGCGTATGTTGCCCCCGGCACGATCGTCACCGTCACCGTGCCGCAATTGATGGTGAACAAAGGATTCCAAATCCGCATCGGCGCCCATGCCAATGATCTGGTGCGCAGACCGCGCATCACGCGGCTTTGGCGGACAACTCTGCTGCATCCAATCACTAGCACCGAGGTCAAAGTCGCCAACCCCTTCGGTGGGGGAGTTTACATTGAAGTTCCTCCCGGCGCTGACGAGGGCGAAGCGCAGTTGAGCTTCAAGAATATCGTTCGCTCGCCATTCTACTCCAATACCCAGGTCCGGCAGACTTCGCTGCCGCAATGGCGGAACGTCGAGCGCCGATTTCCCGCCCCCTGGGCCGACTTTCAGTCCGAGGCATTCATGATGCAGTTGCCGCGGGTCTGGGTGTACAACCTGGAAGACCCCGTCGCCCTCATGGCGAAATGGGATGCCGCGGTGACCGCGGTGGTCAAGCTGATCGGCTTCGACATCGACGATATCGGCCGCGAGGCGTTCTATATTCAACCCGATACGCAGTTGCGTAACTCCGTGTTTTCGCCGGGCCATCCGCAGGTGAACGTCGGCGGCGTAGAGCCGGGAGCGGACAGGTTCAACGGGCTGAATGCCGAAGCATTCCAATTGCGCGGTCCGCGCTACGCGCCGGATTGGATCTTTCACGAATGGGGCCACTATCTCGCGTTGTCCGGTCCCGCGGGCGAAGCCGAAAGCTCCAACAACTTCCTCCATGCCGTGGCCTTGAACTGGGGACTGAATGTGGATATGGATGAAGCGTTCGGCACGTCGCGCGGCTCACGCGATCCGTTCCGCACCCTGGACAACACGGCCGTCGTCTGGATGACGGGGCTTAATTTCGCCGATGGCGAGATGGCGACGGCCCAGAAACAATACCAGCTCAAGGGACATGCCAAGTTCGCCGATATTGCCCGGCTTTTTGGCTGGCAGACGCTTCGCGAGCTTTATCAGTCGATCAATCGTGACGACATCGCTTTCTGGAAATCGAAAGGCAAGCAGGGCGAAGAGTGGCCCAAGAACATTGAAAACGCTGGCTACATAGAGCGCCTGAGTCTCACCTCGGGCGTGGACATGCGGCCGCTGTTCCACTTCTGGGGCGTGCCGCCGGAGTATGCCCGGCTGTTGCTGAGCGATCCTGCCAGGCTCGAGGCGGCCGAGAGACATACCCGTACCGTATTTGATGAAGCAAAGACGGCCGCTGAGAAAGCGCCGAAGGATAAGACGGCGGTCGCAGAGCTGGAACAAGCCAAGTCGCGCTTGGACCAGGCCGGGAAAAATCTCGAGCAGTACAGCAGTGGGATTGAGAAGGCCAGGAAGGACGCAACCGAGTTCAACACGTTGATCGAATCGGGCAAGATAAACAGGTCGGCCAAGATTTATGACGAGTTGCTCAAGTTCAAGTCGCTCGTCCCCGACGACAATGCGGCCTTCCGGAAGTTTGCCCTGGCGTGGTACAAGTGGAAGGCTGAGAAGCCGCCGACCACGCATCTGTACTGGACGGAGAACGACCATCGCCAGCAATGGGATGCCTACAACAAGGAGTCGGCCGCGAACATTCGCGCCGCGATTGATCGGCTCATTGCGTTTTACTTCCCCAGTGGCCGTCCGGTGGAATGAGACGGCAACTCGCCCCTCTCGTCATAGATGCCCCGCCGTGAACCTGTCATGAAACTGCCCCGGGCTGCCGAGTGCCAACGCGCGGCTCGCCCCGGGGTTTGCCATCCCTTCGCAACACACCATCGGCGGCCGTCTGGCAGTCTTGCCCCGTGGGAACGCCCACTCGCCATCGCGGACTCGGTCATGCGCCACGCCATGAGGACGCCGTCGATACCGCTGTCGTACGTCCCCTCGGAGGCGCAAAGTTATTTTGCGCCTTGAACCGGATGGTCGGGGGGCCGAAAATGAAGCAGCCATGGATTCAGGCGGAATACAGGATCATCGTCCGACGATCGCCATCTCGATGGGCGATCCGGCGGGAATCGGCGCCGAGGTCATCGTCAAAGCGCTGGCCGACCCGATCCTGCGCCATCGGGCGCGGTACATCATCTACGGACTCAACGAGATGATGTCGTATGCCGCGGATCTGGCCGAATTCGATGTGTTCTGGTGGCGCGCTCAATCCAACGGACGGCTGCGGGCCTATCCCCACGATGTCGTCGTCGTCGATTACGACCAGTTTTCGATGCTGGGTCACGCGATCCGAAGCCCCAGCAAGATGGGGGGCGAAGCGTCGATGCGATTCTGTCTCGACGCGATCGAAGCGGCGACGCGGGGGCTGGTTGAGGCGGTGGTGACGGCGCCGATCGCCAAGGAATCCTGGAAGCTCGCCGGCTACAACTTCCCCGGACACACCGAACTGTTCGCCCATCGCACCGGGGCGCGGCGATTCGCCATGATGTTCACCGGCGGACCGCTGAAGGTCGTCTTGGCGACGGTGCATGTTCCGCTGAACGGGCTATGGGGACGGCTGAACATCGGGGCGGTTTTTCAACCGATCGAGCTGTTGCACCAGGCGCTGGTCGAGTGGTTTGATATGCCCAAGCCGAAAATCGCGGTTTGCGGGCTGAATCCCCACGCCAGCGAAAACGGCCAGTTCGGCGATGAGGAAGAGCGGATCATCACCCCCGCGATCAACATGGCCCGTGAGCAGGGGATCGACTGCACCGGGCCCTATCCTCCGGACACTATTTTCCTCGCCGCCCGTGACGGCAAGTTCGATGCGGTGGTGGCGATGTACCACGACCAGGGGCTGATCCCGGTGAAACTTCTGGCATTCGATCAGGCGGTGAACGTGACGCTGGGCCTGCCGATCATCCGCACCAGCCCGGACCACGGCACGGCGTTCGACATCGTGGGCCGCAATCGCGCCAATCCCGGCTCGATGCGGGCGGCGATCGACCTGGCGATCAACCTCGCCTGCCGCCGCCGCAGCCGCGCCGGTGCCGTGCCCTCCCCCGCCAAAAATCCGACAGAATGACTCTCTGGGGGCGACCGCAACTCCCGCAGTGATGCTCGGGCCATTTTCCTTAAGGAAAATCAACACTTCGCGCGTCGGCCCGTTTTTATTTTATTCTAATGGATGGCAACGGTTTAAACGAAAGGTAACACTTCAGCCCTATGCCGTCAGGGGCGGGCCTTTTGTAAGCGTTCGGTGAACTGCACCCCGGGCCGGAACTGGGTGACGACACGGCGCACGCGGGGGGCGGGGTCGCGGCAATGTTCAATGCGGTGGTGATCAGCCCCCCAGGAGTTGGACTCAGGCGACGGCGACGTTCCAGTTGCCTGGCAGCAGTTCCGCCAACCGGCTGATCGGCGTGGCCGCGACGCGGCCCAGCACGTCGT
>JBBQNJ010000134.1:0-4408 GCA_038329845.1 Tepidisphaerales bacterium | reverse complement strand
AACTTTGCTGTTGCATTTCGACCAAACGCCGCTACTATAGGTGACCAATGTGATCAAGTCAATCATGTATCTGCGGATATTGAGAAATAATGACACTGACAACCAGAGGACGCTACGCCACACGGATCATGGTCTGCCTGGCGCGGCATAGGGGCGACAAGCCCGTGAGGAGGCAGGAGATTGCCGAAGCAGAAGGGATCCCCCCCGACTACGTCGGACAGATCCTGATGAAACTGAAAACCGCCGGTCTGGTGAACAGTCACCGCGGGACGAATGGCGGTTTCTCGCTGGCACGCGAGGCTGCGACGATCAACATCGCCGAGATCCTGGCCGCCACCGAAGGAAATATGGCCCTGGTGCCATGCCTGGACAGCGTCGATTGCTCGCGCAATAGCTCCTGTGCCACCCGCGAATTGTGGCAAAGAGCCGAAACCGCGCTGAACGAGGTACTGACGGGGACAACCGTGGCCGAAGTCGCCGGGCGGGCCCAGGAATTGGAACAGAATCGGCCCCTGACCTTTAGTATCTAGACCCCATTTCTTGGTAACTGCTTAGTTACATTTCTTGAATGACAACGGAAACAGGAAGTAAAAGAAGACAGAGAAGGAGCACACCGTGAGCCAGAATACACAAGCCGTAGAAACCTTGGCCCTGCACGCAGGGCAACAAGCCGACCCCGTGACCGGGGCGCGCGCCGTACCGATCTACCAGACCTCGAGTTTCGTGTTCAAGAACACGGAGCACGCGGCGAATCTGTTCGCCCTTAAGGAATTCGGCAATATCTACACGCGGCTGATGAACCCGACATCCGACGTGGTGGAAAAACGCCTGGCGGCCATCGAAGGCGGAACCGGCGCCTTGCTGACCTCGAGCGGGATGTCGGCCATCTTCCTGACCATCCACACCATCGCCGCGGCGGGCGACCATATCGTCAGCTCCGCCTCGCTGTATGGCGGGACAGAAACGATGTTCCGGTACACGCTGCCGCGCATGGGGATCGAGACGACCTTTGTTTCCGATCCCACCGCTGCCAAGATTGCCAGGGCCATACGTCCGGAAACGAAAGCGGTCTACCTGGAGACTGTCGGCAACCCCAAGGGCGATGTGCCGGACATCCGTTCGATTGCCGACGTCTGCCATGCCGCCGGCGTGCCGTTGGTCGTGGATAACACCTTCGCCCCGATCCTCTGCCGCCCCCTGGAACACGGCGCCGACATTGTCGTGCACTCGTGCACCAAGTGGATCGGCGGGCACGGGACGTCGATCGGCGGGGTCATTATCGACGGCGGCAAGTTCGACTGGTCAACCGGCCGTTTCCCTGACTTCACCACGCCGGATCCGAGCTATCATGGCCTGGTCTACTGGGATGCGCTGGGCAACGTGCCCGGCATGGGCAACATCGCCTTCATCATCAAGGCCCGCGTGCAGGGCATGCGCAACATCGGGCCATGCCCGAGCCCGTTCAACGCATTCCTCTTCCTGCAGGGAATCGAGACGCTGCCGCTGCGCATCCGGGCACAGAGCGCGTCGTCACTGGCCCTGGCACTATGGCTGCGCGACCGACCCGAGGTGGAATGGGTGACCTATACCGGACTGACGGATCATCCGTGGCACGCTGCGGGGAAAGCCTACCTGAAGGGCGGCTTCGGCGCCGTGCTGGGTTTCGGCATCAAGGGCGGCCGCACCGCCGGCGAGAAGTTCATCAACTCCGTCAAACTGGCCAGCCACCTGGCTAACGTCGGCGATGCCAAGACACTGGTGCTGCATCCGGCATCGACCAGCCATCAGCAGCTTACCGACGAGTCCCAGCTTGCCGCAGGGGTCACGCCGGAGTTCATCCGCGTGGCGGTCGGCCTGGAAAACATCGAGGACATCGAAGCCGACTTCGCCCAGGCTCTTGAAGCCAGCCAAGAGCATGGTTGATCCAGGGTACTGACTGATTCTCAAGAACATGGTTTCCAGCGCCGTGTAGTAGCGGTCAAGAATCTCGGCAAACGTGATCGCCGACACATGGGTGCGACCCAGGTCCACGAAGGAGCCCCCCAGAAAGCCGGCGCGAAATGCAATAATCTTGGCCAGGATCGCCTGCGTCTTGGCAACCTCCTGCTGGAGGTCACGCAGTTCTTGTTTCAGCGTCATATACCAGCCGTCCTTTCCGCTTGATGCTTTCCGCATGGAGTGGATCGATCTTCTCCAATTCGATCAGGTCAAGACGCATCTTCTTTCTCTCTTCATCTGCATCTAATTGGTTTCCAATGAATTGGAACCGAATTCGATTTCACGAGTGTGGCTACAGTCTGACTCCGAGCAGCTCGAGAATGCGCGTCTGATCAGGTTCGGGTGTTGTCACTTGAAAGAATTCGACACCGGACATGGAGACCGTTTCGCGCCGGATGCTCATCAGTCGCTGGATTACGTTCTCGAAAGTCCATTGCCGGTGTTTGCCCTCGCCGTCGCCATCGAACAGCGGTTGGAGTCGTTGCTTCATGTGCCACTGCAGGTAGTAGGCCAGCATGCACAAGAACACATGCGCCCGGATGCGGTCGTCGGTCTTGTGGAAGACCGGGCGCATTTCCAACTGCACGGTCTTGAGGTTGCGAAACGCGGTTTCGACGAACCGCAGCTTCTTGTAGGCGCCGACCAGATCCTCGGCGCTCATCGCCTCGGTCTTTACATCCGCACAGATCACATAACAACCATCGAGCAGTAACTCCGCGGCGATGCGCTCCTGGTTGAACCGCCATTGCAGTCGGCCGTCCTGCACTTCCCATGCGACGAACTTGCCCATCTTGTACTGCTGCAATATGCGGCCAACGCGTGAGCCGATTTTCTCGGCGCTGCTTTGGTGTTTGGCCTGAGCAATCTTGTCCAAGCCCGCCCGAGTGAGATCGAGCAGGCGGCGGCGGGTGGCGGTCTCACGCTGCGCGCTCTGAGGGTTGCGGCACAGGGCATAGCGACGGCGCACATCGTCGGGGTCGATCACCTCGGCAATCCGACGTTCATCGAAAAGTTCCGGGGTGATGACCTTACGCTCCAGCAGTTCGACGATCTGGCGGTGAGTCAGCGCTGAAATCAGGTTCAAGCCTTCGACGCCTTGCACTTTCTCCGCGCTGGCGTGGGTGATCATGCCGCGATCCCCCACAAAAACAATTTCCTTTACCCCATAGTCCTGCCGAATCTGGGCGATCTTGTCCGGAACCGTACTGGCATCCTGCGTGTTGCCGGGGAACACCTCGACCCCCACCGGGCAGCCGTCCTGGTTGCACACCAGCGCCACGACCATCTGCTCGTGCCCGCGTTTGCCGTCACGGTTGTACCCGAAAAGCACAATCTCGCTGTCGGGGTATTGCCCCTCGAAATAGCTGCTGGTGATGTCGTAGAGCACCAGGCAGCCTTCCTTCATGTGGCGGGCGGCCAGCGCCTTCTCAATGGCTTTCTGACGCCCCAGGAGCCGGTCCATCGGCGCGTAGCAGTGCGCATCGACATCCACGCCGCCCTCGACGCCGCACAGATCCCACAGCGCGGTATTCTTCCACTGGTTGCTCAGCGCCAGTTTGCTGCCTGCGTACACCACGCGGCCCACGATCATCGCCAGCACATCCTGCACCCAGGCTTCGCGGCGCGAATAGATCGCTCGATCCAAGCCCAATTCCCTCGCCAACGCCAGGATCGCGGCGCTGGCGCCGTACTCCTTGGAGCCGAGCAACTGCAGGGCTTGCGGCGCATCCTTCGGCACAACGTCGCCACGAAACGCGGCCTGCAGCAACTTGAGCTGCGGCAGACTCATTCCGCAGATCCGCCCGTGCGTGGTGTGTTTCACGCGGTCCCCTTCGCGAAAGGAAGAGCGAATGACGCCATAGGCCTGTGCCCGATGCGTCTGAATCTCCAGGTGCAAGCGACGAGCTGGTTTTTCTTTCATATGGCCACATATTCACTGATATGTTCATGTCTGTCAATCCCTAAATGACATTATGTATGGCTACATTGGAAAGCACAAAAGAGCGTATCTTGTTGTGTATGAATAAGATGCAAGAAAAGAGAGAAAGAAGATGCGTCAAGAGGAAGACGAGTCAACTCGCAGGCTTCGCCATAGGCCTTGAAGAAGGCTTCAGCGGACGGACATCCCTCCAGGGCAATATCGATGTCGGAGACCTCCGTGAAGTGCCTTTCGTCGAGCAGCGACCCCCACTGGTAGATGCGCAATGCATATCAGCGTTCGGTCAACATCCGCACGATCCGAGCGAAATCCGCGCGCCTCCTCCAGCCGCGTCCGCCGCCGCGTCTGTTTCGCTTCAAAGCGGTCGGGCAGAAAGGCACGGGCCTTGGCCATGTCCACTGGCACATCAATCGTAGTCATCGTTCTCCCAAGATGGCGAAACCGCAACCCAAACGCCCGAACAGCTCATAT
>JBBQNJ010000133.1:0-4594 GCA_038329845.1 Tepidisphaerales bacterium | reverse complement strand
TCGCTGCGGTCGCCCTTCGGGCTCCCTGCGCGACGGCAGGCGTCAGTGGGCATATGAATCCATCTTAACCAAGGCTAAAATGCGCCCAGCGCATGGGGAGCAGCTCAGTCCGCGGAACTGGCGCGGGGCAAGCCGGAATTCCCCTCGGTACAATTTTATGACAACCGCCGTGGCACCTTGGAAAATCCATCCCGTTTGATCCGGCAAAAAGTTGATATGGCAGCACGACCGCGTGTTCCGCGATCGGTCCGGTCCAGACGGGTACGCTTACTCGCGTCCAGCTAGTGACGACTCAGTCGCCGCGCTTCCGGCTCCACCCGGGCAGGGAGATGATTCGCCGCGACTCGCGCAGTTCGCGCAGTCGGTGGCGATGGGCCGAGAGGATGTCGCTGCGGGTCACGATCGCCATCAATTTCCCCGTCCTGCGGGACACCACCGGCAAGCGACCCACGTTGTGGCTTACCATCGTGTCGGCGGCCTCTCGCAGGGTCGCATCGTCATAGACGATGATCGGGCGAATCGAGATGATCTGGTGCAGGGTCATGCTCGCGTCTTGATCGCCCGCCAGCAAGTTCCTCCGGGTGACGACTCCCACCAGGTTTCCTTGACCGTCCAGCACCGGAAATCCCTGATGGCTTCTGCCCGCAGCGCCCGAGGCGATCCAGTTCCGAGCCGATTCCACGGAGTCATCGGCTCGAAGACTCACGACCGAACCGCTCACCGCATCGCGGACGAGTATCTGTTCCAGGAAGTCCGGCATGTATTCCTGCGGCACGCGCACGCCGCGCCGGGCGATCTTCTCGGTCATGATGCTCTGGCGCATAAGCAACGTGGAGATTAAGAACGCGGCGCTGCATCCGCCCAACAGCGGCAGAAGGCCAAGCGGCTGAAGTGTGGTCTCGAAAGCAAACACCGCCGACGCCAGCAGCGTCCGTGAGGCGCCGGCGAACATCGCGGCCATGCCGATCAATGCCGCAACGCGTATGTCCACCGATGCGGCCGGCATAATGTGGGCGATGCCCGCTCCCAGCAAAGCTCCCAGGCCGCTGCCGATCGTGAACAGCGGAGCCAGGGTGCCGCCGGACGTTCCGCTGCCCAGGGAGATTGACCAAGAAATCAGTTTCATCAGCACCAGGAAGGCAATCGCCGATAACAAGCCGGCCTGCCCGGACAGGATGTCGCTGATATTGCTGTAGCCCACTCCCAGAGTGCGCGGGGCAAAATATCGGACGACCCCGACAGCCACCGCCCCGACCGCCGGATACCACATCCAGTGAATCGGCAACAGTTCAAACGCATCCTAGACGACATAGACGCCTTTGGTAACAATCACGCTGGCAACGCCGACAATCGCCCCGATCAGCACGTAGCAGGCGATCGCCAACCCCGTGGGAACCGACAGGTCGGGCATCGGAAACACCGGCGCTGCGCCCATGACGGCCACCCGATAGCCAGCCGCGATCCCCGCGATGACGATGCTGAGCAGGCACAGAAACACCACTCGCCCATCAACCAGCGGGGGCTGATAGGCAACGTCCGTCTCTTCCAACGTTGGTGCCATGGACGGCGAGATCGGCAGCCCGCCAGTGGTCTGGGCGTCATTGAGATGTTCGGGTGTCCGCATGTTTGTGTCGATCGCTCCAATCCGGACCGCGGGTGTCTTCTGTGATCGTTATAGACCTAAACACCCCTTGGCCGCAACTCGAATCGGTTTCGGGCTCACTACGACGATCTTGACAAGCAGCCCCTACAGAGATGAATGCGTTTTTTGCATGACCTGCTGCTATCCGCGTATTTCCAATCGCCGGGAGTCTGAGCCATCGTTTGAATTAAGGCAATGAAATTTTGCGCACTTTTCCCAAGATTTCGCGTCATCCCCGCGCTCCTTCATAGCCGGGCAACGGGGGCGCAACTTCGCCGACGTTGCCCCGATCTGATCATCCATCGGCGGGGCGTTGCCCGATAATCCGCACATGGACGTAGTGATCATCGGCGCGGGGGGGCATGGCAAAGTGGTCTTGGACATTCTGCGCGCGGTGGGAGAACACACGATCGTGGGCTTCCTCGACGCCGACCCGGCGCTGGCCGGATCGCGCCTCCGCGGGGTCGAGGTGCTGGGATCGATCAACCTGCTGCCGCGCCTGCGCCAGCGAAAGGCGCTCGGTGCCATAGTGGCGATCGGAGATGGGCGCGTGAGGGTGTCGTACGCGCAGGCCGTCCTCGCCGACGGTCTGGAATTGATCAGCGCGATCCATCCGGCGGCGGTGGTCTCGCCCAGTGCCCGCATCGGGCGCAACGTGGTCATCGCCGCCGGCGCTGTCGTGGCACCGGACGCGATCATCGCCGACTCGGTGATCGTCAATACCCATGCGGGGGTGGATCATGAATGCGAGGTGGACGAGGGCGCGCACCTCTGTCCGTCGGTGGCGCTGGCGGGCAAAGTGCATGTGGGCGCCGGTGCGTTTCTCGGGATCGGCGCCCGGGTGCTTCCGTGTTTGTCGATCGGCGAGCGGGCGATCGTCGGCGCCGGAGCGGTCGTGATCCGCGACGTTCCGCCGGGAGTCACGGTAGTCGGCGTACCGGCGAAAATTCTTCCCGTGCATCGATCCTGAGCGCCGGTACCGAAGTGGTCGGCATACGGGCCGAACTTCTTCCCACGCATCGATCGTGAGCGGCGCGCGCCGCGCAATTCCGGGCACCTGATTTGTCCGGTCGGCGGGCGGCTCATACGATTGAACGGGATCGAGCTGTTCTTCAAGTCGCGGATGCGACGATGAGCCACGCTTACAACCCCGAATCGGACACCATCGCCATGATCGAGCGGCTGGAACTCGAGGCGCGGGAAATTCGCCGAAAAATTGACCAGACTGGCAATGAGGAGGATCAGCGAGTTTTGCGACGACAGCTTAAGGAACTCGAAGACCCAGTGGGATTTTTGCGGAAAAAGCTCCCTTGATTGCCGCGTGGGCACGCCGATTGCGGGCTAGGTGGAGGGAGGTAACCCACCATGACACGAAGCATCTTTGATCCGAACAATCCGAACGTCGAACAGTCCGGTCAGAACCGCTATCTCGGAGAGCGAGCCGAGGAAGGGTCTTTGATCCCCGAAGACTTGATCGACGGCGAAACCGCCGCCGACGAGGAACCCCAGGACGCCGAATCTGCCGCAGTGCCCGAGCCGCCGGTGGATCAGCGCTCCAACCCCTCCAATTCGACCGACTGAGTCATCGAACGACCAGCGCGGGTTCGAGGCACTCGGGCTCGACCGAACGCATCGGTGGGGGTGGTCGTGCGGCTGGATCGCGCGCCGTCGCCGGTGACTTTCCATAGCATGGCATCATCAATCGTCGAGCACGTTTTCGGCGAGGCCTTCTTTGCCGTCGCCAAAGCATGCTCCAGCCGTTTGCGGGCGAAATCGACGTATTTCTCTGATTGGTCGATCCCCACGAACTGTCGGCCCAGCAGGGCGGCGGTGACGACCGTCGTGCCGCTGCCGTTGAACGGATCGACCACCATGTCGCCGGGGTTTCTCGACGCCTTGATGATCCGCTCGAGTACGCCCACCGGCATCTGGCAGCCGTGCCATCCCTCCCGCTCCTTAAACGTGCCGCATACCCGCGATACGTTCCAGGTATCGCTGTCCGGTGCGAAAAGCGGTTCGGGGGCTTCTTGCGGGCGCAGGTACCAGGTGTCGTCGGGAAGCTTTCCCTTAGGATTGGCCCGGGAGTCGCCGTAGGTCGTCTGCCGCGCCGACGCTACGCGGATCGCGTCGGCATTGAACGTAATGTTCATCAGGCCCGTGTCCGGCGGGTGCTTGCTGAAATATAGGATGTGGGTGTGGCTCTTGGCGTACATTTTCTTGGTCTGCTGGCCGAAGGTGTAGTGCCAGACGATCCAGTTGCGCATGTGGAAGCCAATTTTCCGCCGGGCGATTACGCACAGGTCGGCGGCATACTCGTCCCCAATCGCCAGGTAAAACGATCCGGTGTCGCACAGCGCCCGATGGATCGCCCGCATCCAATCCTCGGAAAATTTCAGATAATCCTCCGCTTTTTTCTTATCGTCGTAGCCGTGGTACCGATATCCGATGTTGAACGGCGGATCTGCGAAAGCCAGGTCGATCCACCCCTGTGGCCCTTCATTCAACGTCTTGATGCAGTCTCCCACGATAATCTGGTTCGGTTCGATCATTCTCGGCGGGAGTCTACCGCCCGATCCGGAATTCGCCAAAAAGGCCCTGTGATGTGGTGCCGCGGGCGTGCCCGAATTTTGGGGGGAGCGTAAAAAATAGTGTAATCGGGAGGAATGACCGGCCTGGAGGCCGGGGTTTTTTATCGAGATGAGTCAGGGAACGGCTGTTGACGATGAAGCGGCAGGAATATGTGTCACGGAGCTCTCGAAGGGGTCGGGAGTCTTCACTGTTGTTCCTTCGGAGCTATCGAAGGGGTCGGGGGTAACCGCTTCGTGCCGGCGACCCCTTCGTGCGGGCCATCCCTTCGTGCGGGCCATCCCTTCGTGCGGGCAAGCGTAGCAGGTAGGGGCGGCTAGCCACCGTCTTTTTGGCGCAGCGCGTGAGAAGACGGCGGCTCTGCCG
>JBBQNJ010000132.1:0-5013 GCA_038329845.1 Tepidisphaerales bacterium | reverse complement strand
CCGTCCGTGGGAATTGCCGTCACCGCTCACTTTCCGTTGAACGTAGCGATCCGTACCATCATGGGCGTCATGGCCACACTCCTGATCATCAACGGCACGATTCTCGACCCGACGCGCGTCTTCGAGCAGCGAAAAGACCTGCTGATCCGCGACGGGAAAATCGCGGCGGTCGGCGACGATCTCGGGAAAGCGGATCGCGTGATCGACGCGGCGGGGCGCTACGTTTGCCCGGGGTTGATCGATCTGCATGTGCATTTCCGCGAGCCGGGGGACGAGGAGGAGGAGACGATCGCGTCGGGGTCGGCGGCGGCGGTGGCGGGCGGGTTCACCACCGTGGTCTGCATGCCCAACACCAAGCCGGCGCTCGACAACGAGGGGCAGATCGAGTTCGTGTTGCGCGAGGGGCAGAAGGCCAACCTCGCCAATGTCCTGCCGTGCGGGGCGATCACCCGCGGACGCGAGGGCACGGAGCTGGCCGACATGGGGCTGATGGGCCAGCGCGGGGCGGTGGCGTTTTCGGATGATGGACAAGGCGTTGCCGATGCATCGGTCATGCGAAAGGCGCTGCAATACGCAAAAATGTTCGATGGCCTCTTGATGCAGCATTGCGAGGACCCGGCACTGGGCGGCGGTGCCATGCACGCCGGGCTGGTATCCACCGCGCTGGGTTTGCCGGGATACCCAGCCGAGGCCGAGCAGCTCATGATCGCCCGCGACCTGCTGATCAACCGCACCATCGGCTGTCGCTACCACGTTCAACACGTCTCGACGGCGTGGAGCGTCGAACTGATCCGCCAGGCCAAGCGCCAGGGGCAGACCTGGCTCACCGCCGAGGCCTCGCCGCATCATCTGCTGCTGACCGATGAGAGCTGCCGGGGATACGACACGAACTTTAAGATGAACCCGCCGCTGCGCACGCGGACGGATGTCGATGCCCTGATCAAGGGGGTGGTCGATGGCACGATCGACATCCTCGCCACCGATCACGCGCCGCACCTGGCCGAGGAGAAGGAACTCGAGTTTGCGTACGCGCCCAACGGGATCATCGGGCTGGAGTGCGCGTTGCCGCTCTACGTTCAGGCGCTGGTCGAGCCGGGACACATCCCGTGGATGAAGCTGATCGAACTGATGAGCACCCGCCCGGCCCAGATCGCCCAGTTGGAAAAGGGAACGCTCGCCGAGGGCGCTGATGCCGATGTGACGATCATCGACCCCGAGGCCCGCTGGACGATCGACTTCGAGACGTTCCGCGGAAAAAGCCGCAACTGCCCGTTCCAAGGCTGGCCGGTAAAGGGGCGCGCCGTCGCCACCATCGTGGGCGGGCAGGTCAAGTCCGAATCGTCGGAGAGTTGATCGCGGTGGGGACGCGATCGTGGGCGGGCAGGTCAAGTGCGAATCGTCGGGGAGTTGATCGCGGTGGGGACGCGCCAGGCGCTGGCGGCGGGGATGACTGGGCGCGGCGGGAGTCGAACCCGCGACCTACCGATTATGAGTCGGCGGCTCTGACCGTTGAGCTACACGCCCGCGGGCACTGTATCGGCCCGGCCATTTCCCGACAACGCATTGGGCTTACAATCAGCGCCATGGAACCGCTGGGCGTGGGCATCGTCGGATATGGGCGCATCGGCGCTGAGCATTGCGGATGGATCAACTCGACCGGCGGCGCGGCTCAAGTCGTGGCCGTGGCCGATCCAACCGCGGCGAGGCGGGCCTTGGCCGAGTCGCGCGGCCTGGCCAGCGTCGATCGGATCGAGGCGCTGCTGAGCGATCCGCGGATCGACGCGATCCTCGTCGCCACCCCCACGTCGATGCATTTTCATCACGCCTCGGCCGCCCTCGCCGCCAATAAGCATGTGATGATCGAAAAACCGATGGCGATGGACTTCACCGAGTCGCGCAAGTTGATCGACCTGGCGGAGAACCGTCGGCGGGTCATCAGCGTCTTCCACAACCGCCGCTGGGACTCGGACTATCTTCGCGTCCGGGCGGTGCTCGGGGCCGGCATTCTCGGCCGATTGATCAACATCGAGTCGCGGCTGGGGCAGTACGCGAGCTGCGTCGGCCCGGCGGCGGTCGATTACCGCCCGGGCTGGCGAAACGAAGCGGCGTTCGGCGGCGGCGGACTGTTCGACTGGGGCAGCCATTTCGTCGATCAACTCTGGCGATTGCTCATCCCGGCGCGGCCGGTATGCATCATGGCCCAACTCGCCGGCAATGTCTGGAGCGGTGACTGCGACGACTTCGCGAGAATCCTCGTCAGTTTTGATAACGGCGTCAGCGGACTAGTCGAGATCAACACCACCACCGCCGCCCCCCTGCCACGATGGCATCTCGATGGCGTGGCCGGCTCGATCACCGCGCCGCATTCGCCGGCGTTCGACCTGGATGTCTGGGCCGATTTGCGATTCACGCCCGCGCCGGGGCAACCGGATCGCGCGATCCCGCCGACCGAGGCGCGGGCGCGGTTGTCCGAAGCGCAGATATGGACGCGGTTCGCCGGCGCCTGCCGAGGCGAGGGGGCACCGGCGGTCCGCGCCCGCGGCGTGCTTGCGACGATGGCGATCCTCGACGCCGCCCGCCGCAGCGCCCGCGAGCACGTCGCGGTGGCGATCGACTGGGAAACGGATTGGGAGGATCGCTAGGCGCGGGCCCGTTCGATGGCTTGCGCCAACGCTTGGGACAGCGTTGGCCCGGTGACCGGGATCGGCGGCGAATTCAGCGCCGCCCGGGCCGCGGCCAGAAGATCACCCGTCACGGCGTGACAGCGCAACACGCTGCGGCCGCAACCGTCGATCGCGTGGGCATGGTCGATCGGCCACGGACAAATCAGCGCCGATGCCTCGGAGACGGCCCGCCGAAAGTCGTCCCGGCAGCGCACTTCGCCGCCGCGCTGGCACGGGTTTAACTCCACGGCATCCCACCCGCGCCCATGGCATTTGATCGGCACGCCCCCGGCTCGCAATCGTCGAACAATCCCCTGCTGCCACGCCGGAACGATCAGGCCCTCGATGAACTGCCCGGCGTGCAGCGCCGCCGGGTCCAGGCCGAACGCGGAGCAGCGGTCGCGGAAATAGCCGCCCAGATCGCGCCCCAGTTGCTCGGGATCTTTAAGCAAGTGCTCACGAATCGCATCCCACAGCAGGCGGTGACTGCTCATCTCCTCCAAGCCGACCGGTGCCGTCAGATCGGGCAGGTCGGCGATCATCGCCAAGTGGGTTGGCCGCGGCGGCGGCGAGATCGTCCTCGGCCACGGCGCGACGCCGACGCGCTGTGGCGACCAACCGCTCGAGAGGGCTGACTGCTCCCACGCCGGATCGGCCAGCAGGAGTTGATCTTGCGGATGATCCGAGCAGGGGCGAGGGATTCGCCCGCAGGTCATCCAGGTGATCCACGCGACCGGGCAGTCCTCCAGGCCCGCGGCATCCCCACGCGCGAGATTGGCCGCGAGGAGCACATCGCACTGCTTCGCCGCCGACATCAGCGCCAGCGGACCGGCGTGACTCGGGATATCCGGGTCGAAGTCGACGGCACCGGGCAGAGTCTCAGCGAGGCAGTCGGCGGCATTCTCCCACAGGCGAAATCGTCCCGGACGAACGAGCAGGGTCGATCGCCGCGAACTCAAACCGCGCGAAATACTCTTGATCGTCTTCAACGCCGCCGAGCGAGTCCGACCGACCGACTCGAATATCTCCTGGGCGGTTTTCATCAGCGGGGCCGCCGTCGCATCCGACGTTCCCGGCCATCGGACAAACTGCGTCGGAGTCGGAAGACCCGGATGCCGATGAAAAATTTCCGCCAGCGCGCCGGGCCAGTTTTCGCCGATTGCCCAGAAGAGCCGGTGCGATCGGACGGCAGCGGAAAAGTCTTCGCACGACCAAGCAAACGCGGCGAAGTTCGCGCGCGGCTCGATGACGATGAGGGCCTGATTCAGCTCGAGCAGTTCCAGCGCCCGCGCGATCTGCCCCGCGTGCGACGGCGCCAACAGGCAGGCGGTAATCCCGGTGACGTTGAGCCGTGCAACGGCCAGTTTCGCCGCCGCCCGGGGGACCGAACACCCCTCCCACCAGTCGCCATTCGAGTCTTGACCGGTCAATGCCCCGTCGCGGCCGAACATCCACCGACAATCCGGTGCGTCGAGATTCGACCCCACCGCCGCAATGTTCCTCGTCAGGTTCGATGCCGCCAATGCCGCCGCTTCGTTAAGCGGGACGGTGAGGGGTTCATCCAGCGCTGTCAACGCGGGCGCGACGTGGGCCATCCTCATTTTATCGGGCGTTGCCGGGCCTGAGGTTGAACCCACGGGCCTGCCGGGCGAAGATGGCCGCGCTGCCGCACGATGAGAAACCCCAACTGAGGAAAACCGACGAATGCTTGCGATGACCGTTGGAAACATTGGCGCTTTTGATGATTTCGTCCATTGGTTGAACCTGGGCGTGACCTTCCGCAACACCTCGTGGATCGGCTGGCTGATTCTGCTGGGCGGTCTTCTCGGCGGGGTGATCCTGGGTAAGGCCGCGCAACTGGTACTGCGAAGCATCGGCAACAAACTCGTGGCGCGGGGGTGGAAAGAACGCGGCCTGATCGTCGCCCGCGCCGGCGGCCCGGCGAGCCTGGCGCTGCTTGCGATCGGCCTGAGCATCGGCCTGGCCGCGATCAGCATGGGCGAGCAATTGCGCACCTTTTCCAACCAGGTGCTGCGGCTACTGTTCATCGTCGCCATCGCCTGGCTGCTCTACCGGCTGGTGGACCTTCTCGATGCGATGCTTCGCCGCTGGACCGGGCGCACCCAGTCCCATCTCGATGACCAGATCGTCCCGCTCGTCCGCAAGACCCTGCGCATATTCCTGATCGTCGTCTTTTTCCTGTTCACCGCCGAAAATGTCTTCGGTGCCGACATCACCGCCTGGCTGGCGGGCTTGGGGATCGCCGGCTTGGCCGTCTCGCTGGCGGCGCAGGATTCGATCAAGAACCTGTTCGGATCGTTGACAATCTTCCTCGACCGCCCCTTCGGCA
>JBBQNJ010000131.1:0-5231 GCA_038329845.1 Tepidisphaerales bacterium | reverse complement strand
CGCCGCTGGGCCATGCTGATCCAACGCATCTACAACGCCGATCCGCTGCTGTGCCCAAAGTGCGGCGGCACCATGAAGATCATCGCCTTCATCGAGGCCCGCCAGGAGGAAGTCATCCGCAAGATCCTCCAGCATTGCGGCCTATGGCACGATCCTCCACCTCGCGCCCCGCCCAAGTCCGCATCTCCATCCCGGCCAGTTCGGTCGCTGGACCCCGGCTTCACCTGTGAGGTCGATCTCGAGTTCCTCGAACATGCCCGCCGTGAGCACCTCGACCAGCCCGACCTGCCTTGGGGGCCGTGATCCTCTCCCATCGGAAGCCCTCCACTCGGCGTTGACGCCGCCGGGGCCGGGGGTACACTGCGCTCGAACTGCCCGGGGACGTTCCCTGGGCCGCCTAAGGACCGCGAAATCGCGCTGGGCGAGCGCTTCGGTGGTGGATCGGGTCTTTTTGAGATCTAGGCCTGTGAAGGATGGACGCTCCAGACTCCCCCTCTCCCCTAACCCCTCACCCCCGCCCCACGCAATGCCCCTCCGGCGGAATCAAATTTCCTATCAGTCAGGAGGCTGCGTCTGGCGCAAGTATCGTAATTACAGTAACTGCGCCCACTTATGGCTTAGCTTCATGCCATTGGTGTCTGACACCGTTAGCGGGTCCGTCAATTCCTGGCTACGGATATAATTAGGGCTACCTATTTCGGTATTCCCTTCCAGCCAAAGCCGAAACGGGTGTATAATCAGCCGATGTTCTTTGAGATCGTCGGCGACATCGAGAAAATCGAGACCCTCGCCGTCGGCGGACGCATCCGCGAGATTATGCGATTGCAGCGGCAGTTTGGTTCTGGTCGGTGGCGAAAACTCAAAGGTGTCGCGTTTGTGAAAGTGGGCGATCGGACGCGCCAAGCCGAAGTCCATTGGTACGAAGCGCATGGCATCGGACGGAAGAAGATGAAGATCAAGCGGTTTGTGGGTTAATCTTATGGCGAAAAAAACAGCACAATTTCTTTTTTGTATTCGTAACGACGAATGCGAAGACCTTGAGCTTCTTAAGCTCTATCGCGCGCTGCCAGACAGACGAGCGGAACGGGACGGTTTTGTTCGGGTAATCGACGAGTCGGGAGAAGATTATCTATATCCTGAATCGTACTTCACCGCCGTCCGACTTACACGCAAGGCCCAGGAAGCGGTAGCCGCTTGCGGTTGAGGTCAATATCGATCATTTCAGGGATGTGACCACAACATCTCCCGGCAATCACTGGCAAGGTACCGATATTCGTATCTTGGCCCGTCGAACGCCACGCAAAGATGGATCACCGCCGTGGCCAGCAGGGCCAGGCCGATGCCGAAACAGACAAAAGAGAGGGTCTAAGATTCTAATGGCAATAAAATAGGGAGGTGATCTCGGCCCAGATCGCCACAACCGCTGTTGTGCACGACAGGTAGAGTCCTCACCCATACCAAGGCCTCCTACGATAATGTTGTTGTTGACGAAACATACTCATCGAAAGGAGGCCAGGGATGGCCCTTAATACCGCGCGGACGGTGGCCTGACCCAAGCAAGAGGTGCAGCGATTTATCGGGGTGCGCTTCGTATCTCAGGTGGCCCTGGAGCTGGGGCTCTCTTGGCGGAGCACCGTGTTGGCAGGATTCCGCATCCCCTCCCGCCAGACGGGGCCCAGGTCCCGGCAGACGCCTTCGATGACCTCCGGACGCAACGCCGAGAACGGGTCGTGCTTGATTGCCGCCAATGCCGAGCCGATACTGACCCTCCGTGGCCTTCTGGGGTTGATGGGGTCTGGACAACACCATCATATCTCAGGAGGCGGCGTCTGGCGCAAGTATCGTAATTAAAGTAAATACGACCACTTATGGCTTGGCTGCATGCCATTGGAGTTAGACACCGTTTCTTGCCTGTGCCTGAGTGCCGCGGCGAGAAGGAAAAGGGGAAGGGGTTAGAAGCCGATTTTGATCTTTGTGCAAGCAAACGGCTTTTGACCCCTTTTCTGGCTTTATTCCGTCGAAGTTGACATTCCTTGCCGCGCCCGGCTCTCGGTGGTCAGCGGCTCGGCCTTGTCGGCGCGCGTCATCGGCTTGCCATACTTGTTGGCATACACCTGTGTGAAGGCGGCACCGAACAAAAGAACCTGTGACGAGTAGTAAACCCACAGCAGAATGATCGCCAGCGACCCGGCGACGCCGTAAGGCGATGTCAAGCTCACCCGCCCCAAATACAAACCGATCAGATATTTTCCGAGCGTGAACAAGACAGCGGTCGCGGCGGCGCCGACCCAAACGTCCCACCACGTCAGGATCACGTCGGGAAGAATCTTGTAGATCGTCGCCACGAACACCGTGATCAGACCCAGCGAAACCATGACATAGCGCCGATGACCAGCACCACCATGAACGACCAGAATCGGTCCTTCACCACGCCCCACCAGCCGCGCCCCGGTTTGGGGCGCACATCCCATAGCGTGTCCAGCGCAGTCTGAAGCTCGGAAAACACCGCCGTCGTGCTGAACAGCAACACCGTGACGCTGAGGATGGTGGCAAATGTTCCCGACCCGGTCGCGCGCCCCTGACTGAGGATCTCCTGAATGGTCTTGGCCAACTGCGGCCCGACCGTCGTTTCGATCTGCTCGACAAGCCGGCCCTGCGCGGCGCTTTCCCCGTACACCAGGCTCGCCCCCGCAACGACGACGATCAGTACCGGCACCAGAGAGAACGCCAGGTAATAAGAGAGCGCTGCGCCCAGGCGGTAGGCTTTGTGCTCATACCACGTCCGGCCGGTCGTCTTAAGAAGATCGAAAACGTCTTTGGCTTTCATAAGACGTTGCGTCCGTTATCGGGCAGTCTGCCTCTTTTCTCGGTTCCGCATGAGCAGGAGTGAAATGACTCGGTACAAGATGAGCAACGCGAATAGCACACCCAGCAACGCGCAGACGCGCCAGAAAAATGCATTCATCACAACCTGGCTCTGATCGGTCGCCGTCATGATCCGCCCGTCGACTGAATCATTCACTTCCTGTATCCCGCGTCTCAATTCTGGCGATCCTAGCAGGTGTTCCGTCGCCGTGAGCAACTCGTTCATTTCCTCCGCGGCGAGCGTCAATTGTTTGGCCGTCTGCTCGTACTCTTGGATGTCAAAGGGATCCCCCTCATTACCCGTCTTCGAGCCGCCCAAGGCCGCATACCGAGCAAACAAGGTGTCCGCCGTCGTGATCATTTCGTTGAGTGATTCGCTCGCGGGTTTCAGCGACGCGACGAACGTGTTTGCCTCGTCTAGAGCGGCCCGCACGTTGGCGATGGTCACATCCGCACGCTGCAAACGGTCATCGATCCCCGTGAAAATGGCTTGCCGCTCGGCCGCGATGTTTGCGGGTAGTCGCTCGATCTGAGCGGTCACCGAATGCGCGTCGGCAAGAGCCGTGTTGATTTCAGGGGTGGCGACCCAATCGTCCTTTATCGCCGCCGCTTGCCACCGGAGCAGCGTGGACTCGCGCTTGAGCCGCCAGAACATTCGCTCGGCGAGCTGTCGTGCCTCGTCAACGGCCTCACCCGCTTTCCCAATCTCCGCGAAGAGGCCCCCATCCTCGATTAACTGGGCGGCGGCCGACCTGTTCCGCCCGAGGGCGAAGTTTGAGAAACGAACAAACGAGGCGCGAACGACTTTCGGGTTCTTCTGTCGCCAGTCCCGCAGCAGAGAGTCAAGAATGCCGAGTTGATCGGCGGTGAGCACACGAGCGGCGAGCGCCCGCGATTCCGCTCTGGCCTGAGACAGGGCGTCGGCCAGCGTCTGGCCTCGCTTGCCGAACACCGCCACGGCCCTGCCGTCGTCGCCCCACTCCTGACTTACCAATGTCGTGACCACGACCAGGTCGAGCACGCGGGTGAACGCGTCGGCGTTACTGGCGATGTCGTAAACATTGTTGGCGTTGTCCACGAGAAGCGTCTGTGCCGCTCGGCGCTGCGCCGGATCAGGGTTATCCTCCTTCAAACCATCGCAGACAGAATAGAGCAGGCCGACGTAGCGGTCGGCGAAGCCGCGGGTGAGTCCGTCCAGCTCCGCCAAGGTAACTCGCTCGCCAGCCTCCGCGCCACCAAACCGGCGCAAACGCTCCTCTGATGCGGTCCTCTGGGCGCATCCTCCCGACAGGAGCACGGCGATACACATCCCCAACAGCGTGATTGTGGCAAGTGACCGTTGAATATTCATCGAGCAGGCCATCTTTCTGATAGCAGGTAGGGTGGGCACCGCCCACCATGGCCACGGCTCGGTGGGCAGTGCTCACACTACGAAGACCGATCGCTGAACCTCGCGCACTTTCTCACGCGCGTCCCCGTCCGCGTGCCTCTCGATGTCGTCGCCGATGACGTCTTCCACGTAGAGCATCTTCACGGCAATCACCCTTGCCGGACATCACTGATTCAGCAATCAGTGATGTCCCGCTGCGGGACAGAGGGCATCATCAGTTCTTCCCGCGGCCGCCGTGCTGGTCGGCCTTGGCGATGTCAGGGGTTCCGTGAAGGCCGACGTTGCCGCCCAGCACGCCGCCGGTGTTCTGGGGTAACTTGCGGGCGGACTCCTTGCCGCGATCGGTCTCGACGCTGCCGCGGCCACCGCCGGGAAAGTCGGACGCCTCCACGCCCGCGATCGACAACGGCCCGTCGTTGGGATGGGTGCTGGTTGGGTTCGGGCTACCGGTGCCTTGGCTAGCCTCCGAGGTGGACTTGTCGTTGTTTTGATTCTTCTGGTTGTCGCGTTTTTTTGGCTTGGCCATATCGTTTGCTCCTTTGATTGGTTCAGAACGGACATATTGTCACGGTCGTCATGGCAGAAATGAAGGTGTTCATCTTCGCAAGGGGTTCTCGTGCCTTGGCAACGTTCCGCCGCGGAACGTTTAGCAACCCCCGTGCCGGAAATGGGCGATTCCCCGCCTTAATCGGCGCGAGGACAGAAAACTGGGAGCAGAGAAACCGGGATAGGACAAGGCCGAAAAAGTCAAGAAACGGTGTCTGGCATGTCAGAAACCATTTCTTGACACCCGGCTATCATCAACTTTACGTCGGCCCCGAACCGCGTCGGTTCGGCTATTGTCTGCGGACCCCGGAGACAATAACCCCTCACCCCCGCCCCACGCAATGCCCCTCCGGCGGAATCAAATTTCCTATCAGTGGCCCACAGCCGGTGCTGGCCGTCGAGGAGCACCCCCGAGCGGCAGAAGGCGATG
>JBBQNJ010000130.1:0-5268 GCA_038329845.1 Tepidisphaerales bacterium | reverse complement strand
CACGCTCTTGGCCGATGCCAGCGCATCGGCGGTTTTTCCGTCGGCCAACAAGGCCCGAGCGCGAAGTTCCATGAAGCTGGTGACCGCCGCCGTGTTTTGCGGCGAGGCCAGCACCCCCGCCAGCGCCAACTCCGCCGCCGGTGCGTGCATCTGCCCGGCGGTCATGGCCTTGAGCCACCGGGTCCGCAGGTTTCCGAAGCTCCGGTCCGGGTCCGCCGCGAGCATCTCCCGCACCTCCCCCAGGGCCTCGGCCTGTCGAGCGGCGTCCTTGGAAGCCAACGCCTCGGCGATGCGATCGACGTTCGCCTGCGCCTCGGTCTTCGGCTTCGCCGATGGCTTGGGTTTGACGGTTCTTGTCGCCTTCGCCATCGCCCGCGAGGGCTGTGTCGCGGGATCGGCGGGGGCATAGGACGAAAAGACCGACGTGGTAATTGCAATAACGAGCAAACCCCTGATGGATCTCGACGTCAGCATAAAGAACCTCCAGGGTTCAGGGAAAGTCGTTCCAAGACCAAAAACTTGTCCGGTCCAAGATCAGATCATCAGATTGCGACTCTACTCCCTACCCGTCAGGGAGCCCCGCGTGCCCGGGCGGCCAACGCGCCATCGGCCACCCAGAACATGAGCCACCGTGCTCCTTTTATGTTGGCGTTGCAAATGCCTGTGATGCTTGCTTCTGGCGGCTGAAACTCTGTTGCGACTTCGACCACAAATGAAGCGGACTTAACCGTGCTGTAGGCCCAGTCGTCGGAACCGCCGCTCGTCTTATACATCGCCGATGACTTCTTGGCAGCGTATCCGCCGATCTCTTCGGCCATTTTTTTGGCCAGATCGCTCAGCTTGTCTTTGTCCTTTTCGGGGGGCCGGAGATGCCTTTCGGTGTCGGCGATCTGGTCATCGGTGTAACCCCAAGGATAAAGCACCTCCTGTCCCCACGAATGGTAATCAATGGTCGCCTTGGCACCTCTCGCTTGTACCAGTGTCATCTGCACTCCCGTCTCTCATCCTCAGAGCTTGGATCGGGGCCGCGGTACAAGAAGTAGTGAGTAGGATCCTTGGACGCGTTGATTGGAGGATCCCACTGGAAAGGGAAGTTGCGGTTGCAGTCAACTCCGACATCCCCCGGCGCGCCGGCGTCAGTGCGTGCCGTGGCGGCGAGAGTCGAGGTGTCACGTTGGTTCTTCCTCCAGTCCTTGAACAAGTGTCCTGGCCAAGCGGGGTCATTGTCGTCTGGTGAACCACCCGGATTGCGGCTGTATGTGTAACCCTCGGGATTGAGGACCGGTATGATGACGATCTCTACATTCTCAAGAAGCTTCTGATAACTCATGTCGCGAAACCCGGGTATCACGGTGGCCGCGTTGTCACGGTTATCGATGAGGTCTTTGGCAATTGCGAGGCACACTTCAGCGGCGATCCACTCCCGAGCATGGATGGTCCCAACGATCACGACGTCGGGCTTGGCGGTATTCGTCACCGCGGCCGCTTTTGACACCACAATGGCGCGTATCTTCGTCCCATTGGTGGCGTCGCCCGCGTCGAAGGCTTGCGCGTACCCGGCGCTGCCCGCAGCCAGGTTGTTCAACGCATCGACGATCTCCGCGTAGGTTTTATAGCCCGCGCACGACGTGCGCGGCATGGCGAGCAGGATAAACAGGATGCTGCACCAGATAGAACGCATGCGATCCTCCGTTCACTTGTGTGTGATCACTTGCCGACGTCAGCGCCTATGCGACGGCTGGCGGCGTTGCCCATCGCACGCCGCGCTTGCGTTGCCACGGCCTTGTCCTGCCAACTGGGCTGTCGCTCAAGATACACCTCTGCGAACTGGCGCAGGGCTTGGATTGCCGCCGGCGTGCCGATCCGCTCCAACGCGATCATGGCGTCCAGTTGAGCCAAGGAGTTGTTGCTTCGCAGTATTCGCCGAAGCTGCGGGGTGGACTCGTCGCCCATCGCCACAACTGTCGTCATGAGGCTCAGCCGAACGCTGGCGTTACCGATCCCGCCGCGGTCAGCAAATGCGAAGGGGACGATCTCGTCGAGTAGCTCGACCGCGCGCAACCTGGCCACAAGGGCAACCGCGCCGGCGACAACGTCCGGGTATGGGCTAGAGATCGCGGCTGGCAGCCCTCGCCGTGCAATCTGGGGGTGACGCTGGACGAATGGCAGGGCACGATGGTCGTCGGCGTAGAACTCGACGAGGAGCGCCACATTCGGGTCGGGAGCCTGATCGGCGCGGGCCAGTAAGTAGCGCAGAATTTGCTCTCTCGGGTAGTTGCTCTCGGCGCTGGGCCGGGCGTATTTTCGCACGATGCCCATCCTCGCGGTCTCGGAAACGTCATCCGCCGCCAGTTGCCGCAGTTCGGGCTCGAGGTCGAGGCGCAAGAGGCTGTCGCGCGCCTCCGCCGCTATGGAGGGAAATTCCTTGTTGCGCTGGCGATACGTCCTGAGGCGCTGGAGCGCCTCGCGAGCACTAGGCGTTTGATAGCTGCCTAGTGTGCGCACCGCCCATACGAGGACCTCCTCGTCCTCGGAGTTCGACTGTTCCAGCACGTAGGCGAGTTTGTCTGGCGCCCCCTGATACGCCTGATATACCTGCCGCAAGCGGGCCTCGTCGCCACGGGTGATCGCTGCGAGTATTGTAACGGCGAGCGCGCAAACCGCGCAGCAACGGATCATCATGGCACGACCTCGTAAGATGCGGCGAAATAGCGAAACAACTGCAGCGATCCGGCGGGCTCGAAGCCGAAGATCCAGCAGCCTTTCGTTTCCATGTCGCCGGTTGTCTCATCCATGTCCCACCGGTTCAGCACGCCGTCGCGGATCATTTCTCCAACGGACTCAAGCGTCATCTCGTATCGGATGTCCACCGGCGACGCGGGAGTCGTGTAGAAGGTGTGACGGGTCTCACCGTCGCTCAGCCACACGTGGGCGTCCTACTCATTATCTGCCGGGCCCTCCGCACACGCCTGGTTGGCGTCGACCTCGTAGTTTGGGATTGTCTCGAATGCCTCGCCTTCGTTCTCGAATCGCACCTGAACGACAAACCGCTCGGTTGTAATCGTGTCCTCATCGACGCCGGTGACCAAATCCGTTCCCGCCGGCCGATCGCCGATGATCACCGCCAACCCCCATTCCTCAACCTTCCGATCGGTCTTCACGCTTTCAGCCAAGCCTTCATTGACGGCCAAGGACAGAACGTACGTGTACGGCGACGACGCTTGGATCAGCGCACTTCCGCCATCGTCCTTTCCGTTCCAGTCCAGGCTGTGATTTCCCGCTTCAAGGTCATCATCCTCAAGACCGATCGTGCGATCTGCCGAACTCGATCCGCCTGGGCGAACTTCCAGAGTTCCGGACTCACCGGCAACACCATCGGGACCGATGGTAAACTCGACGCGGTTTCGCTGCGACCCGGGCACGATGTAGTCGCCGGAGGCGGTCTCGTTAATGAAGAACACGGTCATGGCGATCGCATCATCCGTTGTCACGTCGCCGTTGTCATAGGTCCAAGTTAGTTCCACGTCTTTCAGTTCGGCGCTGCCACTCGTACCCTCCACGTACACTGTTTCCGGTACGGAATCGGTCCGAAGGTTCCACGTCGCCGGAAGCTCTATTTCGGTTCCCTTGGTCGCATCAGTCCACACCTTGATTACTCCGCCGCCTTCCGCCATTGCGGCGGACAACGTGAGCGTGCCTGAGTCCAGGTCGCCGGGGGTGAAGCCCAACGCAACTGGAACGAGATTATTTTCATCCTCCACGGTACCGTTCTGCTCAGAATCGATTGTTCCGTCGTCGTCATCGTCGTCGGCGTTCAAGCCAATAAATGCGCCTGGATCGGTGTCGTGGGGAGTACCCTCCGTTTCCTCGCCCAACCCTTGCATGCTCAGGTCCACGGCGACCACCGCAACGGTCACATCCACCGGGCCGAGGTTTGTGCTGTCATCGCCCTTCGTGACCGTAGCCGTTGCGGTATAGGTTATATACTCAGCCGTCGATGGCGTATCCCCCGCCGTCAGGGAATCTGTGGAGCCTGACGCGAGGGACACACCCCCCGTGCTGATCTCGATCGTCACGGTTTCCCCGTCATCATCCTCCACATTGCTGACTGTCGCGGTCATCCCCAACTGCGTGCCGACGGGCACTACCGTCACCGCCGTCTGGGTGGGGTCGTCGGCACGGTAGACGCAGAAGCTCAGCGACTCGTCGCCGAAGCCCTGTGGCAGACGCGGCGGGCCAACGTTGGCCGCATCGGCGCCAAGCAAGACGCCCACCGCGGCGACCGCCAAGGTACGAAGCATTGTTGAGAACGCGTTCATGGTGATTCTCCTCCGATGCGGGTTGTTCGACGATGCCTCGTCACGCGCCTTTTCCGACGGTGATCGATCTACCGGCGCGGCGGCGCTCGCCGCTCGTGCGACAGGCAGACCCATTCGATCTGCAGCGCGTTCGTGATCGACCGTTCGGTGAAAATGTGTTCGTACCGATCCATCCGCGCCCGGTGGGCAACACGTGCATCTTGAATGCTCGCCAACAGGGGCGCGGCTTGGGGTGAATCCAGGAACCGCGCCGTCGCTCGCGCCAAGCCCTCCCCCATCCAGCCAAGCTCGGGCAGGGACAGGTGCCGCTGTTTGTCCTGGCCGTTGACTTCGTACGGCATGTGCAGCGGACCATAGAACTTGCTCAGATACCCACCGAGGCGGAAGTCGGAAACGCCCTTGGTCCATGGCCGGGGATTGACGGCGAACCCCATCGGCGCCAACCGCTCGGTCGCCATCGCATGCAACGCTTGGCACTGGGTGAGCCGGCCATTGCTCGGCTCCATTCGCGGGCAGGACAAGTGTGGCTGTTCGGCGGACTCGACGTTGTGCAGGTTGAGGCCGATGTCCAGCCGCTTGCGGGCATCCACCCATCGCTTGAAGAAGCCAGCGTAGGCCCGCGCCTCGGGGCCTTCCTGGCCGTCGTAGATGAACTTTTGTGTCATGTGGTCATACACCCCCGCCGCCGCCCCGTCGGGGTCCAGCAGGGGGATCAACAGGAACGTACACCGGGCGCGGAGATCGCCGGCTTCGGGGGTGTCCGACAGCAACCAATCCAGCGCCACTTGCACCACCCAACTGGTGTCCTGTTCGGTGCCGTGTTCTCGGGCATAAATGAGAATGCACGGGTTTTCACGGGCATGTCGTTCGTCATCCCCGCCGATCTTCACGATGCGAAGCGGGCGGCCTTCCTTGCTCGTCCCGACGGTGATCACCTTGGCCAGCGGGT
>JBBQNJ010000129.1:0-5472 GCA_038329845.1 Tepidisphaerales bacterium | reverse complement strand
CACGCTCTTGGCCGATGCCAGCGCATCGGCGGTTTTTCCGTCGGCCAACAAGGCCCGAGCGCGAAGTTCCATGAAGCTGGTGACCGCCGCCGTGTTTTGCGGCGAGGCCAGCACCCCCGCCAGCGCCAACTCCGCCGCCGGACCGTTCATCCCACCGATGAGCATTTGCTTCAGCCAGCGGCTTCGCAGATAGCCGTACCCCTTGTCGGGATCGTTCGCCAGCCACTCCCGCACCTCCGCCAGCGCCGCGGTCCGCTGAGTCGCATCCTTCGACGCCAGCGCCTCGGCGATCCGATCGACCCGCTGCTGCGCCTCGGTCTTCGGCTTCGCCGATGGCTTCACTTTAGCGGGCTTGGATGCCTTATTCGGAGTGCGCGCAGGGAGCGTAGTGGGACCGGCAAGGACGGGCGACCTAAAGAAAGACGCGGCGAGCAATACGGTCAAAAACAAAGTGGTCCGTTCCAACGTTTTCATGAGATACCTCGCGAGTGTGATACGTGAGCCGTTGGTTGAGCGTCCAACTCGAACCTGAACATTTCTGAATTCCGGTCCCTGCTGCTTCGCCTATGATAACTTACTGCTAGTCGTAATCATTCACCTGGCTTCTCCCTGCCCCTCCGAAGAGGCCTCAATCAGCACACTCCAGATTCGTCGAGTTCTCGCTTTGCATGCGGACCTGGACATTTGCCGTGATGGAATTGGGGTTCGAGGTAGACCGAAGGGGACATGGCTCTTCAACCTTCGCCGAATGAAGCGATACATTCCCTTCACTCCAGTCACGGGTCCGAGTTTGTCTGATCGGCGTTCGATTTTCGGTGTTGAGTCAATCTGCCGATTCAAGATTGCGAGAGTCCTCGGTTTGCAGCCGCAACTCCAGCAAAGCCGTCGCTTTGCCCTCCTGCGGCCAGCACGTCTCTGGTCGGATAAAACCCTTGCCATAGCGGGCTCCGATCTTCGCGTAAAAGTAGTGACACAGGTCGCCGCCAGCCTCAGTTGAAGTAAGAACCGACCTGATGCGCGTTTCGTCGATCACAAGTCGTTGCGCATAGCCATCCGTTGGTGCGGTGCGCATCTGGTGATAGACATTTCTTCTGGACTCAGGTTCGAAGGTGATGAATCCTCCCTTGGCGCCTGCAAGCACAAGCGCGAGGCGCCTTGGATATAATTGGGTCGCCGTTATGGAGAAAGTGACAATCCGCCTGTTCGAATCGCGTTCGGCTTCGAGGTGGATGAAGGGAAGACCGAGCGCTGACAACTGGGGCGAGCCAATGTCTTGAGCCATCGAGCGCCCGTCGCGGCCAATCGAAACCGCCAGCCCCTCTCGCCCGCCGTCGGCAAGGTGGAACTTGCTCTTGACCAGCGGTGCCAGGTGGCTGATTTTCTCCATGACGATATGAACGTCGTTGACGCTGACCGGGACCGGTTTGGCCGCATCGGCCCCAGCGGCCAGGGCGTCGCCGGGCCGCAACTCCTCGACACTGAACGCCCTCCTTTGCCGGTAATATCCACTCTTATTGAAATACAAGTCCGCTGACTGGCTGTGCGGTATGGTCAACAGGAACGGGCTGTCCACGATGCAACTATCAGTACGTGTCTTGACATCGAAAAAAGCGAATTCGTCCCGAACAATGGTCACCCTTACACCGCTTAATCCCGTGCCCGACTCATCCGTTACCGTGCCCCTGATAATCAGGCCAGCGTTTCGAAGGGGCTCCTGCCCTGCAAACAGCAACCGCAATTGTTTCATTTGCTCGCCGGAAGCTGTCGCTACCGGATGCGATGTGGGCGACGCGGGGAGAAAATGAACTTGTGACCGCTTCAAGCAACCCATACAAGCTAGCCCGAAGGCGCCAGCCCGAACCAAACCGAGAAATTTCATTTGTCACCTCATTCGCTTCCCAAAGCAGATAGATTGTCGCCGAGGAACCGCTCATACCAAGAGTGAACCTTCCAGAAATCCGACAGCCAATCACTGTGCCCCGTTTTGCCCCATCCCAAACTACAAGCATCTGTCCCTGGCCCTAAGGCCTCTGGACTTACGTTTCCCGCTGCGAAACGAATTGATTCAAGAGCGCAGGGTCTCTTACGTCTGCCTGTTAGCATCGTGTTCGGCAAACGATTTATGGGAGCTTCGTTTTCCAAGGACGTTGGTGGGCCGCGATATCCGTCGTAGAAAGCCACGGCGCGATCCCGGTTATAGTGCCAATCGGTCGGCCCTCCGTGCATGAGCAAGTCATTTGCCCTGAGCCAGAATGTCAGCACCGTATCTTCTTTGACAAAACTGTTAGGGGACCGTTCGACAACTGTGTTAAGTATCGACGCGTCATTAGGATTCAACCAGAACTGCCATGAATGGTGCTTCAATTCATCAACTGAATATGTAATCGCATCATCACTGCCAGGGTGGTAGGAGAGTGAAGACTCCGGTGCAAATGCATCAGCCCAGACGGCCGATTCAAAGCTGATTACGCTGCGGACAAGACGTGAGCGGGACATCCGGGCTTCAAGTCGAAGTGCATCCCACATGACTAAGTTGCCCAAGCTATGAGCCATGAGGTCGAGATTTTGCGGTTTGACCTTCCAGCCTCCGTTCGTTCGCCTGCGCACCACATCACGAAGGAAGAGCTGAATCGCTGGTGACGTGCGAAGGGCATTCTCCACTGCCGGCTCGAAAAGCGGGCCCTCGGGGTCGCCGTTCCAAGTGATTCCGATAAAATTGCCCCGGAAGCCGATCCAGAAGAGCCGGCGATACATTTCATTGAAGTTCACAGCCGCTACCGCCTGGCTCGTATTATATCCGTGGAAGAATATGACATATCGGTTCTTCGTAGGATCCCTGTTTCCCGATACGATTGCCGGAATATTATGCCGCTTCATTTTATAGCGGTTTAGTCGACCCCCCGAATCAAGTTCTGTTGGATAGTTATAGTCAATACCGTTTTGCAAGAACCCCATCCGCGTTGACATGAACAGCCAGTATTCTTGGGTGGGCTTCATCGTTAAGAGGACCGAGTCGGCGGCCATGAGGTTGCCGGCGGCGTCTACTAACGAAAGTGTGAGTTGTGCCGTCTTGTTCCCGGAGCCGATCAGCTTGAACAGCAGCTCGGTGGTGGCGCTGTTGATCGTCATGTCCGCTTCGGTCGATCCTCCCAATCGCAGACAACGATCTACATCGATCAGGTGGTCCGACTGCTCGTGGCGGAGGAACTCCTTGCGATCAGAGGCTTCAGAGCGACTCCATCCGTAGACGTAGAGATCGGCGAGTGTACCTGCGCCACCGGAGGATATACTTTTCAGCCGGCATTTGAATCCCGCCGCAAGGAGTGTTTGGGGCACTTCAAGAAGCATCGGTGCCAAATCCACTATTCCGGCATCCGTGACCGTTGCGTCGGATTCACGGCTCCACCAGAAGTTGAAGCCACCGCCCTGATCCTCGGCCCATTCATCGTCTTGATCGATATCGAACGCCACATCCGGCACCCCCGGCCGCATCGAGCCGGAATTGCTGTTGTTCACGCCCAGATTGGGAGCGACCGACGTGACGGTCACAACATCCTTCACCTCGCAATCGCCCATCTTGACCCGCATGGTCAGCGGACTGTTCGCTGAGGGCTTGGCCGCTTCGAGATACAGCACCCCACTGACCTCCCCGCCGCCGCAGCCGAGTTGCGCCGGTGTATAGAACTTGCCCGGCTCGATGTAGTGGGCCGCGTCGCGGAGATCGTCTGGAATGGAAAGATGCCAGAGGCGAAAAGGAGCCTTAGCCACGGCGGTGTAATCAGTGAATCCCGAGCCCATGTCCTTGCCGGCGAAACTCGAGAGGGCCCGGTCGCCGGGGTAGTCGAACGCGATCGAGACCGCGTTGGCCGAAAAATCCGGCCCGCTTGCGGCGAAGCGAACGGGAATCAGGCTCGATTCTCCGAGCACCTGCGAATCGGCACAATCGGGAATCCCATCCCGATCATCATCATTGTGATTGACCATCATGAACTTGCCAGGGTCAGTTTCCTCGGCGTTCTCTTCGGCATCGCTGCGCTGAGGCGGATTGATCCCGTCGTTGTTGTCGCTGTCCACGTCCAGGTCCGCCAGCAGCACGTCGAAGTCGATCCGACGGGTATTGACGTGCGGGTCGCCGGTCCACGAGATGATGTAGTATTGCCCCGGCCCCAGGTCGTCGCGGTTGACGCTGGTGCCGTCATTGTTGCTGAGCGTGCCGTCGCACAATTTCGTCGGCGACAGTGTGCGGGTCCAGATTTCCCAGGTATAAACGTTGTTCGACCCGGTATTGATCACGATGCGCAGCCGTGCTTTGCCGTTGGGCGCCGGTCCCAACGATTCAGCGCCGGTGACAAGCAGCGTCGCGGTGCGGTCCGACTCGCCACCACCGCGTGATGTTCCTCGAACCGATGCACCAAACTTACGGTCTTGGTCGCGCGGTCGGACCAGACACCGGGGATGTAATGCCATTTCTCCCAGGTGTCGTCGGGGATCAGCGGACCATTGTAAGCCGGCTCGCAGTCCGCGGCACTGAGATTGACCACTCCACTCGCCGCGTCCATAGCCGTCTTTGCCCCAAAATACGCCTCGGGATAATCGAGTTCTTTTTCATAGGTGCAGACCGGATTGAGGCTCGACCACTTGCCGACGGGCGCGTTGATCAGGTCGATGCGAACGATCCGGTTGCGGGCATTATCCACGTCGAACATGAACCCGTTGCAGAACTCATTCTTAAAGTCGATGACGAAGTGCGTCGGCCCCACGGAGGAAATCGCCAGCGAGGGCCCGTTCGTTCCGGTATACACCACGGGCTCGCTTGCGTATTTCGGCAGCACCTGTGTCAGCCGCGCCCTCTCCAACGGCGGCGGCACCGCAAGTGCCGGCAACGTCGCCAAGGGCACCTTCACCGGCACATACACCCCCGGCGTCCGCCAGGGGACGGTCGCCGGCGCTACTTTCACCGCGCGGCGGGGCCGAACCGCCGATGGCGCGGGCCCCGCCGACGCCAAGACCGCCTCGCCCGCTCTTCCCGCCGAGGCGCTGACCGGATCGGATGCCGCCTTCCACGGTACGCTCGCCAACGCCACTTTCACCGGCTCGGGATGGCTCGCATCGCGCTTGGGCTGGGCCATGGCCCGGCGGCGGGCCCGGGCCTCGGCCGCCGCCGTTTTGCCCGAATCCCATGGCATGGCGGCCCCGGGAACGCTTACCACGAGGGGATGATTCGGATCACGTTTAGACTCGGGTGAGGCCGGGCGATCGGTTGAAGAACCGGGCCCTGTCGGCGCGGTAGCTTGCCACGGCACCATTGCCCCGGGAACGTTCACCGCAACAGGATGATTCGCATCCCGCCGTGAATGGGTTGGCGGCGGATCACTCTCAGCGCGTGGGGCGGGGTTTTTCTCTACCGAATCGAGGCTCGTGGCGGTAAATGGTGGGGTGAACCCCACCCTACGGGCGCCACGCGGATTTACG
>JBBQNJ010000128.1:0-5642 GCA_038329845.1 Tepidisphaerales bacterium | reverse complement strand
GGGGGGCGCGGGGGGGCCCGCCGCCGGGGGGGGGCCCCCCCCCCGCCCCCCCGGCGCCCGTGCCCCGCCGTGGGGCCGCCCGGGCCCCGCCCCCGCCCCCGGGCCGGGGGGGGGCGCCGGGCGCATCGAGCAGGCGGTGATGACCGTGGCCGGGCATCTCGAGGCCCATTTCTCGGCGCCCGCCCGATTGGACGATCTTGCCCGGCGAGTGGCCCTCAGCCCGACCCACCTGTCGCGCTGCTTCAGCCGGCGAATGGGGATGGGGATCATCGACTTTCTGCACCGCACCCGCGCCGAAGAGGCCTGCCGACTACTTCGCTGCACCGATCTGCCCATCAAGCAGATCGCCGGGCAGGTCGGATATGCCGAGATCGCCTACTTCTGGCGATGTTTCCGCGCCCAGATCGGCCAGACCCCGCGCGATTATCGTCGCCGGCCCAATCCCCAACCCGTCGTGTCGAATCTCGCGCCAACCAGGGGACGGCCATGACCTCGGCATTTGATGAACTGCTCGATTTGGCTCGGCGGCTCGGCATCGACGTGCGGCACGCCCATCTCGGGGGTGAGGCGGGGGCCTTGGTCCGAATGAGGGATCGCCGGGTGCTGTTCGTGGACCTCGACGCCGATCCCCCCGATCAGCTTCAGCGCACCTGCGCCGCCCTGGCGCTGCTGCCGGAACTGCGGACGGTTTTCGTTCGTCCGGACGTGCGCGAGTTGCTCGAGGCGCACGTTCCCGAGCCGTAAAGCGGAAGGCCCGGCCGAGAGTTCAAGCCGACAGTTCCTGCCCGGCGGCCGACCCCAGTTCGCGCAGCGCCTGGCGAACGCAATCGAGGTGGGGGTTGATCGCCAGCGCCTGTTCGTAGGCTTCGATCGCCTTGTCCAGCTCGCCAAGATGCGCTCGGCAGTGGCCTATCTGCGCCCAGGCGCCGAAGTGGCATGACATCCGTCGAATCGCCCGGCGGGCATCGACGATCGAGTCGCGGTGGCGATCCAGCAGGTAGTGGGCCAAGGCCCGCTGGTGATAGGCCTCAGCCAGTTCGCAGTCGATGGCGATCGCCCGGGAAAAATGGTTGATTGCCCCCTCGAAATCCCGCCGGTTCATCGCCTGGGTCCCCCGGCACAACAGGTGGTTGGCTTCGGGACGGCCAAGCCGGAACCAGATCGACCACAAGGCATGTTCGGCGACCTGGTTGAGTACCGGGCAAGGATCGCGCAACTGCTCGGCCAGCGCCGCGATGCAACATCGCCCCCCGGCCATTCCCATCGCCAGCACCGCAAGCTTTTTCGCGTCGGTGTTGTCGCCCGCGAGCAATCCGGCCAACTGGGCGCTGGTCCAGCGCTGCTGAAACATCGCCTGCAATTCACTCGGATCGCCTCGGCGCAGCGCCGGTTCGACGGCCTGAATGAAATCCATGGGATCGATCGACAGACGAGACATTCGCTACAACTGTAGGCGCGTGGGCCGCGGCGATTCCATTCGCGGCGACTCGGCGTCGGGTTTGTCGGGGGATTTCAAATTCCAAATGCGGTTTTTTCAAGCGCCAACGCGGGTTGAATGTCGAAATTTGGCCTAAATCCACAGACCCCGTCTCGGCTAGCGGGTCGGCCGGCGCGATTGAAGCTGCTGGGCCCGCTCTTCCTCGGCGGCCCGCGAATCGCGGCTGAACGCCGGGGCGTAGTAGCCGCGCATCTGCGCCTCGCTGGCGTTGAGCGGACGCGGCCTGTAGCCGGTCTCCAGCGTCGGCTGGCACCCCGACAACACCGCCAGCAGGATCAACCCCCCGCACGACATGCCCCAACGGCTGCTTCTCATGGTCGCCTAAGCATAATCTCCAGACGGGGATTGGGAAGTCTAGGGGCGATGGCGGTATAGTGGCGCGCCGCGACCCCGCGACCTGATGCCGCCTGGCCACCGCAGGAGATTCCACCATGAGCAAAGCCCCTATCACCGTGCCTGAAGTCGATATCCCCTCGCTACGAAAAAAGCAGACGCAGCGGATCGACTTGATGAAGCCGGGCGGCGGCACGCCCTGGGAGGATCGCGGGTCGCACGGGTTGATCGGCGCCTTCGTGCGCACCTGCTTCGGGATGATGTTTCGACCCGTCGCCAATCTGTGGTCGATTCGGCGTCCCGAAACCCGCTCCGACGCCAGCGCCTTCGCACTGGTGTGCGGCATGCTGTGGGGAGTGAGCTGGATCATCCACTCGCTGCTCATCCAGTGGCGCAGCGGGGAACTGGCCCAGGAAGCTCTTCTCACCCTTATCCTCGTGGCGATTTTCCAGCTCGTCATCGCCTCGGTCGCGGTCTTCCTGTTTCTTCGGTTCACCAGAACCCTGGTCGTCACTCTGGTGGCCGGTGGCGATGCCCGCCAGCAGGCACCGGCGACGCTGATCCACAATGTCTACGCCTACTGCCTCGGCCCGTCGCTGCTGGCGCCGATCCCGATCCTCGGGCCGCTCGCCGCGGGCGCGTGGATTGTGGTGCTGCTGATCGTGGCGGCGATTCATCGATTGGAAGTCAAGTTCAGCGGAGCCATCGTCTGCACGCTGCTGGCGGTCGGCGCTGCCGCCGGGATCGGTGCTGGGGTCTATTTCGCCGCCCGCGTCGCCTGGTGGGTGGCGACCTTCTGACAGGCCGGAAGTTTTCGGGTAGAAGCAGGCTCATGCAGGCGACCTTCGAGGTCAGACAGACTCATCGTCGAGCTTGACGGGCACTGCCGCGCCGTCATGCAGGCGACCATTGAGGTGAGACAGACTCACCGGAACGCTCTGCCGATCGCGTAGGAGCGGCAGGGGGGCGAGATGAGGCGAAAACTTTTTATCGCCTCTTGACAAACGTTCCGATGTTAGGATAGTGTTCACCTAAACACTCCCCAAACATGGGTGGGTGGAAAGGATGCGGCCGATGGGAATGGAATCCCCCGCGATGGTTGGCGGCTTCGATGCGGCGTTATTGAGCGCCGGGTCCGACGAGGCGGCCGATCTCGAGCGTGTCATCGACTCCGATCCGTCGTTGTCGCCTCGGGGCGCCTCGATGTTGTTGGTTCCGCCCGCCGTTCTCGAACCGGATGAGATTCGAGCGCTGCTGGCGGGTCTGGCCGGGCTTCTGGCCCAGACCGATGACGATGCCGAAACCGTGGCGCAGGCCGTGGGCCGCGCGGCCGACGCCGCCGGGGACCCCCAAGCCCCTCGAGCCGAGCCATCACTTATCACGCGGGAATCCGCTGCCCGCAAGGAACGCTGTCATGAACCTCACCCCCCGTCAGTTGGATGTCTTGGTGGCGATTCGCAACTATCGCCATCTCCATGGTTATTCCCCAACCATGCAGGAGCTGGCCGATCAGCTCGGAACCAGCAAAGTCACCATCTTCGAGCACGTTGGCGGCTTGGTGGAAAAGCGAATTCTCCGCCGAAACAAGCACAAGGCACGCTCTTTGGAGATCATCGCGGACCGGCTGCCGGATGAGGATCGGCCCACCAAGCTCCCCTTGCTGGGAAACATCGCCGCTGGCTCGCCGATCGAGGCGGTCGAGAACCGCGAGGAGATCGACCTCGAGCAGCTTTTCGCCAGCCGCCAGGGCGTGTATGTCCTGCGCGTCCGGGGCGAATCGATGATCGAGGATCACCTGTGCGACGGGGATTACGTGGTGATCGAACGCCGCGACAGCGCCCGCAATGGCGAACAGGTCGTGGCGTTGCTCGACACCGGCGAGGCCACCCTCAAGCGCTTCTACCGCGAAAGCGGCGGACGAATCCGCCTTCAACCGGCGAACGGCACCATGGCTCCGCGCATCGTCAATGCCGACCAATGCCGCATCCAAGGCGTCGTCATCGGCGTCCTGCGATCGTACCAGAACTGACCGCGTTTGCCGGGAAAAGCTCTCGCCACGGCGCTGCGAAAGACGAAGTGGAGTTGCCGGTTTTCTGTATCCCCTTGCACCGTTGCGCGCCAAAGCGGTCTTTTGGACTGATCGGTCTCGTGAGTCGGATCTTCGCCAAACGGCTCCGCGCAGTCGGCGTCGATGCAATGAATTCTCTCGCCACAGCGCAACGAAAGCGACGGTGGGCCTGACGGTTTCCGGTGCTTCGTTGCGGCGGCCGCCCGTCGTCAGCCGAGGAATTGTCAATCGCACGCGGGGGGAAAGTTCAGATGATTCTCTCGCAACGACGCAACGAAAGCGACGGAGAGCCTGACGGTCTCCGGTGCCTTGTTGCAGCGGCCGCCCGTCGTCAGCCGAGGAATCGTCAATCGCACGCGGGGGGAAAGTTCAGATGATTCTCTCGCCACGGCGCAACGACGCAACCGAATACAGAAAAACCGTTTCTCTTGTCTTCCGTGGCGTCGTGGCGAGAGAATGTTTTCTCGTAATTTCAGTCCGACTGCGCAGCGTGGTTCTGTGGAGTCGCGACTCCTCCGGCAAGAAAAAGCCGTGGCATGAGACAGCCCTACCCCTTAACGCCCAAGTCCGTCCAGTAGGCGTCGAGGACCAGGGTGTTGCCGGCTTCTTGATGGGCGCGAAGCGACTGGAGCAGCTCGGCGGCGCTCTTGCGCACGGCGGCGCATTGGCCGGGGTCGGCCCCGTCGCACTGGCGCAGCATCATCTCCAGCCCCGCCAGCCACTCATCCAGTGCCGCGTGTTCGCGCATCAGCTTTTCGGCCCGCTGGTCCATCCACGGGCATTGCTTCTGCACGCATTGCACCAGCCCGCCCGGCCCTTCGGCTTCCGTGACATGCCGGCGAAGATCGGCGCGAAGCTGAGTCAGCTCCGCGAGGAGAATCTTTCCGGATGCCGGGCTTCGGGTCCATTGCTCGGCGGCAACCTGCTCAACGACTCGGCTGAGAGAAAGGCGAATCTGCTCACAATCCGGCGTGTCAGCGCGACACGCGGAAACGACTTCGGACGATTCGGTGGCGGACATCAAAAACCTCCCGGTTGGTGGATAATGAGAATATAGCACAAGGAGGTATGGAATTGAAAGTGAATTGTGAAAGAAATCACAACTGGAACCCCGCCACTCCATGAAGGTGGTGACGGCCGCCGTATTTTGCGGCGAAGCCAGTCTCCGTGGGGACCTCAGCGCAACATTCGCAAGTCCATGCGTCCGGCATCTTTTGGTCCGGCGTACGCCGGCTCTTCGAGTCTCTCTGACGGGCTCGAAGTAGGGGATGTCGTGACCGCGGGCGCGTATTCAGATGCCGGTGCAAATCCCCAGACCAGAGACACCAAAGCAATCAACAGAATGCCGACAGCATTCGCGTAGTAGCGTGTCGTAGGGTGCTCCTATCGATGCAAATCAACAAAATAGCTTCGGAATTCAATTGCCTTCTGATCTCCACCCTGGCACAAGGGGACACTAGACAATACGGCGGTGTCACAATGTCTAGTGTCCCGAATGCCATTCACTTAAGGTACAAACGTCTGGGAAAATCGGCCGTATCGGGCGAATACGGCAGTTGAGTTCGCCAACTTTGGCCCTTAAGTGAATGGCATTCCTAGTGCCCCGAATGCCATTCACTTAACGCTCCCCGCTTTCATTGTTTTCTTCAGTTTACGTCGGGGAATCGTCATTTTTCGATAGGTGTCCTGCAAGTCCTTGATGACCCGCGGCTCATGGCGGTCACGACGTTTGTTCACCGCCAA
>JBBQNJ010000127.1:0-6131 GCA_038329845.1 Tepidisphaerales bacterium | reverse complement strand
AGAAGTCTACCACGCACCGGCGAGTGACTTGGTCTTCACTACATCGCCTTTTGCATCCTCCAACGGCCAGGGTTGACAGGGATCGCCGATTCTCGGCTCGGAAAAATTATTTTAGAGCGCGAACTGCGGAAGTTGGGTTAGGTCTAAGACTCATTATTCAGTCTGAACCGAGGGCCTACGCAGCGTTCGAAGAGGTCTTGGGCGTAGAAAACGAGACGGGTGCGATTATCTTGACGCATGACTGTCTGCCGAATAGCCCTTGCCTCATACCTAGAGCAAAATGGGAGTGCTAGCGGGCAGGGAAAATCACACCTGTCCCGTTCTACGTCCGTGTCCCGTTTTACGTCCCCAGGATGGAAACGAGGCTTAGAGCCTTTTCTCACCCAATCACCTCCCGATGTGGACGTTGCCTAACGCCATGATACGGATGTAGTCGGCCATTCCCTTGAATCCAGCCCGTTGTGCATTTGCCTCAATGGTAGCCCGCTCATCGGCTGACAGGCGAATGTTAACTTGTTCTGACCTGACGCCCTCGCGGGCGGGATGCGGGGCGGGCATCCCGGCGGCTAGATCGGCGGCCAGTCCGGCTGCAACCGTTTCCCGTGCCGCCTCAATAGCCGATTCAACGTCTTTGCCGTCGCCCATGCAGTGGGGTAACTCCACACATCGCGACCACCACTCGCCATCCTCTGGCCAGACGGTGTACTTGTATTCCTTGGCCAGCTTGGCGGCTTTGGCAACCTGCTGGGCCGTCGGAATACTACTTGCCTTCATTGATTTTCTGGACGTCGCGGTAGTAGCCATATTTCACCTCGCCATGATGTACGGGTACGCAATAAGAACGCTGTCCCGGTTTAATAAATATGTGGTGCGATCCCGCGGCATGGGAAAACGTCCAGCCGTGGCTTTCCATATATCCCTTGAAGTCCCTGTATTTAACCGGGCTGGGCATGTAATAAGTATAGCCAGAGCTATAGAGTTGTCAACGACCAGTATGAGGGGACACCCCACAAGACGCTCGGACCAAGAAAAAGAACCCGGAAACGGGACCGGGACCGGAAAACGGGACGGGTGCGAATGCCATTCGGTTATGGAACCGGAAAACGGGTCAGGGATCAAAAACTGTAAGGGAAAAGGGTCTACGACTCGTTATTGGCGTCCGAACCGAGGGCTGGCAGCTTCTCCGCAGGCCCAAGCCTCTGCGTCACGCTTCCGGCGGCATGGTTTTCCACTGCATCAACCGCGGAAACGGCCGCAGGCGTATCGTCGAGGATGATCGTGACCACGCGGCGTTCCAAAAGGTCTTGGCTGAAGCCCTGACGCAGGTTCCCTTACGCATGTTGGCCTACTGCCTGATGCCGAAAGGACCGGTATTGGGCTAATTCGTGTGCTCATCGCAATTAACGCATCCCCCGAAAATCGGGCACGCCCCCGAGAATCGCTTGTCGTGCGCGCAGGCTGCAAGCCCGCGCCACAACCTGAAGACACACTTCGCGCGGGGGCCATGCACGCTGCAAGCCCGCACCACAAGCGAGACGGCACGCCCCCGAGAATCGCTTGACGTGCGTGCAGGCTGCAAGCCCGCACCACAACCTGCAGACACACTTCGCGCGGGGGCATGCACGCTGCAAGCCCGCACCCCAAGCGAAACGGCTATTGCAGCGCTTGGTCCAGGTCCGCGATGATGTCTTCCAGATTCTCGATGCCCACGGAGATACGGATGAGGTCCTCGCCGATGCCGATCCGCTGGCGGAGCTCGGGGGGCATCGAGGCGTGGGTCATCGTAGCCGGATGTTCGATGAGCGATTCCACGCCCCCGAGGGATTCGGCAAGGATGAAGAGTTTGACTCGAGACAGCACGTCGAAGGCGGCCGATTGTCCGCCGTGAACGCGGAAGCTGAACGTTCCGCCGAACCCGCTCATCTGTCGGCGGGCCAATTCATGCTGCCGATGGCTCTCGAGTCCGGGGTGCAGCACATCGCCGATCTTGGGGTGGGCCTCCAGCCAGCGGGCGACGCCCAGCCCGTTATGGTGATGGGCCGCCATCCGAAGCGGCAGGGTTTTGATCCCGCGCAGCACAAGGAAACAATCCTGCGGCCCCGGAATAGACCCCATGGCGTTCTGCAGGAACGCTATTTTTTCCGCCAGTCCGTCGTCGCTCACAATGACGGCGCCGCCGACGACATCGCTGTGACCGTTGATGTACTTGGTCGTCGAGTGCATCACGATGTCGATGCCGAGTTCCAGGGGACGCTGGAAGCAGGGGGACATGAACGTGTTGTCGCACACGCTGACAATACCGCGACCGCGCGCAATCGACGCGATGGCACCCAAGTCGAGCAGGTTCATCAGCGGATTGGTCGGCGATTCGGTCCAGATCATCCGAGTGTCGGGCCGCACGGCCTTTTCCAGGGCGGCTAAGTCACGCATATTGACGAACTCGACCCTCACCCCATGATCGATGCACACGCGCGTGAGCAGGCGGTAGGTTCCGCCGTAAAGATCGTCATGCACAAGAACATGTTCGCCGCTTTTAAGCATCGCCAGCACGGTGGCCTCGGCCGCCATCCCGGTGGCGAACGCGAACCCGCGCTTTCCCGATTCCAGCGCGGCCAGGCACTGTTCGAGCGCGTCGCGGGTGGGATTCCCGCTTCGCGAGTAATCGAATCGCCCTGGTCTCTTGACGCCTTTGAAAGCGAAGGTCGAGGTTTGATAAATCGGGGTCATGACAGCCCCGTAAGCGGGATCGGGATGCTGTCCGGCATGAACGGCGAGGGTCTGCATTCGCATGAGCGGGCTCCTGAGAAAAAGTCGAGGCGGGTACAGTAGCGGCGAGCGGCGAGAATGGGAATTGAGAACCCGAAATTGCGATCGCGGTTTGCGCCAGGCGGACTTGGATAGGATGTGGATAGAGCGACGGGAGCGAGGGCGAGGATGTCGAGATCGAGCGGGGTTGGCGGCGTAGACACAGGGTCCGAGCGGGGCGGATGTCGCCAGGGACCCAGCCGCCGATCAGCACACCATCACTAAAGCGAACAGTTTATCCACAATCAGCGTCCGATAATGACCGATTTAACGATATTAGTTACAGTAGTTTACGATGCTTACGCCCTTTTTATCCACAATGCGCCAGGCATTACTACTACGGCTATTACCTAAAGAGTTTGTCTAGCAGAGTAGTAACGGTACAGTACGCCGCACCATCCAAACCGCCCGGATCACCGGGCGGATGGGGGTTTGGACTCCGACGTGGAAACCAACCTGCATTGCGCTGGATGGGGGCTGGGAAAGGGACTGTTCATGAAGGTGATTTGCAATCGCGGTGCCTTGCTCGAGGCGCTCAATCTGGCCGGAAATGTCGTGGCCTCACGCACTCCCAAGCCGGTGCTTCAATGCATCAAGCTGACGGCGGCGGACGATCGCTTGACGATCGCCGCGACCGATCTCGAGGTCGCCATTCGCTACAGCGACAACCAGGTTCAGATCGAGCGCCCGGGCGAAGCGCTCGTGCCGGCCGACAAGCTGCGCGATATCGTCCGCGAGAGCGTTGATGACACGCTCTCGATCGAACTGAGCGAAGATAAGGCTCTGATCAAGGGTCAGGATTCGCGCTTCAGCATCTTCACGTCCAACGTCAGCGAGTTTCCGCCCGTGCCGGACTTCGAAGGCGAGGCGAACTTTCAAGTTCCCGCCGGCCAGCTAAAACGGCTGATCGGTCAAACCCTCTTCGCGGTAGCCAAAGAAAGTACGCGATATGCCTTCAACGGGGTGCTGATCAGCGCGCACAAAAAGAAAATCGTGCTCGTGGGGACCGATGGCCGCCGGCTGGCGCAGGCGAACGGCGAGCTGTTCGTTCCGGTCAAGGGCGACGATCAGGAGATCAAGGCGATCGTTCCGGCGAAGGCGCTGAACCTGCTCGACAAGCTGTTGTCGGATCCCGAGCAGTCCGTCGACGTGCAGATTCGGGAAAACCAGATCATCTTTCACACGGCCCAGGCGACGTTGACGAGCAACCTCGTCGAGGGAGTTTTTCCGCCGTACGAGGATGTGGTCCCCAAGGATTGCGACAAGCGAATGACGGCGGGGACGGCGGATTTTCTCAGCGCCATCAAGCGGGCATCGCTCTTGACGAACGAAGAAAGCAAGGGCGTTCGCCTGTCGTTCAAAAAGCCGGGCGGATTGACATTGAGCAGCCGCTCGCCGGACGCCGGAGAGGCCGAAGTCAACTTCGCCTGCAAGTTCGACGGCGGCGATGTCGAGATCGCGTTCAATCCCGCGTTTTTGATCGAGGCCCTTCGGGTGGTCGACCGCGACGAGATCAATCTCGAGTTGACGGCGGCGAATCGCCCGGGATTGCTTCGCAGCGGCGAGGATTTTCTCTACGTGATCATGCCGGTGAACTTGTGATCGCGGCGGGCGGGATCGGCGCCGGCGCGCGATCGAGAATGTACGGTGCCAGCCGTAGCCGGCGCGAGAGTACCTGTTCCATGTGGCGGCTGAGCAGGCGGTTCACCGGATCGGTCTGATGCCGGGTGAGGCGGGGAAGTCGCTGGATTCGCCCGGATTCACGCGGCAGGCGTGCCATCATGCGGATCAACCCCAACAGGCGGGCATCGAGACGCATTCGATCGGGCGCCGCACTCTGGCACACCGAGCAAAGCATCCCCCCGGCCGACGAGCTGAACCATGCCGCCCCCGCCGATTGCAGCCCCCCCCCGCATGAAGCGCAGTGGTTGATCTCCGGCAGATACCCGGTCTGTCGAAGCAAGTCCATTTCAAACGCCAGGAATGCCTCTTCAATTCGCGACGTTGCCAAGTCACCCAGAGTCTGTTCCAGCCGATCGAATAACTCCGGATGCGGATCATGCTGTTCGATGAGCAACCCGCTCAGTTCGGCGGCATAGAGGCCCAGGTGAATGGCGCGCAACGAGCGGCGAAGCGGCAGATGTCCTTCGAGCAAATGCCATTCGGTAAGGGTTCCCAGTTCGCGGGCCGAGTCATGGATGAACAGGGCCTGGCCAATGTCGAACAGGTCCACCCCCCCGTCGAACTTCCCCGCCCCCGCCTTGGTTTTTCGATGGGCGCCCTTGGCGATCACATGAACCAGCCCAGTCTCGCGTGCCAGCAGCCACAGGATCTGCGACGTCTCACTGTATTCGATCCGGCGCAGACAGATGCATCGGTCGTGGATCAGGGCCATCGCAGGATTGTAGGAGCAAGCCACGATATTGTTGCACCGCCTCCCCCGGCCGTGGGATGGAGCACGCCCTCCCTCGTCTGCGAGATGGGTTGTGTGTGGAAGGCACGGAGGGGACGCCGGCGATCGGCGAAGGTTATTGGTTTTCCCCTTCGTCCCTTCCTCCCGCCTCGGCGGGTTCCCCACCGCGTCTAAAACGCCTTCAGCAACACTTTCACCACGCGGGTCAGGCCGCTGCGGGCGTTGCCGATGAACTGCTGAAAAATCTTGTTCGTCACCTCCATGAACTCCTCCATCCCCTCCAGCCGCTGCCGCGTCGCCTGAACGTCCGGGCGGCGGGCGGCGGATTTGCCCAGCGACGATTCATCGAGCATTCGACGGCATTGCTTGATCGTCTCCAGAACCGGGTCCATCTCCCGGCGCTTTCGTTCGGCGGCGATGATCGAGAACATCTCCCACACATCGCCCAAGCTCTGGAAATATTCCTTGCGGTCGCCACGTTTGTGCTGGCGCCGGATAATCCCCCAGTCGCACAGGGCGCGCAGGCTCATCGAGGCGTTGCCGCGAGAGATGTTCAGCCGTTCCATGACGTCATCGGTACACAGCGGCTCGGCGCAGACGTAAAGCAGTGCGTGAATCTCGGCCATGGTGCGGTTGATCCCCCAGGTGGCCCCCATTTCTCCCCAGCGCCGAATAAACGTGTCCTGTGCCTCGCGCAGCGGCGACGCAGTAGCCCCAGTCGTGCCGATGCCGAGAGAAGCCTGCTGAGCGTTCATCGGTGTCATCCTTTTCAGTCCTTATTGAAATGATAGTCACCACGAACTGAAAAGCAGCGCTCCCCCCCACCTCCCAAATCGACAACGCCGATAGCCCCAAGGCCCCCCCAAACCCCGTCACACCCCTTCCCAAAAAACTGCCCAATCCGCAAATAAAG
>JBBQNJ010000126.1:0-6522 GCA_038329845.1 Tepidisphaerales bacterium | reverse complement strand
AACATTCTGTGCAACCGCAGTGATGAAGGGGCGCAAACGCAGGGCGTGTTGATGAGCGTGTTCCGCACGTTGAAACTTCGCGGCCACAACCCCTCGACGACGATCGTTTCGGCGTTGCGTGAGCTGCTGATCACCGGCCAGTTCCCCCCGCTACCGGAGCCGGTCGCGGCAGATGGGTGAAGTGTTACGTAGAAGATAATCTTGTGGGTGCGGATGTCCACGAGCGCGAGTTGAATCTGCGCGCCGAGTTGGCCGCACCAATGGCGGACGCGCTCGATGGTCGCCTTAAAGCTCGCCATCCACAGGTCGCGGTTGCTCAATAGTTTGCTAGCATCGATGAGTTCCGAAGCTTTGCGCTCGATCTCACTGTTGTTCAAGTGGATGAGCTTGTACCGCCGGAACCCGCTCATGCGCATGAATCTCTGGAATCCCAGCCCGACCAGATTGGGACTTTGTCCGCTTGAATCTCTTGTTCTGCCATGTTCACCATCAGCGTCGGCCTCCATGCCACGAAGACGGCGATCCGTCAATCCCAGTGGGCCATTCCTGCAACCGGCGATTATAGGGCCTCTTGGCGTTTGCCCGCCACCTGCAATCGCCCTTGGCGTCCGGCACGTTACCGAAGCCGGAACCGGCAATCAAGTCAGGGTGACCGCGAAACGCCGGTCGCCGATCCTTCGCAGGCAACGGGGACATCCCGAATATCCCGTCGAGCGATCTTGCCCCAACGAACCGAACCGTTCCCCAGTCGGCCCGAGCGAAAACTCGCTTGCCGGAAATATTCAGGATGTCGCCTTGGCCAAGTCTCTAGCCAAATTTCTGAGCGTACACGAGATTTGCCTCGGGAAAAATTGAATTGTAAGTCAGTGTCGTACAGAGTCCTCGTCGGCGGGAGAAAACCAATGGATGGATCGGCGCAGAGGTTGTGGGAAAGTTCGGCCGCGCTGGAGCTCGACGGCAAAACGCCGGCGGCGGTGAGGATGATTCTCTCAAGCTTGGACGCCGCCGGGCCCTTCGCGGGGATCAACCACCGCGGCGGCAAGCGACGCCCGCTGCGCGTCAAGGCGGCCCTGCAATTGTTCTCCGATCCCGCCGGGTCGGCGCCGACGATCTTGTATACCCGCGATGTCAATCCCCGCGGCCTCGGCTTTATCACGGCCAAACGCCTGCCATTAGGATACGGCGGCGTGGTGCAATTGCGCCCCAGGGCAGACGATCCGATCCTGCGAATCGACTGCACTCTGCATCGGTGCCGCCAGGTCGCCGCAGACTGGTTCGAGGGGGCCCTGTATTTCAATCGAGAGCAGCTTTGTTTCCTCGTCGAAGAGCAGCGGGAATCAGGAACCAGGAATTAAGCCCAGGCAGGCGACCAGGGAGCCCGGGGACTCGGGGACCCGGGGACCCGGGGACATTCAGAATATTCCCTCAGGCGGTTTTCCCGGGCAAGCGATCTGTCGGGTGAGGGACGTAAAACCGCTCGCCAGCCAAATTGAAACAATTCGCTCGGAGGATCACACGGGATACCCGCGCTGGTTCCGAGTGAGTTGTGGCTGTCTCGCTGAACGCCGCGAGCGGTATAATCCCAGCCAGTGCCGGTCCGGAAAATTTCCCTGCCTGTCCCCTTCGCGTGTTGGCAAGCGCATAAATCGCTACACTTCGCGGGATGGTCGGGTGGTGTTCTTCGCCGCGATTTGCGGATCACAACACCGGGCGAGGGCATCCGGAGCGAGGCGACCGCATCCGCGCGATTTACGCGGCGCTACATCGCCAGGGGCTGCTCGCCGGGGCATCTCCGTTCGCCGACTTCGCGGTTGCCGGCAGTCTCCCCGACGCCGCGGGCGTGGTCCTGAAGGATCTGGCAGAACCGGCACCGGTGGGCGATGAGGTGCTGGGGCTGGTTCATCCCGCCGAGCATATCGAGCGGATCGAGGCGCTGTGTGCCGCCGGCGGAGGAACTCTGGATGGCGGCGACACGGTGCTGTCGCGCAACAGCGCCCAAATCGCTCGATTGGCCGTCGGGGCCGTGGTCCGCTGCTGCGATGCGGTGATGGCCGGACAAGTGCGGCGGGCGTTCGCGGCGGTCCGGCCGCCAGGGCATCACGCCGAGCCGTTGCGGGCGATGGGGTTTTGTCTGTTCAACAACATCGCCATCGCGGCCCGCCATCTGCAAGTTCGCCACGGCGTCGAGCGGGTGGCGATCGTCGATTTCGATGTGCATCACGGCAACGGCACGCAGGCGGCGTTTCACCAGGATCCGCGGGTGTTGTTCGTCAGTCTTCACCAGGATCCGCGCACGTGTTATCCAAACACGGGATTCGCCTGGGAGATCGGGGTGGGCGACGGTCGCGGGACGACGCTGAACGTACCGATCTTGCCCGGGGCCGACGATGCGGAGTTTCTCCAGGCCGTCGAGGGTCGGGCGATCGCGGCGCTCGAGCGATTTTCGCCGGATGCGATCTTGATCAGCGCTGGATTCGATGCCCACCGCGATGATCCCCTGGCCCAGCTTCAGCTCAGTGATGCGGCGTATTTTCGCACCACCCGGCTGATCGCCGACGCGGCCGATCGACTGTGCGGCGGGCGGATCATCAGCGTACTCGAAGGCGGATACGACTTAGGCGCATTGTCGCGCGGGGTCATCGAGCATCTTCGCGGGTTGGCGGGCCCAGCAGCCGCGGGCTGAGTTTCCCGTACAGGACGCTGGTTCCCAGCAGCAGCACGCCCAACCCCATGAACGAGACGATGCGCCACCCGGTGGCCACATCGCTCAGGTCGATAGCGACGACTTTGATCAGGGTGACGGCGAAAAGGGCAAGCCCGAAATAACGCGGCGTGGCCAGGCGGAAGCGAAATCCCATCAGCACCGACGAAATAGCGAAAGCCGCCCAGAAAACACTGAAAGCGGCCTGCTTGGCCCGCGAATCCCAGCCAATCTGATCGACGGCGGTGCCGATCTCCAGCGAACAGGCGCGCAGCAGGACCAACAGAAAGAGAATCTGCGAGCCGATCCGCACGGCGCGATCGCGCCCGCCCGCGTCCGCGCGCGCCGGCAGCGCGGCGAACGTCATCGCCAAGGCACCGAGCAGACCCAAAGCGGCCAGGGATTTCAGCCGCAAATCCGCAGCCCCGCTGGAAAACAAACTCAGAAAAAGCGTGTCGAAAAGCAGGTACTTGATGCCCAGCAACAGCGGCACGAATCCGACGACGGCCAAGGCGCGGGATCGGGCCGGTGGATCGCGGGTGAGGCGCCACGCCAGGGCGATCTGGATCGAGGCGGCGAGCGTCCAAAGGAGCGTCCAGGCGAGATTTTCGACGTGGACCGCGTGCCTCATCGGCACCGAATCGGAACCGACAGCGCGATCGATCTCCAGGCTCAGACCCAGACCGAGGATGAAGATCGCGACCGCGGACAAGGGGAGGATGCGCGCCAACGCGACGGAGTCGGCCGGCAGATCGCGGGTGATTCGTCGCCAATGGACCAACGCGATGCCGACGATCGAAACGGCGATCAGCGCGCCGGCCCCCATCACAGGGTTGATCACCGGGTCGTAACGCGCCGTGAACCAGGCATCGCCGAAGCGCGACGCGACGACGTCGATGACGATCCACTTGACCGCGGCCAGGACGAGCATGCCAGCGCCGACGATCGCCAGGGGCGTCGATGCCAACGCCAGCCCGACGCCGACGGCGATCCAGACGTAAACCACAATGGCAATGCTGGCGCCGGGTGCCGGCAGAGCGGCGATCGAGGCAACGGCCCAGAGCAGCCCGGCGATAGCGCAGACGGCCCAACCCACTTTTCGCAGCTCGGCCGGGGCATTCCACCCCCGAGCGGGCGCAGCACCCGTGGGGCCGGGTTGGGCGGGCGTGTAAACGTCATCAGCGCTATACCCGTCCGCCGCGATATCCCCAGAAGCCGGACGCCCAAGCCCGGCGGTGCCCGCATCATCAGCCACCTCGAGCGGCGCGACCGCGAGCAGCAAATCCGGCAGACGCCAGCGAATCAGCCAGCCGATGGCCGTTCCCACCAAGGCCAATGCCCAAGCCAGGAAAAGATTCTCCGTCAGACCGACGCCGTGGATCGTCACCGCGATGCGCTGCGCCGAGTCGGGATCGTCGCCAATCCACCAACGCAAGTACGCGACGGCACAAAACCACGTCGCGGCCGCCCCCAGCCGGGCCGCTGGCAATTGCATCCGCGCGCCCAGCACGGCGAAGATCACGCCCAGCAATCCCCAGCCGATGACGATATTCATGTGTCCCAGAGAAACGGGAACCGCCACGACAATCAGCGCCCCCGCGGCGACGGCCAACGCCATCGGCAAGGCCCGCGCCTTGGGCCCCAGCCGGATGGCAAGCCAACCCATCGCCGCCGACGCCCCCGCCAGCGCCACGACCCACGCGCCCCGGGTCACGGCGGGTTGATGCCGCGTGAGATAAATAATGACCGCCGCAGCGCCCCCCGTCGCCACGATGGAATACCCCGCCGCCCGCCGCGACCAGCGAATGCTCGCGCCGTCGCCGCGCTCGTGGTTATCGCCGCCGCTCACCTCCGTGTGGTCCGTGCCGCCGGCCGGCAGAGCCGTGTCGCCGCACTTCTGGTCCGGGCCTCCGGCCTGCACGCCCGCATCGCCGCCCTTGTGGTGCGGGCCTCCGGCCTGCACAGCCCGGCGTGCGACTCCGATCATCAATTCCGCGTGCATCAACGCGCCGAAAATCAGGGCGCCAAAGAAGACCAGCCCATAGGGCACATCGGCCGCGACCGTCTGCATCAGCGCGAACGTCCACAGCCACGTGGTGATCGCCGTCAGCCAGCGGACAGTCCACCATTTGGCGCAACGTCCCCGGGCACTGAGAAACAAGCCCACCAGCAACAGGGTCAGCAGATAGCCCAGGAACGAGCCGATCCGGGGGTGATCGCTTCCGAGAACGAGCGGAGCGAGATTCCCGCCCAGCAGCGAGAGGATCGCCACGGAGACCATCCCGCCGCGCAACGCGACCGCAGCGCCGATGAGCGTGACCAGTCCCATGAGCATGAACGCGCCGTCACGCGAGACCACTTGCCCATAGCCGTGCGTCTGGGCGGCATAAGAAACCACGAACAGCACCCCGATGCCCGATCCGAACAGCGCGGCGGCGGAGATCGGGTTGATCCGCCGCAGAACCCATTCCCCGGCGGAGATCAACGCAAAGCCCGCCAGGGCCATCAGCGCCAGACGCGTCTCCGGCGGCATCCGCCCGAACCAACCGGAGTCGTACGCCAGCTTGACGCCCAGCCCGGCCCCGATCATCAGCACCAACGCCCCAATCCATCCCGCCCATTTCAGCCCGATGGTCTGCTCGAGACTGCCATGGCTGATCAGCGGCGACGACGATGCGGGGGTTTCGTAGCCGAGTTCCATGGTGCCCGCGGCCGCCATCGGCAACGCCGAGGGGGCCGGCGACGAGGGGGCCGGCGACGCCGAAGCGATGGGCAACGGCGGGGGTAGCACTATCTTTGGCTCGCTCGGTTCTGCCAGCGGGGAACGCCGCGTGTTGCGATCACCCCAAGTCCCGCCAATGCCCGAGGACATTTCCAGGCGCGATTCGATGGCGGCAAGGCGCTGTTCAATGCGGGTCAGGCGATTGGAAAAATCCTCATCGGGCTGGCGATCCGAATCGATCTGCGACATGCTTATCCGCCTCGGTGGTGCATTGGAATTCCCATTCCACCACCGCGCGGCCCGCGCCGCAACTCGGCGCGCGAAACCCGAAAACGGGTCAGGGATCAAAAACTGTAAGGGAAAAGGGTCTGCGACTCGTTATTAGCGTCTAAACCGAGGGCTGGCACCTTCTCCGCATGCCCAAGCCTCTGCGTCACGCTCCCGGCGGGATGGTTTTCCACTGCACCCACCGCGGAAACGGCCGGGGCCGTATCTTCGAGGATGATCGCGCCTACGCGGCGTTCGAAAAGGTCTTGGCCGAAGCCCTGAGGCAGGTTCCCTTGCGCTGGTTGGCCTACTGCCTGATGCCGAACCATTGGCATCGGGTCCTATGGCCCAGCCTGGATGGTCAGTTGCCGGCCTTACCCGCCGCCGGCAGATTCATTTCCGTGCTCGCATCCTCGTGGCGTGCCAGCTATCATTTCAGCGAGAGGTGATTTATGACCTATCGAGGTCGGGTTGAGAATGGCGTCATTGTGCTTGAGCCCGGGGCGCACTTGCGCGAAGGCATGGACGTGCGGGTGGAACCGGTGCCGGAACCTGACGGTGCGGCGGCGGAAGCGCAGAGTTGGGGGGAGGTCTTTAAGGATCTCATCGGCGCGGTGGACGGCCTGCCGCAGGATATGGCCGAAAACCACGATCATTACATTCACGGGACGCCCCGGCGATGAAGGAGCGTTTCGCGGATACTTTCGTCTTTCTGGCGATGCTCAATCGGCAGGATCGCCGTCATGCCGGGGCCGTCGAGGCGTTATTCGCGAGCCGTGAGCCGTTGGTGACGACGGCGTGGGTGCTGACGGAACTGGCCGATGGTTTGTGC
>JBBQNJ010000125.1:0-6551 GCA_038329845.1 Tepidisphaerales bacterium | reverse complement strand
TGCGAAACAGCCGCCGACGGCCGTTAGCGCCGTTGAGTACATGATACACTTCGCCGCCCGGCGCGACACGTGGTTGACGGGGCATGGGGCGAGTTATACCACCGGCTCCGCACGGTGTGAAGGGTCGTGTCCCCTTCCGTTGCTCGCACGGCGTGAAGGGTCGTGTCCCCTTCCGCTGCTCGGGCATGCGGTTTGGGGCGCGGCCACGACGGACTCACGGCACGGCGATGCACCGCTTAGATCCCCACCTGTTCCCAGGTGGCGCAGGAGAGCGGAGTTTGATCGACCGTGAGGGTCATGCCGGGCGAGAGCGGGCTGACCCAGCCGCGTTTGACCGGGTGGCCATCGACGCTGAGCCGGCCGGCGTCCTCGAGGCCCTCGACCCAGAAGCCACCGCCCATGCGGACGATGCGCCCCAGCGGCTCGCCCGCGGGATTGCCGGCGGGAATCTCACCGCCTTCGCCGCCGATGAGGGCCGAGCGATACACCAACACGTATCGCTCCTCGCTGGCCAAGTTGTTCATCCGTTCGATCACCACCGAACGGATGCCCAGCGCGCCGGCCTGGCGCCAGGCATCGTCGGCCGGACCCAGCGCCGCGTAACGCCCGCCCGAACCACTCGCCGCGGCGACGACCCCCGACTCATCCCGATGCGCCGTCAGCCGCAGCTTGAGTTCTTCGGCCACTTCCACTTCATGCACCCGGTTCAGGGCCAGCAGCCGCTCGCCCTGCATCGCCAACCCGTTCAGCTTCGTCCCGGCCTGCGTCGCCGCGGCAATGAGGACCAGCCCCTGGGCCCGCAGTTCCAGCATCAGGTGGCGACCGGAAATCTTCAAGGTTCGCGGATCATTCTCAGGCGACCGTGGCAGCAGGCGCAGCAGAACATCGCTGACTTCACGGCTGCGGCCGAGCCGCAGCTTGCCCATTCCCAGCAGCAGCATCGACCGCCCCGGCGACTCACCCACGATCAGGCGAGCGCGGCTCATGGACGTCAGCCGCTCGCGCAGGCGAGGCACGATCCGCACGCTGCGCGATCGCTCATCGCGCAGGCGGTCGGTCGCCCGCGATTCCTCGAACAGCTCGAGCACCATCCACTGGTCGTTGAACTTGCGGTCGAGCAGATCATTAACGGTGCGGATCGATCCGCGCTCGACGGCGTCCTTGACCTCCTCGCGAATCTGCATCCCGAAGCCCACCTTGGCCCCTTCCCCGGCGTGGATGCTCTTGTCGATGTGGTACACGACGTTCTGCGGCGTGGCGCTTTCGGCCATCACCGCGATCTGGCGCGGGTCGATGCTGAAAACGAACGGCTGGTTGTTCAGTTCATAGCTGAGTGTGAGGCTAAACGCGCATTCGCCTTCCTTCAGCGGCTCGACCTGGAACATCACCTGGCGCGGACGTCCGGGGCGCAAATCCAGCGGAAACTGCGCCATCGTCTTGACCTTCAGCAGGTCGCAGGTGATGGCGATGTTCAATACTTCGACCGGCTCGCGCCCGGGATTGGTCAAGCGAAAATCGAGAACCCCCGCCTTGCCGGCCATGTACAGGTGATTGTCGTTGACCTCGATCATGACCGCCGACTGGCCGTCGTCGCCAAAACTGAATCCCGCCATCCGCGGCAGATGCGGCGAGCGCAGCGGTGCCAGGGGCGGGACGATGGGGGCGGTGAGCTCCGGCATCGACAGCGCACTCGCGGGCGATGGCGACGGCGGTGGCGGTGGCGACTGCACGGCCGATGATCCCGCCGCGGTGGCGTGACGGATGGGTTGTCCGCACTCCGCGCAGAACGCCGCATCGGCAGTCACCAACGTCGCGCCGCATTGTTCGCAGTTCGCCAAATCAATCACCGCCTCTCCGCGATCCCATGCCGCTACCCGGACGATGCGACCGGCAACGCCTCTGATTCTACGCGAATCTCAACGCGTTTCTGCGCGGCGTTCACTCGCCCTGGGTGAACCCGGTCCGGTGAGTCCAGGCACCTACTTCACCACGAAATTGACCAGTTTTCCCGGGACGTACAGCCGCTTGACGATCGTTTTCCCGCGCAGCCACTCGACTGCGGACGGCGAGTTTTCCGCCTCGGCGAGAATCGAAGCCTCATCGGCGTCACGGGCCACGCTCACCCGCCCGCGCAGCTTTCCGTTGACCTGCACGGGCAATTCCATCGTGCTTTCCGACAGCTTTTGCTCATCAAAATTCGGCCACGCCGCCCGCGCCAGGCTGTTGGAATGCCCCAGCCGCTGCCACAATTCCTCGGCCAAGTGCGGCGCGAACGGCGCCAGCAGCAGTACGAACGTCTCGGTGAGCGCCCGCGGAACCGATACCAGCGCCGTCATCTCGTTATTCAACTTGATCAACTCGGCGATCGCGGTGTTGAAGCGCATCGCCGCGATATCCTCCCCCACCTTCTTGATCGTCCGATGCATCATTCGCTCGAGCGAGTCATCGATCGGCGAGTCAGGCGTTTGCTTCGCCGGCGACTTGCTCTCCTCGTCGGCCTCGCCGCTGAGATTGCGCCACACCGACGCCAGAAACCGCTGCATCCCCACGATATCGCGGGTGTTCCAAGGCTTTTGCGCCTCGAGCGGTCCCATATACATCTCGTACAGCCGGAAGCAGTCGGCGCCGTGATCCCGCACGATGTCGTCGGGATTCATCACGTTTCCCCGGCTCTTGCTCATCTTGAACGCGCGGGCATCGACCGCGATCGACGGGGCACTTTTCAGCACGAATCGCGGCCCCTGCTTCTCGACTTCCTCGCCGGATACCCGATAGCCCGTCAGCTTCTCGCCCGTGCCGCGATGGGTTCCCATCATCGTCGGCTCATCGCCGATCATCGCCTCGGCCGCATCGCACAGTTCGTCGGCACTGATGAGCCGCCCGTCGGAACTCTTAAACGCATGAAACTCAGTCTGGCCAAGGATCAACCCCTGGTTGATCAGGCGCTGGAACGGCTCGGGGGTCGAGACATGTCCCAGATCGAACAGCACCTTGTGCCAGAAGCGCGAGTAGAGCAGATGCAGCACCGCGTGCTCGACCCCGCCGACGTACAGGTCCACCGGCATCCAATAGCGCTCTTTCACCGGATCGACAAAGCGTTCGTTGTTGTGTGGATCGATGTATCGCAGGTAATACCAGCACGACCCGGCCCACTGGGGCATGGTGTTGGTCTCACGCCGGAGAGTCTTTTCGCCGCTGCGATAGACGAGCCAATCCGACGCCTTGCTCAGCGGCGGCTCGGGCGTGCCGGTGGGCTTGAAGTCGACCATCTCCGGAAGCAGCACCGGCAACTCCGACTCGGCGACCGCCACCGCCTCGCCGCGCTCATCCAGGGCGATCGGGAACGGCTCGCCCCAGTAACGCTGGCGCGAGAAAAGCCAGTCCCGCAGCTTGTACTTCACCGTCCGCCGCGCCACGCCCTCGGCGGCGAGGACGGAGGTGATATGCTCCTTGGCTTCGTCGGTCCGCATCCCGTCGATCACCTTGGAGTTGATAGCGATGCCTTCGTCGACGAACGCCCGGCCTTGGGGCGCTTCACCGCTGGCGGGTTTCACCACCGGACGGATCGGCAGATCGAACTTGACGGCGAACTCATAATCCCGCTGGTCATGGGCGGGCACGGCCATGATCACCCCGGTGCCGTAGCCCATCATCACGTAGTCGGCGATGTAGACCGGAACCCTCTGCTCGCTGACCGGGTTGACCGCCCAGGCTCCGGTAAACACCCCGGTCTTCTCCTTGTTGTCGGCCATCCGCTCGCGGTCGCTGCGGGCGCTGACATCCCCGCGATACGCCGCCACCGCATCGCGTCGATCCGGCGCGGTGATTCGATCCACCAGGGGATGCTCGGGCGCCAGGACCATGTACGTCGCGCCATATAGCGTGTCCGGGCGGGTCGTAAAGACGGTGATCGCCTCGTCACCCCGCTCCGCGGATGCGCCCGGATCCGCCGATTCGCTTGCGTCCGCCGATGCGATTACGTCCGCCGATGCGCCTTCATCCGCCGGGCGAGCGTCGATCTCGAAATCGACTTCCGCCCCGACGCTGCGGCCGATCCAGTTCCGCTGCATTTCCTTCAAGGATTCCGGCCAGTCCAGCCCCTCGAGATCCGCCAGCAGCCGATCGGCATAAGCCGTGATCCGAAGCATCCACTGGCGCATCGGGCGCTTCTCGACGGGGTATCCTCCCACCTCGCTACGCCCGTCGATCACTTCTTCGTTGCTCAGCACCGTCCCCAGGGCCGGGCACCAGTTCACCGGCGCTTCGTCCTGGTACGCCAGCCGCTGGCCGTTGATGATCTGTCGCTGCTCCTCGGGGTTGAGTTCTCGCCACAACCGCTCGACCCGCATTTCCCCGGCGATCGCCTCCATCCCCTCCTGCGTCGGATTTAACACCGCCGTGCCATCCGGTGCCACCACCAGGTTCTCGTTCATCAGCTCCTGCAGCAGGTGCGAGATCGGCCGCGCCTGCTGATCGATCGGGTCGAAATAGCTGTTGAACAGCTGCAGGAAGATCCATTGCGTCCACTTGAAATACGATGGATCGGTGGTGTCCACCTCGCGATCCCAGTCGTAGCTCAGGCCGAGCATCTGGATTTGCCGGCGGAAATTGGCGATGTTCCGCTCGGTGTTCTGCCGCGGATGCTGGCCGGTCTTGATCGCGTGCTGCTCGGCGGGAAGACCGAAGGCGTCCCATCCCATCGGGTGAAGCACGTTGTAGCCGCGCATGCGCAGATAGCGCGAGTAGATGTCGGTAGCGGTATATCCCTCGGGATGCCCCACGTGCAGCCCCGAGCCGCTCGGGTAGGGGAACATGTCCAGCACGTACGCCTTGGGCATATCCGGAGCATCAGCCGGGTCCAGCGCCCGGAAGCTCTTATTGCTCAACCAGTACTGCTGCCACTTCTTCTCGATCTCGGTGAAGTTGTAGGCCATAAGGCAATCTTAAGTGACGGCACGCGATGGGCAAGCGGCCGCTCCGCGATCGTCGGCACGCAAGCCTCGTACGACGGCCGCGACGGCGAGCGTCAGCTCGCCAGGCCGGCAGACAGCGGCGGCGGGCGATTCGATCGCCCCGCGGGGTGGCTGGATGCGGCGCTGGTGTTGCGGACCATTGCCGCGGAGCAATGAGACGTCTACAACAAGTAGCCTCGCCGATTGCGGATGTCGGCGCCGAAGCGCATTTGGTAACATGGGGTCGCGATGCCAGCCAGCGATCACAACGATCAGAACCTTCATTACAGCATTCGCAGCTTCCGGCCCGAGGATCAGCACGGCTGCGAGGCGCTGTACCGCGAGGGATTGATCGCCCCGAAGATCGCCGACAACGACACCGGCTTGGATTTGGACGACATCGCCAAGGTCTACCTGCGTCCGGGAAGCCACTTCTGGGTCGCGGTGGATGATGAGGGCGAATTGATCGGGATGATCGGCGTGCAGCATCACGACGAGGGGACCGGGGAGATTCGCCGCCTTCGCGTCTCGACCCGCACCCGCCGCCAAGGGGTCGGGCAAGCCCTGGTCGAGACGGCGATCCGATTCTGCCAGTCCAACAGCTATCTGAAGATCACCCTGGACACCTACATGGAGCGCGAGCCGGCGGTGAAGCTTTTCGAGCACTTCCATTTTCGGCTCCAGCGCTCGAAGATTGTCGAGGGGCGCGAATTGCTCTATTTCTACCTCGACCTGTACACCGGCGACCGCCCGGCGGTGCCAAAGCCGAGCTGAGTCGGGATCGTTCCGGTTCTCTGAATCCGTGATCGCCGAGGAAGTCGTCGGACGCGCGCCGCCGCGAGTTTTCACGATCAATCGGTCGCTTTGCCCCGCCAACGCATCCGCTCTGTGCGATTCTCCTTTTTCGCCCCTCGCGGCGGCGGGAGCTTGGTATAATGCCGCCGTCCGCTTCGCCTTCCACGCATCCGGGTGGAACGCATCGGGCAAGACCACCGGGCCGAAGTGGGCTTCACGGCGTGTCTCGGCGATGGGATTGGGCCTCATTGGAGGACGAAATGAGTACCGAAAACTCCCCCGCTCCCAAAAACCCCCTCACCCCCAAACCATTCCACACGCCCCCGCAGAATCAAGTTTCCTGTCAGTCACGTCGTTGCACCACGGTTAGTGGCAGAAAAGGTGACATCCACCGTTTTTGCCCGGAACCGAAAAGGTGGATGTCCCGAATGCCATTCGGTTAAGCTATAACCTCTTCCTAATACTGCGGTTGTCGATATGCCACACCGGGCTTGGTCATCCGGTCGTACTCCTTCATTCGTTTCTTCTTCACGCGCGGGCAGTATCGCCCTGGTCGTGATGGGTTCACTACCAACCGTATCGGACCTCGCCGGGCAGGGGCCGTGAAAAGCGAACGCAGGCGGCGAATCATGTCTATGAAGCTGATGCGACTGGGCATTACTCCCCGGGCTTCGGCAGACATGACCATGGCCGCTCGTACCATATTGTAGACGAGCACGTGGATCATGAGTTCCTTAATCACACCGTCAACGCTCTTACACTTGAGTTGTTCAGCACCCATCGTCGACTTAATATGGCGGAAAT
>JBBQNJ010000124.1:0-6649 GCA_038329845.1 Tepidisphaerales bacterium | reverse complement strand
GTTAGCCCGAATCGCCAGCGAAGGGACGAGTGGTTAGCCCGAATCGCCAGCGAAGGGACGAGTGGTTAGCCCGAATCGCCAGCGAAGGGACGTGGTTAGCCCGAATCGCCAGCGAAGGCAACATAAAGGGTGACATCCACCTTCTCGGCGTCCGAGGAGAATGGGAGGTCCACGAGCCGTTCATATCTGGTTCCACACGCAGTAATAACCCGAGAAGCACAGAGGCCATCTCCGTGCGGAGAAGGTGGATGTCCCATGGATGTCCCTTTTCTGTGTTGCGACACGTCCGAAGGCGGGCGTGCCCCAAACCTCTTCCCTTCGTACCTCCGTGCCTATAGGCTTCCGTGCCTTCCTCCCCCATTATGACCGGCAACAACATCCATCGTCTCTCCCGCGGCATCGGCCCGGCCATCCATCGCTACTACGATGTGCCCGTTGAGGAACCGGGGGGGAATCGCATCCTCTATTTCGAGTTCGACTCGGATCGGATTCCCGGTCCTGGCAAGGTGATGGTGGCCGATCGCGATGGGGGCGATCCGAAGGTGGTGGGCCTTGCCGCCGACGCCATCGGGCACGTCGGGGCGGCGGCGGCGTGGGTGGGGTTCGGACGGGTGGCGTTCAGCCCCGGTGGCCGCGACGATTCGGCCTCGATCGTGCGGAACATCGACGGATCAAATGAGGTCCGCATCGACGGGGCCTTGCGCGCCTTCAGCGCCGAGAATGGGCTGGGCCTGCTCACGCGGGTGTCCGGATCGGCGTCGGAATCGGCACCGGGCGACGGGAAGTTGGAGCTGTGGAATCCCCGCGACCATTCCCGCACCCCTCTGCTCACCACCGCCCAAGCCCTGGACCTGCACCCGTGGCGCGAGCGCTTCCCGGTTGAACACACCAACCTCATGAACGCCAAGTGGTCCCCCGACGGCTCGCGGCTGTTCGTGGTTTTCACCACGCAGGTCTTCCTCCAAGGCCATTCCCCCTCGCCGACCCCCTTCGTCAAGTCCATCTACACGATGAACGCCGACGGTTCGGGATTGCGCTACCTCTGCGAGTTCGGGCACCATCCCATGTGGACCCCCGATGGGCGGGGCGTGATCGCCTTCGTCAAACGTCCCGACGGCCAAGACTTGGTCCGCTTCGACCTCGCCGGCGGCGAGTTTCGCATCCTTCTTGCCGACGCCCCGGGGGTTCACGCCACCCTCGACCACGCCGGACGGCGACTGATCGCCGACATCCACGACCCGGCCCGCCGCCGCGCCGGGATAGTGATGGTGGACCTTCCCAGCGGCCAGCGCACGGTGTTGGCCGAAGGTCGCCACGACGACTTCCACCACCTCAGCGGGCACCACCCCCACCCGCAATGGTCGCGCGATGAGTCGCGAGTCTTTTTCAGCCTCTCCGACAGCGGCGAATCCCAGCTTTACGCGGTGGAAACAAGCTAAACCGGACTGACCTTTCGTTTGCGAAACCCGGCCAAAAGGACAGTAAAGCTGACATCCACGGTTTCTTGCATGCAGTTCGGTTCAGCAAGCCCAATCCCGAGGACAGAAAAGGTCGCGCGGTTCGGGAACCTCAAGCAGGTGCTGCCAGCCGTCGGACCCTCGCCATCGCGTCGGCAAGCCGGAAGGGGACGGCGGACGATCACCCCATCAACTTCAGGTATGCCCATCTTTTCGGGGCTTTCCTCTCGTGGGGCAACGGCGTCATGCAATGCTCGGAGGAAAAGGTGGATGTCACGTTCTGCAGTCCCCAAGGCTCCCATCGCGACCCGAGGCGACGAAACGGTGGATGTCACCGTTTGTGGTTCTCCGCGGCTACGGAAAGGCTCGCCCGATGTATGGAAGCCGAGGACGGCTGCATCGCCCGGGCGAACGCATGGATGCGATCGGCGGCGGAGAAGGAGCAGGGATGGGGAGCGGAAGGGCGGAGGGACTGATGGACCGGATCACTTCCATTTGTATGGCTGCGGCTCGAAACGCCGGAACTTGGAGCCGGAGCCGAACTTGGCGCCGATCGCCTCGACGTTCTTCACATACGCCGTGTACTCGCGCGAGCTGATCCGAGCAAATCCCTGCATCCCGACGACGCTGTGCCAGTTGGGGGCGTAGGGCAGCTTCTGCTCGACCGTGCAGGCGATCCCGTTTTTCATCAGCAGGGCGCAGCCGTCGGCGGCGCTGCGGGCGTCGGGGTAGCTCTGCACCACCACGTAGTTAAGCCCGATGATGCGCTTGGCCGGCGTTGCCGCGGCGGAGGGCGGCTCGGATATCGGCCCGGACGGCTCGGCGGAGATCGCCGGCTCACCGGCCCGCGCCCCCGTCGCATCGATCGGCCCGGGTGCCGGGACGGCGGCGGGGAGCCGTGCGACCGTTTGCGCATCCACCGGCGCCGGCATCGCCGAGCGCACATCCATCACCGCTGGATACGCGGGCCCCGCCCGCAGCGCTTCGGTGCTGACGCCCGCGCCGACCGGCTCGGGACCGCGCGCAAGCCCCCGAACGATAATGAATCCCCCCGCCAGGATGATCGCCACCGCCACGGCGGCGGCGCTGCGGGAAGTGAAAACCTCCATCCAGTCCCAGCGCCAACCCCGCGTCTTGCTTGCGGTCGCCTCTGGACTGCGCGAGGCCGCCGACATGATCGAAAGGTCGGGTTCGGCGACCGAAACGGTCGCGGTGGCAAGATCTTCCGCCGGACGATTCCCAGCCGCCGGATCGGGCGCAGCGCCATCCACCATGGTCGGCGCCATCGGCGTTGTCTGCAATGACTGCGTTGCGTGCGTCGTCTGCGTCGCGTGCGTCGCGTGCGTCGCGTGCGTCGTGTGCGTCGCGTGCGTCGTGTGCGTCGCGTGCGTCGCGTGCGTCGTCTTCGTCCGCGCTGTGTGCGGCGTTGCGACCTGGACGGACGGGTGATCCGCCATCGGCGCTTCCTCGGCCCGCCCGGACCTCAAATCCGGCTCGATAGACCGCGCAGCAGGAGAGCCCAAGCGGGCGCTCGACTGCTGTTGCTCCGTTGGAATCGGCCGCGTCGGCGTCACAGCGGCCGATGGCCTCGGCGAGCGCCCGAGCCGAGCGAACGGCCACCAGCCGCGCTGGGATTTGGCCTTGCGTTGATGCTGAATGACTTCAAACAGTGCCGCGGAATGTTTGCTTCGGGCCATCCTTGACCTCGCCTTCCTTTGTTCGATCCGCATCCTGCCGATCGCCCCAAGTTGATCCGGACACCCTACGTCACGGGCACGGACCGGTCAAGCGGGAGGAGGCCCCAAGTCTCCGGGGCATGGGCTTCAAGTCGGTCGCGTGACGGGGCGGCAAGGGCGGCGGGCTTCTTGGTCCGTGGGCATGAAAAAACCGGCGAGCAGGGAGAAGTTGACAAATGCTTCGATTTTACGGCCCGCGCTCAGAGAGGGGCGTTTCGCCACCAATCCGCCGGTTTGCCACGCCGTCGGGGCCTCGTTGCCGGAACGTCGAACGACGAAGAAATAATCGTTCGGATCTGTTAAGGGCGATTCTTCGATGGCGCGGACGTTGCGGGCGAAGCGGATGCGTTAAGAATGATCCGGCGCATCAGGTCCGTGGCCGTGTCGGGTTCGTAGCCCACCACGCCGTCCACGGGGGCACCGGTGAGTCCGGCGGACAGGTCCTCGCGGCTGTAGATGATCGCCAATCGATGGCCACTGTCAGCGCCTTGCAATCGCGGGCCTTGCAGGCCGGGAAGCTGCCGCAGCGCCTGCTGGCGATACTTCACGCTCTTGGGATCCAGTGCGGATCCTCCCGCCGAATAGATCGCGTGCGATTCGGGCAACGTGCGCAGCCGTCCGTCGGGGACCAACTGCCCCAGCACCGGCTCGATCGCCGCGGCGAAATCCGAAGATCCCCCGGCGGCGTCCACGATCAGTGTTCCACCGCCGGCGAGATATTGCCGGAGTTCGGCCATTTGTGCTTCGGTGAGCTTGGCCTCGGCGGTCCCGGTGAGGTGGGCGATCGGATATTCCGACGCGGCGAGCTTGCCCTCGCCGAGCTTCACCGTCCGCACTGAAAGTTCGAGCTTGTCCTCGTTGTGCAGAACCGCCGCCAGCCGCCGCCAGCCGCCCGGCTCGGGGTTCCAGTTGCTGGCGTACTCCAGCCGCGCCAGATTCACGGTGCGCGTGGGCTTGATCTTGGGGTCGGCGTGGACCAGGTGGCTTTCCTCGCGCAGGCGGAAATTCTGGCGATCAACAGCATAGAGGAAAATGTTGGCCCCGAGCTGCCACATCTCCTCGCGCCCGCCGACGAGTTGCATATGCCAGAATCGCCCGGGATCGGCCTGGGGGATCAGCAGCGCCAGTTCCCGCACGCCGTTGCTCAACCCCAGCACCGACGGCTTGGTTTTCCATGTGTCGCGGTGGAACTGGTTGGTGAAAATCAGGTGATTCGCCGGCAATTCGCGGAATTCACACGCCGGGAACAGATCCTGGATCAGCTTGCGAAATGAATCGGCGAACGCACGGCTACCGCAGTCGGCATGGCCGAGAATCAGCCCCCCTTGCTCGACGAACATTTGCAGTTTGGCTTTGTCGGCATCGGAGAAATCGAGTGTCTGGCTGCCGGCGATGTACAGGATCGGGGCATCGCTCAGATCATCGACCGGAGCGCGGAGATTGACGATCTGCCAGTTCAGATCGCGCTCGAACGATCGTCCGATCCAACGGGCAAGATTGGCCGCATCGCGCGGGCGCTGGTTCCAGGCCTGGGCGCGGTCCTTCTCATCGGAATAGTCCAGCTTGTTCATCACCAAGGGCGCCCGAGCGCGGGATAGAAACAGCATTCCGAACGCCGTGTCGGCGATGGTGGGCACGGCGGTGTGACTGCCGGTCCAGGAGCCGTTGCTCTTTTGCGTTTTGATCAGCCAGTCCGAGCCTTTCTTGTACCAGTCGATCGTCCCGAGATATTTCAACCCGCTGGCCACGCCGATCCGCTCGATCGCGTAAAGCGTCACGACCGGAAAATCGCGCTCGTAACGTTTGCTGGTCGCCACCATGTCGAAATGCTTGCTGATCCAATCCAGCCCCTTGTCGATCGCCGGATTGGTCCGTCCGCCGCGGCAATCGAGCCCCTGATTGGCGTAGAGGTAATCCGATGCTATGAACAAGCTCGCAACGCCCGCGGCGGTCATCCCCGGCGTCAGCGGCATCTGCGTTTGCCGAGGATGCTGGTACGTCCACCCGCCGGACGGATCCTGGTTGTTGACCCAACCGCGCTCGACCAAAGCCCAGTAATTATTGGGAATCTCCATCCCCATCTGCGCCGCGGCCCAGATGCCCAGCGTTCCATACTGGCTGCGGCTGTGGCTGTAGGCGTTGCTCTTGTCGAATTGCGGAGTGTAGCCGTAATGCCCGGCCCCGGGGCCGTTGGTCAGCACCATCGACAACAGCCGCTGGGCATCGGCCCGGGCCAATTGTTTGGTCTCGTTGACCTGCGGGAGGAAATACCAGACCTGCATACGCATCCCCAAGGCGTAGACGCCCTGGAGTTCCGCCTTCTTAAGGAAATCGATCGCCTTGGCCAGGTTCGCGTTCTGATGGCTTTCGCCGCTCGCCAGCAGCGCATAGGCGGCGATCGCGGTCATTCCCCCCCATTGCCCGCTCTCGACCTTGTTCCCGCCATAAGTCTTCGGCGGCGGGGCGGTCTCCCAATGTCCCGCCGCGTTCTGTTGGGAATACAGAAATTGCTTGGCCTGGGCCAGCGCCTTATCCACCTCGGCCCGCGTTGCTGCCACCGCGCCGATAGGAAGCATCGCCACGATAGAGCACAGAAGAGTAACAATCCGTAGAGTCATGGGCCAACGCTCGCTTTCCATGGCCACCTTAAGTGTTTAGGCGAGAGGGTGCAACGAAAAAGTCATTCAGCGCGGTTTGAGATTCCAAGGCGTCGTCGCATGGATGCGCCGCGCCGTGGATGGAATCGTCGCGGCAAAAATCGATGTCGCGACGAGTCATCCCGGTTTCCCGCCACGGTTTTTTGGGAAAGACGGGCCGACGGGGGCGTCTGCGTTCCCAAAAGCGTTGCTGTACTCGTCCGCATGGCTGGGAACGCCGACATTCTCGTCGGCATTGATGAAGGATCGCGACGACCGGCAAAACTGGGGATGACGGGATGATTCAGGATGTCGTCGGAGTTGATTTCCGATCGCCGATTCCCTATAGTGGCGGGAATTCGAGATTTTCGAGGGCGATTAGTTCAGTTGGCTAGAACGCACGGATCACACCCGTGAGGTCACAGGTTCGAGTCCTGTATCGCCCATTAGGTAAGTGTTAGGGTCGTCGCAACCTACCGCAGTCTGTCGAAAAGCCCCGCAATTCGCGGGGTTCTTCGTTTTCCGGCCTTCGTCGTGCGATGCCTTGCGGCCGTCCGCGTGCGGTTGCTGCGCCGGAATATGCGCCGCTTTTTCCCCGCCTGTTTTCGCCGTCCCGTTGGCCCGCGAGAAATGCTCGTCCGTCACTTGGCGGTAGAACGCATTGGCCACGGCTTCAGTGTGCCCCAGCCACGCCGCGCAGACGTGGGAAGGGAATTGGTCGGCCAGTTCCGTTGCCCGGCTCGCCCGAAGATTTTGCCACAGCTTCGGCCAGGGCTTCTCCCCGGCCCGCACGATGTACCGCAGCAGTTGCGTCCGCAGG
>JBBQNJ010000123.1:0-7027 GCA_038329845.1 Tepidisphaerales bacterium | reverse complement strand
GGTGATTTCCACGTCACCGCCGGTGAGGACACCGGCGGCACTTCAACCCTGGCATTCGTACTCGGGTCCTTTCTCGAATGAACCAAGTTTGCCAAGAACAGGCGCTATACGCCGCGCTCGTCGCTCGTCTTGAATTGGCGACCCGGTCCCGCCGGGACTACGATGGTCCGGATGATGCAGGATATCACTCCCGGCGAGGATCACGCGGTGATCCGGAAAGTGCGCCAGGCGCTGGGCCGGCGCCGCCCGCTGGATCAGGTGCCGATCCCGCCGGCGATCGACGAGCCGATCACCCGCCTCGTGCATACGGAGATCGGTCTGCCCGATTTATTCGCCCGCCGCGCCGCCGACAACAAGATCAAGGTTCAGGCCGTCACGGTCGAACAACTTGGGGCGGAACTGGTGGCATTTTTGCGATCGAAGAATATCCGCTCGATCATGATTCCCGAATCAGCGCTGCTCGATCGCCTGGGGGTGGACCAGACGCTTCGGGCGGCGGGGTTCGAGGTGCGGCGATGGACCGACATGACGCTCGATCAGGCGTACGACGTCGATTGCGGGCTGAGCGATGTGTACTGTGCCGTGGCCGAGACCGGGAGCCTGGTCATGCGCCCCGACCGCGGGCATGGACGGGCGCTGAGCCTGGTGCCGGCGCTGCATGTGGCGATCGTCGAGCCGAAGAACATTCTGCCCGACCTGGTTGATCTGTTCGCCAAGCTCTCGGCCGAGCCGGTGGTGCCAAACATCACCCTGATCACCGGCCCGTCGAAAACCGCCGACATCGAAATGAACCTCGTCGTCGGCGTTCACGGCCCCGGCGAAGTGAAGGTCTTCCTGCTGGAATAGACTCGGCTTCCTCGGCCTCCATTTCAAAAAGCCATTCTCCATCCCGCGATAAATCCGACGGAAAACAGGAACCCCAAAAACGGGGACGCTCCTTGTAAATCTATATTGGATATTGGTTTACATTGTAATTATACAACCCTGTCCAGGGGTGATTTTAAGCTCCACTCAAGCGGGCATTGAAAAATCAAATTACTCAATTTCGATATGGGGACATAATTACGATATAAATACATACGCTGTATAGGATTACAAGCCACGTCCCCTATTTGTGGTGTTTTATAGTGATTGCAATGATTCGGCCGCTTGGGGGTTGGCGGGGTGGGGCGTAGAATCGTGACCTTTATGAAATCAGCAGATCAAGAGGCGACGACGGTGGTCGGGGCGACGGGGCCGGGGCAGAGCTTGCGGATCGCGGTGACCGGCGGGTCGGGGTCGATTGGACGCGCGGTCGTCAGTACCCTGGCGAGGCGCGGACATCAGGTGATCAACATCGACCGACGGAACGCGCGGGAAAATAAGCTGCCCAACGTTCGGTTCGTGTACGCCGACATCACTCGACGCGACCAGATTCAGCCGATCCTCGAACAGGTGGACGCGGTGGCCCACTTGGCAGAGATCAGCCATCAGCACGCGCCGTTCTCTCCCGACGAGATTTTCGCGCACAACACGCGGGCGGCGGCGACGGTGCTTCAGACTGCCGCCGATCTGGAGCTTCGCCGGGCCATTTACACCAGCAGTGTGCAGGTGTATGGCTGCTGGGATCACCCGCTCGTTCCGCCGCTGCGACTTCCGTTTGATGAGACGCATCCGTTGCAGCCGCAAAATGTCTACGCCTTGAGCAAGGTGGCCAACGAAAGCTACGCGCGGTGGATCTCGGGTGAGTCCGGTCTATCGCTCGCCATCTTCCGGCTCCCGTTCGTTCTGCGATTCGGGGGCCGCTACACCGAAGAAAACTGGGTTCACTGGATGCTGCGTGGCGACGGCGGGCCGATCGATGGATTCGGAACGTATCTGCACGCCGACGACGCGGCCATGGCGTATGCCCTGGCGCTGGAACGACCCTCACCCGGCTGCTGCGCGTACCATTTCAGTGCCGCCGAAATCGCATCATCGCGCCCGCTGCGGGAGCGGTTGAGCGAGCATCACCCTGATTTTCCTCCCCTGCCGGCCGACTGGCCGGACTATCGCACGCCGATGATCCTGGACAAGGCCGAGCGGGACTTTGGCTGGCGGCCGACTTGGAATCTGCTCGAGCGCCATCGCAAGCGATCAGAAACTAAGACCCAGCCGGTCAAGTCTGTAAGCAGCGCTCGATGATGGTCTTACGTTGGTTCCCCTGCCTCCCGTGACCGGGATCGCCGGGGCCAGCCCCGCCGTGCCGTCGTTGCCGCCGTCCCTGCCTGCCCGAGACCGGGAGCGCCGGGAGGTCGCGGCGGAGGGGGGGTGGTGGTGCCCTTATTTATGCAGGCCAGAGGCCCGCACCACAAGGAGTTCGTATTACACTGCGGGCGGCCTTTTTTCCCTCCTCCCCGCGACCGGATCGCCGGTCCCCACGCTCTGCGGCGCCTATAGTTGGCGAATGTCTGACCGATCCGACCGTCCTTGCGCTCAAATCGTGGGGCCGTTACAACACGCGACCGCCGGATGGGTATGGCTTTGAAGAGGTTCTCGGCCCGCTGGCCGTGGACCGCGAACGCCGCGACGGATCGCGGGAACGCCAAATCGGGTATACTCCCGACGGAGGATGTATGAAACGGATGCAGGAAAATCGTCGTAAAGCCTTTACGCTTGTGGAGTTGCTTGTCGTCATCGGGATCATCGCGATTTTGATCGCTTTGCTGATGCCGGCGGTATTGCGCAGTCGCCAGCAGGCCCAGAGCGTGCAATGCCAGTCCAACTTGCGCCAAGTCGGGTTTGCCCTGCTGGCCTACGCCAATGACCATCGGGGATGGATGTTTCCCCCGGGCTTGGGGACCAATGTGGCGCCCCACGAGCGCTGGCCGGTCCATGTGTTCAAGCTGCCCAATGCCCCCAATACCCCGCCTTATCCCAACGCGCCGGGGAATAATTACTATACGAACGGCGGGGCGAACACCTACCAGCCCGATGTGTACAGCGCTGTACCGTATACCCCGCCGATCATGCTCTGTCCCAGCGACCTCGACGCGTACGAAGCTCACTCGTATATCCTCAACGCCCACCTCGGGTACAAGGACATCAAGTACCACACCGGCAACCTCAACGGGATGAGTCCGGCCGATGTGCTGCTGATGGGGGAAAAGGTCACGATCGAGCGCGACTACTACATGGAGATCAACGACTTCACCCGGCTCGTCGAGCCATATCGCCACGGCGTGAGGATGGGGTCAAACTATTTGTACCTGGATATCCACGTGGTGAACATGCCCCCCAACCAGGCACTGGCCGGGCTGGACCCGTGGGATCCGAATCCCGTGACGACCGGCCCGACGATCATCCCCAACCCGCAGTAGATTCGGGATCGGTTTTTTCAAGCGTCGTCCAGCTTCAGGATTCGCCGCAGGTTGCCGCCGAGGATATTGGCGGTGTCCTCGGGCGTTAGCCCCAGTTCCTCGATGGTCTTCAGTCCCAATTGCGTCTCGGGCTCTCGATTATACGGAAAATCCAGCCCGAAAATCATCAGGTCCGGCCCGACCTGGGCCACGATCTCGTCCAGCCGCTGGCGCCCGAGATACCACGGGCGATTGAAATCGGATGTAAAAACGCTGGTCAGGCCCGCATACACTCGCCCGGGTAAGGCGTTCTTGCGGGATGCGGGCTTGTTGTTCACCAAAACCGCCAGTGCCTCGTTAAAAAAGTGATACCCGCCGACGTGTTCGAGGCTGAACCGCAGCCGCGGATAATCCTGCGCCACTTCATCGAAATCCACGACCCGTGAATCACGAATTCGGCGAGCGTGGATCCCCGAATGGAAGGTGATGAACAGGTCATGTTGCTCGGCGGCGGCGTAGACTCGGCGTGCCTGAGGCGACAGCAAGGGAAACTGCTGCGCCTGCGGATGGAGCTTAAGCCCCTTGAGCCCCAGCGCCACGGCGTCGCGTACCTGCGCCTCGAGATCATCGCGGCGAAGGTCGATCGTGCCAAAGCCGTGCAGCCGTCCTGCGCCGCGCTGGGCCATCTCCTCAACCAGCCAGGCGTTCTGGCGCCCGGCGATCGCCGAGCCTTCGCACTGGTAGGGAAACGGAGAAAAGCAGACCGCCTGCTCGATCCCGCAAGCATCGAGCAACTGCAACAGGCGCTCGATCGTTGCCTCTTTGCGAATCGACGCCGGAAAAACATGGGCATGATGGGCCAGGATCGCCAAAGCTCCTCCTCGTTGAACTCGACGGCATTATTCTTACCCCCGCGGCGTTGGCAAGCATTCCCACGGCGCGATTGCGATCACTCCACCGCGTTCGCCGGCGCGGGCTGATCCTTACGGATCGTCTGCTGAGTGGACTGCCCGCCGTCGACGCTGAACAGGATCATCTCATCGTCGATTCTCGCCTGCCGGTGCACGGGACGGCTGAAGTGAATCCGGGACCACGACGCGATGGGACTGCCATCCAACTTGTACGCCACTTTTCGCGGGAGACATCCAAGCCGTCGCGGGCAGCAAAAAAATCAGGCGCGAAGGGTCGCGCCCAGAGACTGCGCCGCCGAGTCAATGATTCGGCGCATCGCCGGGTCGATCTGTTCGCCGGTGAGCGTGCCGTGGGGCGAACGGAAAAGCAGGTTGAGGGTCACGCTCTTGCTCGACGGTTCCAGCGGTTTGCCGCGGTAGGTGGTGACGTAGCGCACCTCTTCGAGCATTTGGGGATTCGCCGAACGGACGGCCTGCTCGATTTGGGCGAATCGTGTCGGCTCGGGGACGATCAGGGACAGATCTCGCTCGATGGACGGGAATCGCGGCAGCGGCCGCAACTGGGGTGCCGGCTCGGCGCCCTCGAGCAGGGGCGGCAGCTCGATCTCGGCGGCGGCGACCGATTCGCGGAGCGATAGAAGATCGCCGGCCACCTTGGGATCGATCAGCCCGAGCTTGCCGATCGGTTGTCCATCCCACTCGATGCGGGCGCACGCGCCGCGGGCGTAGCCGGGATGATCCTCGGGGACCAGCTCGACGCGACGAGCGGCGCAGAGGCGCGCCAGAATCGCCTCGATCAAGCCGCGCAGAGCGCGGAGCTCGACAGCGCCGAGAAGGCCGATCCGTCGCCGTTCGACCAAGGCCCCGGCGCGGTCATGCCAGAAGACTGATCCGATCTCGAACAGACGGGCACCGGCGGTCCCGACGGTTTCATTGTGGCGCACGGCCTCGAGCAGGCCGGGGATCACGCTGGGACGAAGCTGGGCATCGGCCTTGCGCACCGCCGCGTCGGCGCGGGCGAGCGACGCGGCCTCGGCCGGGCGAAACACCGGGGCCAGGGCATCGCTGACCCACGAGAAGGTCACGGCCTCGAAATATCCCGCCGCGACGGCGGTGGATCGAATGATCTCCATCGCCCGAGCCTCGGGAGGCGGGGGCACCACCGCGATGGTGATCTGGTCGCGCACGGGGATCGCGTCGTACCCGATCACCCGGGCCACTTCTTCGATCAGGTCCACTTCCAGCGTCAGGTCAAGGCGATGCGAAGGGACGACCACGTCGATCCGATCGGCATCGAGTACGGGGCAAAGCCCAAGCCGGTTCAGCGCCGCAGCCGCCAACTCCGGCGCCACGGGCGTTCCCAGCAGGCCATTGAGCCGTTCGAGCCGCAGCGACAGTCGGCGAGGAGTGAAGCCTGTTTCGCCGGCCGACGCGACGCCCTCGAGCAATCGTCCGCCGGCGAGTTGGAGGATCAGTTCGGCCGCCCGAAGGCTGGCGCGCTCGGGCAGCAGCGGGTCGATCCCGCGCTCGAAGCGATACGAAGAATCGGACTTCATCGTCAAGGCCCGGGCGGTCTTGCGCACCGAGAGCGGATCGAACCGGGCCGACTCCAGGAGAATGTCGGTGGTGGTGAGGGAAACTTCAGAGTCTTTGCCTCCCATGACCCCGGCGAGGGCGACGGGACGGGAAGCATCGGCGATAACGAGCATGCCGGGCTTGAGGTCGCGCGGATGGCCGTCGAGGCTGGTGAGTCGTTCGCCCGGGCGCACCGAGCGGACGAGAATGCGCCCGCCGTCCAGCTTTGCGTGATCGAAGGCGTGCAGCGGCTGGCCCATCTCGAACATGACGTAGTTGGTGACATCGACCACGTTGTTGATCGAGCGCATGCCCGCGCGCGTGAGCCAGGCCTTGAGCCAGAGCGGGCTGTCGCTTACGGTGACATCGACGAATGCGCGCGCCATGTAGCGCTGGCACAGGTCGGGCGCTGCGAGCTCGACGGTCACGTGATCGCGCACGTCGCCAGCGCCCGTCGCCTCCGCGTCGAACGGCCCGAGGTCGATCATGTCGACGCCCATCGCGGTGCCGGCTTCGATCGCCACGCCGATCATGCCGAGGCAGTCGGGGCGGTTGCCGGTGATCTCCAGCTCGAGCACGTGGTCGCCAATCTTGAACAGATCGTTGAGCGGCGCGCCGGGGGCCAGCTCGGTGTCGAGCAGCATGATGCCGTCGTGCTCGGTCGACAGGCCCAGCTCGCGCTCGCTCATCAGCATGCCGTGGCTCTCGACGCCGCGCAGCTTGGCGGGCTTGATCTCGAGGCCGTCGGGCATCGTGCCGCCTGGCAGCACGACTGCGACCGTCTCGCCCGCTGCAACGTTCGGTGCACCGCACACGATCTGCTGCAGCTCGCCGCCGCCGACGTCGACCTTGGCGACGCGGAGCTTGTCGGCGTCGGGGTGCTGGTCGAGCTCGCGCACGATGCCGATGCGGAACGCCTCGCCGCCGCCGTTGTCGGCGTTGGAGACGCCGACCTGGTGGATCGCTTCCACGTACGTGCCGCTGTCAGACAGTCGACGTGCAACCTCGGTGGGATCGGTGGGCAGCTCGGGCAGCAGTGCGCGGAGCCAGGAGTACGGAACCTTCATGAGACGAGCCTTTGGGTGGTGAAGTCAGGAACGGCCGGCGAACTGGCGCACGAAGCGCAGATCGTTCTGGAAGAGCATGCGCAGGTCGGGGAAGCCGTGGCGGAGCATCGCTACGCGGTCGATGCCGATGCCGAACGCGAATCCCGACACTCGCTCC
>JBBQNJ010000122.1:0-7186 GCA_038329845.1 Tepidisphaerales bacterium | reverse complement strand
TGCGGACGTTCCGGGGCGTGTCCAAGAAATACCTGGCGCAATATGTGGCGATTTTCGAGTGGTCGCACAACATCAAGGCCGTCACCGTCGAGTTCCTCGGGGCGATGTTAAGAACAAACAGCAGCGAGGGAACATGAGCCGGGATTTCTTCGTCTTTCCCTTCGTGTTTCTTCGCCGCTTCGGGGTGAATTCTTCGCGTGAGTGAGATGTCCCCTCGCTGGCGCTTCGGGCTAACGCGGCACCTTCGCCCACGTCGCAGCCGCATCCTTTGTGCCTTCCCGCCCTATCGCGGGGCGACGAAGTACACCTGCACATAGGTGTAGATCAGCGAGACCAGGGCCACCACCACGCTGGCCCAGAGGGTGATCTTGAGGATGCGGAGGCGGTTGGCGATCTCCTTGTCGCGCCACTCGGCAAGCCGGCGGTCGATCTCGTCGAGCTTGCGGTCGATCCGGGCCTCGATCTCATCGAGCTTTAGATTCAGATAACTGTCAGCGCTCTTCTTGATCCGACCGGCGATCCCGCCGATCAGCCCGGACTCCTCGATGTCATCCTTGATGCTGCCCGGCCCCCCCCGGCTGCCCGCCCCCCCCGCACCGCCGGTGCCGCCGGAGGGAGGGAGAAACTGGTATCCTCCCCCGTCGTCGCCGCCGCCATCGCCGATCATTCCCGAGACGATCTTGCCGAGAAACGCCCGCCGTTTGCGGCCGAGGCGGGCGAAAAGACCCTCCTGGCGCTTGAGCTGGCGGACCAGTTGCGGCACCGGGTCGGACGTTTGGACTTCCACGCCGCGAAGCTGGGCCAACGTCAGCAGACCCCGCTGGGACAGCCCGGAAAACTTCATCGAGCGGATGCGGGCGATCTCCTGGGCGATCTGCTCCTTGGTGGCGTTGATCGTCACCGGCCGCCGGCCCCAGCGCACCACATCGAGCATGGCCGCGCGGTCCATCGCGGCGATCAACTGCCGGCGGTCGTAGATCGCGGCGACGAGTTCCTGCGGTGACTTGTGGCGATCGGGATCGACGCCGAACGACTCGGCGAGCGTTTCGAGTTCATCGCGAGGCAGTTCCGACAGTTGCCGCACCGCCGCGGATTGCCGGGTGGCATGGGGAGCGGCGGGGCCGGGGGCGGAGGGAGAGCGATGGGCCAAGGCACCGGCCGGCGCTGCGGTCGTCGCGGCATCCGATCCCACGGCGGGGCCGGGGCCGGAGGGAGGGCGCTCGGCCAGGGCACCGGCCGGCGCTGCGGTCGTCGCGTCATCCGACCCCGCGGCGCGGCCCGGGCCGGGGCCGGGGCGGGGGCGGGGGGCGGAGGAGGGAGAGGGAGGAGGGGGTAGCAGCTTCGCGGAATTTTTTTCCTCGCCGCTCATCGCAATCTCCCGTTCAGTTGCGCGATCCCATCGAGGATCGCGTGAGCCCGCCACAGCAGCCCGAACGCCGCGCACAACAGCAGGCAGATCAGCACATCGCCCCAGAAGGTTTTGACCCGCAGCCGCAGGCCCTGCACCAGGATATAGCGGCGGGCCAGGGCGATGTACTTGTCCGGCCCGGCGAGGGTCAGATACCAGCCCCACAGCGACTGGGCGGTGATGATCGTCGCGTAAATGGTCACCACGGTGGCCAGGGTCCAGCGGAAGAAGTTGAAAAAGTCGATGTCGGGCATTCTCAGACCCCCGGCCTACCCCTCATCGGCGAGCTGCTCTTCGTGGTGCGGCTCGCCGCCGAACAGGGCCGTGCCGATGCGAACCATCGTCGCGCCCTCGGCGATCGCCAGCTCGAAATCGTGGCTCATGCCCATCGACAGGTGCTTGAAGGATGGCCCGCCGATCTTGTGCCAGCGCATCTCCTCGAACACCTCGCGGGTGCGGGCGAAAACCCGCCGGGACTTGTCCCCCCCGGCCCCCGCCCCCGCGTCCAGCGGCGCCATGGTCATCAATCCCACCAGCGCCAGGTGCGGCATCGAGGCGATCTGCTCGCCCAGATGCACCGCCGCGCCCACGGCCACGCCGAACTTCTGCGGCTCTTCCCCGGCGTTCAACTGGAGCATCACCGCCTGCCGCTTGCCCGCCCGCTGGGACTGGGTCTCCAGTTCCTCGGCGAGGCGCAGGCTGTCCACACCATGAATCACCTGCACACTGGGCAGCAGGGCCTTGACCTTGTTGCGCTGCAGGTGCCCGATCATGTGCCAGCGCGGGCGCGGCGACGGCGCTGAGTCGGCGGCGTGGACGACCCGTCGCTGGAGATATTCGGTCAGTTGCGCCGAGCGCTGCACCAACTGCTGGACCCGGCTTTCGCCCAGGTCCACGATCCCCAGCGCCAAAATCTCGCGGATCTGCTCGGGGACGGCGGTCTTGGTCACCGCCACCAGCGTCACCTCCGACGGCGAGCGCCGGGCCGCGATCGCGGCCGCGGCGATGCGGGATTGGACTTCTCGAAGCTTCTGGGCCAATGGCGTCTGCGGGATCAACGGAAGGCTCCTTTGCGGTCGTCGTTGCCGCGTTGCGGGATTGCGGCGTTGCGCGAATCGAACGGACGACTCGATTATAGTTGCCCGCCCCCGCTGGCGGTAGGCGCCAGCGCCCGATCCCTGTCCGTTGATCGTTTCGGCGGATTTCCGCCAACGTCCGACCCTGCCTCGCCGTCGGCCGAAGAATCAAGACCAGGATGCTCAGGATGCTCAGGATAAACAGGATCAGGCGCTTGCGCCGGGTTCGGCCGGGCGACTGTCCATCCCGCAAAGATCACAACCGCCGATCGACGCCGATGAACGCCGATGAAGTTTGCAGGGTGGGGTTGTGTTCATCCTGATTCCTGATTCCCAATCCCACGCCGGCATCCGCTGCTTCTTCGTGTCCTTCGAGTTTTCGTGGTGAAATAGCCCTCCCGAGCATCGGGCTACGATCGACTGCGGCCGTCGTTGATCGCCCCTTGATCCCTTCGCACCTTCGTCCCTTCGCCCCTCCGGGTTTGGAATTCTTTTGCGGCCAAAGCCGTTACAATCCCCGCTCGATGTGCCAGGCCGCCCGGCTCGATCCGCAAACGCTGCTCAGCGCCTACGCGCAGGGGGCGTTTCCCATGGCCGACTCGGACGGGCAAATCCGCTGGTACAGCGCTGACCCGCGCGGCGTTATCCCGCTGGATGGGTTTCGCATCCCCCGCACCCTGCGCCCGCTGCTGCGCCGAAGCGAGGCCGAAGGCGGGTTCGATCTTCGCGTGGACTGCGATTTTTCCGGCTCGATGCGGGCGTGCATGCGGCAACGCCTCGAGCAGACCTGGATCAACGAGCGCTTGATCGAGGCGTACAGCAGCCTTCACCGCCTGGGGTTCGCCCACAGTGTCGAGGCCTGGCGAAGCGGGCGGCTGGTGGGTGGGCTTTACGGCGTGAGCCTCGGGGCCGCTTTTTTCGGCGAGAGCATGTTCCATCTCGAGCCCGACGCCAGCAAGGTCGCACTCGTCCACCTCGTCCAGCGGCTGCGATCGCGCGGATACCACCTGCTGGACACCCAGGCGTCTAACCCGCACCTTCAGCGCTTCGGGTGCATCGAGATTCCCGCCAGCGAATACGCGATACGCTTGAAGGCGGCACTGGGCGTGGAGCGGCAATTCACCTGATGAATCGTCAATCCCCTCGATAACGTGCCGCGTCGACGGGATCCCCGCGAGCGTTCGAGCGCTTATTCGACGATCGTAGTCACTCCGGGATTCACGGGATAAGACGTTTGCGCCGGATTTGGCCGGGCGGCCGTCCATCCCGCAAAGAACAGAATCGCCGATCGACGCCGATGAACGCCGATGAAGTTTGCGGGGTGGGGGTCTGTTCATCCCGGTGCTCGCTCCCGACCCCGCGCCGGGCCTTCGTCGGGGATTCCGGAACAGAATCGACAAATCTAGAAATTCTGAAAATCTCAAATCTGAACTCTGAAGTCCGAGGCTTGCAGTGGATTCTCAAGCCCCATGTCCCGGACGGGCGAAGCCGCCGTCCAGACGTTCATCCCGGTCTCGCAAATCAAGCCCGGTTCGGGGCAGGGGCGGCGCGGGGGAGGATTCTCTACAATACCTGCCGATGGATTCCTCCCCGACACCCTCGCCCGAATCGCCGCAGCGTCCGGCGGCGCCGCATCGCGCGCCGGGGTTCGATCCCGACGAATACCGCATGACCGTCGGGGAACATCTCGAGGAACTGCGCATCCGCATGATCCGCGGCCTGCTTGGCTTCGCCGTCGCGGCGATCGTCTGCCTGATTTACGGCAAGCAGGTGATCAACCTCTTCTGCCGTCCGCTCACCGATGCGCTTCAGAAATACAACCTGCCCCCGCAACTGGCCAGCGACCAGGTGCCCGATGTGTTCATGGCGTACATGGAGATCAGCCTGATCACCGCCGCGGCGATCGCCGGGCCGTGGATGCTCTATCAGCTCTGGCAGTTCGTGGCCGCGGGGCTGTATCCGCAGGAGCGCAAGTACATCACGCGATACATTCCGCTGAGCATCGGCCTGCTGATCGGGGGGATGGGGTTCGTCTATTTCCTGGTGTTGCCGTGGACGCTGGAGTTTTTCATCGCGTTTTCGATCTCCGTTCCGCTGGACGCCGGGCGGGTAGCGCCGCCGCCGGCGCTGGAGCCGGCGACGACCCAGACGGTGACGGCGCTGGGTCCGCGCACGCAGGTGCAGGTCGTCCAGGGCGATCCGGCCGACCTGTCGCCGGGGCGCATCTGGTATGATGCGACGCTCAAGCGGATGAAGATTTATCTGGGCGACGAGGTCCGTTCGATCCCGTTCTATTCCGAGAACCTGATCGCCACGCAATATCGCCTGCCCGACTACATCGACCTGGTGCTGGGGATGCTGCTGACGTTCGGGCTGAGCTTCCAGTTGCCGCTGGTGGTGCTGGCATTAGTGCGCATCGGCATTCTCGAGATCGCGCAGCTCAAGGCTTGGCGCAAGTACGTCTACTTCGCCATGGTGGTCCTGGCCGCCGCCATCACCCCCGGCGACGTGATCACCGCGACGGTGGCGCTGATGATCCCGCTGTGCCTGCTTTATGAACTGGGCATCTTCCTGGCGGGGATGGGGCGGGGTGAGGGGGATCCTCGGGCAGGGCGGTAAAAACTTGTTCGCCTTGAGGCGGATCGACGATGCGCCAGGTGCCGTCCTCGAGCGCATAGTCCGTGTTGCGCTGGATGATCGGCCAGCCGCGTTCGTCCCAGCCGACGGATACTTTTTCGATCCGCATCGCTTGGGTGAGATCCCTCGCTGGCGCTTCGGGCTAACCGTGCGGTCATCGACGCGAGGAGATCCCTTGCTGGCGCTAACCGTGCGGTCATCGCCCATGGCGTGCCTTCCCCTACCTTTGCCCTGCATCCTGATCATCGAGCATCAGAAGGGACGTGGCTCGCGGGATCACGCCGGAGGGGAACCCGACCGCCAGTTCGTTGCCGGAGTGAACGATGCAGACCCGCCCCGCCGGGTCGAGCCACATCCGGGTCAGTTCCCGCACGTTAGGCACCTGGTGCGTGAAGGCGGCCTGGACCTCGAACGGCTCGGGACCCTTCGGCGTGGGCTTGATCCGGACGAGGCGCCCCGGCTCGTTGTAGAGCAGGAGAAACCCCTCGTTGGCGATGAGAAGGTGGGGACGAATGGTGCCGATGATGGCGGCTGGAAACTTCCAGACGGTCTCGGTTCCGTCCGGGGACTCGACGCGGAGAAACTCGCGACCGCCGAAATATCGGTGGCCGTCCTTGGAGGTCCACAGCGGGCGCTCGGGAGCGGGCATCGTCGCGGGGGCGGGGGCGGTGGCCGAGGTGAGGAGGTGAGAGGGTGAGGGGGTGAGGGAGGCGGGAGGGGCGGGAGGGGGATCCTCGGGCAGGGCGGTAAAAACTTTTTCGCCCCGGGCCGGATCGACGAGGCGCCAGGCACCGTCCTCGAGGGCGTAAGCCATCTTGCGCTGGATGACCGGCCAGCCGCCTTCGTCCCAGCCGACGGAGCCTTTGTCGATCCGCATCGCCCAGATCGGCAGCCGCGGGGTCGGATCGGCGTGCCAGGGATCGAGGATCAGCATGCGCGACCCGGTGACGGGGGCGGGGGAGGATGAGGGGGTAAGAGGGTGATGGGGTGCGGGGGTGAGAGGGGCGGGGTTGGGCGCCGGGGCCGGGGGCTCGGCGAAGAGCCAGCGGCCCTTGGCGTCGATCCCGACGAAGCGCGTGAATGAGGATTCATCCTTGTGCAGCAGCGGCCGAAAATGGTTGCCGGCGAATCGGCGCAGACCCGCGGCATCATCGTAGACGATCCACTCGGCACCCCAGGCCCACACCGTCGAGCGGGCGGGATTCAGCTCGCGCTGCATCTCGGCCGGCAACAACTCGAAACTCGGCCCCGAGCCAATGACCATCCACGCGGGGCTGACGATCGGCGGCTCATCCTGCTGCGGCGAAGGCAGCGCGATCCCCGGCTCGGAGAACCAGAGCGTTGTTCCATCGCGCATCCGCGCCATCAGCCGCAGCGCGCCATCCACCGGCGTAAGGCCTCCGAGGGTGGCGGCGCTTTTCTCTCGAAGCAGCGCGGCGATGCGAAACTGCGCCTCGGGCGGAACGTCGGGGGCGAGCCGCTGGAGAATCGGCCACAGGCCCGGCCCGTAACGCTGCAGTTGAGCGAACGCCGACTCACGAACGGTGGCTACCGCGTCGGAAAGATTGTCCACAAGCTTGACCACCTGAACTTCGTCCACCGGCACGGCCGCCAGCAGGTTCATGATCAGTTCGACCGCCCCAGGCTTGTCCGATGCGGCGATCTGCAGCAGGCTGCCATCGGGACGCATCACCATGTGGATCGGGCGGTCGCTCCATCCCCCGCCTTGCCCGGCTTGCCCGCCCGTCCCCCCTTGCCCCCCCGGCCCCGATCCCAGCGCGCTCCAGTGCCCATCGACCCATCGCATCGCGCCGTGGCCGGGCGATGTCCGGGAGGGATCGGCGTAGGGAATCCACGCGATCAGCCCGACCGGATCGAGAAGCAGTTGCACCGACGCATCGGGGGCGTCCGCGGGGGCATCCGCGGGGGCGGAGGGAGAGGATGAAGGGGTGAGGGGATGAAGGGGTGAGGGGGTGGCGGAGGTGGCGGGGGCGGATTGAGGGGGTGAGGGATTGAGGGGTCTCGGGGGCGGGAGGCGAAGTGAGTGATACCCTGCTGCCAGGAA
>JBBQNJ010000121.1:0-7210 GCA_038329845.1 Tepidisphaerales bacterium | reverse complement strand
GGTGCCTATTTTCGCGGGTTGTCGGTGGGTAGACCAGTTGCGGGCGGTTCATGATGCCGAAAACGACTCGATACGCGCAGGCGTCGCCCGGCTCCGTGCTCGACGGGTTAATCGGGGCACATACGGGAATCCTGCATCATCGCTTCAGCACTCTCATCACGGCGCAAAGACGCAATGTTGAGAATCAAGCGAAGCAACTCATTCGGGGAATTGTGACCTCTCGCCAAATCACTTTGCCGCCTCGAGCGACTCATATCGCCGTTGCGTCGTTGCGAGAGAAAAATTGGCCTTGCCGCGAATTAATAAGTTTCAGAAGTGCAATCGATTCTCCCCTACGCAACAGCGACCCGTTAACCTCCTGAGACAAAAAACCGGCCCATCGTTAGAACTTGGGCACAAGAGGGGTCGTATTATATGAGGTGCAACGATCCTCCTTCCCTGGGTGGCGTGAACGTCCGAGGTTCACGCCACCTTTTTGTTGGCGCTGGCCATCCGCATCCTTCTGCACAGGACGCGGGTTTTTCGTTTCCTGAGTTTCCCACTTTGACCTGACAGTCCCTTAAAGAGAGATCGGCGATACCGCTCGCACATCCACCTTTTTTGCCGGAAGGTGGACGAAGCGGAAATCATTGCGCGGGCTGCTGATCCGTGATGACCTCCAACTCGCGTGGCGCGGGTCGTTGCCTTTTCTTCCAGATTGCCCGCCCATGCATGATGCCGAAAGCGAGGCCTGTTCCCCAGAGAGCGATGCCAAGTAGTGCGGGGTGAACGCCAAACGCTTCGGGCGCGACGATCCCGCACAGCAAGCTCATAACGCAGAGGGCGACGAACATTGCCACGATGCCCTGAATCGTCGCGCTGATGATCCGCGTTGTCTGTTGACTCTTCGTCATACTCCACTCAGTAGGGCGTTTCGACGGCCAAACCAGCGATTATCTGGAAGTGGCGCGCGTTCCTTGTGTGCAAGAGCAGGCCGAGGTTCAAGCATGTGGCCCCGATCATCGCATCGGGCAACAGCAGCCCGTGGCTGAGGTGGAACAACCCCATCAACTGATAAGCCGTCTGGGAGATAGCCTCGGTGATTGGCAGTACGCGAACCGAGGCGACGAACTGTTGAACTTGGGCCAGTTGCGCCTTGTCCCGGCACCCGGAGATCAGCTCCATGGCGGAAACAATGCTGATCTGTAAAGCTCCAGCCGCCTGCTGATCGGCAAGATACTGCACGGCCTGCGACCGCTTGCGGGCACCATCGATGAGGATGTCGGTATCCGTCAATCCTGACGACAGGTTCGCTGTTGCCATTGCTCTCGCTCCCGGCGCACCCACGCAGAACTGTCGTCCATGTCCGCGCGCTCGGCCCACATTCCGAAGAACGCCAGCGACAGAAAGCCGCCACCAATCGCGGCAACTTCCTCCTCGCTGCCGCTCGCCGCTTCAATTCGGACGGTGACTTCCGTGCCTTCCGGCAACGGCAGTGGCTTGGTCAAGACAATAGCCCCATCTTGGATTCGTCCATGTTCCAACCAAGTCATCTCTGTCACCTCTTGGTAGATTCTACCCATCGCCCGAGTCGCAAGCCATGAACATCGAGCTGGGACAGCCACGCCACCTTTTTCATCTCTTCCGCCTTTCGACCGGTGGGTCCATTTTCCCAGAACACCGCCAAATGGGTTGATCGGGTCGGACGTTCTTGTCGTACCGAGGGGTATGGGGTGAGGCAATCCCCGAGTTGGTGTTCGGGGCTCCCGGGGGCTCCCGGCGGGCGGGGAATGCATCGCCACCAAACTCAAGACCGCCCCCGGGGCACGATGTCGCTGCGCGGCTGCCTGGAAACCCCGAGCAACCTCTCGGGATGAGCTGTCACTCTTGTTTCAGCGGAGCCCGGAGAAATTGCACGCGGCTTTCGACGCGGCGGCAGACTGCTATTCGGAGACCTCCGAGCGGTCGTTGATCCGGAACTCGACCTCACGCCGAAGATCATCGGCTTTGACCCTCAGGCCCGGCGGCAAGTCGTAGCGCAGTCGCTTGGTCTGCGATTCTCCCGGCTTGATGTCCTCGCGTCCCAATTCCAGCAGCGCCTTGGGGCGCGGCGTCAACTCATCCTTCTTCAGCGCCTCGATGTCCGGCTGCGAACCGATCACCGTCACGTTCGGCACCACCGGACCCTGCATGAATGTCACCCGGTAATTTCCCAGCCCCGGCGCCCATGAAGTGTAGATCGGCATCGACGGGATCTTGTACTCGATATCCGCCTGCTTGACCCGCACGATCGCCGAGACCGCCGGACGCGAGAGCGTTACCCGATCGTCATCCACCGACTTCATCAGCCGCACTTCAGGCAGCTTATGCTCCCCCGGCGTGCGCAGTTCGTCGAAAGCCCCGAGGTCGGCGAACGCCGCTAAGCGGCCGCGCTCGGCCTCGATCACAGCCCGCGGACCGCGCACCTTCACCGTCGGGGGTGTGAAGACCGGCTGGCCGTCGAGGATATTGTCCAGTTCCGGCGGCGCCTTGACCGGCACATCGCGCTCGATCAACTCGTCGATCCGGATCGTCAACGCATCGGGCCGCGGGTTCGAGACGGTGATCCCGCTGTCCCGGAAAATCGCCAAGTCGCGGATCAGTCGAAGCGTCCCCTGCCGATAAGTGCCGGGCGCCAGATTGTTGTCGGCCACGATCTCGATGGGTGGATTGTCCGATCGGCGGATCATGTCGATGTAGGACCGCGGGCCGGTCAGATTCACCAGGATTGACTCTTCGCCCGGGGCCAGGCTGACGATCCGGTTGGCATCGGTACTGCGGACGGATACCCGCAGCGGCACATCGTTCTCGGTGGCGACCTGCTCGCGCTCGGCCCAGACCCAGATCAAGAACGTCAACGGCACCACCCATGCCAGCGTCTTGAAAAACGATCCGATGCTCTCCCGCGTCAACGACCCTGTCACCCCGCGGCGAACCGCGGTCCACAGATCACGCAACGGACTGGGCCTGGTCGGTGGCTGAGCCCGGATGGGCGTGGTCGGGGCGTCCGCGATCGTCACCACCGGCACCTTGGAGGCTCGGGACGAAGAAGAAGTTGGGACCGGTGAATCAGCCACGAATGATCTCAGCTCAAGGAGGCCTCTCGTTGCGGCTTCATCCGCTCCGAAAGCGGTGCCGGCTCGCTGTGGGTCAGCAATTCATACAACAATCCCCGCAGGGCCTCGGGCGTCAGTTTCCGCAAAAGCGTGCCCCGCTCGGCGATGCTCACGTCGCCGGTCTCCTCTGACACCACCAAGACCACCGCGTCGGATTCCTGGCTCATTCCCACCGCCGCCCGATGGCGGCTGCCCAATTCCTTTTCCAGTTCCCCGCTCTCGGCCAGCGGAAACTGCACCCCCGCGTAGGAGATCCGGCCCTGGCTGACAACCACACCCAGATCGTGCAGCGGACTGTTCGGCCAGAAAATGGTATTCAACAGGTCGGCGCTGATGTCGGCGTTCAGCTTGGTTCCATTTTCGGCCACGCCGCCCAGTCCCACGTCGCGCTCGATGGCGACCAATCCCCCGATTTTCCGCCGCGAAAGAAACACCGCCGATTCCACCAGAGCCTCGATCTCCTCGTTCAGCTCACTGCTCCATCGCTTGAAGATGCGCGCCTCGCCCAGCCGCATTAGCGCCCGGCGAAGCTCCGGTTGGAAAACCACCACGGTCGCGATCGACGCGAACAGCAGGAACTTGCCGTACAAAAACTCGATCCGCTCGAGACGAAACGCCCCGGCCACCAGCCGCACGATCAGGTAGATGCTGATCAGGACGAACGCGATCCCCTTAAGAAGTCCAGCCCCGCGCGTCCCTTGGAGAAAGCGAACCACCCAGTAGACCACCACCCCGATCAAAAGCATTTCGATGGCGACCCGCCACCAGCCATAGCTTTTGACGGCTTGGATGAAGTTCACGAAGTTGAGCAGTTGCGAATCCACCGTTCCACCACCTCGACAGCGCCGATGCCTACTATACCCACCCGCCCGCCGAACAACCATTGCCGAGCAGACGGACGAAGGGACGCTTCCAGCCTGCGGGCACCCACGCAGGCAAGATGCCTGCACCACAAAGGAACGGGGTCCAGCTTGCGGGCGACCAGGCGGACCGGACGCCTGCACCACAGGTGAGCGGGGTCGGACGGGGGCGTCACGGCGATACGCCGTCGGGATTCACCAGCGAAGGCGCTGGTGGAGCTTCGGGTGCCAAGCCCCGCATTAACAACGGCGCCAGCACGAACTCGGCAAAATCGGGTGAAAGAATGCTCGAATGGTTGCCGATTACCCCAAATCGCAGCCAGTTCCCCTGGTATTCGTGGCGGATCAGCTTGGCATACTCCGATCGGTCGGCGTGCGGCGGAAGCGCGAATCCCACCCGACCGGCCGACTCGACGGCGCAACGGTCCATTGTGCCGTTCAGCCGTGTCCCCATACCCAGCACCAGAAAATCACCTCGGCTGCTGAAGGCGTGCAATTCGCCCGAGATGTGCCGCAGAGCGCGCGAGAGGTCATACCCCGGAGAGATCGCCGGCGCCAGCAGGATCGCTCGTTCGATGCGGATATCGTCCGGCAGGGCCTCGAGCGCCCAGACCGCCACCGCCGCCCCGCCGCTCATCCCCACCAGGTAGACCGGGGCACCGGGATGCGAGCGGGCGTAGTCGGCGATTTGACCCGCGATCTTGCGGGCTTCGGCGTGATTGCGTTCGACCGCCGCCAGCGCATCGAGCCACTTTCTGGAACCCGTCCAGTCATACACTTCGGTCTGCGCTTTGATGCCACCCTTTTGCAGTCCGGCGACCATCGCCCGGTCAAACCCCTCCGGACCGCCCACCCCGGGCAGGTAGATCATTTTCCCCAACGCCGGATCACCCGGCGCGGGATTGGCACAGCCGCTTAAACACAGCCATCCCAGGACCAGACAGGCAATCAGGCGCATGATGTTGATCGGCTCAACCGTCCGACGGCGCCGGCCGAGCGAGTTCGGCTTCGATCGCGTCGATCAGTTCCTTGGCATCGGGCGCGATCTTCGAGCGATATCGCGCCACGATCCGGCCGTCGCGAGAAATCAGGAATTTCTCAAAATTCCACTTGATCGCCCCCTCGCCGTCCGGGGCGTTCGCGACCAGATGCTTGTATAGATCGCAGGCGCCTTCGCCTTTGACGACCACCTTGGAGAACATGTCGAAATCGACCCCGTAATTCTCAGTGCAAAAAGTGGCGATCTCAGCGTTCGTCCCCGGCTCCTGGCGACCGAAGTCATTGGCGGGAAATCCGAGGATCGCCAGCCCGCGTTCGGCGTATTTTTCGTGCAACGCCTGGAGCTGGGCGTACTGTTTCGTGAACCCGCACTTGCTGGCAACGTTCACGATCAGCACAACCTTGCCGCCATAGCGCGACAGGTCCACATCCCGCCCGGCGATGTCTTTCATGGTAAAGCTCAGCGCCGCCGGTGCCGCCGGCGCCGCCGGCCGAGTAGCGGGCGTGTCCGCCGCCATCGCGGCGGCACCCAGTGCGATTCCCGTCAATCCCAATGCGATGATCAATGTCATAGCCGTTCTTTCGTGGTAAAAGTTACTCCCCGATCTTAGCCAGCTCATCGCGGGCCGACCGGGCCTGGGGAGTATCCGGCCAAGTCTGAACGATCTTACGAAAACGCGCCTTGGCCTGCTCGAGCCGACCTGCCCGCGCGTAGTTGCGGGCCAGGCTCAGTTCCGAATCGGCCCGGACCGAATCATCATCATCTCGGGTGGGCCGGGACGCGGGCTTGTCGATTTTTACTTCCGACGCGATCGTCGCCGGCGGGGCAATCGCCGGATCGAACAGCGCCGACTCGGCGGAGTCATCGGCCACCAGCAGCCGCGCGCCGGTCTTGTCCCCCACGAAAATCTCGACTTTCCCATCGGCTCGAAAATGCAGCGTCACGATCGCGGGGATTCGCAATCCTCGCTCCCGCATCGCCGCGATCGCCGCATCGTTTCGGATCAGGTGTGCCCTCGGCCCGACGAACCACCATCCGGCGTTTTGCGGACCGAACACCGTGCATGACGATTCGCTGCGATTCAGATCCGATCCCATCGCCGCCGCGAAAGCGGGCACGTGGTCACTGCGCCATTGCCCGATGATCATCGCCCGCCAATCGCCGGTGCCTTGGCGGGTGCAGATCAGGTTGGCGACATTCCCCTTCTGGGATCCGAGAAACCGCGTCAGTTCCTCCCCGAGCGGCGACGACGGCTTGATCCATTCCGTGCGGGTCAGGATGAACTCGTTGGCGTGCTCGGGTAGCTTGCCCTGGGTCCGCAGCGTGTAGTAACCGACATGCGCCTTGTCCGACTGGGTGAGCAATTCCCCCACCGCCTGTCGAAGTTCCCCCGACGGCGCATCCAGCGGCATCAGCACATCCGAAGCCCCCAGCTTCACCGGTGTTCCATACTGCTGAGCGCTTGCCCGGGACACAAGCCCCAGGACAATCGACCCGGCGAGAATTGACCATAGCCCATGCATCATCGGCAAGCGATTGTTCGCGTCGGAACCCGCAAAAGCAATGGCGTGTTTCACATCCAATTCCCAAGCGATCCGTGAAGCCGAATTGTCCAGTTAGACCCGAAATAGACGCCAAGTCGGCGGAACCCGTCAAGCGGGCCGAACCATGCAGTAGAGTTATTCCCCGTCTCTCGTCCACAGTCCAAGCCATTGTTTAATATAGCGTTATGGACATCTGAGCGCCCCGCTCCCCACCCTGTCCACCCTTGTGGCACACTTCTTGCACACCCTATAATGAAGCGGTCGGGGGCGTTACCCGACGGCTCGCTCTTTTAGACTATCCTTCCCCGATCGAGAGCTTCCTTCTCCACAACCCAAGGAACCTCTCCGATCAAGCCCTAAAGCCGTCCTTGCCCGGGACGGCTTTTTTATTGGCGTTATCCCAGCAATCCCGCTCGGCGCCGAAGGCCGGCGAAAAGGGAACTGAGCTGCTCCCCATGCGCTGGGCGCATTTTAGCCTTGGTTAAGATGGATTCATATGCCCACTGACGCCTGCCGTCGCGCTGGGAGCCCTAAGGGCGACCGCAGCGACGGCAGGCGTCAACGCTCCGGACACAGTCCCTGATCTTTCCCCATCCCCGATGCCGTATACCTCCGCCGGCGTGCGGTACTCCAACGCCTGGTGCGGACGGCGGTGGTTGTAGAAGTCGAACC
>JBBQNJ010000120.1:0-7318 GCA_038329845.1 Tepidisphaerales bacterium | reverse complement strand
ACGGGCGGGTCGTGCGCGTGCGCCTGCACAACGCCGAGACGATCGGCAATCGCCGCAAGCCCGAAGGCGTGCATGGGGCGTATCTGTTCTACTGCATCGGCGAAGCGCCCTCGGCCGATCCGTCGCAGTGGCGGTTTGCCGGAAGCACCACCCGCACCGTGGCGGATGTGGTGATCGCCGGGACGGCGGCCACGCAGGTGTGGATCAGCGCCCAGTGGATCAACCTGCGCAATGAGCCGGGGCCGTCCTCGGTGGCGTTGCCCGTGAGCATCCCGGCGTTGTCGGAGATGCCGGCGATGCAGTTGAAGATCGCGGCTTGAGGGGGTGCGTTAAACGCGAAGAAGCGAAGGGGCGAAGTTTGGAGGAGGCAAAAGCCGGAAATCCGAAACCGCAATGACGAATCAAGGACGAAATTCGAATGACGAGATCGGATTGCGTCATTCGGTATTGATTCATCACTCGGATTTGGGTGCTTCGGGTTTTCCCTTCGCCACTTCGCGCCTTCGCGTTTAATGTTTACTCACAACTGGCAACTGGGGGGCACCGGTCATTTGTCACTTTGTTTTTCCTTCGCCACTTCGCGCCTTCGCGTTTAATCCTTCATCGCGCTTCGCGTTCGTCTGCTCAGGCTGGAATCGCCGCGCGGCCTTCTGTTATCGGCCAAACACTTGACCCTCGACACAATCCGGGCACACTTCGGGACGATACCTATACCCCAAAGGACACGATTTCATGGCCATCTGCGACTGGAAAACCCTTCATCAAGACCATTTTCACGGCGTCGGGGCCCTGGTCACCGGCGGTGCCGGGTTCATCGGATCGCATCTCACCGAGGCGTTGATCGACCTCGGGGCGGACGTGATCGTACTCGACGACCTGTCGGGCGGGGATGAGGGCAACTTCGATAATTTCCGCGAGAAGGCCGGAAAACGTCTACGATTCATTAAGGGGTCGATCCTCGATCGCCCGCTGCTCACCGAGGCGATGCGGGGGCGGGAATACGTCTTCCATCTCGCGGCGCTGGGGTCGGTGCCGGGCAGCGTGGGGGATCCAGCGCGATACCACGATGTGAACACCAACGGGACGGCGGCGGTGCTCGAGGCGGCCCGGGCCCGGGCCCGGGGGGCCCGGGGGGCGCGGTGCGGGCGGGGGGCTAGAGCATGGCCGAGTCGAGGGGGTCTTCGTCGAGATCCTCGTCGGTGAGGTCGGGTTCGAGGTGGTCGGTGTCGATCGAGCTTTCGGCGAGCTCGCGGGCGCGGCGGAGGGCGGCTTTGGCGCTGGCGAAGATGCCGAAGCCGGCCTCGAAGACGTTGTTCACGCCCAACTGCTCGATCAGCCCGGAGCGGCGAAGAGTGGTCATCAGTTCCGGGCGGACGCCGCACAGCAGCACATGTCCGCCGCGACGTTTCATCTCGGTGTTGAATGACTCGAGCGTGTGGACGACCGTCGCGTCCACGGAGTGCGTCCGTTTCATCCGCAGGATGATGATCCGCACTCCGCTGTTGACCAGGGCGTTGAGCCGATCCTGAAGCTCGTCGGCGACGGCGAAAAAGAGATCGCCCTCGATTTGGAGGAAGATCACCCGCTTGTTGCCGGCGCGATCGGTGATGGGTCGCTCGATGAAGGCCCCGCCGCCGGCGCCGGGTGGGATCATCTCGGCCATGTGCAGGCGGCTGGCTTTGCGAAGATACAGGCCGATATTGAGGAATATCCCGACAAAAATCGCGTATTCCAGCGGGGCAAGCAGGGTGGCGGCGAGGGTGGTGAAACAGACGGCCGCGTCGGAGCGATGGGTTCGCCAGACCCGGGCCATGTAGTGCCAATCGATCAGCCCGGCGGCGATCACGAACAGCACTCCCGCCAGCGACGCGGTCGGCACGTGCTGCGCCTGTGGCGCCAGAAGCAGGAAGATCACTGCCACGAAAACGGCGTTGAAAACGGCGGCGAATCGCGTTTCGGCGCCGGCGGCGTGATCCAAGGCCGAACGGGTGAAACTGCCCGAACCGGGGATGCACTGGAAGAAGCTGGTGGTGGCGTTTTTCAGGCCTTGGGCGAAGAATTCCTGGTTGGCGCTGATCCGCTCGCCGGTGTGGGCGGCGATGCTCTTGGCGATGGCGACCGACTCGAGCATTCCCAGTATCGCCAGTGCCAGCGCCCCGCCGAGCAGTTCCCGACTGTACTGCCATCCGGCCAGGGGGATGGTGAACTTGGGCAGCCCGCGCGGTAATTCGCCGATCATCGGCAGGTCGTTGCTGGTCCACCCCGCGGCCCAGACCAGCGCCGCCGATCCGATCACCGATGCCAGCGCCCCGGGCAGCAGCTTGTTGATCATCCGCACCCCAACGATCGCGGCGATCACTCCCGCGCCCACCGCCACGGCCCGGGGGTTGACGGTATGAAACACGTCGCGGAGCACGTCCAATCTTCCGAGAATTCCCCATAATGGACTGACCCGACTGGCGTGCTCGACCCCGAGAAACGCCGGCAACTGCCCGACGAAAATCAGCACTCCGGCGCCGGCGGCCAAGCCGACAATGACGCTGCGGCTGACGTATCGCACCAAGTCGCCCATTCTGGCCGCGGCGAACGTGAGCTGGATCAGGCCCTTGAGGAACGCGAGGCTGAAGACCAGGTGGAGGTAGAGGGCCGGATCGGCGTCGGGCGCGACGATGCGTTTGACGGCCGAGGCGATGAGCAGGCTCTGGGTGTTGGTCGGACCGGTGGTCATATGCTCGCTGCTGCTGAGCATCGCGCCGATGACCCCCTGGATGATCGAGGTGTACAGCCCATATTGCGGCGGAACGCCCGCGATAATGGCGTAGGCCATGGCCTGGGGGACTTCGACCACCGAGACCGTCAGGCCGGCGACGATGTCTCGCCGGAATTTATGCAGCGAGTAATGGCGCACCGTTTTCAGCGATGGGGTGAACGGGCGCAGAAGGGATGCAAGGAGGCTCAAGTTCGGGCCGATGGTAGTGAATCGCCGGGCGGGCTTCCAGAGCCGGGCCGAAGAATCTTGTGAGGCGATCAACATCTCGGCGATCGCGTTGACGGGTTTGCGGGCGGGACATAGGATCGGCCACTCGGGCCGGGCGAGACAGGCCCAGGCCCCATGATGAGGAGTCGCATGCTGAAGATTGATCCGAAGAACCTTGATCCGCGCCTGTTGAAGCACTTGGACCGATATGCCGATTCACCGGCGCCGGGGATGGGGATCGAGCGCCCGCTGTTTCCTCATCGCGGGCCGGTCTCGATGCCGATGGCGATGCCCGGGCCGCCCGGCGGGGGATACAACCGCTACCGCGAGATGACGCTCGAGGAGATGCTGCTGGAGAACCGGGTGATCTTCCTGATCGGGGAGATCAACCACGTTTCGGCGGCCCGCGTCTACATGCAGATGCTGTATCTCCAGAGCGTGAAGCGCGACCAGGAGATCAGCCTGTACATCAACAGTCCCGGGGGCGTGGTGGATGACACTCTGGCGATCTACGACGTGATGAAGTTTGTCACCTGCGACATCGCCACGTATTGCATCGGTCGGGCCGAAAGCGGCGGGGCGATCGCGTTCATGGCCGGCACCAAGGGCAAGCGGTATATCCTGCCCAATGCCAAGGTGATGATTCACCAGCCGTTCGGCGGGGTATACGGGCAGGCGGCCGACATCGAGATTCAGGCCGAGGAAATCCTGAAAACCAAGGAGACGCTGATCAACCTGATGGCCAAATGCACGGGGCAGACGGCCGATCGCATCCGCGAGGACTCGGAGCGCGACCGGTTTTTCGACGCCAAACAGTCGGTGGCGTACGGCATCTGCGATGAAGTGATCGGCGAAGATTCGACCGAGAAGAAAGAGCCTGCCGCCGAGTCAAAGTGATCGGCGCTGTCGCGGCCGAGGCGGTGAGAGGCACGGATGAAGGTCTGATTATCTCGTCGCTCAAAGGCATTTTCGGCGCTGCGAGCATGGCGGGCAATCTCCTGGACGAAAGAGCCATCGATGCTGTTCATTGGAATCGACCATCCTGCGATCGCCTGCACCGATGTGCGGGGCATGATCGACTGGTATTGCGGGCCACTGGGGATGAAGTTGATCGCCTCGAACAACCAGGATCCCCCGTCGGTGGTGCTGGGATATGATGATGATGCCCGAAGCGGCGCGATGCTCGAGTTGATGCCGGTGCGCGATCCCGGTTCGGGGCCTGCGGGCGTGCCGCGGTTTTGTCAGGGGCTGCGTCACCTGGCGCTGCGGGTGAGCGATTTCGACGCGGCATATAAGGCCCTGAAGGACGCTGGGGTGACGTTTTTATTCGAGCCGGTGCAGGCGGTGGGCGGGGGCAGGATCGTCAGTTTCCGCGATCCGGAAGGCAACGAATTGCAGATCGTGCAGCGATAAGGCTCTTTCGGCGGCGTCGTCGAGGGATATTAGCGAAAGCGACCCATGGCCATGATGAACCAGTTGATTCCGATCGTCATCGAGAAATCCGGGCGCGGCGAGCGCGCGTACGACATTTACTCGCGGCTGCTCAAAGACCGCATTATCCTGCTGGGCGGAGCGGTGACCGATGAATCGGCCAGCGCGATCGTCGCGCAGTTGCTGTTTCTATCCAACGACGATCCCAAGAGCGACATTCAGTTGTACATCAACAGCCCCGGCGGGAGCGTGTCGGCGGGGATGGGGATCATGGACACGATGCGGTTTTTGCGCTGCGACGTGGCGACGACATGCATCGGCATGGCCGCGTCGATGGGGGCGTGCCTGCTGGCGGCGGGGACCAAGGGCAAGCGGGCGGTGCTGGAGAACTCGCAGGTGATGCTGCACCAGCCGCTGATCGGGGGGGTGCTGCAAGGTCCGGCGACGGACCTGGGGATCGAGGCCCAGCACATGCTTCGGCTGCGCGATCGGCTGTACAAGATGATGGCGGACTTCACCGGCAGAACCCCGGAAGTGATCAAGCGCGACTTCGACCGCAACAAGTGGCTGTTTGCCGAGGAAGCGGTGGAATACGGCGTGTGCGATCGGGTGATGGACCGGGCGCCGGAGAACCTCTTGCCCCGCACTTCGGGCGCTGGCGACGGGGATGATGACATCAACGGAAAGGACTGATGCGCCGGGCGCGTGGCACGACGGGTGATGCGATCGCGCCGGCGACGGCGCGGATGGTCGTCGCGGCGCTGCTTGTGGCGGCGGCGCTGTCGTCCGGATGCAACACGCCGGATAAAGCCAACATCGCGCTGCGGAAAGAAAATCAGTCGCTCACCGAGACGATCGCCGGGCTCGAGCGGCGCCACCAGGCCGATCAGGCGACGATCGCGGGGATGACGGCGACGAGGGGCGGCGACGCGACGACGGCGCTGGATTCGAGCAGGCTCGACGATCTGTTCACCACGCACGGGATGCGGTTCGGACGGCTCAGCGGTGGATGGGACCGCGATCCCGACGCCCCGGGCGATGAGGGGCTGACGCTTCATGTGATCCCGATCGACGGCGAGGGTGATGACTTTAAGGCCGCCGCGTCGTTTGTCGTCGAGGCGTTCGATCTCGCCGCGGCAGATCCCGTGGTCGGACGATGGGAGTTCCCGCTGGCCGAGTCGAGAAAACTTTGGTTCGGACGGGCTTTGCTCTACGAGTACGTGCTGAATTGTCCGTGGCAGAACATTGTTCCGGCACATGATGAGTTGACGGTGAAAGTGACCCTGACCGACGGCCTGACGGGGCGGGTGTTTACCCAGCAGCGTGTGATGACGATCGCGTCAGGGCGACGGAACCCAACGACCCGACCGTGAACGAGGACAAGCCGATCAATCGACGGCGGTTTTTCCGCGAGGGGCTGCGTGAGCTGCTCAAGCCGCTGAGCAACGCGATCGAGCCGATCGAGGAGGCGGCGAAGCATTTCGATCGGATGACCCGCGCGGCGGCGGCGGCGGCGGCGGCATCCGGGGCACGGCCGGCGTCGGGTTCGGCCTCCGCCGGTTCGCGGGCGAATCCCGGCGCTGTCGATGTGCCGATTCGACCCGGTTCGCGGGCGAATCCCGGCGCGACCGATGTGCCGATTCGACCTGGCTCGCCGGGGAAAATTCCGCTGAATGTGTGGTTGCGTCCTCCCGGGGCCTTGCCGGAGCGGCAGTTTCTCGACACGTGCAGCCGCTGCGGAACATGCGTGAGCGTCTGTCCGGTCGAGTGCATCCAGATCGACTCGAGCGGCCAGATCGCCGGGGGCGCTCCGCACATCAACCCCGACGAGAAAGCCTGCATCGTCTGCGAGGGGCTGCAATGCACCGCCGGCTGTCCGAGCGGCGCGCTTCGCCCGCTGGCGGTGGGCGAAATCCGCATGGGCACGGCGATCTGGCATTCCCAACCGTGTCTGCGCAGCGCCGGTGAAGAGTGCCGCATCTGTGTGGATCAGTGTCCATTGGGTTCCGCGGCCATCGAACTGCTCGACGGGCGGATCGTCGTCCACCCTTTTGGCTGCGTCGGCTGCGGCGTTTGCCAGCAGGAATGCCCGACGAACCCGCGCTCGATTATTGTGATTCCTATCGCCGCCAAAAGCCCGTGAACGGGGGGGAGAGGAGTCGATGCCATCGATGGCTGGAGATCTCTAATGCCGCGGAGATGTCTGTCGATGTAGAGGAGGCCAGACGGTTCAAGCCACGAAATCAGGGTGACAGGAATTGAACCTGCGACCCCTAGCACCCCATGCTAGTGCTCTACCAAGCTGAGCTACACCCTGATTTGCCGTCTCGCGTGAAGCGAACGGCATCTGAGGAAGGATAGAGTGCGGTCCGGCAATGTCAAACCCCGCGACGGTGCCGCCCGCGTGAGGGATGGGGGGGCTAGGTTTGAGCGGGATCGTAAAGGGGACATTTCTGGTTTGGATCGTGAAGGGGACATTTGGAATACCATTCATTTATACCGCTCGCGGGCCATATTGAGACAATCCGCTTGTGGAAAACCGGGATATCCCGCAGGTTTCGAGCCGTTGCGAATGTCTCACTGAAGGCCGCGAGCGGTATAACATGAGAACGGCTGGGAAGGTGCGCTTTATCGGCCGAAGACTACAGTTGGAGTGCGCCGCTTTTGGCCCTTTGAGGGAATGTGATTCGTGACGTTCACTTTTTTTGCACGACGCCGAAACGGTGGATGTCACTTTTTTGTCGTGGCGATCAACGACCCACAACACCCGCATACATCCGGTGGAGCCGCGCCCCAAGTAAGCGCAAACAACAGCCAAAACCCCCCGAAAATCGTGCGCGGCGCCGTACGGTGGGGGCGCGCGCGGAAAGAAACGACCCACCCACCAAAAACCCACAACAAACGGGGCCC
>JBBQNJ010000119.1:0-7962 GCA_038329845.1 Tepidisphaerales bacterium | reverse complement strand
GCACCGCAAGTTCGCCGCCGCGTTCCGGTCAGCTATTCCGGGCGTGAAGATCGGCACGGGCGGAAACACCGTCCTGCACGGCAAAGCCAAGTCCGACTTCAACAGCGCCATGTATACCCAGCTCGCCGTCGAAACCGACGTGGCACAGTGGCACGCCCATGGCGAACTTTCCAACTACATACTTCGCCACCGCATGGTAGAAGGTTGGCTCAAGGCCGGAGGCAAAGAGCCTGCTCAGTGGAAACTCGGCAACTCCGAGGCCGGATTTGCCTGCGGGCCGACGGCGCAAGGTCGCCTTGACCAGGCCGACAACCTCGTCAAAAAAATCGGCTGGGCCAAATCTCAATCGGACTCCTACTTCTATTGCTTCTTCACGACCCACGACACATTCGATCCCCAAACCAGTGAGAGCAAGAATGAATTCTGGGGCCTTGTCACCTCGAACAAACGCCTCAAGCCGTCGGGCCAGGCCTACAACGAATTAATCCGCAAACTCGCCAACACCACCGGCGAAGGCGAGGTCGAACTCGACTCCCGCTTCCACGCCTGCGCTTACCGTCGTGAAAACGGCAGTTCCGTCTGGCTCGTCTGGCCGCGCGAACGCGGCGTCGGCTATCAGGTTAGATTCGCCGCTTCTGACGCCTTGATCGTCACCGACATGTTCGGTGCCAGCACGACCGTCACGCCTCGCGGCGGCGTAGTCAACTTTCAAACCAACGGCTATCCCTTCTACGTTGAGGCGCAAAAAGGCGTAGCCTTCGGGCCCGCCGCAACCCCAACGTTTATCTCGTTTCCTGCCGTCGCCGGCGCGGTGCCGGGTAACGCACTCCACCTACCCATCAACGTCCGCAACGACTTCGGTCGCGCGACGCCCCTGACGCTCACGCTGGAAACTTCGACCGGTGCCGAACTGGCGCAGGCGTCGCTCGAACTGGGCGACAAAGCCTCTGCCGACGTTGGTCTCAGTTGGAACGTCCCGGCCGATCAGACCCGCGGTTCGATCGGCGCACGGGTGCGCATTCAGAATCCCGGCGGCACGCTCGTTGACGAAACTCTCCCCATCACCCTGTTCATCGCCGAACAGGCCGTGCGCGCCGACGGCTTCACCATCGACGGAAAGCCCGACGCCATCCCCGGCGCCGTGCCGATCGTCATCGACCAGGCCCGGCAGATTCAGGATCTGATCTTTGACCCCGGCACCCCGATTTGGCGAGGTCCCGATGACTTGTCCGTTCGCGCCACGTTCGCCCACGACACAAAGGGCCTCTACCTGGCGTTCGATGTCCAAGACCAGACCCACATCCCCGGCCCGGCTGATGACAAACTCTGGAAAAGCGACAGCGTGCAGGTCGCGATCGTCGCAGGCAACGCCCACACCGAGATCGGTCTGACAGAAACCAACGGCGGATTCGGCTGGTGTTGGATGTCGCCCGACACCGGCCTGGTCAAGTTGCCCCTCAAGGCCCCCGTGAAAGTAGGCCGGCAAGGGAATCACACCGTCTATGAGACTTATCTGACCTTCGAATCGCTGGGCATTGTTTACGCGCCCAACACGCCGCTGCGCGCGACCTTTCTGATTAATGAGGATGACGGACGCGGGCGCGCCCGAATTGCCAAATGGTTCGACGGGATTGCCGCAGGCAAGTCGGCCGACCTCATGGGCTTCCTGCTGCTGCAGTAGCCCGCGCTTGTCACCGGAGAAAATATGCTCGTTTACAATCGTCCCGTTTCCAACCCTTCACGCAGGAGACCATGTATGCAAATCTAGGCTCGAGAAAATGTGCTCGTTCACAATCGTCCCGTTTCTAACCCTTCACTCAGGAGAATATTTATGCAACGCTTAGCACTACTCACCGCCGCCACGGCGGCCGTTCTGTTCACGACCTCCGCGCAAGCCGCGGTCATTGCCCAATATAACTTTGAGGCCGCTGTTGAACCCAGCGGTCCTGTTTACACCATCGCGTCCGTCGACTCCGATGCTCTTACGAGTGCGACGAATTTCGTTCTCAGCGCTGCGATCCAGCCCTCGGGCGCAGCTGTGAGACCTACCGGCATTTACGATGACTCGACCACCTTTGGCTTTACCGGAACCGGATCGTTCAAGGGTGGGCTGGTCGTCAGTCAGGGTTCGACAGATGCGAGTGCCAATGCAACGAAATATGCCGAGTTCAGCGTCACCCCCAGTGCGAATTACGAACTTGACCTCGATTCGTTCGCCTTTTGGCTTCGCTTGAGCAACAACGGCGATGTTGCAACGATCGCTCTTCGTTCCAGTCTCGATAATTACACCAACGACATCGGCACCGTCACTACAAATTCTGCAACTGCATCGACCAGAACCTTCGATCTGACTGCGCTCTCCTTACAGAACTTGCAGAACACAACGACCTTTCGATTGTTTTTTTCGGACAATTCCACCAACGTGGATCGGAACATTCGTGTCGATAACGTGACGCTCAACGCCACCGTGGCGCTGGTGCCGGAGCCCACTTCCACCATGGCGATCGTCGCCGGCGCAGGGTTGCTCGCGTTACGCCGTCGCGCCCGCGCTTGAGGGTCATTGCACTTACGCCGGCGGGATTGAAACCACCCGCCGGCGTCGGTCAATGTCGAAGTGCGGTTGAAGTGGCGTCAGCCGGGACGGGGCAGACTGACGGGGACGTAGCTCTTCATCCCGTTTCGTCTCTTCGCTGCGCCTTCTGGCGGCGATACCCGCCACGGCGATGCAGGGTCCACTGCAGATTCAGCTTCGACGCCGTCTGGCGGACCCACGCCTCGTCGCCGTACGGCCGGCCGCGGCGAACGTGCTCGCGCAATGAAGCCAGTTCCGCCGCCGTCTGCGGCTGGCTTACCCAGGAAGTCCAGCGATGCGGCCGCTTCACCGGCCAGTCGCTCAACACCGTCCGCAGTTGCCCCCCGCCACGCCGAACCCACTCGCTGCCATGCGGCCATTGTTCCGCCTGTTCCACCAGTTTCCCCCGCACGGGATTCCGCTGCACGTAGCGCAGCAGCACCAGCAGGTGCTCGTCTGACTGAACGGGCAGGCTCTTGAATCGCCCCTGGTACAGCGGCCCCATCCCCAGCACGCGCCGGTGGGTGATCGCCCGCATCGCGTGCGTATGCGTCAGCCAGCGAAAGAATGCCGTCACCTGCCCATCCTGCTCCGGCCAGACCACGAAGTGCCAGTGATTGGGCATCAGGCACCACTCGAGGATGCGCAGCGGATGGCGCTGCTGCGCCTCGACAAGGATGCGCTCGAACGCGGCATAGTCTTGCGGCTTCTTGAACAGCCACGATCGCCCCGCCGCGCGGTTCCAGACGTGATAGACGTATCCGCCGGGCGCTTGTCTGGCGTGTCGCGGCACGGTGGGAAGCATACCACGCGACAGGTCCGGCGTGAAGAGCTACGTCCCCTTCAGTCGTCCCTAAGGGCCCAAGTCGGCGAACTCAACTGCAGTATTGGGCCTATTAGGCGGCTTTTCCCAGCCGTTTTTACGTTAAGCGAATGGCATTCGGGACATCCAGAATATTCCCGCGGCGGCGCTGGGTTGCTGGATCGCTCGGCGGAATATTCTGGATGTCCCCCTGGCGCGCTCCTTGGTCATGCCGACGAGGACGTCGGCGTTCCCAGTCATACCGACGAACCCGTCAGCGCTCTTTGGAATGCCGACGTCCCCGTCGGCTCTTCATTCGGACACCATGGCAGGAAACCGGGATGAATCAGCGGTGGCCCGGGTTGACGAGTTTCTGTGCCGGGCTACGCTAAAAACTTCGCGATGAGCAAGTCGGGCAATCGGTCTAAATTTTCGGCCTCGGCCTCGGCCAAGTCGGCGTTTCGGCGCTCGGCGGACGATCCGCCGGCGGCACCGGCGTTCGCCGAGTTGTGGTACGGCAAGATCGTGCTGCTGGCGGCGTCGGTGGCGGCGTTCACGCTCGCGTTCGCGCCGGTGGGAGCGTTCTATCTCGCGTGGATTGGGTTGGTTCCCTGGCTGATCGTTGTCGCACGCCATCGCACCACGGTCGGTGCCTTCCTTTGGAGTTGGGGGGCCGGGATCGCGTTTTTTTCGATCAATATGGGATGGCTCTGGTCGATCAGCCCGCCGGGCACGATCGCCCTTCATCTCTACCTGGGGCTTTATTGGGCCGTCGCGGCGGTGGTGATCCGATCGACGGGCCTGCTGCGTCCCATTCGCTCGCCGGGAAATGCGGGCGGATTGGCGGCGGCGTTGGCCATCGCGGTGGTCTGGACCGGCCTGGAATGGGTTCGCGGCACGTTCATGACCGGTCTGCCCTGGCTTTTTCTCGGGCATACCCAGACGCCGTTTTTGCTCATCTGCCAGATCGCCGACGTAGCGGGGGTCTACGCCGTCACGTTTGTCTTGGCGATGGTGAATGCCACGTTAGCGCTGGGATGGATCCGAGGTCGATCGGCGCGGCGCATCGGCGGCACCCTCAGCGTCTCGATCGCGCTGGTCGGCGGCGCCCTGATCTACGGCGCTGTGAGGATGTCACCGCCGGTGAGCCAGCCCGGACCGGAGGTGATCGTCATTCAGCCGAATTATCCGCAGCGCAACACCGGCGAAAAAGGCGAAACGCTCGACGAGCGGCTGGCGTTCCATCTCACCACTTCCAGCCGGGCCATTGCGCGAACGCCAGATGCCGATCTGGTCGTCTGGTCCGAGACGCTCATGCCCGAACTCAACCGCGAGTTCCGCGCCTTTGTTCCGACGTACACCGCCGTCCATCAGCGGCTGGCCAATCTGGCATCCCGCCACAAGGTCGGGCTTTTGGTCGGTGCCGCCTATGGCCTGGTCGAGGAAGTCGGCGGCAAGCTGCGCCAGTCCGAACGCCGCAACAGCGCCTATTTGTACGATCGCTCCGGATTGATGGCCGAGAATCGTTACGACAAGATCCACTTGGTTCCCTTCGGTGAGTTCATCCCGTTTCGCAAGACGGCACCGCCGTTGTATCGCTTCTTCAACCTCTTCAATCCCTACGGCTACGATTACACGCTGGTCCCCGGCGAGGCGCTGACCGTCTTCACCCTTCAGCCCAGCAGCGGATCCACCACCGGCCCGAGCAAGCCGTGGCGATTCGTCACGCCGATCTGCTTCGAGGACAGCGATGCCTCGTTGGTGGCGCGGATGTTTCGTCCTGAAGCTCCCGGCAAGCCCAAGCGGGCCGACTTCATCGTCAATCTCACCAATGATGGATGGTTTAGCGGCCCGCAGATGTCGCAACACCTACAGCTCGCCACATTCCGCAGCATCGAAAACCGGGTTCCCACCGCCCGAAGCGTCAACACCGGCATCAGCGGATTCATTGACTCGGCTGGATGCCCGCATGCGCTGCTGGCGACGGGGATCGAAGGCTTCTCGGCGCACCGACTGATGCTCGATCCCCGCATCACCTGGTACACGCGCATCGGCGACTTATTCGCGGTGATCTGCGCGATGTTGACTGCGGCAATCGCCATCGTCGGCGGGTGGCTATCGTTCGCCCGCCGAAAAGCGGCGGTTATCGGTGGAGTGTTGAGATGAAACCCGAATCGCGTCTCTATTTACTTATTTTCCTCAGCGTGCTGGGCATTATCCTAGGCGGATGCGCGCGGCCGCGCGATCTGTCGATTCCTTCACCCAAGCCTCCGCCAGGGTATGCGGCCTCGCGGCCCTGTGCGCTGGATGTTGAACTTCGCGCCGCAGCGCGGCGAGAACTGGCGGCGGCGTTGGATTCGTCCGATCCGGCGCAGCGCGGGCCGGCGATCGAGACGTTGCAGGATGTGGACGGTGTCGCCGCCGGCGATCGAATCGTCGCGGCGCTGAATGATTCCGATGCCGCGGTGCGTTTCGCGGCATTAATGGCCTCGGGCCGGCTGCGTCTGCAAGCGGCCCGGGCCCGGGCCGAGGTGCTGCTCGAGGATGCTTCGCCCAGCGTGCATGTCGCGGCATTGTTCGCGCTGCATCGGCTGGGCGAGGTGGGCAACAGCCGCCAGTTCGAGACGCTGGCGTTCGATCCGTTGTGGCAGGTTCGGGCCAATGTGGCGATGGCGCTGGGAATGCTCGATGAGCCGACGGCCCTGCGCGTCCTCAAGCCGCTGGCGAAGGACAAGGAGCCGCAAGTCCGCTTGCAGGCACTCGAGGCGATGTGGCGGCTGGGTGATTCCGACGCGCTGGCCCCGCTGGTGATGGCCACCATCAGCGGGCATCCCGACGATCGAATGATCGCGCTTCTCGCCCTGGCGGCGCGGCGGGATCGACGGGTGATCCAGCATCTTCGCGGCGCCCTGACCGATGATTACGCCGAAGTGGCCCTGGTCGCGGCCCGCGCCTGCGGGATGCTCGGGGCCGATGACGGCTACGGCGTGGCGCAGACCGGCACCGCCAGCAAGGACCCGCGCCAGCGGGCGCTGGCCGCATGGGCCTTCGGCGCGATCGGTCGGCGCGACGCCCAGCCGATCCTCGCCGATCTGCTGCGCGACGAAGATTCCGCCGTGCGCCTCGCCGCGGCGCGGGCCATTCTCCGGCTCGAATAATCTCATCCACCGGGTCGGGAAATCGCCCCGGCCGGCGCCCGAGGCTTTGCATTGGACTGGCGCGGCACTACCATACCCGCGCTCGAACCCGGCGAATGGGCCGGGGATCGGGCTGATTCGGATTCATTCAACATACGCCGATCCATCAACGATCGGAATCGAAGGAGCCTTGCACATGGCAGAGAAGAGCGTCTCGACCGACTCCCTGGCGATGGAGAAACACCAGACCTACAAGGGCAAGAAATTGCGTGTCGCCATTATCGGTTGCGGAGGGATTTCGCAGGTCCACCTCGGTGCGCTGACGGGTGGGAAATTCCCCGATGTGGAAGTCGTCGCCGGTTGCGACATCGACCCGGCCCGCCTGAAGATCATGGAGGAAAAGTGGGGGGTGAAGGACAACTATATCGATTGGAAGGACCTGCTTAAGAAGGTCAAGCCCGACGCGGTGAGCATCTGCACGCCCAACGGCGTCCACGCCGCCCCCGCGATCGACGCGGCCAACGCCGGCTGCCATGTCATCGTCGAAAAGCCGATGGCCATGAACCCCAAGGAATGCCAGAAGATGATCGACGCGGCGGCCAAGAACAACCGCAAGCTCACCGTCGGCTTCCAGTATCGCTATCACCCCAACAGCCAGTTCCTCGTCCGGGCCCGCGAGGCCGGGGAGTTCGGCAAGATCATGTTCGCCAAGTGCCAGGCCCTTCGCCGGCGCGGCATCCCCAACTGGGGCGTGTTCGGCCAGAAGGAAAAGCAGGGCGGCGGACCGATGATCGACATCGGCGTACACGTGATCGAAATGGCCCATTACGTCATGGGTTCGCCCAAGCCCGTCGCCGCCAGCGGCAACGTCTGGACCTACATGGGGAATAAGCCCTCGACGGTCGTGAGCCAGTGGCCTAACTGGGATTACAAGACGTACACGGTCGAGGACCTGGCGATCGGGCAGATTCGCTTCGATACCGGTGCGATCCTGCAGATCGAGGCCTCGTTCGTGGCCCACATCGAAAAGGACGTGTGGAACTTCCAGATGATGGGCGAGAAGGGCGGCTCGAGCTGGGATCCGGCGGCGATCTTTACCGATCGCAACGGGACCATGATGAACTCGACTGCCGGGTTCCTGGAACGCCAGACCGATTTCCCCTCGTTGTTCGCACTGAAGCTGCGAAACTGGGTGGACGGGTGTCTGAAGGGGACGGAACTCACCGCTCCCGGTGAAGCTGGCCTGGCCGTGCAGAAGATGCTCGATGGCGTCTACCGCTCGGCCGAAGCGGGCAAGGAAGTGACGATCGCCTAGTGCATTGTCATGCCTCCGATTTAGGATCACGGCCCGCAGGCGGTCGGGTCGATGATGACATCAACCAAGGAAGGTGGTGCCATGCTCAAGAAGTACATCGTTCGCCTCACGGATGAGGAACGCAAGACACTTCAAC
>JBBQNJ010000118.1:0-8555 GCA_038329845.1 Tepidisphaerales bacterium | reverse complement strand
GCCGGGATCGGGGTATTGGTTGATCTGCTGGATCAGGTCGATCTGCTCCTGCGTGTTCTTGAGCAACTCCCGCAACGCCCGCTCCTCGTCCTTCTGCGTCAGGTACGTCGCCATGTCGTTGCTCAACCGGCCGTATTCCTCTTTCAGTTCCTCGACCCGCTTGGCCGTGGCTTCCATGGCCCGGGTCATCTGGTCCTGATCGGTCTTCAGTTGCTCGACGATCAGCGCCCGCGTGTTCAGCCGGACCTGGGCCCGCTGGTCATCCAGCTTTCGCTGATAGATGTCGCGCTCGACCTGGGCTTGCTGGACCTGGGGATGCTGCGCCCCAAGTTTGGCCGACAATCGGGCCACCATCACGTCCTGCTGGTCCACGGCCTGACGCAATTGTGCGACGGTCATGTCCCTGTTGATTTCCGCATCCACCTGCGGCGGGTCCTGACCGCGCTCCAGACCCGCAGTGACGGCCTCGAGCTGCACCCGAGCCGTCGCCACTTTCATCTGCAAGTCAAGAAGTTCCTGGACCTTATGCTGAATCTCAACCTCTTTGGCACGAAGGCTTCCGGAGACGGCCATGCCGTCAAGGCTGAGGCGGATGGCCCGTTCCTTCAGATCCTGCGACAGTTCGTTCAACCGCAACTGATAACGCAGCCGGTTCTGGTTGAGGAACGTGCCGCGTTCGAGCTGGCGGTTTTGAATTCTCGACTTTTCCGATCGGAGATGCTCTTCGACCACCTCATTGACGATGTCGCGGCAGTCGCTCGGCTTGCTGTAGGTCATTGAGACCGAGATCAGCTTGGTGTCGGGGATGGGCCGGACGCTGAAGTTGTCGTCGAGGTCCTTCTTGCGCTGCTCGGAGGTGCTAAAGTCGTTGTACCACTGCAACGAGCGAATTTTTTCGCTCTTGCGAAGCACTTCGTCGTACAAAGCCGACTGGGTGAGCAGTTGCGCTTGACTGCGCTGCTCCATTTGCAGCGACATCTGATCCAACTGGCTGTTGCCGGCGCGGGTATTGCCTTGCAGGGAGTCGGCGGTGGTCAGGGGCTGGACCTGCAACAGTCCCACGGCGGTGTAGCGTGGGAAGTTGCGATCGAGGTAGACGTTGGCCGCGAATCCGAGGGCGATGGCCAGGATGAGCGAAAACAGGATCAGCCAGATGTTGCTTCGAATGACCCGCCAGATGTCCGCCGGGGTCATCTGTGAAGCGCCGATGGGCGCGCTGGGGCCTTGAAACCCGGGAGACACCGTGGGGATCATCAACTGGGAGGGCATCGGTCTAGGCAGCCGCATGGGGGTGGTCTGGGGCAACGTCGTCATAAGTATCCTCGCCACAAGGGGCAATCAGGGCGATCCATTGTACAACAAAGAAGCGATCGAGGCAGAAAATTCCGTTCTCTACGCCAGTACCGAAGCTGGTTAGCGCGCTTCGACCTTGGCCTGCACCTTTTCCTTGATCATCGTCTGGGCCCGGGTCATGGCCTGCTCGATTCGTGATCGCAGAGGGTGGTCAGTCGCCGAGCCGCGCTTGCCGGCTTTATCCATAAGATCAACTGCTTTCTGAAGTTGCTTTTGGGCTTCCTCGGGATATCCCTTGGCCAAAAAGCCTTCGCCCAGGTGATAATACGCATCCACGAACGGCTCTTTCTGGACCACTTCCTGCAAGACGGCGATTCCCTCGTCCAGACGATTGTTGAGAATCAATGTCCATCCATAAGTGTCCATCACCAAGTAGTTGATGACCCCCGTGGATCGCATGGCATCCTGAGCCCGTTGGGCCAGGACCAGCGCCTCGGCCGGCTGCGGGGGTTTGATCTGCTCGGCCAGCAGACACGCCATGTTGTTCAGCGTCTGCACATCGTCGGGAATCCGGGCCAGCAGTCGTTGACAGGCATCCCGCGCCTTCTGCGGCTGTGGCGGCTGGGCGATCAGGTACACGTTGCCCGCCAGACGTAGCGCCTGTTCCTGCTCGAACGGCGAAAGCTTGCTGAAATCGCCCATCACCTGGTCGATATGGTTGACGGCATTGGCCGAATCTCCCTTGGCGTAGTAGAGGTAGGCTGCGAACAGTCTCCAGCGGTTTTCGGTCTGGGCGCGCTCGCCGATGCGGCTCAGGGCGGCATCGAAGCCGAGTTCGCGGGCCATGGTAGTCAAGACCGACTGAGCCGCATCGTCGTTCTTCAGCGCGGTCGCGGCGTTGAGGGCCGCCTCGAACTCGCGCATCGCCGCTTCCTTGTCGCCCAGCCCGCGACGGGCCATGGCGCGGGCCTGGAATACCCACGGCTGCTGCTTGAGTTGTTCGTTGGTCAGCAACTGGTTGGTCAAGTCGATGACGTTTTGATAGCGACCGACATCCAGCAGGACGCCCAACGCCTCCTGGACCATGCGGACGTTGTTGTTGCTCAGTTCCAGTGCTTTGTTCATCTCGGCGACGGCTTTTTCGCCGTCACGCCGCCCGGCCCACATCCTCGCCGCGGCACGGTGCCAATCGGGGTCCTTCTGCTGGCGCGGATCATTCAGTACCTCGGCCAGCAGCGATTCGACCTGCTGCCACGGCGTGGGCTTCAGCCGCATCGTCAAGTCGATTAGCCGCAGGCGAAGGTCCTTGCTTTGCGGATTGCTCGCCAGGGCGCCGCGCATCTCCCGCGCCGCTGAGTCCAGATCATTTTTCGCCTGGTAGGCCTGGGCCAGCAGCAGGCGCACCTCGACGCTCGAGGCGCCGTTTTCCTGGGCCGTGCGAAGCAGGCGGATGGCCTCATCGGGGCTGGGCCGAGGCTGCATCATCTTAGCCCGGGCCATCTGGAACATCGGGTCGGGGGAGTTGGGTGCCAGTCGGATCGCCAAGGCAAGCGTGGTCTGCGCCGGGGCGTTCATCCCCAGATTCAACTGGACGAATCCTTTGAGATTCAGCAAGTCGGCATCCTGCGGGCGTGACTTCAGGGCCGCGTCCACTTCGTCCAGCGCCTTGTCCAGACGATTCGCCTGCGACAGCAGCTCGATGCGCTGGCGAAGAAGATTGAGGTTCGACGCATCGCTGGGCAGAACGGCCAGGGCGTCATCCAGCTTGCCGCGCTGGGCGAGGAACGAGGCCAGCCGGCTTTTCAGCTCGAGGTTGTCCGGTGCCTTGGACAGGGCCTGGCGCAGATCGGCCTCGGCGGCGTCGATCTTTCCGGTCCGGCGGTGCAGGTCAAACAAGGCCAGCGCCGGCTCGGGACGAGTCTTCCAATCGGGCCGTTCGGCGAGCGAATTGAGCAGCTTCTCGGCCTCGGCGATGTCGCCGGTCAACGCGTAGACATCCGTGAGTATCCCGTAGAATCGCGCATCATCCGGCCATTTTTTAACCGCTTTGAGCATCAAGTCCTTGGCCTTGGACGCAAACTCGACCGCCTGGTCTTTCTTGTTCTCCTGCGCCCGAACCTGGGCCGAGCGGACGTAGGCGTTGGCCAGGTTGATCCACGCCGCAGGATTCTCAGGCTCGCGCGACAGTGCCGCTTCGCGGGCCGAAACGACCCTCGGGGCCTGACCGTAATTCAGCCAGTGATTCAGCAGCATCTCCTGCCACTCCGGGCCATTGCGGAATCGCTGAAGCCCCAGCTCGATGAATCGCAGGGCATCGTCCGGCTTGCCGATCGCGTAAGCGCACGCGGCGCTGCCGCGCAGGGCGTCGGCGTTGTCGGGCTGTTTTTGCAGCGCCTGGGCATACTGCTCCAAGGCATCCTCGGGGCGATCGTTCATCTGCATCGCCTGACCCATCGCCACCCAGCTATGGGCGAACTCGGGCTGGTTGGCATTAAGCCGGCGGGCGATCTGAAGCGCCTGCCCGCGGTCGCCGCGGGCCTTGGCCAGCGCGAAGCGATACAGGTCGCCGCCGGCCAGATCCTGGTTGGCCGTGGACAGCTTGGGCAGCAGTTCCTCGGCCTTGTCGAACTGTCGCTGTTGCAGGTAGTAGTCGAACAACCGCGCCAGCAATCGTCCGTCATCCGGCTTGAGCTTCTGAGCCTCCCCGAGCAGGGCCAATGCCTCCTCGGGTTTATTCTGAGTGAGCCGAAGTTGTGCCCGTTCGAGCTTCTGATCGAACGGATCGCTGATCTGGTCGATCTGCTCTTCCCGCAGGCGGGCGATCGCCTCGGGCGAAGAATCCTCGAGGACCTGGCTTAGAATCGAAAACTGGCCCGGCTCGGCGCCGGCGGCCTTGGCCTGTTCGACGACTTTCTTCGCCGCTTCCTTGTCGCCGCCGACGGCATAGAACTGGGCGAGACTGACAACCGCGCGGGGATTGGTAGGCTCCTTTTCAACGGCGAGAGTGAGCAATCGGCGCACCTCGTTCGGGCCGATCACTGGGGCCGCGAGCTGCGATTTGGATAGAATCGCCACGACGGTGTCTTCAGGCAGTTGGGCATAGAGTTTGGTGGCCCGCTCTTTTTCCGCGGGCATGCTCAGATCGAGCGACGCCAGCCGCAGTCGGATCACATCCGGTTCGTTGGGGACCAGTTTTTCCAGCTCATCGAGTTGGCGCTTGGCCTCATCGACTCGGCCTTCGCGCAGCAGCAACTGGGCCAGTTGCAACCTCGCCGGCCAATGGCGTTCTTGGCGCAGGACGACTTCCGACAGCAGCCGCCGGGCTTCGCCGGTCTGGCGGGCGTCGATGTAGGCCCGGGCCAGCAACAGATTCAGACCGTCGTTGACGCGGCCCTGTTGGCGCATCAGGCTCGAGCCGCGAACCAGCGTCTGGATCGCCTCGATGCGCTGGCCGCGGAGCAATTGGAGCCGGCCTTTTTGCAGCAGCACCTCGGGGGTCTCCCCGAAGGCGTTTTCCGCCCGCTTGATGCTGTCTTCGGCGAGGATAAGCGTCGCCGGATCGCCCTTAGCGGTCGCGGCGGCCGCCTCGTATTCATCCATGCGCAGGTCGGCGAGTTGCAATTGGGCCGCGATCTGGAGATTGGCCCTGCGCACCTGCGCCATCCCTGCTACGCCCTCATCGCGGTTGGTCATCGCCAGCAACTGGATCGCCTCGGGGCGCTTGGCCGGATCCTTGCCGAGAATCTCGGCAAGCTGCATGCGGACCAGAGAATCGCCGGGACGAAGGGCCAGGAGGTCGCGGAGGATTTTTTCGGCCTTTTCCCGATCCCCGGTGCTCGAGGCGACCTGGGCGGCGGTCATCTTGATTTCGGCGAACTGGGGATCGTCGGGCTTGGCCGTCTCCGATGCCCGGGCCAATCGCTTTTTCCCTTCGGTCGCGATTTTTTCGAAGGTGGGGCCGAACTTCTCGGCTCCGCCCAGGCGGCGCATGGACTCCACCGCCGTCAGACTGATCTGCCCCCCGCGATACCACATGAATGGGCTGGCCGATTCGTCGGCCAGTGCCGAATCGAAGATCGCCGACGCCTCGGTGAACGCCTTGGCCGCGTCGGCGGGTTTGTCGCGGGCGGCTGAGTCCTCGGCCTGCTTGATCTTCACCTGTGCCAGCGCCACGCGGATTTCCGCGTTTTGCGGGTACTTATCGAGCATCTCTGTCAGGGCCTTGACATGCGCATCCACGTCCGTCGCGGTCGAAGCGCCCTGGAGCCAGGCATTGACCGGGGCGATATGGGCGAACGCCGCGGCGGTTTCATCGCTCGGGTCCACTTCGGAAATCTTGCGGGCGGTCTCCTCGAGGCCCTTAAACGCCTCGGGCGCGCGGGCACCGAAGACCTGGGTCTCCTCCATGTTCATCGACATCAGCCGTTGCAGCGCGGGCAGGCAGGCCGGGTCGATCTCGACGGCGCGAAGCCAGACCTGCCGCGCTCGTCCGATGTATTCCGGATCCTGGCGGGTCATCTGGCGATAGGTGTCGCCGCGCTTGATCAGCAGCCGCGTGCTGCGGGGATCGCGCCCCGAAGCGGCGCGGTATTGCACATCGGCCTCGGCGTAGCGCTGCTCGGCGAAGAACTGATCGCCCATCTTCTCGAGCTGCTCGGCGCTCTGGCGAAACAAGCGGGTGACGGCGAAGAATCCGACGCCCAGCACCACGACGCCGATCGCCATGCCCACGATGAACTTCTTATTGACTCGTCGCGCCATGGAGTGATGTCTCCTTGGAAAGCCGTTTGAAAACCCCTACTTCGCGGCGCCGCTCGCCGCTCGTCGCCCCGCGGCTATTTCGGTGCCGCCGCCGATGCCGCGCCGCAGCTATTTCGTGGCCGCGTGGCGACTCGGCGCTGCGGCTATTTCGTGGCCGTCGCCACCGCCGGCGTTGCGTGAAGCGCCTGCCAATCGGGCAAGGTCTTCTCAATCTGTGGCATCGCCGAGGCCAGCAGGTCGATCATCTGCGCCTTGGATTGATTCTCATCTGGTGCCAAATTCATCACCTCAACCTTGGCGTAGTAGCCATAGCGCTCGAACAGCTTCTGCAAACTGCGACGAACGCCCAGGGGCGAGCTTTCAAACCCGCCGTTCACATGAAAAACGTACCCGACGTTGGTCCAGACCTTGGCCATGCCGGTCTGATCCTCGAAGCGGATGAATCGCACATCCACGCCCGCGGCGTCGGTTCCGATCGGCCAGGTGAGGGTCTTGGTCTGGGTCGGCTGATAGCCCCCGGCGACATAGCAGCGCTCGGGAATGTGGGCGACGGTGTCGACCATCCCGGTGTAATACGTGACGGCCAGGGTGGCGCAGGCCCGCGGGTTCGACGCCCGCATCCGTCCGAACAGAAGCTGGCGCTCTTCGGCGGTCTTGTCCTTGAACTGCTCGAGTTCGCTGGAGGCGACCATCCGCGTATCGACGTAATCGCGGAAAATGTACTCCTTGGCGCCCAGGGCCTCTTCGATTTCGCCCGGCAGGGGCTGATCCTTGGAGACCTGAACCCAGTTGCCGAAGCGATCGGGCAGCGAGGCCAGCGGATGCGGCAACGGGACGGCGATCTTGCGGAAATGAAGCTGCAAGTACTCGGTTGCGGCGTTTAACCCGACCGCGGCGATCGCCAGTACGACGACGGCGGCGATGAAGCCGGGACTGGAAAATGCTTTGGCGACAATTCGTTTGATCGAGGCGGTCATGGCGGTTTTCTCCTCAGGCGGTTCGTGAAGTGGGACCGGTTCTTGGGGCGGCGGCGGGCCGCAGCGCTTGCGCCGGTGCCGATCGGGGCCGGGGTGCCGCCGCCGGTCGCGGCGCGGCGCTGGGTCGCGCTGCGGCGTCCGGTCGGGCAACGGCGACGGTCTTCGGTCGGGCAACGGCGACGGGCCGGGCAAGCGCGACCGGCTGGACCGTTCCAGCCGTCGCCCGCGACGCCGTGGGAAGCCCTTGCTTGACCTCTATCTCCTCGACGAACAAATGGTCGAGAATCCAACAAACGCCCAGCAACAGGAAGAACGCCGGAACCAGCATCACCAGCCCGACGAACGAGTGGGCGAAGTTTTTGCTCAGTTCCTGGCTGACGTAATAGTCGAGCAGTCCCTGGCCCGTCACCCGCATCACGTTGCAGAAGATGGCGATGGGGACGGCCGAGACGGTGATGATCAACTTCTGCCAGAGCGGTCGGGCCGACAAAAATGCGATCGCGGCACCGACGGAGATGAACGTCATCAGCGATCGCAACCCGGCGCACGCCTCGGCCACGTTGAGCGTGCGGAACTGCCCGCCCTCGCCCATCATGATGATCTTCGTCCCGGCGTTGTAGGCGATCACCCCGGTGATCGTCAGGGTCTTCACCGCCGCCTGCGCGGCCAGTTCCTGCAACGGTCCGGCGACCCAGCTATAGACCAATCCCGGCCAAGGAATGCCGCAAATCAGAAACGCGATGGGGAACCAGGCGATCTTCATGATCGACCTGCCGGACACGAGCAGCACCACCCCGAAGAGCGTGACGATCATGCCGAAGTCTTTGACGAAGTCGTTGTAGCCGGGGTAGATGCCGTAGGCGAAGAGCAGCAGCCCCATGAGCAGGATGCCCAGGCCTTCCCAGGCCGTTTTCACCCGGGAGTGGATAAGCTCTTCTCGATGCAGATAAAGGTAATATAGCCCGATCAGGGGGATGACGATCGCGTGTCCCCAGTTCGGCTCGCCGCTGAATGGGTTCGTTTTCCACCATAGCCGAAGCAGGCTGAAGCGGAACAGCACGACCATCAGGGCGGCGATGATTCCGATGCGAACCCATGCCGCCAGCGTCAATCCCCCGATACGGTCCGGCTTGGACCCATCGCGAGAGGTGACTTGGGGAACATACTGGAGCGTGACTTTACTGGTGACTTGGCTCAGAATATCCTCCTTCGGACCCGACGGCCCGTCGCGACGGGCATGCAACGCCCGTGGCTTGTCTCGAACAGCCGACAATTTGACTTCAGCGGCAAAATTGGCCTTCCATTGAAGTATAGGATGCCCCGCGGATTCGCGTGTCCACGCCCGGCGGCGTGTGGCCCATGTTACTCATACGACAAAAGCGGGGTCGGGATCAATGAAAATCTGAAAAAACAAGACGGCGGGCGCGGGATCGTCAATACCGCGCCCGCCGATACCTGGCAAGTTGTTCCTACCGGCGTCCGTTTCACCGGTTAATGCTTCACCGGCGCGTTCGCGAGAGAAGA
>JBBQNJ010000117.1:0-8785 GCA_038329845.1 Tepidisphaerales bacterium | reverse complement strand
TTTGATTTCCTCGAAGAACCCTTTGAGAAACGGCCAGCCGCCGTACCAAAAGACCGCGGAAGAAAGGCCGAATAGGACATAGATGTCGCCGGGGAAACGAATGGCTTCTCGCAGTCCCACCAGCGATTGGAGCATCGGCGATAGCGCGAGAATCGGCAGGGTCACGACCAGCGAGATCCAGAACCGCTTCCGAAAATCCGTAGCCATGTTCGCATGATGATCTGCGTGACCTTTATGTTCATCCGAGCCGTGGCCCGACATCTCGGCTTCAGCCGCCAACCAATTCTGCTTGTCGTGCCCTTGTGGACGTCCCTCCTTTTCATAGAGGAAGTAGGCCTTCTTGGCGACCTCGTCTTGCGCCAGCTTCGATTCTGTTTTGCTCCCGGTTGCGTGTTCGTGATCCTTCATAGGCGCTCTCCCGTCATGCTTTCTGTGGTTCTTCCATCAACCAGGGGGCCAGTTGCCGTTGGCGTACTCGTTCTCGCCGTGCATAGGTCATTTATCCGGCTTGAGGCCGATGTTGTGAATCGCCGCGAACGCCGCCCCGATCAGCCAGCCCAGGATAAAGACCTCCAGCACGCCGATAAGCATCTCCCACCAGGGCATGTCCCATCGAATGATGGGTGCCCAGTCCACGCCGTGAGTCATACTGTTGAAAAAGTAAACCGCGGCTTCATGGGGCACGGTCATCATCACAAAGGCGCAGCCCAGATAGAGCAGTGCGAAAATCGACGCCAGTGCGAAGCTGAATCGCCTAATGCTGATAGTGTTCATGTGAAGTTCCTTGTGATCGCGCTGCTCGATCGGCACGGGCCGGGACGGTCTGGCCGTTGTGATCGTGTTGTTCGTGGCTCATGCCGCCACCATGCCCGCCATGACCCTCTGCATGTCCGCCATGACCACCCATCATCCCCATGCGCCCGATAAAAAGGGCGATGATGGCGATGAACAACGTCAGCCCGCCACTGACGCCGAACAGCGGCGAAATGAACAGCAGCAGCAACGGCAGCAGGCATCCAGCGAGCATGTGCAGGGTGTGTCTCATGGCACCTCGCGTTCCAGCGACTCGGATCGCGCTGTATTCCGAGGAGGTTCGGCAGCGGACGGCAGGTGATACAGGTAGCGCTCGGGATCGGCCTCAAACGCCTCACGGCAATGGTCGCAGCAGAAGTAGTACTGCTTTCTCAGATACTCCGTCGCCGCAACGGCGGCTTTGGGACTGACGCGCATGCCGCACACCGGGTCTTTGAAAATGGTCGGGGTTTCGTGATGCATGGATCCATCGCCTTTCGGTCAGGCGGCCTTTCATGAGCGCTCCTGCCGCTGATGTGAAAGCCGCGAATGTCGTCCCCCTTCACTGACGAAACGAGCCTGTGCGACCCAAAGGTTCAATGGGCGGGCCTTTTTTCCGGTCCCGAGCAATTTCATTGAACCTTCGGCAAGCTCCGGGACGTTTCTGGTAGCGAAGGAGCCCAAGCCATGAAGAAGATCACGGCCATCATTACAAGTACCATGCTGGAGGCAGTTGAGGCTGCCTTGCAGCGAGTGAAGGTGCCAGGCATAAGCGTTTCCGCGGTCAAAGGGTATGGCGAATACGCGAACTTCTTTGCCCATGATTGGATGGTCCGGCACACGAAGATCGAAATCTTCATCGGCGACGAACACACCGCGGCGGTCGTTCAAGCCATCGTGGCCGCGGCGCAGACCGGGGGGGCGGGCGACGGTATTGTGGCGGTGCAACCGGCGGATACCGTGGTGCGTATCCGCGACGCGCAACCACTGCGTGCTTCGTCTCCGCCGGCAGCCCCACCAGTGGCAGCGGAGCAGAATGCGCCCGCGTCATTGCGGATGCGGGGCGTCGATGTCGCCCGGAACTGGCTGAGCGCGATCACCGTGGCCACGCTCGTCGCGGTGCTGTTCGTCTCGGTCCAGCACCGCCTGCATTTCCTCACCTGCGCGTTGGTAGGGCTGTTACTTCTGTACGCAGTCCTCGGTGTCTGGAATTACACGCGCAATAGCACATAGCCGAGTCGCCCGCCGCCTGCGAACCCTGCGGCGGGCAGATCGGAGAGAACACGGTCGCCTCCGTGGGGGTATGCTTGACGACCCACAGGTCTTGGCTCGTCTCGGTCCGCAAATAGGCGTCCATCTTGACCGCGGGGAGGTTCAGTTTGATGGGCTGACCCTGCGACGCGCTGGAGAACCCCGGAGTTTTCGAGAAAAGCAGCTTGGACTTGCGATAGATAGTGCCCACCAGCGAGCCGAATAGCGGAAACCCGATCACCACCGCCAACGGTGCGGCCAGGATTCCGCATGCGCGTGCCAGGAACTTGCGGCGTTCAATCTGTTTTGGCGTTTCCGATCCGGGAGTTGAACCGTTCATACGTCACCTTCCTTGTAACAAGGTCGCCGCGAAATGAATCGCTGGTCCCTTTTGCCCTTCATTGGTGCATCATGGACTGGCCCTGCGCGTGGTCATCGCCCCACCATGCGTGATGCCCCATGAAGAAAAGCCGCCGAACATCCATACGCAAAGGAAGACGACCAATAGTCTGGTGACATCTTATGTTGTGCAGGAATGATGGTATCTCCGGATGTGCGGCGATGTGGCTGTCTTTTCATTTCGCGTTTTCAATTCCCGCCATAGATTACGGCAATGGCCAGCCCGAGCCCAAATATCACACACGAGAGGATTGTCATCCAGGTGAGGACGCTGGTTGATACCGGTTTCACATCACCGTCCATTCGGGGCTCGCCCTCTTGTTGCACGTTGCCATTGTGCTCACCGGGCGTATGACTGTCAGTCATGTTTCTATCTGCTCCACCGTTTACCGGCTCGCTCGACGGCCGCGCCGTTATCATGCCGTGCTTCATGTGCCGGGCTACCTGCCACCAGTTCATGGGATACGCGGTAATGAAACCGACAAGAAGGGCCATCGACATGACGAACCAGAATGCCGGCCCGAATGGATCGTGGCTTGATGGATAACTTTTCGTTGCCACAGCCGCTACGGGCACCATCCCGGCCATGAGGCAGTTCATGGACAGCAGTTCCGGGAAGAAAGCGCGGCGTAGCGCACCCATATATGAACCACCCGCCATATCCCGCATGAACAGCGTCTGAAAGATGCTCCATCCGAACCCGAAGCCCAAAACATACTCCAGCGCAATATCTGTAACTTTGGTTAAATGAAACAGGCTGGCAATGACCGCGCCCGCCAAGATGCCCACGCCATCGCCGGCCACACAGTGCATGGTTGAACCCAGCACCTGTCTCCAGCGAGTCGCGACGTAGCGTTCGTGCAGCCCAGGCAGGGGTTCGCGACAACCAAACACATACAGAAATGCAGCCAGTGGGCCCAGGTACGCGGTAAGTAATATGAACCCCCACTTGAGCACCGGGGAGGCCGGCGTGGCACGAATGTCCACCACCACGAACACTAGCGACAGCGCGGTGAGAAGAAACCACAGAAGCATTACGCCTTCAAGCATCTTGATCCTCCGAAGTTTTCATCTGTGTTCTTTCTGGCCTGGCAGGCGCGTTGTGCGCATCGGATTATCCTTTGGCTTCCCCGTTACGATGCTTTCGCTCCGCCTCCGCCTCCTCCATCTCCTCGACGGCTCGAACCTCTTGACGTCCTAACTCCTCGTAAAGGTTATGCACTCGCTTGACAAGTTATGGCGACACATCGGACCGCGGTTTGACCTTGGTCTGAGGTTCCGGCTCAACTTTGGCTTCGGGCTTCGGCTCCACTTTAGCTTCAGACTCGGGTTCGACTTTGTCTTCGGCTTTGGTCATCGAATTAGCATCCGGTTCGGCCGCATTTTTGACATTATCCGCGGCCACCGGCTTGGCGTCGGGCTGCGATTCAACTTTCGCTTGAAACTTTACGTCGGTTCTTTTGACAGGATCAAGAATCCGATACGCGAGCAACTTCACGCGGTCATTCATGAGGAACCACAGCAAAGCATAACCCCACACGAACCCGGCCCAACCCCAACCCAGTGGCGTCATGAACAACCCATAAACCGCGATCAGGGTCGCCACAATTTGCGTGCCAAGGACGGCCCCCCAAAGAATCTTTGCCGGGCGGATCGACCAGAACGGGCCGCGCGTGCGCGTGAGGAAGATCGTCAGATGCCCCGCGACGGAGAGTTTCAAATACATCAGCGTCCGAATGTGCGCGCGGTCGAGATGGAAAACGCGCTCGCCGAGATAGAAGAGGCCGAAGGCGGCGATGACCCCGCTGATGCCGAGCACCGTGGAGATGCCCAGCACCATCTTCATGTTCCAGGCTTCGGGCTGATCCTTGTAATGAACATTGTCATAGGCGATGGACAGGATTGCGCCGTCGTTGAGCAACGCCAGCATCACGATCATCACCGCGGTCAGGGGATAAAAATTAAAGATCAGGATCGCCAGCGTCATGAAGAACAGCACGCGCAGCGTCTCGGCGATGCGGTAGATCGCGTAGCTGTTCATCCGCTGAAAAATGCGCCGGCTCTCTTTGATCGCATCGATGATCACGGACAGGCCGGGCGACAGCAGCACGATGGATGCCGCGGCGCGCGCTGCATCCGTGGCGGCTGAGACGGCGATGCCGCAGTCGGCCTTCTTCAGCGCGGGCGCATCGTTCACGCCATCGCCGGTCATGCCGACGATGTGACCGCGTTTTTGCAGGATGTCCACGATGTGGAATTTGTGTTCGGGAAACACTTGAGCGAAGCCGTCTGCCTTCTCGATGGCTGCGGCTGCCTCCTCAGTTTCCTGCTGTTTGGCGTCGCCCAAGCTGGCGGCATCGAGAATGTTCGCGCCCATGTCGACTTTCTTGGCAGTCTCTTGCGCGATGGCCAACGCGTCGCCGGTGACCATCTTGATTTTCACACCCATCTCGCGTGCAGTTGCGATGGTGGCCTTCGCATCGTCGCGTGGCGGATCGAACAGCGGTAGCACGCCGCGAAACTGCCACTGGCCGTCGCCACCATCGCGCGCCACACCCAGCGAGCGAAAGCCGCGCGCCGCAAACTCGTTGACGGCCTTGTCCACGGCCGGCTTCATCTTCGCAGCGTCGGCGAGCAGTGCGAGGATCACCTGCGGCGCGCCTTTGGTCACCTTGAAAGTCTTTCCGTCCTTGGATTTGACGGTTGCCTCGGTGCGCTTGTGGACTGGATCGAAGGGCTGGAAATGGGTTACTTCATAATCCTTCAAAGCGTCCTTGTTTGTCAGTCCGCCCAGGACAGCCAAGTCGATCGTGTCATTGTTATCCGCCCGCGACGCCAAGGCGCCATCAAGAATGACTTGAGCGGCGGTAACATCCTTCACGCTGAACGGATCACCCAGCGACAGCTTGTTCTGCGTCAGAGTTCCAGTCTTGTCCGCGCACAAGATGTCCACACCCGCCAACTCCTCGATGGCCACCAGTTTGCTCACGATCGCCTGTTTCTTGGAAAGCAGACGCGCGCCGACGGCCATCGTCACCGACAACACCGTCGGCATCGCCACAGGAATCGCGGCTACAGTTAACACCAAGGCAAACTGCAAGGTCGTGAGGACGTGGTCGCCTCGATAGATGGCAAAGCCAATGATCACCCCGACCAGCACCACCGCGAGGATGATAAGGTAATTGCCGATCTTCAAAACCGCCTTTTGAAAATGACTGACGGTATGCGCCTCCTGCACCAGTTGCGCCGTCTTGCCAAAGTAGGTGTTCTCGCCCGTGGCATAGACTATCGCGTTGCATTCGCCCTGGCGGATGATCGACCCGGAAAATATCGCGTCGCCCGCTTTGCGCTCAGCGGGCAAAGACTCTCCTGTCAACGCAGACTGATCCACCTCCACCGGATCGCCGTCGAGCAGTCGCGCATCCGCCGGCACAATGTCGCCCAGCCGCATGCGCAGAACATCGCCCGGAACTAACTCGCGCGCCGGCGGGTTAATCCACTCGCCATCGCGTTTCACGCGGGCCTTGACCGCCAGCTTGGCCTTCAGCGCTTCGATGGCGTTGCTCGCCTCCTTTTCTTCCCAGAAACCGACCACCGCATTGGCCACCAGCAGAAGCAGAATGATGAAAAAATCCGGCCAATGCCCGACCACACCGGACAGAATCACCGCGATCTCGATCATCCACGGAATCGGTCCCCAAAAATAGGAGAGGAATTTCAGGAGAGTGTTTGTCTTCTCCTCGGTCAGTTCGTTCGGTCCATATTCGGTGAGCCGTTTCTTCGCTTCGCCTTGCGTCAGGCCGTCCGGCGAAGACTCCAATTGTTTCTCCACCTCCGGTATCGGAAGGGTCTTCAAATCGTCCTTCGGATCAGGCTTGCCCTCGACCTTCGACGCCGGGTTGGATGCCGGAGCCGTGGGCTTCGATTCCGCGGATGCAGCGGGTTTCGGTTCGGCAGCCTTGGGCTGGTCGGTGTCTGTTTTCATAATGTGCCCTTGAGATAAGTGTTACCCACGACGGCCGGGCCGCCGAGCCCAGGGCCGGAGACGTAAATCATGTCCATGTCATATTTCTTGATGACCCGGTTCAAGTGGACGTAAATGAAGTTCTGACCCAGCGTCGTGCCCGAGTGCCCCAGCGGCAGATTTCTCGCATCCGCGAGCGTCGGGGGCCGCTTGAGCAGCGGATTGTCGCAGAGATAAATCTGCCCCACGGATAGATCATTCGCAGCCCGCCAGTAGGCGTCGATCTTGGCCAGTAGTTCCAGCAACAGCGCCTCAGTCATTGCTTCTCCTTTGATGCCGTGGTCGCCAGCACGCCATGGACCGCTTCGGCGATCATGATCTCCTCGTCCGTATGCATCACCCGCACGGTTACACCGCCACCCTCAGTCGAGATTACCGGGTTCGATGCGGCGTTGCGCTGCGCGTCGATCCGCACGCCCAGGAATTCCAAACCCTGGCAGATCTCAAGACGAACCTGCGGCGAATGTTCACCAATGCCCCCGGCAAACACCAAGGTATCGAGTCCTTCCAGGGCGGCGGCGTAAGCGCCGATCCACTTCTTCGCTTGGTAACAAAAGAGCTTCACCGCCTCGTCGGCGCGCACATCCGTCGCTCGTCGCGCCATCAGATCGCGCATGTCGGGACTGGTCTGGGAAACCCCAAGCAGCCCGCAGTGTTGGCTGAGGAACTGGCGCATCTGATCGAGCGAAAGTTTCTCGGCACGCATCAGGTAGACGAGCAGCCCCGGATCCAAATCGCCCGGGCGAGTGCCCATCACCAGTCCACTGGTGGGTGTGAACCCCATGCTGGTGTCAACGGGTCTACCGCCGCGAACCGCCGCGAGGCTGGCGCCCGAACCAAGATGGGCCAGGATGATGCGGCCGCCGGCCGCTTCTGCGCCGGCAATCTCTCGCAGTTGCTTCATCAAGTTCGCATACGAAAGCCCGTGAAAGCCGAGGCGACGCACGCCCGCCTCATCAAACCGGCGCGGAATCGGCAATAGCCGTGCGACCCGCGGAAGATCGCGGTGAAAGGCACTGTCGAAACAGGCCACCTGCGGCACTGCATCGAACCCGGCGGCGAAGGTCTCGATCAGAGCGATTTCCCTTGGCAAATGAGCCAGGTCCAGGGGAAGGGCACGCTTCAACTCATCCAGTACCGCATTCGTCACAACCTGATGTTCGACTAAGTGTACTCCGCCATGAACGATGCGATGCCCGATGCCCGCGAGGTCCGCTGGCCCGAGCCGCGGGCGAAGCCAGTCGATCAACGTGGCGGCCGCCGCCTTATGATCCGATGCGTCGATCGCTCGATTCTCCGACTTCCCGGACGTCGCATCCGTAGTGTTAAGGACGGTCCCCGGCACGCCGATGCGCTCGATTGACCCGCCGAACCGCCGCCGCGGCTCGGCGCGGGAATCCGCCCCGCGGTCGAACACGGCAAACCGCACGCTCGAGGAACCACCGTTTATGGCGAGGACATATTGCATGGCAATGACCTTTACGACCGCACTACACAGGCTACGGCGGGGCCTCCAGCGGGGCCACGGACAATCTTCTCGCTATGAACAACCGCTGCTGTAACGGGTCAGGGGCTTCCCCTCGTTGCGGCTTCGCCAACCGAGGCACGAACGCCACCATGCCGTCGGCTTCGACCTTGCTTGATCGTCTTCGAGCAGGCGTTGCCCCATTCCAGCCGGGCGTGGCTGACTTCCCTGACCCGGTGCCGCTTCGGCATGTTCGCCGCCTTGCAGGCGCGATGGCGAACTGCCCGCAGAGGTGCTGTGCTTTCCGTATGCTCCGGGCGATCAGTGCAAATCCTGATCTTCAGGGCGGCACGCCTTGCTTCGCCGGAACCCGCGTTCAGGTCAGGTCGCTGTTTGATTATCTCCCCCGTGATTGATCGCTGGACTACTTCCTTGAGCAGTTCCCCTCGGTGAAGCGGGAACAGGCCATGGAAGTGCTCGACCACGCCGAGCAACTGCTCGTCTGGGAATCCCGGCAGGCGCAAGGCGCATGAAGCTGCTCCTGAACGAGAATCTTCCGCACGATCTACGGCGCGAGCTCACCGGGCATGAGGTGTATTGGCGGGGGGGGGGCAAGAGAAGTAGAGCCGCCGGTGCCACGTTTTTCTGTCCCTGTCCCTGCACCTGTCCCGTTTTCCCGTCCCCTCACGGCCGGCTGCCATCAGCCGATCCGGTTCGCTCGTGAGACCCAGCTTGCCGATCAGTTGCAACGCCAGCCACGGGCCCCCAAACTGCCGCACCCCTTCGACCACGATACGCGACAGGTCCACCTCGACGTATTGCGGGGTGGTGCCGGCGAACAATCCCGGCTGCCG
>JBBQNJ010000116.1:0-9053 GCA_038329845.1 Tepidisphaerales bacterium | reverse complement strand
TTGGCGGTGAACAAACGTCGTGACCGCCATGAGCCGCGGGTCATCAAGGACTTGCAGGACACCTATCGAAAAATGACGATTCCCCGACGTAAACTGAAGAAAACAATGAAAGCGGGGAGCGTTAAGTGAATGGCATTCGGGACGCGCTCATTTTTCAGAAATTACAACAACATTCAACAATACACTGAACTAATAAGGGTTTCTAATAGTGCAACTTTATTACCATGTGAAAAAAGAAGCGCGTCCCCTTTTTTCGGGCGCGCCCTTTGTCTTGAACACGCCCGCATGCGCCGGCGAGTCGCACCCCAACGAAAAACCCCTCGACAATCGAGGGGTTGGAATCACCATGCTTTACGCTCTGATTCGCTCAGCCTTGTACAGGCGTGATATTAATCGCGTAGTTCCGCATCCCGATCTGCAAGGCACAGTTGGCTTGGACCGTCACCCGACCGTTCAGGCCGTAAAAGACCTGCTTGCCGTCGCGACGGTTGCTCAGGACGTTTTGCACCCGAAGCAGACCGAGATGATGGCTGACCGTCGGTTGCGGCAGGCGCAGCTCCTTGCACAAGCTGGTGACATTGCGTTCGCCGTTGGCCAGCAACATCAAGATCGTCATCCGGGTCTTGTCTGAAAGCAGACGAAACACGGCGGTCAACTGTTCGAGATCCTCACTTTGAACGCAAGGCGCGGCAGTGGTGGCGGTTGCCATAAATTAAAAACTCGCTTGTAAGAAAGCCCGGTGCGCGGTTGGATTCCTTTCGCCCGAGCAGTATAGGTGTATCCACCACCATTCGTCAATATTCGTCCGTTGCCGCCCGCGGCGGATCCCCGCAAGAATCGTACACGAGTAATGCGACTTACCCCTTTCGCGCCGCCCGCAACGGATCGGGCTTGGCCGCCTGCGAAAAAGCGTGTTCGCGGGCTCGGCATCCCTGGCAGGCCCAGCACGGCTCGGCGCTCTCCTCGATGCAGCTCCACGTGCGCTCGAACGGGGCGCCGACCTGCACGCCCACGTCGATCACCTGCCACGGCTCCAGTTCAGCCAGCGGCGCGAGCAGTTCCAGCTCTCCCTGACCGCACGGCATCGTCAGCAGTTCGTTCCAGATCTGCACGTACTCGGTCGCCTGCGAAAGCTCATCCCCACCCGGGCCGACGCAAAGCCCCAAGTAAATCGCCGATGCCTGGTAGTGCCCCGCGAATCGCCCCGCCACCGCCACCAGCGGAAGCAGTTCGAGCATCCGCGGCGCCAGCGCCGCCGGATGGCGCGGATCCAGCGGCAATGACGTCGTGCCCCCCATAGAAGACGGCTGCACAGCCGACAGATACGGCATCGGCAGGACGTGCTCGCGGTAGGGACGGAAATGCGCCGACTGCTGATCGAACGCCGAGCGTCGTCGAGCCGACGGGACGCCGGTCTCGGCATGGAGCAGGATCACCCGATATTTCTGCGCCGCGACCGCCGTCGCTACCGCCGAATTCACCGATCCGCTATTCAGCACAATCGCCAGATCTTTGGCCATGGGTCCCTTCCCCGCTGTAAAACTCTTCACGCCCCGGTTCCCGCTCAAATCCCAAATCCGAAATCCCAGATTGGAAATTCTACATTCAAATTTCTAATTCCTAATTCGTCATTCCCATTGGTTCAACTCTCCACCCCCACCAGCACCTTCAACACCCCCGGCCGCGCCGCCAATTCAACGGCGTCCACACCCTGTTCCAGCTTCATCCGCCGATGAATCAGGCTGATCACATCCACCTGCTTTTGCGCCAACGCCGCGATCGCCTCGCGGAACGGACCGCAGCGGCTTCCGATCACCTGGATTTCATCCACCACCAGCGCGGACAGGTTCAGCGGCTTGCCCTGCGCCAAGGTGCTTTTCAACACGATCGTGCCGCGGGGCCGGACCATCTGCATCGCCAGCTCGAACCCCGCCGTCGAGCCGGTGCATTCGACCACCACGTCCTGATCGTGCCTTGGCGAGATATCTCCCACCGCGCGCGATCGGATCGACCATCGCTCGCACAACCCCAGCTTCATCGGGTGCCGGCCGATCACCCGGACCGGGCAGCCGGCGTTGCGCAACACCTGGGCAACCAGCAGCCCCAGTCGCCCATCGCCCAGCACCGTCACCCAGCGCCGCTCATCCACCTTGATCTGCTTGAGAACCTGGAACGCCGCCGCCAGCGGCTCGACGAACACCGCCTGGTCGTCATCGACCTGATCCGGCAGCACGTGAAGATTCTCCGCGGGCATGCGAACCAGATCGGCCATGGCCCCGGGATGATTGGCGATCCCCAAGACCGACCGATTGCGGCAATGGCTTGACAAGCCCGTCTGGCATAAATCGCAGCGACCACAGACGATGTTGATCTCGGCGACCACCCGCTGATCGACCAGTTCTTTTCGCGGAGAACTCACCACCCGCCCGACGAACTCGTGGCCGATGATCCCGCGAAAGTTCATGTAGCCGCGGACGATCTCGTGATCGGTCGAGCAAACCCCCGCCTGGTGGACGCGGATCAGACTGTCGCCCTCGGCCGGATCCGGCTCGGGATGGCGCGGTCGATAGGTCAGGGTTTGATCGAAGACCAGAGCGCGCACGGCTTATCCTGTGGCAGAGGCGAACGGCTGGGACGTGCGGCTGAGATACTCGCTCCAGGCGTCGGGATCGTACGCCAGATTCCGCCCGGTCATCAGGCGCAGGCTCCTTAGCGACTGCCACGCGACGCCGAAATCGCGGTCCAGCAACTGTCCCCGCAGCGCCTGCGCCACATCCATGCGGGAAAAGTTCCGCAGCGCATCGGCCGCGGCGATCCGCACGTCGCGGGTCTCGATCGTATCGGCGGCGGCGGCGGCCGGGTCGGGGCGGTGGGCGCGGCCTTCGAGGTGGCGGATCAACGGCGCAACCGCCCGCTCGTCGGGAATGTTCGCCAGCGCCTTCACCGCCTCGAGGCGCACCAGGTCCGATTTATCCTCGAGCGATTCGATGTACCGCGGGATCAGGTCCACCTTCACATCGTCGTCCGTGTCGAACTTCCTATCCGGCCCGGGATAGCTCACCACGCGCGCCCGGGACCGGTTCAAGGCCCGCAACGCCGCGGCGCGAACCGTGTAATCCGGATCGTTCTCGGCGATCTGGGCGTATCGGTTGAGGTACGGCCGTCGCCGTCCGAAGGGGCGATCGGCGAAGTAGAAAATCCCTTCGCGGCGCAGATCGGGCGAGGCGGTGTTCTGAAGGTTCGCCGCGGCCCGGGCAGGCGTCTGGCCCATCAATGCATCGAGCGGGCCGCGAAGCAGCCGTCCGAGGCCCCGGAACATCTTGCCCATGGCCCCGATTTGCCGGTCATCTTCCATCGTCAGGCGCGTCTGATTGGACGCCAGATCCTGTTTCCATTGCGACCGCGACCAGGTCGCCGAGCGATCGACATCGGAGCATCCCCCCGCGCACAGCAGCAGCAACAGCAGTGCCCCCGCCGTCCGGAAGCCACGCGCGCCGCGGCGGATTGTCGATCGGGAATTATTCTGGGGCATCCGCCACTCGTTTGGGTCCACACCCGCGGCCGCTTTCAGCCCGCCGATCGCACCACCGCCGGCGGCGCGATTCCGCCGGAAAGTTCCTCCGGCGCCACCCAGGTCGGCGGCTGAATCTCGAATCCCAGAAAGCGTTTTGCCAGCCGGGCGAATCGCGGCGAATCATCGCTGACGAAACAGCGAAGCGTCCCGCCGGGGGCATCGCCGCGAAACGCGGAATGTTCGCTGGGTCCGCCCGCGCGGAGCAGCCGGCAGGTTCGCAGTCGCCGCGCGACATCTTCGGCGCACTGCCGGGCCGAGTCAATCACCGTCACAGATGGACCGGCAACCTTGGCGATCGCCGCGGCGAGCAGCGGATAGTGAGTGCATCCCAGGACCAGCACATCCAGGTCCTTGGCGAGCATCGGCTTGAGATACTGTTCCAAGGCCAGGCGAACCAGCGGATCCTCGGCGCTTCGACCCTCCTCGATGATCGGCGCCAGCAGCGGCGTAGCCCGCAGGTAGACCCGCGCGTGGTTTCGCCTTCGCAGAATCGCCCGCTCGTACGCCTTGGAGCGGATCGTCGCCTCGGTGGCGATCACCCCGATAACCGGCAACTCCTTGGCCCCGGCGGCCTCGATCGCCGATCGGGCACCCGGCTCGACCACGCCGCTGATCGACATCCCGACAAACTCGCTGCGCAGCGCCGGCAGCGCCAGGGCCGTGGCGGTATTGCAGGCGATCACCACATGCTTGGGGTCGAACGGCTGAAGATACGCGATAATTTCACGAACGAAACGGGTGACGGTGGCGGGCGACTTGCTCCCGTAGGGCAGACGCGCTGTGTCACCGAAGTAAATCAGGTCATCGTCTGGCAGAGTCTGGCGCAAGGCCCGCACGACGGTGAGTCCGCCGAGGCCGCTGTCGATCACGACGATGGGGCTTTGCCCGGTCAACTGAGAAAACAATCCTTCCAAGGCACCGCCGAAAAGACCGATTCGCTCGAGGCGAATCGCCCGCGGATCGGCGCTGGCCCTGTGGGGATTATCGGACGTGGCCTGCGTTTTTCTTGACAAGCCGCGAACCGACGCCGAAACTCAGCCCTATTAACCTTGTTCAGCAACCCGAAAACCCCCGGAGACCCACCATGAGCCAGACCCTTCAAGGAAAACGCGTTCTTCTCGTGGATGATGACCACGACATCCTCACCAGCATGCAGGCCGCCTTCGAACCGACCGGTGCCGTGATCGAGACGGCCTCGAACGGCAACAAGGCCGTCGAGCTGGCCGAAAAAAATCACCCCGACCTGGTGATCCTGGACATGATGCTTCCCGGCCGAAGCGGATTTTTGGTCCTCGAGAAGATCAAGGCCCGCAAGCCGCGCAACGCCACCCCGTTCGTCATCATGATCACCGGCAACCAGGGCGCTCGCCACAAGATGTACGCCGAAAGCCTGGGTGTCAGCGAGTATTTCACCAAGCCGGTGAAGATGGATCGTCTGGTCCAGACGGCCGAGAAACTGCTGCCCGCCGGCGGTCCACCGGCCGACCCGGCCGCCGCGACCGCGCCGAAATGATTGTCGCCTCGGCGTCGCGCCGAGCGCGTCGTTGTGCTTAGGCCGTTTCCATGCCGCTGCCTTCGGACCCGATTCGCGTCATCGTCGTCGAGGACGAGCCGCGTCTGCGCGAGTTGCTGGCCGACGTGATCCCGCGGATGGGGTTTGCCACGATCACCGTGCGGTCGGCCGAGGAGGCGATGCGGTCCCTCGACGCCGATCCCCGCGACGTGGCGATCCTGGACCTGAACCTTCCCGGCATGGACGGGATGGACTTGTTCCAGCGACTGCATGATCGCCATCCCCAGATCACCGTGATCATCCTCACCGGGTTCGGCGATCTCGATGCCGCCCGCCGGGCGATCCGGCTGGACGTGGTGGATTTTCTGACCAAGCCGTGTCGTCTGGACCAGCTCGAGCAGGCGCTGGACCGCGCCCGACGGCGGGTCATGCAGGCCCGGATCGAGGCCTCATCGCCGTTGCCCGCCCAGACGGCATTGGATGAGACCGACCCAGACGATCCGCCCCGCACGCTCGAGCAGATCGAGTACGAACACATCCTCGCGGCCCTTCGCCGCAACCACGGCAACCGCACCGCCGCCGCCGCCGAACTCGGCATCAGCCGCCGCACCCTGCACTACCGCCTGGCCGATTACCAGGTGCAGCGACGACCCACCGAATAAGAACCCGCCCCGCCAATCCAATCGAGACATCCGCCCTGAACTGGGAGATCCATCCAATTTCCTTCGCGCCCCTCGGCCTTCTCGCCAACACAAATCAATTCGCAACCCCGCCGGGCGCTCCAGAAGGACCCACCCCCCTCTATCAAAAAAATCCCGGGGTGTCGTTGCACCGTTGCGTCTTGGCGTCTTGGCACCGTGGCACCGTGGCGTCGTGGCGTCGTGGCCAGAGACTGAACTAAAAACCTCTCGCAACGCTGCGATGACGCAACGAAAATACCAGACCAGTCCCACTCGGGCCGCTTCATGGCATTTCCCCCACATCGCGCATCAAATGTAATTGCCCATGCGCCCAAGCACCGGATCGATCTGCCGCCGACCGATCTTGCCGTCTTGAAGGACCGTGTGCTTGTAGCGGTGGATGAACTGCGGCCCGACGTTGGGCATGTCGGCCAGGACCGTTCGGGGCCGCGTCGTTTGGATCAGCCAGTCCATCAGCCGAGACTCCAGCCGCCGGACGAGCGGCTGACTCACCGGATCGAAATACAGATTCCGCTTCTCCCACGGATCGCTCGCCAGGTCATACAGCTCGCCGAACCCGCCCGGATGTTCCCCCGCGAACACGTCCGCGGGATATCGCACCAGCCGCCAATTCCCTTGTCGAATCGATTTGCTCCAGACCCCTTCGGTCACGCCCGGGCGATCGCCATCGCCGGCATCGCCGCGCAATTGCCCCGACAAATCCCGCCCATCGGTGGTCTCCAGCAACGGCAAATCCGCCAAGGCGCAAAAGGTGGGCGCCAGGTCGACCAGTTCCACTGGCTCGGCCACTCGATGTCCGCGAATGTCGCTGCCGCCGACGCGAATGATCAGCGGTACCCGGGTGATCGCGTCCGAGCAGATCCCCGGCGCCTTTTCCATGATTCCATGCTCGCAAGCGTAGTCCCCGTGATCCGACGTGTAGACGACCACCGTGTTGCGATCCAGCCCGCTGGAAGCGAGAAACTCAAGAATCTGTCCAACGGCGTGATCCACCTGGCTGACAGCGCCCAGGTATCCATGCAGCTTGCGACGACGGGCCGCCTCAAACGTCTTGGGTTCGAGCAGCGCCCAGCCCGCCTTGCGCCAATTCGCAGCCGTGGCCCGCAGATGCGGCGCCTTGCCCGCCGATTCCATGTCATAGTCGGCATTGGGAGGCAGCCACAGGTCCCGGTCCTGGTACATCGCCCAGAATGGCTCGGAAGGCGCTGTGCATTGATGCGGCCGAGGGAAGCTGACATGAGCGAAAAACGGCTGGCCGCGCTCGGCGGCAGCGCCCATGAACTGAACGCTCCTCGCCGCGATCCACCCCTCCTGGGATTGCTCGAAACTCAGCCGCGAGACCCGCCCCTCCATCGACTGCCCTCCCCGCGGACCCAGGTCGCGCATGACCAGATGATCCTCATGTTCGTCCATCCCGCGCTCTTGCAGAAACGCCGTGTACTGCGGACTGCGCCCGCCGATGCTGCAATTGCAGGTTTCGTGGAACTCGTCGGCCTGATCCTCGATCCAGTATTCCGGACAGTGGATCTTCCCCAGCGCCGCCGTGGTGTATCCGTGTTCGCGGAAATGTCCCAGGATATTCGGCAACCCACGGGGATTCGGACCGCTCAGCCCGTAATAGCCGTGATTATGGCAATATTGCCCCGACAAGAAGCTGACGCGGCTGGGCGTGCAGATCGGATTCTGGCAGATCGCCGTGTCAAACCTCACACCCTCACCGGCGAGCCGATCGAGATGAGGCGTCTTCACATCGGGATGCCCGGCGTGCCCCAGCACCTTGGCGTTATGTTGATCAGCGACGATGAACACTACGTTAGGACGTGTAGTTGACATGAACGCTTTGTAATCCTCCCAACGTCGCCAGACAAGCTCGCTAAAGCCGCCACGATCGCCCCCCGCCGCGGTTGCGGCCCTGCGGGCCGAGGCCCTATCCTCACCAAGCCATGCGGACCGATCTTCCACAACTCGTCGCCGGCCTCAAAGCCCATGCGCTGGACATCGGCTTTGACCTGGTGGGGATCGCTCCCGCGAACGCCTCGACGCGGGCCGACTATCTGCGCGATTGGCTGGCTAGCGGTCAGGCCGGAGAAATGGAGTATCTCAACCGGCGATTCGACGAGCGGGTCAATCCGGCCGTCTATCTCCCCGGCGCTCGCAGCGTGATCTGTCTGGCGGCGAACTATCACACCGGCGCCGCGGCACCGCCGCCCACCGATCGCTCGATCGCGCGGATCGCTCGCTACGCCCTCGGCGACGACTATCACGACTGGCTCAAGCATCGCCTTTTCCAGCTCGCCGATTGGATTCGCGACCGAGCCCCCGACGCGATCACCCGCTGCGCCGTCGATACCGCCCCGGTGATGGAAAAGGAACTCGCCGCCCACGCCGGGATCGGCTGGATCGGAAAAAACACCTGCGTTATCAACCCCCGCATCGGATCGTGGATTCTTCTGGGCGAAATCCTCACCACCTTGGAATTGCCCCCCGATGCGCCCGCGGTCGACCGTTGCGGGACCTGCCGCCGCTGCCTCGATGCCTGTCCCACCGGCGCGATCACCGCCCCCTACCAACTCGACGCTCGGCGGTGCATCTCCTACCTGACGATCGAGCATCGCTCGAAACTCAGCGAGTCGCAGGGACTGCTGATCGACGATTGGCTGTTCGGCTGCGACATCTGCCAGGAAGTTTGCCCCTGGAACGACCGGGCGTTGCCAAGCCTCGATCCGCACGTCCGTCCCCGCTTCCCCCACGCCGGCATCCCGGTCCGCGACATCCTGGACTCGACCGACGAGCAGTTGCGCCCCCGACTTCGCGGCAGTCCCATCCGCCGAGTCAAGCTCCCAGTCCTGCACCGCAACGCCGCCATCATCGCCGTCAATCAAGCGACATCGGAAACGCCGCCGTCATCGACGCCAGGGCATCCTGGAGTTGACCCCGACGATTCTTAAATCGCCGGGAAACCCTTCTCTGGAAGCGATACGACCGGGAGGCCGACGTATTTTACGTGAACTTCGAGAAGCCCGAGATCGCCACCGACAGCGAATTGACCGATGACGACGTCATCGTCCCCTATTGCGACCGCCAGTGGGTCGGTTTCACCGTCCTTCACGCCAGCACCCGCCCATGAACGCCCCGGCCGCCCGCGTGTTCTGGCCCATCAGCCGCCCCACGCGATGCGACACCTGCACCTGCGTCAGGCCGCGGGTCTCGGTCAGCTTCACCAGCGACGCCAGCCCGTCCTCGATGCGCTTCTCGAAACGATCGT
>JBBQNJ010000115.1:0-9129 GCA_038329845.1 Tepidisphaerales bacterium | reverse complement strand
CTTATGCGACAGGTCCGTCATTGCAGTGTTCTTATGCAGCACCTGCATGATGAACACTTGGATGGTCCGTGCCGGATCGAAGAAGCAATCGCGCCAGGTGTGGCCGACGCTGGCAAATATGGCATTGACCTGATCGTGGCCACCGAAGCAGGCCAGCGGATCATCCTTGATCTTTGAGAACCGAAGCGACGATAGCCATCCTTGGCCTCCTGTGGGTTGGGGTCTGAGAAACCACCCCCATTATGACAGGAGGCCATGCTTCGCGCAAGTCAATGTAAGATGCTTCAACAGCGCGGCTTATAGCTTAACCGAATGGCATTCGGGACAGGTGCGATTGTTGTTCCGTTCAAAAAAAGGCGATGGACTTCATTTTCCGTATTCTAGTCATATTTTCTATGAAATCTGAATAAAAACCAATTTTTAATAATGTGACTCTATAATCGTGTGGAAAAGAAGGGCGTCGCGAATGCCATTCACTTAACGTGAAACCGGCTGGGGAAAGTCGCCTTATTGGTCCAAGACTGCTGTTGAGTTCGCCGACTTTGGCCCTTAAGTGAATGGCATTCAGCGCGTCGCCTTTTTCAGCCATCGCGATTGACCCTTCCCCTGAACTTCCGGCTCGGGGAGGGGAGTTTCACGAAATTTGACAACTGTTCGGGATGCGTTTGGTATACTTCGGCTGCGGGAAAAGATGGCGCAGACCCTTGGACAAAAACTGACAGTTTTGGCGGGCGCGGCCAGGTATGATGCTTCGTGCGCCAGCTCCGGAGGACGCCGGACCAACACCCCCGGCGGGCTGGGAAACGCCAATGGCAGCGGCATTTGCCACTCATTTACGCCGGATGGGCGATGCGTGGCGCTGTTGAAAATCCTTCTGACCAACTACTGCATTTACGACTGCACCTACTGCGTCAACCGAGTCTCATCCAACACGCCGCGAGCGCGATTCACCGTGGACGAGGTCGTCACCCTCACGATGGAGTTTTATCGCCGCAACTACATCGAGGGGCTGTTCCTGTCTTCGGGGATCATCCAAAGCCCCGATTACACGATGGAGCAGTTGGCGCGGGTCGCCGAATCGCTTCGCCTGACCCACCGGTTCAATGGGTATATCCATCTCAAGGCCGTTCCAGGGGCCTCGGAGGCGTTGTTGCATCGAGCCGGGCTGTACGCCGATCGGCTCAGCGCCAACATCGAGCTTCCCACGGCCGACGACTTAGCGGCGTTGGCGCCGCAGAAGAAGATGCCCGAAGTCCACGCGACGATGACGCAGATCAAGTTGAAGGTGGACGAGAGCGTAGCCGAACGTCGCAAGTCAGCGTTGGCCCCGCGGTTCGCCCCGGCGGGGCAATCCACGCAGTTGATCATCGGCGCTACGCCCAGCAGCGACAGCACGATCCTCGCCACCGCCGATGCGTTGTACGGCGAGCATCGCCTGCGCCGGGTTTATTATTCGGCATACAGCCCGATTCCGGATTCCGACGCGCGCCTGCCCGCCCAGCCGCCGCCGCTGGTCCGCGAGCATCGACTTTACCAGGCGGACTGGCTGCTGCGTTACTACGGGTTTGAAGTCGGCGAGCTGACGACGCCGGCGGTGCCCAATCTGGACTTGGAGATCGACCCCAAGCTCGCCTGGGCGCTTCGTCACCGCGAGCAGTTCCCCGTCGATGTGAATCGCGCCCCGCGCGAGCGATTGTTGCGGATTCCCGGGTTGGGGGTCCGCACGGTCAATCGCATTTTGCAAACCCGCCGGTTCCACGCGCTGCGGCTGGAGGATTTGCGAAAGCTGCGAGTTCCGCTCAAGCGCACCGTCCCGTTCGTCATCACCGCCGACCACAACCCCCACGCCGCGGGGATCGATCGCGATGATCTCACCGGGCGCGTGCGCACCTCCAGCGTTCAGTTACTGCTGTTCGAGTCGGTCACCGGAGAACTGTGAATCGCGGAGTTCGGCGACGATGCATCAAGTTCGCATCGAGAATGACTTCGAGGAGTTCGTCGGTGGGTGTGAGTGGGAGTGTGGTCGCGACGGTGCATCAGGTTCGCGTCGAGAATGATTTCGAGGAGTTCAGCGGTGGGTGTGAGTGGGAGTGTGGTCGCGACGATGCATCAGGTTCGCATCGAGAATGATTTCGAGAGCTGGCGGTCGGCGGCCCGGCGGCTGCTGATCGAGGCCCGGACGCCCGACGAGGTGATCTGGGATGACCGCACGCAGGCGCTGCTGGACCTCGGGCAGTCGGCAGCTTTAGGCAACCTGCCACCCGGGGTTCGGCGTGACTCGGCGGGTTCTGGCGGCGAGGGATCGGCACCGAACCTTCGCGTCCCCGCCGACTTCATCGCCGCCGGACGACGGATCGCGTGCCATCGTTCCGGGGAAAAGTGGAACCTGCTGTATCGCGTGCTGTGGCGGATTTCACGGGGCGGGGAGCCGAATCTGCTTCAGATCACGGTCGATGATGATGTTCATCGGCTCGAGCGCATGCGCCGTGAAGTGGGGCATGATGCTCACCGAATGGAGGCGTTCGTGCGCTTCCGGCGTATTGTCGGCGACGATGGACAGGCGCACTACATCGCCTGGCACCGGCCCGATCATTATGTGACCCGGCTGACAGCGCCGTTTTTCCGCGATCGCTTCAAGTCGATGCGATTTTCGATTCTCACGCCGGATGCGTCGGTCGATTGGGACGGCCATGTTCTGCGTTTCGGGCCGGGCACGCCTCGCTCCGAGGCACCGGCGCCCGATGAACTGGAAGGGCTGTGGCGGACCTATTACGCCGGGACTTTCAACCCCGCCCGCGTCAATCCCAAGGTGATGACCCAGCATATGCCTCGGCGATACTGGGATTGCCTGCCCGAAGCCCAGGAGATTGCCCAGCTCCTCGAACAGGCGCCGGCGCTCGTCAGGGAGATGATCATGCCCCGTCGAGCCGATGCGAAGTGCCCGGGATCCGGGTCGGCGGCGGATTTCATTCCCGCTGCGGTCACGTCGCTGAAGGTTCTCGCCGCCGCCGCACGCGATTGCCGCGGTTGCGACCTGTATTGCCACGCGACCCAGACCGTCTTCGGCGCCGGCGCAGTGGATGCCCGGTTGATGTTCATCGGCGAGCAGCCCGGCGATGCCGAGGATTTGTCCGGCGAGCCGTTTGTCGGACCGGCCGGGCAATTGCTGGATGAAGTCCTCGCCGAAGTGGGGATTGACCGGACCCACAGCTATGTCACCAACGCCGTCAAGCATTTCAAGTTCGAGCAGCGCGGCAAGCGCCGTATCCATGCCAAACCCAGTGCCCGCGAAGTGTCGGCGTGCAAGCCGTGGCTCAAGGCCGAGGTCCGGCTGCTGCGCCCATCGATGATCGTCTGCCTGGGCGCCACCGCCGCTGGGGCGCTGTTCGGGGCCGGATTCCGAATCACCCGCCAGCGCGGCGAGGTGTTGAGCCACGAGTTGTCGCCGTGGGTCATGGCGACGTATCACCCCTCGGCGTTGCTGCGGACGCCGAACGAGGATCGACGCGCCGTCATGCGCCGGCAGTTCACCGACGATCTGTCGCGGGTAGCGGAGCAATTACACCGGACCCAGTGATCAGGCCAAGCTCATCTGCATTTTTAATCGCTGTTACCGGCTTCAGGGGCCTCGGCACGGGTTTTGAGGATTACCTCGCATGGAAATGCTGCAACTCAATCCGCCTCTGGCCCGAGTCCTCGTTGGCGGTGCCGGCTGGAGCGGTCCGACCAGCAAGGGCGTTGCTAATTTGATCGTCCCCGGACACCGCGACGACGACCTCATCTGGATTATCGACTTGGATCAAAACGGACAGACTTGGTGTGTGCCCAACCGATATGTGCGGGCGCCGGTGAATATCACTTACGGACGCCGTGCCGATCGACCCTGTCATGAATCGGCGAGTGAGCCGGAATCGTCTCCGGCGCACCGCTCGCGGATCGCCGATTCCGTTGATGCATCGCCAATCGAACGCCGCGGATAGGTTCCCGCTACTCGGTCATTGAATAGGCCCGGCGCCAGCGCGTGGGGCTCAGGCCGGTCGCCTGCTTGAATCGGCTGGTGAAATGGCTCTGGTGGGCAAATCCACAAGAAGAGGCGATCTTACGAAGTTCGCGGAACTCGGAAATCTCCTGTTTGGCGGCACTGATCTGGCATTCCAGCATGTAGTGCTTGGGCGTCAGGCCCAGCCGATCGGTGAACCGGCGATGGAAATGGAACGGGCTGAAATGCGCCGTCCGCGCGATCGCCCGCAACGTGGGGCTTTGCCGAAAGTTTTTCCGCATGAATTTCAGTGCCGGAATCAGCCGGGCGATCTCGGGATTGGCGATGAAGTCGATGGGGCGAAGCACTCCCCAGTCCTCGCAGGTCGGTTGCAGGCAGAACATCACCACCGGACCGTCGGACAACGCCGGATAGCTGCGGTACGTGACCATGTTGAACGTCCATCGATCCCCGCGCCGATCCGGAAACAGCATGCGGCTGGACGGCACTTCGTCGCCGTTGAGGTTCGCCGCCCGATGGCTGGCGTGATGGGTCATTTCCTCTTTGAGCGACTCGTCCAGGGCTTGGAACTCCGCCGCGAAAGCCAGCGGCCGGCCCGCGCTATCGAGAGGGAAAATGCGCTGGGGCGGGCGGTGGTGCCAATCGGGACGGTCGGCGCATCCCGCGCGGGTGGCGCGCTGACGCCGACCCAGCTCATCCAGCGCAGCAGCGGCGGCGGTGAGCGTTCGCAGGTGCGACGCCGAAAAGTCCCTCTGGCGTCGGGTCCGATAAATATGCAGCGCCCCGGGATACCCCTCGATCACGGGCGCGGCCAGGGGGGCGGCGGCACCGTATCGGATGTCGGCAACCCGCGACAAGCCTTGAAGATACGGGTCGGACTCGGCCTGCTCGCCCGCCGCGTCAACAGTGCTGACCGCAGCGCCGCGGGCGAGGGCGGTCCAGGTGAATCGGTCATTTTCATGCAATTCCCGATAGGTCCGCAACAGCGCGGGAAGCAGGCGAGGGGGTTGAAGAATTTGCAGCCCGCCTCGCGGCATAGTGGTCACGACGACCACTTGGGCGCAGGCGGTCGATCGCGCCAGCGCGCTCAGGGCCGCTTGCTGCGATTGCACCGGTTCGCTCATTTCCGAGGCCGCGCTGCCCGGGGCTCGGGACGGAGAAAACAATTTGGACATACAACTTATACGATATGGAAACGGGTTGGTTTAATTTTATCCGCGAATACTGTGAATGGGTTATATCGCAGCGCGCCCGGGTACGGCAATAGGCGGGGAAAAGTGAGCAATAATCAAATAATTCGCCGCATTTGCCTTGTGGTGCAGGCTTCCAGCCTGCAACTTGCCAAGGGCACGCTGGCCAGAGCCTGCACTCCAGGGCCTCGCCTGTCGCTTTTTTCACTTGGAATTGGCCTCACGGGCAAATCGGTGGTAGATAGAATGGATGATGTGGACCTCGATTATTCATCCGCTGTTCTGGGATAAGAAGGTCAAGATCGTTATCCTGACCTTGGCTACCTTCGCCGCGTTATGCTAAGGGCGATGCAAGGAGGCGGTAGCAGGCCGTGAAGTTGCGGCTGCCGGGGCGCTGGCGGACTGCGATGAGGGTCGGCTAGTGGCGGTCGCGGGCTGTGATGAGGGGCCGCCAAGGGTACTCGCGGGTTGTGAAGCTGCGGCTACCGGGACGGTTGCGGGTTGGGAGGAGGGGCCGGCGGAAGCGGGGGCGGGCGGCGGCGTCACGTCTGTCGCGGCGGTCGCCGGTGGCGAAGCTCGCGTCGCGGAGGGAGAAGCGGGGGCGGTGGCCGGGGGGGTGTCTCTTCCAAATAACACGGGCAGTTGCGGGGCCGCCTCGGCGCCGAAGATGGCCAGGGTGCCGCTGTAGGCCGGAACCGGGATTCGCTGGCGGATTTCCTTCGCCGCGGCCCGCATGGCCTCGAGCCGGGCGATCAGGCGAATCCGCTGGGCCTTGACGACGTCGATATCGCGCAGCAAGTCGTAGTAGTAGGCCGGGTAGGGCCGCCGATAGGCTTGTCCCTGGGCATCGACGCCCCAGCTATCGGCCTCGATCGAACTGGCCCGGCGCTGCTTGTCGGCGATCTCCTGCTCCATCGCCCGTACGGTCGCGGCACCGGCGTCGAACTCGGCGGACATCGCATCCAGCTTGGTCTGAACTTCCTTTTCCGCGGCCTTGAGTTCCTCGAGCTTTTTCTCATCTACCCACCCCGCCCCCCAGCGAAACAGCCTGTGGGGGCGCATCAGCGCCTGCAACTGCGCATCTTGTTCGGTGAATCGGCGCTGGACCTTCTTAAATAGCGCGTCTTTCGCGTGCGATGACTCGAGCGAGTGCAGCAGCTCGGCGACGTTGTCGAGGATTCGGCGATTCACCGGCGCCGACTGCATCGCCTGATCAAACTGGTTCAGCGCTGCCGGGATCGCGTTCTGACGCCACAAAATCACGGCCAGATTGTTCAGCGTCGGCGGGTGGTTTGGCAGATGCTCGACTACCGCCTCGAATTGCTTGCGAGCCTCGGGGATTCGCTCGAGCTGATAGCGGTTTACCCCGCGCAGGTAGGGCACGGCCAGGTTCAACGGATCGCTCGCCAGCGCTTGCTCGAGCAGCGGTTCGGACTCTCTGGCCCGACCTTCAAAAATCATCTGGCGGGCTTGCTCGGCGGTCTGAAGGCTTTGGCTTTGTCGCTCGGCCTTCTCGGCCGGCGTCAACCACTCTTTTCCGAGTCGTACCAACCCCTCGTCCAGCCGTTTACGCCATTGCACGACATCCTGCCCGGCGATTTGCGCTGCGGGAGAGCCCCGGTTGCTTTCGATGAACGCGCGATACCGTTCGATGATCGCGCCGATGTCGGCGGTGTGTTCGACGCTTCGTCGCAGGCTCAGCAGCCGGCTCATGGCCTGGTCGGTCGAGCCGCCGCGCGGGGTCGGCTCGAGCGACACGACATCCGCCGACTTGACCGCGATGGACTTGCCCGCCGTGTCGATCAGGACGTAGTCGTCGCCTTGTCTTTTCAGATCCCCGCGCAGCACGGTCCCATCGCGTAGCCGCACGGTGTCGGCGACCGCGAGGCCGCCCAAGAGAAGAGCCGTCAAGAGGAACCCGCAAATCCGCATCGCCGCTCACGTCTGGCACCACCCCGTCGCATTATACCGCGCACCAGGCCTCTGCCGAGGGATCGACTTTCGCAAAATGCGGCGGCGGCCCGTGGTCGAGTTCGCCGCGAGAATGGTTTTGCGGGCGATAAAGCGTTGTATCCACCAACGATTTTCTTGACTTGACTATTAACGGTAATAGGTTAGTATATTATCGTTGATATGGCTGCAACACTGAAACAGATCGCCGCTCGCACCGGGCTGTCCACCCAGACCATCAGCCAATGTCTGCGCCCCGACGGTCCCAAGGCCCATCTGTATCGACCCGACACCCGTGAAACAGTGCTGCGGGCGGCGAGGGAACTGGGATATCGTCCCAACGCCGCCGCCCGGGCGATGGCGCATCGTCGATTTGATGTGGCGACGCTGGTGATGAGCATTGACCCGGTCCGCAGCAGCCTGTTCGGCGGGGTGTTGTGCGGTTTGCACGATTCCCTGGCCGAGAACGGGATGCGGATGAGCATCGCCCGGTTGCCCGATGAGGCGCTGACCGACGAGCGACACATGCCGGTGTTCCTCAAGGATCGTTGCAGCGACGGGCTTCTGATCAACTACACCGACAGCATCCCCCGGCGGATGATCCAGATCATCCACGAACATCAGTTGCCGGCGGTGTGGATCAACTCCTGTCATCGCGGGGATTGCGTGCATCCCGATGACGAACGCGCAGGGTACGACGCAACCCGGCATCTGATTACGTTGGGACATCACTCGATCGCATTTCTGGATTTGTCGCACGGAGTCGCTTACGCCGGCCCACATTACAGCGTCACGGCGCGGCTGGATGGATATCGGCGAGCGCTGGCGCAGGAAGGGTTGGCCCCTCGGATTTTGCGGTCTGAACAGGGAGAAAGAATCGAGCGACCCGACCGGGTCGCGTTCGTACGCGGCGTGCTGGAGCGCGCCGATCGTCCGACGGCGATTGTGACTTATTCCCAGACCGATGTGATGGTGGTGTTGACCGCGGCGCTGTCGTTGGGCATCAACGTGCCGGGCGGCCTGTCGCTGGTGAGTTTCGGAAGCCGCCCATTCGACTATCTCGAGGCGGCGGTGACCACCTGGGTCCTGCCGGAACTTGAGATGGGCCAGGCGGCGGTGGAACTACTGATACAAAAAATCGATCATCCCGGCGACATGTTGCCGCCGCGAGTGTTGCCTCTCAGGTTGCTCGACGGCGCCACGTGCGCGCCGCCTCGGCGCTAACCCCTTTTCGACGCGGTCGGATGGTCAGCCGACGCGTCTCACTTTGCTTCTGACCGGAGGATTACTCATGATTGGGAAAACAAAATTTATCGGATTCTTAGCTGCGGCCATGACGCTCGGGGGCATGGCGCCAGCCGGAGCAGCGGTGCTGGCCGAGTATACCTTTGCCTTGGATTCCGACAGCCCGACCACCGTCGCGGCGAATGTGACGGCAACTTCGATGGTGATCACCGGCGCGGCGAGCGCGGGATTTTCGGCTGGGGGATTCCGCAAAATTTCAAGCTTGAATACCCCGAGCATGAACTTGTCCCGGTACGTTGAAGTCAGCGTCACGCCGGATGCGGGCTATGAAATAAGTCTGACCTCCTTCAGTTTGGACAAGGGCAGCGAAAATAACGGCAACGCACCGACCGCGTGGGCTTCGCGCTACAACCTCGATACTTACGCGACCGACTTGGACAGCGGGACGCTCGACAGGGACGGCGTCTTAAGCAATGCCAGCGTAACGCTGACGGATGCGCACCTGACCGGAACGGTCATCTTCCGAATCTACGGATGGGGCGCGCCGTCATCCAAGCGCGATATGTTCCTAGACAACATCCAGATCAGCGGATCGGTGCAACCTGTTCCCGAACCGGCATCGCTGGGGTTGATGGGTGGCGGGGCGCTGGTGCTGCTGGCCCGCCGTCGTCGCCCGGCCGGGTTGGCCCCGCGCGGGGGGGGGGGGGCGGAAAGAGTTTTTAGCTCAGTTGGGGTTATCCGGGA
>JBBQNJ010000114.1:0-9611 GCA_038329845.1 Tepidisphaerales bacterium | reverse complement strand
TGGGGGACTGGGGGACTGGGGGGTCAAACCCCACTATAGTCTTCCCCCGCCGCGCCCGGCGATGGTCTGACACAAAGAAAGTTGCAGCAGTCGCTTACGACAAACCGGTGACGAGTGGGGAGGCTTAAGTGAATGGCATTCCTAGTGCCCCCTTTCTCTTCTTCGGGTCTACGGGTACCGCATCTATACCGCTCGCGGCCTTCAGTGAGACATCCGCAACGGCTGGGAACCTGCGGGATATCCCGGTTTCCCCAAGCGGATTGTCTCAATACGGACCGCCAGCGGTATATATCGCACGAAATAAAGACTGGAACCCGGACAATTGCAGTTGGCGCTTCGTGCAGACGAGGGTAGAAAAAGTCGATGCGGGAGTTTAGAGGATGGGAGACAGATCATGGATATTTCGTTGAAGTCGCCTCTCTTGGTTGTACTGCTGCTGGCGTCGCTGGTCTTGGCGGCGGACAAGCCATCGCCCGTCGTCGATTTTGATTCGGCGATGGAGACATTCTTCGCCGAGGATTCGGGTCTCGTGGACTTTCGCGACTACGTGATCGTGTTTGCCCCGGAGGGCGAACTCCGCGCCGATGTGGCGCTATTCGATTCAAAGGGCAAGGAACTGGCGCGTTTTCCCTTTTTGGGCGATTATCGCATGCGCGCCGGCGTCTTCGCCAAGGCCGGAGTGCGAGGGCCTGCGAATGTGAAGCTCGACACGCCGGGGGAGTACACGATTGTCTGGTCCATCGACGCAGCACCTGTCACCCGTATGCCGTTCATCCTCGAAAGCACTGGAGCGGGCGACGATCCGTTCAAGCCCGACAAGACCTTTCGGGTGGATGGCCCCTGGCGCACGCTGGCGCACCTCACCACACGGATGTTCAAGGATCAGGTCATTCCGGTCTTTAACCTCTGGGTGGGCGGGAAGGACCTGGCCGATGCCAAGGCCCGCGACTCTTACCTGGCGGCGCTGTACCGGAATGGCGGGTCCCAACCGGTAGCGCACGGCCGGCTGGAGGGCACGTTTATTCCGCCGGGAAAGTTCGCACGCTCCACGTTCGAACTGTTCCACCCCCATGACAAGAAGGGTGAAGCCACCGCCAAACTCTTTGCAATGAAGGACCTGGTGGCCGACGGATCGTACACGCTGCGTCTGACGCGAAAATCCGACAACGCGGTGATCCGCGAGTTCCATTTCACCGCGGCGGACGGGGCGATCCGGCCGATGGACCGCGCGCTCCCCGACCACCGACCGCGTACGGAGTACCTTGCCCCGCGCGTGAAAAAGAAAGGCGCGGGCAACTTCGCGGTGGTTGAAGCCATCTGGCTGGACGGCTCGCCGAAGGAAGACGGCGAGCGGTGACAACACCGAACCGCACCGTTGATTCACGGAATGCGGATCGCTCTGCCGCGGCCGTGCACGTGGACGCCCGCCAATGCAGAATTGACACCCGGCAACGGGCCGGATCACGGCGGAGCGAAAGCTGGGCGTCTGGAGCGCTTCTTCGTCGCGTTCTTGCGATTTGGCGTTCAAGTCTCGCGCATTAAACCTGCGTGGCCAGGAGCAGTTCATCGGCGTTGTCGCGGTTTTCGGGAATTGCGTCAAAATCGCCGCGGGCGGCCTTGAGGGCGTAGCGCTCCATGTTAATTTCGTCGCGGGTGCGAAAGCCCAATTTGCGGAAGACCACCAGCGGCGGACACCAGCCCTGCAAGGCGTGTTGAAGCAGGAAACCGGGCACGGCCCCGGCGACGAGCAGCCAGCGGCGCTTGCCCAACAGATACTGCGTGAGACTGAACAACGTCAATGATGCCGCCCCGGTTTCCAAGGCCCGCTCGATATCCCATTCCCGATCCAGCTCCTTCAATCGGCGCTCGATCTGCTCGGGATGTGAGGCGAACCAGCGGACATTCAACTCGGTTTGGTGGTCGATTTGCCGTTGCACGGCGGGAGCGGTGTTATCCGGAACACGGGTGGCGCTTTGGGCGATCATAGAAAGTCTCCTTTAGGTTGAGGAACCCCTGTGAACTTGCAATCGGCGCGCCATGCCCTTGCGGCTCGGCCTCAGCGATCGCTTTTTTTCGTCCGGCTCTCGCCGCGCTTGCGTGCGACCGCCCGACGCGGTGCCGGGCGGGTCGCTCGCGGCGACGAAGGCCGCACGCGTGCCGAGGACTTGGCGGTGGAGCGGGGCGGCGACTGCTCGTCGATCTCCGCGTCCAGGGCCGGTTCATCCCGCAGGGCTCGCTGCTCGCGGGCGCGGACCACCAGCTTGATCGGAACCTGCGCGTAGGGCAGCAATTCCCGCATCCGGTTCAGCATGAACCGCTGGTAGTTCTCATCCACGAACACCGGGTTGTTCACGAACAGTACGATCGTCGGCGGAGAAACCTCGGTCTGCGTCGCGTAATAGATCCGCGCCCGCCGGCCCGTGGGCGTAGTGGGAATCCGCTCGGCGAGAATCTGGCGAATCACCCGATTCAACACGCCCGTCCCCACCCGCTCGGCGGCCTGCTTGGCCAGATACTGCGACAGGTCCACCAGCCCCTGGACATTTCGACCGTCCTTGGCCGTGATGAATGCGATGGGGGCGAAGTTCAAGTTGCGAATGTGGCCGTCGAGGTACTCGCGGAACTCCTGCATCAATTCCGAGTCCAACGCCGGGGCGTTTTCCTGACGGGTTTCCCGCACCTTCGCTTTCGAGAGGTCCCACTTGTTCACCACCAGGATCACCGGCTTAAGCTGCTCGGCGATGTACTGCGCCAGCTTCTTGTCTGGCTCGCTCACCGGCTCGATCCCGTCGATCAGCATCAGCACCACATCGGCCCGGCGGATCGAGCGCTGGGCACGATGGAACGAGTAAAACTCGATGTCGTTAGTCGCCATATGACGCTTCTTGCGCACCCCGGCGGTGTCGATCACGATCAGCGTCTTGCCGTCCTTTTGGAATCGCACATCCACCGAATCGCGCGTCGTGCCGGGAACTTCCGAGACGATCACGCGTTCGGGGTCGCCTTCGAACAGCCCGGCGATCGCGTTGACCAGCGTGCTCTTTCCGGCGTTGCGCTTGCCGACGATCGCCACCAGCAGTTCCGCGTCGGGGATCCGCGTCGGGGCGTTTTCCAGATCCACTTCCGCGGCGATCCGCTCGAGCAGCTCGTCGAGATTGCGATCGGCCGTGGCCGAAACGCCCAGCGGCGTGCCCAGCCCCAGTCGGGCAAAATCGCCCAGCATCGCGTCGGCCTTGACACCGTCGGCCTTGTTCGCAACCAGCAGCGTCTTGATTCCCCGCCGGCGCAGCATCGCCGCGATTTCTTCATCGGCGCTGGTGCGCCCGGTCGAGGCATCGACCAGGAACAGCACCAGGTCGGCCCGGGCCATGGCCAACTCGATCTGGTGGGCGATATGATCCGAGAGGGCATCGGGATCGACGTAGCCGTATCCGCCGGTGTCCACCATTTCAATGAACCGCCCGTCGATCGGCAGCGGCATCGAGACCCGATCGCGCGTGACCCCCGGCATGTCCTGCACGATGCTGATGCGCTTTCCCACCAGCGCGTTGAGCAACGATGACTTGCCCACATTGGGCCGGCCCACGATCGCCACGACGGGCATTCGACGCTCTTTCTCCGACATCACTCCTATTGTGCGACCGGCGGGGCGCGATGCAAACCGCGACCCCGTGCATGCAAAGGCGCAGAGGAGGGGAAGACGGCGGCAGATTTCCCACGGACCCTCCAACGGACCTGTCCAAGGGGTCCCGTGTCTAAGAGGGTGGGACACATTGAATCCACAGCCCGAGGCGGCTGTCCCACAACTAGTTCCGCAGCGAGGCACGCGACTGGACCCACCGGGTGGAGGGTCCATAGGATCGGGGGTAAGGACCGGGAGGTATGTGATGCGAAATGGCGCACTGGTTTGGTCGGGATTATTGGGAATGGTGCTGGCGGTGAGTCCGGCGGTCGCCAAGGGGCCGGACGAGGCCCGCGGGCAGCGCAATCCGTATGCCTACAACACCGGCATCGCCCGCGATTTTCCGTCGGTCGAGGTGGGATCGGCGGTGGCGGCCAAGGCGATGAAGACCGAGACGGCCTACCAGTTCCGCAGCGCCGTCAGCGCCATGGACAGCGCCTACCGCGAGGCGCAGCGACAGTTCGATCGCTCGGCCGAGCGCCGAGAAGCCGACCAGGCCGAGAACGCCGCCTGGGAGGCGCTGGAGTCGGCGAGGATCAAAGCCGGCGCGACCGTCTGGACCGATCCCCGATACCAAGCCTTGATGGAATTGGTCGGAGACATGGCCCAGTGGATCGAGCGGGAACACGCCGAAGCGAAGCCCAATCGCGGCGAAATCGAAGCGATGTCGCGGGTAAAATTGGGGTATGCGTCGCAAGCCAACGCGATGTTGCTGGCGGTGCAGGCGACCGATCCGCAGGTGCTTGACGCCCGACAGCGATATCTCACCGCGGCCAATCGCAGCCGCGAACTGTACGAGAATTATCTCGACACCTTGCGTCACGATGAGCGTGTGGTGGCGGCGAGAAAGCAAGTCGATGACGCCCGCACGGCGCGGGCGACGGCCAACACCCTGTTCCTGGCCTCGCGTGAGGCGGCCAACGCGGCGCTGGACTACGCCTGGATGCTTCATCGCCATGACCGCTACCGCTACATTCCGGTCTCCGGATACGGCTATGGCTCCGGATACGGATACGGCTATCGCGGCGGATGGAATGACTGATCGGATGGGGCGCCCGATGCGCATCGCCGTTTGATTCAAGAGCGCTGACGCCGGCGTCGTTCGCCTTCAGCGGGCGGCGCGTTTCGACTTTTTCCCCTTGGATCTCGGCTGCCAGATCCCCGCGCGGTCGGGTGGGTCTTCCAGCGGACCGACGCCGCCGGCCGAGTAGATGCCGGGGGCGCCCTTCATTTCGCGCAGCTTGTCGCGCAACTGGGCGGCCCGCTCGAACTCGAGATTCTTCGCCGCCCCGAGCATTTCTTCTTCCAGCAACCGGATCAGCTCCGATTGATCCAGCGACTGTTCGCTGAGTCGCAGCGCCTCGGCGGCGGTGCGCCGAGCCTTGACCTCCGACTCGATGCCGCCGCGGATCGCCTTCTGGATCGTCTGCGGGGTGATGCCGTGGTCGGTGTTGTATTTGAGCTGGATTTCCCGCCGCCGCGAGGTCTCATCCATGGCCTGGCTCATGGCGGGGGTGATCGTGTCGGCATAGAGGATCACGCGGGCGTTGAGGTTACGGGCGGCGCGGCCGATGGTCTGGATCAACGACGTTGCGCTGCGCAGGAAGCCGGTCTTGTCGGCGTCGAGAATCGCCACGAGGGAGACTTCCGGCAGGTCCAGGCCCTCGCGCAGCAGATTGATCCCCACCAGCACGTCGAACGCTCCTTCGCGCAGCTCGCGGAGAATCTCGACGCGCTCGAGGGTGTCGATCTCGCTGTGCAGATACCGTCCGCGGATGCCGGCCTCCTGGATATAGGCGCTGAGGTCTTCGGCCAGGCGCTTGGTCAACGTCGTCACCAGCGCCCGCGATCCGGCGGCGGCGGTGAGGCGAATCTGTTCGAGCAGGTGGGGCACTTGTCCCTGGGCGGGGTGGACTTGGATTTCCGGATCGATCAGGCCGGTGGGACGGATCACCTGTTCGACGACTTCCCCGCCGGTCTTTTCCAACTCATAGGGCGCCGGGGTAGCCGAGACGAAGACCACCTGGTTCCACATCGCCTCGAATTCCTCGAACTTCAGCGGGCGATTGTCCATCGCGCTGGGCAGGCGGAATCCGTGATCGACCAGGACCTGCTTGCGGTTGCGGTCGCCGTTGTACATCGCGCGAATCTGCGGGACGCTCACATGCGATTCATCGATGATCAGCAGGAAATCCTTGGGGAAATAGTCGATCAGGGTATACGGCTTTTCCCCGGGTTGCCGGCCATCGAGGTGGCGGGAATAATTCTCGATCCCCGAGCAGTAACCGACTTCCTGGATCATCTCCAGGTCGTACTTGGTGCGGGCGAGCAGCCGCTGGGCCTCGAGCAGTTTGCCTTCCGAGCGCAGGGTCATCACCCGCAGCTCCATCTCCTGGCGGATCGATTCCACCGCCGCCTCGAGCCGCTCGGCCGGCACGACGTAATGCACCGCGGGGTAGATGAAGACCTGGTCCGAGGATCGCAGGATTTCTCCGGTCAGCGGGTTGATCATTTCGATGGCGGTGATCTCGTCGCCGAAAAATTCGATGCGGTAGGCGAACTGCTCGTAGCTGGGTTGAAGCTCGACGACATCGCCTCGGACACGGAAGGTGGCGCGTTTGAAGTCGATGTCGTTGCGGGCGTACTGGAGATCGATCAGGCGGCGAAGCATCTCGTCGCGGTCGGTGGGCTCGCCCTTGCGAATGGGCAGGACGCTGCGGGTGTATTCCATGGGCGAGCCGAGTCCGAAAATGCAGCTCACGCTTGCGACCAGCAGGACATCGTTGCGACTGACGAGGTTGCTGGTGGCGGAGAGACGCAGGCGGTCGAGGTCGTCGTTACGGCTGGCATCCTTTTCGATGTAGATGTCGCGCTGGGGGATGTACGCCTCGGGCTGGTAGTAGTCGTAATAGCTGACGAAGTACCCCACGGCGTTGTGGGGGAAGATATCCTTGAACTCTTCGTAAAGCTGGGCCGCGAGGGTCTTGTTGTGGCTGATGACCAGGGTGGGGCGGTTCACTTTGGCCACGACGTTGGCCATGGTGAAGGTCTTTCCCGAGCCGGTGATGCCGAGCAACGTCTGAAAACGTTTCCCACCTTCAATCCCGCGCGCCAGGGCCTCGATCGCCTGGGGTTGATCGCCTTGCGGGGCGTAGGGACTCTCCACTTTGAACGGATTGATTCGGTAATCGGCCATGGCGCGAAAATCTCCGCGACATTATAGGTCAACGGGGAAAAGGAAATGGGCGACTCGCATCACGATGGGGCGAAAATCAACCGGGCAGACAGCCGGGAAAGCGAGCGAATAGGGGACGTGCGGGGAAAGCTGGGCAGACTTATCGGTCCGGGAGAGAAATTACGGCGATCCGTTCTAAACGTTCAATCCATCGCCTCCGATATAAACGGCGGCTGATGAATGAAGTGACGCACTTCGTTTTGGTGGCCTGGATCACAGTCGATGGCGAGGAACGAGGAAGCCGTGGGCAAACTAGCGGAAATGACCGAGCAGTTGGCTTCGAGCGTGGTGGTCGCCGACGCCGGTGACCTGCGGGCGCTGGCCGAGCTTCATTCGCAGTGGCAGGCGATCGGTCGGGCGGCGCAAGACCGCGACGATGAGCCCGCCACGGGCGAAGCGGCGACGGTAATGAAGATCACCGAGACTTCGGCCGCGATGGCGAAGCTGCTGGAACAGGCGGTACTGGGGGAAGCCGATGCCGAACAGTCGCTTCGGTCGGCGGCCGCGGCGATCGAGGAACTACGAGCCTTGATCGACCCGGCGGCGAGCAAAGCCGGCCCGGCCCGCCGTGAGAACGTTGCCGACGCGGAACCGGATGGGAATGTCCACGATGCGCTGGCGCAAGCGACTTGCGATACTGCCGCGACGGATGAAGGGGCGGTCGCGGCACCCATTACAACGACGCCCACTGCCGCAGCGTCCGCCGGCGCGGTGCCCGACGCCGCGCCGGTGGTTATCGCGCCCGACGATGTGACGCTGGTCGGCGAGTTCATCACCGAGGCCCGCGGGCATCTGGAGTCGGCCGAGGCCGAGGTACTCCGGCTCGAGGAGGACCCGAAGAACCCTGAAATTCTCAACGCGATCTTCCGAGCCTTTCACACCATCAAGGGGGTGGCCGGATTTCTGAACCTGCGCCAGATCGGGCAGTTGTCGCACACGCTCGAGAGTCTGCTGGACCTGGCGCGGCAGGGGAAGTTGGCGTTGGAAGGTTCCCGGATCGATCTGGTTCTGGAGTCGGCCGATCGGATGCGGTCGCTGATCGGTCTGCTGGGAACGGCGATCGACCGCGGGGCGGCGATCGCGGAGGACTCGGCACTTGAGGATTTATTGGCGCGGGTCCGGGCGTCGGCACGAGCGGAGGCGACGGCGGGAGGCGAAGCCTCAACCGGAGGCGAAGCCCTGACGGCAGGCGAAGCCCAGACGGCAGGGGAAGTCCCGATGGGAGGGGACACTCCGACGGTACAAAATCGGGCTTGCTCGGTGAGCGCGACAGCCGGGGGCACCGGCGCAACTGCCGAGGTCGCCGGCGCGACAGCCGGAACCAATTCAGACCTCGGATCGAGCAATCCGGGGGCTCTGGCCGGTGCGTTGCGGACGGGCGAGTCGGCGGCGTCGGCGCGGGGGGATGGGACAGTCAAGGTGGCGACCGACCGGCTGGACAGCCTGATCGACATGGTGGGGGAGCTGGTGATCGCCGAGTCGATGGTCCGCCAGGGGTTGGGGGTGCTGGGGGGAGAGAACCAGCGGCTGGCCCGCAACGTGGCTCACATGGGCAAGCTGACTCGGGAACTGCAAGAGCTGTCGATGGCGATGCGGATGGTCCCGATCCAGGGGGTATTCCAGAAGATGGCGCGGCTGGTGCGTGACCTGGGGCGAAAGTTTTCGCGCCAGATCGAGCTGGAGTTGTCGGGTGGGGAAACCGAGCTGGATCGCAACGTGGTCGAGGCGATCGGCGATCCGCTGATTCACATGGTGCGCAACTCGATCGATCACGGGATCGAGCCGGCGGAGGAGCGGATCAAGTCGGGCAAGCCGGCGGCGGGGCGGTTGGGACTGCGGGCCTGGCATCAGGCGGGGAACATCGTCATTGAAATCCGCGACGACGGGCGCGGGCTGAACAAGGAAAAGATCGTCCGCAAGGCGATCGCCGCGGGGATCGTGCGGGAAGGCCAGGAACTCACCGATTCCGAGATTTTTCGACTGATCTTTCATGCCGGGCTTTCGACGGCGGAGGAGCTGTCGGATGTGTCGGGGCGCGGGGTGGGCATGGACGTGGTCAAGCGCAACGTCGAGGCGCTGCGGGGCACGATCGAGATCGCCTCGACCCCGGGGGCCGGTTCGACGTTCACCATTCGCTTGCCGTTGACGCTGGCGGTGATCGACGGGCTGGCGGTTCGGGTGGGATCCGAGCGGTACATCGTGCCGATCACCAGCATCGACCAGAGCATTCAGCCCAAGAGCGGGCAGGTCTCGACGGTGCAGGGGCGCGGGGAATTGTGCCTGGTGCGCGGGCGGCTGCACCGCCTGTTCGCGGTGGCGCCGCTGCATGAAGACCCGGCCGAGGCGCTGGTGGTCATCGTGCAGGACAACCAGCGATTCTGCTGCCTGCTGGTGGACGAACTGCTCGGCCAGCAGCAGGTGGTGATCAAGAGCCTGGGAGAGGGGATCGGCAACGTGGCGGGCGTGAGCGGCGGGGCGATTCTCGGCGACGGAAACGTCAGCCTGATCCTGGACGTTCCGGGATTGATCGACCTGGGCGGCGAGGCGACGTCGGCGGCGGCCGACCCGCCGCCGACCTGATGACGCTTTTCGCCGAGCATCAGGCCCGCGAGGCCTCGGATCGCACCTGGCGCTCGGTCGGCCGCAACGACCCCTGCCCCTGCGGCAGCGGCAAGAAGTACAAACGCTGCTGCG
>JBBQNJ010000113.1:0-10048 GCA_038329845.1 Tepidisphaerales bacterium | reverse complement strand
CAACGCCAGGCGGTCCTTGGGCGGGCAGCCGTTGCCGACCCAGCGGTAGGCCGCCATGTGCGCCTGCGGCGCGCAGGTCTCGCAAACGGCGACGAACTCCCGGTGCTTGTCGTCCAGCTCGCCCAACTCGTCTTCCAGCATCGGGAAGAGCCAGGTCTGAATGGAGTGCCACAGGTTGCCCAATTCCGCCAGTCCGCTCATGGTACGTCTCCTGGGTTGCGGATGCCTATCACCCGAGGACGGAATTGTACCATAATTCAAGCAGCATAACTACTGTATTAGCAATTAGTTACAGATATTCTGGGGGGGGGTAAATTACTTGACAGATTGGAGCAAAGTGCGGTACACTTTCAATCAGTCTCAGGCAGGCTTTCTGAAGACGTGACGGCGGACATTCCGCCAAACTTCGGGGGGTTTTGCAAGAGGCTCCATTGATAAATAACTGGCCTTCGCGTCAGCCCCTGAGGCGCGCGAAGGCCAGTTCCATCCCGTGGATATCGAGCGAAAAGCCCCACAGATCGCCACCGCAATGGCAACATCCGTGCAAATGGCTGTTACGTCTGGCTTTATTTGCCTTTCGGTTTCTTCTTTGCCGACCGCATCTCCGCGTCGCTTTCGCCGCTGATCACGGGGGATTCTTTGTATTCCCAGTCGCCGCCCTGGTTCCAGGGGCCGCGGGAATCCACGTCGCCGCTGTCGTTCTCGCCGGTTGAGTCGTTGAAATATTGATTGACGATCTCGGCGGTCGGGGGGATCTCACCGATCGAGAACGCCGGTTTGCCCATGCTTTCCAGCGCTGCGGCGAACGCCTTCATGTGGGTGATCTCACGGGTCATCAGGAATTGCAGCGCATCCTTGGTCCCCGGATCATCGCAGAAGTTCAGCAGACGTTCGTAGACGATCTTGGCCCGCGCTTCGGCGGCGATATTGCTGCGCAGGTCCACATCCAACTCGCCGGTCACCTTCAGATAGTCGGCGGTCCAGGGGTTGCCCGCGGAGTTATTCAGAGCAACTCCACCGCCGCCGGCGATGGCGATCAGCGGATCCTCTTCCGCGGCGTTTTTTTGAGTCTTGGTGGGCTTGAGATGCATCCGGGCCAGGGTTCCGATGATCTCGAGGTGGCTTAGCTCCTCGGTGCCGATGTCCATGAGCAGGTCTTTTCTCGCCGGGTCTTCGCAGTTGAGTCCCTGGATGGTGTACTGCATGGCGGCGGCGAGTTCGCCGTTGGCCCCGCCGAACTGCTCGAGCAGCATGGCGCCGAAACGCGGCTCGGGGCGACCGACATTGACGGTGTACATCAATTTCTTGATGTGGTGATACATGGAGCGCTCCTGTGAAACGGTCGAATATTTTTTCCGCTCATTCTTCGGAATGGGCGATGTCGCATCATTACAGTGCCACCCGGGGGCGCGAACCGGGAAAATGCCAGAGCACCCCCGAGGTCTGAATACCGTGGTTAAGGGTCTTGCGCGGCGGTGGAAGACCGGAGTTCGATGGCCTTTATCGCGGCGGTTCGGTACAATCTGCTGCGTTGGTGGACGATGATGATGCAGTCGCAGGCGGTCAATTTCGCATACGCCGGCGGCGCCTCGGGCGTCAGCGGGATCGCCGCGCTCAACGCCAATGTCCTGGTTCTGAATAAATTCTACCAGGCGATCCGGGTCGTTAATGTGCGCCGGGCTTTCGCGCTGCTCTGCAAGGAGTTGGCCGAGGTGGTCCACATTGAAGCCGACGCCGCGGGCGCTACGCAGTGGAAAAACCTCGATTTCCACGAATGGCGGGAACTGAGCCAGCTCAAGCGGGAGTTCGAGCCGGATGGTTATGACTGGATCCATACCGTTCGGTTCCAGATCGCCGTGCCGCGGATCATCCGGCTGCTGGCGTACGAGAAGCTGCCGCGACAGGACGTGAAATTCAATCGCAGAAATATCTACGCGCGGGATTCCAATCGCTGCCAGTATTGTGGTAAGAAGTTCCCCACGACCGAGTTGTCGCTGGACCATGTGGTGCCGCGCAGCCAGGGCGGGCGCAGCACCTGGGACAACATCGTCTGCTGCTGCGTGAAATGCAACGTGAAAAAGGGCGGCCGCACACCGTCGCAGGCGCATCTGCACCTGATCACCAAGCCGGTCAAGCCCAAGCGCTCCCCGGTGATCAATGTCCGGCTGGCCGATGAGCGCTACGCGAGCTGGAAACAGTTTTTGGATACCGCCTACTGGACGGTGGAGCTAAAGTAGCCTGGAGCGATCTCGCCGCGGGCCTTCGCGCGGCATCTATTCAGACAGGTTGAGGGGCCGGCGCCGCGGTGCCAGTCGAAGGGGCGGGGTGGTTTTTTTCAAGAGAACACGCCGATGAAGATATCCGCCGTAAAAATCATTATTCCCGGGCTGCTGGTGGCGATGCTATGCGGGCTTTGGCCCGCATCGTCGATGGCCGCTACGCCGGCAGAAGTCGATCGCGCGATCGAGCAGGCCAAGGAATATCTCTATTCGAAGCAACGCAATGGCAATTGGGAAAATTCCCCGACGCGGCAAGGCAACGGCAACGCCGACACCTCCGGGGCGCAGTGGGGGGGGCTGACTTCGATCGCGACGTATGCGCTGCTGGCCGCGGGCGAAAGCCCGCAGGAGCCGCGGCTGGCGCAGGCGATCGAGTTTCTGCTCGATGCCGACATCATCGGAACGTACGCGATGGGGCTGCGGATGCAGGTGTGGCATCATCTTCCCCGATCGGAGAAGGTGCGGGCGGCGATCCGGCGGGATGCGATTCTGCTGATGAGCGGCGCTCGACCGCCGGGCGCGGCTGATGGGATGTTCCACTACATTCTGAACGCTGGCGGCGGATTCGATCATTCGTGCAGTAACTACGGCGTGCTGGGACTGTGGGCGGCGGGGCTGGAGGGGCTGGAAATCCCGACGGCGTTCTGGGAGCGCGTGGACAAGGGATGGCGCAAGGGTCAACAGAAAGACGGCGGATGGGTCTACACCCGCGCGCCGCGCGACGGGAAGGATGAGAACATCGGCCTGACCGCCGCGGGCGTGGCGACTCTGTTTGTGACCCAGGACTTTCTCAATCGCGGGCGCGGGGGCGAGTGCAAGGGGAACCTGCGCGATCCAGACATCGACCGCGGGCTGGCGTGGCTGGCCGATGGGTACGATCGGAAGATCGGCCACAGCGGTCGACGTTATTATGCGATGTACAACGTCGAGCGGGCGGGGGTGGCCAGCGGGTACAAATATTTCGGAACCACCGATTGGTACGCCCACGGCGCTGATTACCTGGTCAAGTCCCAGCGCAACGGTGCCTGGGGCGCGCTGCACGACACCTGCTTCGGCATCTTTTTCCTAACCCGCGGGCGGGCGCCGGTGCTGATGAATAAGCTGGAATATGGGATCGACATGGCGGGGGATCGCCAGAAGCTGGCCAACTGGAACCAGCGGCCGCGCGACCTGGCGAACCTGTCCAACTGGGTCAGCAACCAGACCGAGCGGACGCTGAACTGGCAGATCGTCAACCTGAATGTGGACCCCGACGAGTGGCTCGATTCGCCGATTCTATTCATCGCCGGCGATCAGAATCTGAACTTCGGCGCAGAAGGAGAGGCAAAGCTCAAGAAGTTCATCGAGGACGGAGGACTGATCCTGGGCAACGCCGATTGCGGATCGCGCAACTTCGCCGATTCGTTCCGCCGGATCGGGCAAAAACTCTTCCCGGCGTACGAGTTCCGAGCCTTGCCCGCGAACCATCCGATCATGGTTGGCCAGCAGTTCAATCTGTCGTCTAAGGGATCAACGTTGAACCTGATGGGGCTGAGCAACGGCGTACGCGAGTTGATGCTGCTGATCCCCCATGCCGATCCGTCCAAGGCCTGGCAGATGCAGACGGTGGGAGGCAAGGAAGAGTTGCACCAGATCGCGGCGAACATTTTCCTCTACGCGATCGACCGCCGAAATCTTCGCAATAAGGGCGACACCTACGTCGTCCAGCCGAATAAGTCGATCTCGCCGACGCGACAGATCAAGTTGGCCCGGCTGCAATATGCGGGCAACTGGGATCCCGAGCCGGCCGGGTGGCGACGCCTGGGCGCGATCCTGCGCAACGACCAGAAGGTCGATCTCCAAGTCGCGCCGATCAAGCTGGGCGAGGGCAAGCTCAAGGACTACAGGCTTGCCCACCTGACCGGAACCGGGCAGTTTCGCCTGAGCGATACCGAGCGGGGCGAGCTCAAATCGTTCATCGACTCCGGCGGGTTGCTGATCGTCGATGCCGCCGGCGGGGCGGCGACGTTTACCGAATCGCTGGAAAATGAACTGAAGGAATTGTTCCCCCGTTCGGCAGTCCCATTGCCGGTGCTGAAGCCGGAACATCCCATTTTCAGCTCGCCGCAGAAGATACAGGACGTGGAGTACCGCTCCCATGCCAAGCGAATTCTGGGAAATCTCAAGACTCCCCAACTTCGGGCGCTCGAGCGGGATGGACGGGTGTTGATGTTCGTCAGCCACGAGGATCTGTCCGGCGGTCTGGTGGGTGAACCGGTCGATGGGGTGCATGGCTACGAACCGAAGAGCGCCACGGCGTTGATGACCAATATCGTGCTGTTCGCCGCAGCCCAGCCCGCGCTGGCGCCCGCGCCCGCCAGCGCCCCGGCGACCATGCCCGCCAGCGCCCCGGCGATCGCGCCCGCCAGCGCCCCGGCGAGATCGCCTTCCTCGGCACCGGCCGCGAAGTGAGCGGCGTCAGGATCAACGCGAAGGGCTGAAGGTGCGGATGAAAACGTCAGACAAGAACGTCATCGACGCCGGTGGATAGAATAGATCGCCATGAGCATAAGCGACATGGGTCCAGTCCGTGTTTACGCCGATACCTCCGTGTACGGCGGTGTGTTCGACGAAGAATTCAGCAAACCCAGCCGCCGCATCTTCGATCATCTGCGCGAGGAGCGATTTAGACTCGTGACCTCCCCGTTGGAGGCGATTGAAGATGAAGACTAAGGCTTTTGACTGAGTGGAGATGAAACGGCAAGGTTAGAGCCGCTTGCGTGAACCGCTCGAGGGCATGAGCCTCGAGCAGCAGATGGCGTGGTGGCAAAAACGGAACGAAGGGTTCATGCGAAAGCAGTATCGCCTCGGCCCTCAACGGATCCAATGCGCAAATCCTACCTCGAGGTAACGTATCGCAAGGGCAGGTGCGTGGCGGCGTATGTGCAGTTGCCGCGAAAAGCGTCCGACCGCAGCGTCAGGACCGAAAAGCGGGCCGGAGGGCTTGTGGTGGACTATGCGTCCGACGGCCGTCCGATCGGGATTGAAATCACTTCACTGAGCCGTCCGTCGCTTGCGGCGATCAACCAGATCATCAGTCTTGTTGATGAGCCGGCGAGTTTAATCGAGTTGTCCCCCGTGGGGGCGGTGGCCTGACACGCGTTGCGGTGCCTCATCGCGGGACGGGGTTTTTCCCCAGTCGGCGCAAGAGGGGGCGATCAACCTGCTGATGCAGGCCGCGCCTCATCGCGGGACGGGGGTTTTTTCCATGGCTTCTTCGATGACTTGATCGGGGCGGGCGCCGGCGTAGCGGGCCTTGGTGTCAAGGATCACACGGTGCGAAAGCGTCGCGATGGCCAGCTCGCGCACATCGTCGGGGGTGATGAAGTCTCGTCCGGACAGCATGGCGCTGGCCTGGCAGGCGCGATAGAGCGACAGGCTTCCGCGCGGGGAGATGCCCACGCGAAGCCGCGCATCGCCGCGGGTCTGTTCAACCAGCCGCACGATGTAGTCGGCGACCGAGCGATCCACCCGCACCGCCCGGACCTGCTGCTGCATTTCGATGACTTGCGAGGTCGTCAAGACCGGCTCGAGGGCGTCGAAAGGATGGCGTTCATGCTGGCTGAACAAAACCTCGATCTCATGTTCGCGGTCGGGATAGCCCATGGTGATCCGCATGGCGAATCGATCGAGCTGCGCCTCGGGAAGCGGGTAAGTGCCGTGAAACTCGATCGGATTTTCCGTGGCCACCACGAAGAAGGGCCGGGGCAGCTCGCGGCGGACCCCTTCGATCGTCACCTGGCTTTCCTGCATCACCTCGAGCAGCGCCGACTGGGTGCGCGGACTGGTGCGGTTGATCTCATCGGCCAATAGCACGTTGGCGAAGACCGGGCCTTCGCGGAACTCGAATGTGCCTTCCCGCGGACGGTAGAAGCTCGAACCGGTGATGTCGGCCGGGAGCAGGTCAGGGGTGAACTGCACTCGCCGAAACGTGCCTTCGATCGATCGGGCCAGGCTCTTGGCCAGCGTGGTCTTGCCGGTCCCGGGCACGTCCTCGAGCAGCGCATGGCCGCCGGACAGCAGGGCCACGATCAGCAGCCGCGTCGCCCGCAGCTTGCCCTTGATCACCGTGGCCAAGTTCTCCTCCAGCCGCCGAACATTCAGAAGAAACGGGCTGGCGGTGAGGTCCGCGGGGGTCTGCATTCGCATCATGCGTTCGCTTTCGTTGAGACAATTGCTGATTTCGCCGAAGCCGGCGACTGTTCCAGTTGGCGCAGTTGCGACTCGAGGCGATTAAACCGCTCGGGATCGAACTCGCCGAATCGCGCCTCATCGTACCGATCCACGAACCGCCCGTACGCCGCATCGGCGGCACCGAGATGCTGTCGCCAGGTTCGTCGCGGCGAGATTTCCAGCCCGGCCCGCTTAAGCAGTTGCTCGAACCGCCGCCCCAACTGCCGCATGGCCAGGTCGGGTTGGTCGTACGGCAGATCGCCGGGGGCGCGTCGGCGATAGCGCTGGATCAACGCCACCGTTCCAAATCCCGCGGCCATCAGCGCCCCGGCCAGGCCAAGTTGCCACAGTTCCAGATTCGTCGCCCAGCGCCAGATCAGTCCAGGAAGATCGCTGAGCCATTCGCCGATACGCCGGGCCTGGGAGATCCGCGGGAATAACTCATCGGGACGCCCGCCCGATGGGGTCGCGTCGATCATCACCCAGCGATCATCGACAAACGCCTCGGCCCAGGCGTGGGCGTCGCGCTGGCGCACGGTGAGGTCGCCGTTCGGCTCGCGCTCATGGGCATAAAAGCCGGTGACCATTCGCGCCGGAATCCCCGCCGAGCGCAGCAGCATGACGGCGGCGGAGGCGAAGTATTGGCAATGCCCGGGGATCTCGCCGCGAAGGAAACTGGTGACCGGATCGCCTTCACCGGGGTTGACCGTCAAGGAATAGGCATGGTTCGCCCGAAGCGATCGCTCGATGGCGCGGGCCCGCTCGATCGGCGGCAGGGTCGCGGGGGCGATCTTCTCGGCCATCGGCGCCGCGACCGGGTCGAGTTCCTCGGGGATTCGCAGATACATCGGGCGCTGGGCGTCGTCGGGAGGTTGATTCAGCGGTGTATGGCGGCGCTCGTCGGGTCGGGGGAACACCAGGTCATAGTCGCGCGTTTGCCGCAACGAGCCTTCTTCCCGCAGCGCCATGCCGTCGGCGGGATTCCATTCGATGAGCAGGTCATCGCGAGGCACGACGCCGGCGACATCCAACGGCGCGTAGATCAGCCCGATCCCCTCGTCGTAGCGGTTGACCGCGGCGCGTTGCCCGATCGACAGCGGTCCCAGTTCGTTCGGCGGGGCGGGGAAGAATTGCCGCGCCCGCATGGACGGTCCCCAATTGCCGTAGCGATACGCGTCAAACACCAACCCGCGCAGGTGGGCATCGCCGCCGTGGAAATTTGCAATCCGCATGACGCGCTGCGGCGATGGGGCGGGATTGTAGACCGCCCCGAGTTGGGCCGTTCCGCTCATGCCGACTTCGCGGCCTTGGTATTGATTGGCCAGGACCACCATCGCCCATCGTTCGACCGAGGGCCCGAACGACGCCACGGCGAGCGATCCGCCGAGTCCCAGGCCGATCATCACCGCGATGGCCCCGCCGCGCCAGCTCCATTGTCGCCAAACGGCGGCGGTGCGGTGCGAAGGTGCCGATTGTCCGCGACGCTGAAAATCGCGCAGCGACAAGCCCATCAGAATCATGAATGGCGGTGCCAGCCAGGGGATGTGATGGGTGTCCATGGTGTTGGTGGCGCTCATGAAGATCAGCCCCGTCAGCACCATGATGTCGCCGGGCGGAGGACCTTGTTTGTGATATTGCCACACCCGCAGGAGAAGCTCGGCCATCAGCAGGTAGCCGAAATAGTGGACGAAATCCGGCTCGAACGCCGCCGAAACATTGATGCGCCGTCGAGGCGGCCCCAGCACGATGATCGCGGCGAAAATGGTGATCCGTAGGAACCAGGCCAGCACCAGGCTCGCGGGCAGGCGCTGATGGATGAACGCAGCGGCGACCAGCACCGTTCCCATGAGCGCCACGCCGTCGAAGCGACTTCGCCCGCTGTAATAGAGTGCGATGAACGCCAGAATTGCCGCCCCGGTGGTGGCCCAGGGAAGTCGTTGATCGACCGGTTCAAGCCCGTCAGTCATGCCGGTGGAGGAGTATAACCGGACCGGCCCGCACGCGGGGGCTGTCGAATCGTGGTTCATTCGGCCGCAGCTTCGGCCTCATCGCGCGATTCGGCCGCAGCGGACTTGGCGGTTTCCGACGCCTTGGTCGTCGCCTCGCCGTTGAGTCCCATTTCCTCGATGAGCTTGACCGGCACTTCGCCGGTGTTGTGGCACTTGGGATATCCGCTGCATCCCAGGAACGGTCCGCGCGAGCCCTGGCGGATCACCATCGGCTTGCCGCACTCATCGCAGTCAATGTCGGTCGGGATGTTGCTTTTTGGCGCTGTTCCCGCCGCCGCGGGATTCGCCCCGATGATCTTCGCCACCATCTCCTGCGATCGCTGGACGTTTTCCTTCAGCAGCGGCAGCAGCGCCTCGACCTGCTGTAAATCGGCACCGGTGAGTTTTTTCATCATCCGTGTCGAGCGACACTTGGGGAACGTCGAGCAGCCGAGAAACGGTCCGCGCTTGGAATCGCGCAGCAGCATGTCGTTGCCGCATTTCTCGCACTTGACGGTTGTGCGGAGAGGCGGGGGCTTAGGCGGCAGAGGATTGCCCGCTTTGTCGAGGTTGATGATCGTGGCGCAAGCTGGCTCCCCCTTCTCGTTCTTCTGGGAATATCCCGAGCAGCCGAGAAACTCCCCGAATCGCCCGCGCCGTTTGATCATTTCCCGTCCGCAGACCGGGCATTTGTGTTCCGAGACTACGCGTACCGTGGGGCGGCCCTGCGGATCGACGTTCATCGTCGTGGCGCACTCGCGGTTCTCGCAGGCCAGGAAGAATCCGTTCTTGCTGATCCGGTAGAGCATCTTTCCGCCGCATTTTTCGCAGGTATACGGCGACGAGGCTCCGCCGGCGTGGTCAAGCAATTCCATCGCCCCTTCGACGCCTTTATGGAACGGGTTGTAGAACTCCTTGAGCAGTTTGACCCAGTCCTTGTGCTGATCTTCGATCTGGTCGAGATCGGATTCCATCCCGGCGGTGAACTGCACGTTCATGATCTCGGGGAAGGCCTGAATCAGCTTGTCGGTCACGACCTTGCCGAGCAGCGTGGCGAAGAATCGCCGCTCCTGCTGCGTCACGTACTCGCGGTCCTGGATGGTCTGGATGATGCTGGCATACGTGCTGGGCCGACCGATCCCGAGGCGCTCCATCTCCTTCACCAGACTGGCCTCGGTGTATCGCGGCGGCGACTGGGTGAAGTGCTGGGTTGGGCTTAAGTCGATCGGATAGATATTCTGCTGGGGCCGTAGTTCCGGCAGAAGCTGATCGTCACTGCTGATCCCCGCGACGCGCATGAAGCCATCGAAAACCAGCTTTCGCCCGGTGGCGCGGAATAGCGCCTGGCCTACTCGGGTGTGGGCGACGAGCGTAATGGCGGTCTGGTCGAACTCCGCTGGGGGCATCTGGCAGGCGACGAAGCGGTTCCAGATGAGCTGGTAGAGCTTGAATTCATCGGCCGACAACTTCGCCCGGGCCGCGGCGGGGGTCAGATTCACATCGGTGGGGCGGATCGCCTCGTGGGCTTCCTGGGCGCTCTTATTGCTCGAGGCGTAGAAATTAGGTTTT
>JBBQNJ010000112.1:0-10141 GCA_038329845.1 Tepidisphaerales bacterium | reverse complement strand
GACCATCGAGGTGAAGGGCACTGGCAAGGATTCGTTTCTGTCGCAGGTCATTGATCTCGTCAAACAGGCGCAGGAAAGCAAATCAAAGACCCAGGATCTGGCCAACACCGCCGCGATGTGGCTCACCATCGTCGCCTTGGGGGGCGGTGTGATCACCTTCCTTATCTGGCAGGTTCTCATGGGCAAGGACTTCGCGTTCGCCATTGAACGCACCGTCACGGTCATGGTGATCGCTTGTCCGCATGCTCTGGGTCTCGCGGTGCCGTTGGTCGTGGCTGTATCCACTGCCCTGGCCGCGAAGAACGGCCTTTTGATTCGCAGCCGCGTCGCGTTTGAGGGCGCGCGAAAACTGCAGGCGATCATCTTCGACAAGACCGGCACACTCACGGAAGGACGATTTGGCGTGACAGATACGCTCCTGCTTTCGCAGGACATCGACGAAGAAACGCTGCGTCGCTATGCGGCTTCGGTGGATGCGAATTCTGAACATCCCATTGCCAAAGCGATTGCCGGCGCTTCCGAAAAGAAATCGCCGGTGGAAAACTTCAAAGGTATTGCCGGCAAAGGTGCCCAAGGCCGGGTTGAGGGCAAGGAGATCAAGGTGGTGAGTCCGGGATTTCTGCGCGAACAGAACATCGAGATGACGGACAAACGCGTCGAGCCACTGCAAGCGCAGGGGAAGACGGTGGTATTTGTCCTCGTGGACGGAGCGCTGAAAGGAGCGATGGCGCTGGCCGACATCATCCGGCCCGAGGCGAAGCAGGCGATTGATGCGCTCAAGGAAATGAAGATCCGTTGCGTGATGCTTACCGGCGATAACAAAGCGACTGCCAATTGGGTATCGGACCAGATCGGACTGGATGAATACTTCGCCGAAGTCCTGCCTCAGGACAAAGCCGCCAAGGTGAAAGAGGTTCAATCCCGGGGTGAGTTGGTCGCCATGACCGGCGACGGCGTGAACGACGCTCCCGCACTGGCGCAGGCCGATTTGGGAATCGCCATCGGAGCCGGCTCGGATGTCGCCGTCGAAACCGCCGACGTCATTCTGGTGAGAAGCAATCCCTCGGATGTGGTCGCCATCCTGAAGCTCTCCCGCGCCACGTACCTCAAGATGATGCAAAACTTGGTGTGGGCCACGGGCTACAACGTCGTGGCCATTCCGCTGGCGGCCGGAGTGCTTTATGCATGGGGTGTGTTGCTCACTCCCGCCCTGGGCGCGGTGCTGATGGCCGCGAGCACGGTGATTGTGGCGATCAACGCACGAATGCTGAAAATCAAAACCGACCCTAAATAAAAAATGGAGAACAAGGCTCACCGAGTGATAAGGAACAAGCTGCCCGCGAAACTCGAAGTGAAACACAAACGACAAAGGAAGAAACAAAACCATGAATGAACACATTGCACATTCAGGAGCTTGGGGCCTCGCCCTGATCGTGATCGTGGTGGCCTCATGGTTTCTCTACCGCTACCTCGCGCCCAAGACGTGGAAGGAGTGGGCGAGTGCCGGCGTGATCCAGGCGTTCATCATTGCCCTCTATGCAGAGATGTATGGTTTTCCGCTCACCATCTATCTGCTCGTCCGGTTCTTCGGACTCGATAAGACCAACCTCAACGCCAACCTTTGGTCCACGCTGCTGGGTCACGGCGCGACGGGCATGATGATCTCGATGATCCTCGGCTACACGCTCCTGTTCATCGGCTTCGGCATTTTCATGGAAGGATGGCGGGAGCTTCACCGCGCCCGACAGAAGGGCCGGCTCGTGACGAACCGCCTCTACGCTTTGGTGCGGCATCCGCAATACACCGGACTTTTCATTGCGCTATTCGGCGAGGGCATCGTGCATTGGCCCACCGTTTTCTCCGTCGCGCTATTCCCCGTCATCGTTCTTGCCTATTACCTGCTGGCGCGAAGTGAGGAGCAAAAAGTCGAGGAAGAATTCGGCGACGAATATGGCGAATACCGGAAACGGGTGCCGATGTTTATTCCGCGTTGGGGGCAATGGCCCAACTTGGCCACCACACGAAGCGACAACTCGCCGAGAGTCGTTCAGACACCGGCTAACTCGGGTACCACACCACGCCGCAAACGGAACGACGACGTGGAAACCGAAATGAAAAGTCAGTTATAATAACAACACTCAGGAAAGGAACATGACCATGAATGAATCGAAATCCGTAACCAAAGACCCCATCTGCGGCATGACCGTGGACAAGACAATCGCTCTCCACGCCGACCGAGATGGTAAGACCTTCTACTTTTGCAGCGACCCCTGCCGGCAAAAGTTTCTGTCCACTCCCGCCGGTGCCAAGCCGCGGGGCAAGTCTGGGTGCTGCTGTGGATAACAGACGCCAGAGACAATCCGGTCCGGAAGAAGCCGCTGAAACTGGGGCGCATCAAACCGCGCCCAGACACCGGGCGAATGGCCCGACCCAAACAGCAAGCAGCGCAGAGATGCTGCACGCGCTCCAGCGGGATGCCTTCGGCTACTTCCTTCACGAGACCAATCCGGCGAACGGCTTGGTGGCTGACAAGACTCAACGGGCCGCCCTCGCGAGCATCGCCGCCGTTGGGTTTGCCCTGGCAGCCTATCCAGTTGGCGTCGAGCGAGCCTGGATGACGCGCGCCGAAGCGATCGAGCGATCACTGGCGGTGTTGCGGTTCTTCTGGACGAGTCTCCAGGGGACGGCCCTGCATGCAACGGGCTACAAGGGGTTCTACTACCACTTTCTCGACATGCAGACCGGCCGGCGGGCCGGACGCTGTGAGCTTTCCACAATCGATACGGCTTTTCTGCTGGCCGGCATGCTCACCGCCGCCAGCTATTTTGATCAAGATGATGAAGCTGAGCGGGAGATCCGCACGTTGGCCGATGCGCTCTACCGCCGGGCCGATTGGCAGTGGGCGCAAAACCGGGGCGCGACGATCACCCACGGATGGAAGCCTGAGCGCGGCTTTTTGAAGTACCGCTGGAAAGGCTACGACGAGGCTCTACTACTGTACGTGCTGGGCCTGGGCTCGCCCACGTACCCGCTGCCAGAGGCCAGCTATGCGGCGTGGGCCTCAACCTACCAGTGGCGGGAGCTTTATGGCCACGAGTTCCTGCATGGGGGTTCGCTCTTCATCCATCAATACTCGCACCTGTGGATCGACTTCCGGGGGATCCAGGATGTCTACATGCGCGGCAAGGGCATCGACTACTTCGAGAACAGCCGGCGCGCGACCCAAGTGCAACAGCAGTGCGCAATTCATAACCCGCACGGCTTCGTCGGCTACGGTCCCTACTTCTGGGGGCTGAGCGCAAGTGATGGACCCGGTCGGACGGTGCGCCAGGTCGCGGGCGTCAATCACCGTTTTTTTAATTATGTGGCACGCGGTGTGCCGGACGGCCCGGACGACGGGACCGTCGCCCCGTGGGCCGTGGTCGCCTCGCTGCCCTTTGCCCCGGAGATCGTCCTGCCGACGGCGCGGCATTTCCAGGAGGTGTACCCGCAGACCACAGGCAAGTATTGCTTCAAGTGCAGCTTCAATTTGACCTTCCCGCAACAGTCGCCGGGTCAGCCCGGCTGGACCTCGCGGTTCCATTACGGGATCAACTTGGGGCCGGTCGTTTTGGCGTGTGAGAACTTCCGCTCGGGCTTGCTCTGGCAACTGACGCGGCGTTGCCCTTACGTCGTCACGGGGTTACGTCGCGCGGGATTTGGCGGCGGTTGGTTATCAACGTTGTCATCGAGCTGATGTGCCGACCCGTGGCGGGCCGGGTGCGTCGGCTGGTGAGTAATTCGCAACGTCGTCACGGTTTTGCAGAAGGAAGAACCATGGAACTCGGCATGATCGGATTGGGTCGGATGGGAACCCACATGGTGCGCCGTCTCCTGAAGGCCGGTCACCGGTGTGTTGTTTACGACCTTCATCTGGAAGCAGTGCAGACCCTCGTCAAAGAAGGAGCGGTCGGAGCAACCTCGCTCGAGGATGTCGTGCATAAACTGAGTAAGCCCCGCGCCATCTGGATGATGGTGCCGGCCCCGGCGGTCGATCCCACGCTCAAGGCCCTCGTTCCGCTCCTCCAATCTGGTGACGTGGTCATCGATGGAGGCAACTCCTATTACCACGATGATATCAAGCGCGCCGCCGAGCTGAAATCGAACGGCATCGATTATGTGGATGTCGGGACCAGCGGAGGAGTCTGGGGAGCAGAGCGGGGCTATTGCCTGATGATCGGGGGCGACGAGGCGGCCGTTCGGCACCTCGATCCCATCTTTGACACCCTGGCGCCGCCGGTTGAAGCAGCGCCACGGACCCCAGGTCGAGAGAAAGTCGGCGGCACCGCGGAACACGGCTACTTGCACTGCGGCCCGAGCGGCGCGGGCCATTTCGTGAAGATGGTCCACAATGGGATCGAATATGGCATCATGGCGGCCTACGCCGAGGGGCTGAACATCCTCCATCACGCCAATGTCGGCAAAACACAACGTACCGTTGATGCCGAAACGACCCCGCTACGCCACCCCGAGCGCTATCTGTACGATTTGAACCTACCGGACATCGCCGAGGTCTGGCGCCGCGGCAGCGTCATCGCTTCCTGGCTGCTGGACCTCGCGGCCATCGCGTTACTCAAGAACCCCGACTTGGGAAAGTTCACCGGCCGGGTGTCGGACTCGGGCGAGGGACGCTGGACGATCGTGGCCGCGATTGATGAGTCCGTTCCCGCTCCCGTCCTCAGTGCGGCGATCTACGATCGCTTTAGCTCTCGCGGCGAGGCCGACTTCGGTGACCGGGTGATGTCCGCCCTGCGGTACCAGTTCGGCGGGCACGAGGAAAAGACTGCCGCCGCGAAAGGAGGCGTGTGATGCCTGCTTCTCATTCAGATGCGCTGGTGCTCTTCGGCGTTACCGGCGACTTGGCCCACAAGATGATCTTTCCGGCACTTTATGCGTTGGTCAAACGGGGCACCCTGACGTTCCCGGTGATCGGCGTCGCCTTCGAGAAGTGGAGCCTGGCGAAGCTCCGCAAGCGCGTGACGGACAGCATCAAGCGGTCGGGAGGGATCGACAACCCGCGTGCTCTGGACAGGTTGTTGTCTCTGCTCAGGTACGTGAGTGGGGACTATAAAGACCCGAGTACATTCGCGGCCATAAAAACAACACTGGGTAGTGCTCAGCGCCCCGCGCACTACCTCGCCATCCCGCCTTCGCTCTTCGCAACCGTGATCCAAGGGCTTGGCACCGCGGGGTTGGCCAATCACGCGCGCGTCATCGTCGAAAAACCGTTTGGCCGCGACCTGGCATCCGCACGCGAGCTAAATCGCATCGCGCATTCGGTATTCCCGGAAGACTCCATTTTCCGCATCGATCACTTCCTCGGAAAGGAAGCGATCATGAATATCCTCTATTTCCGTTTCGCCAATTCGTTTCTGGAGCCGATTTGGAATCGCAACTACGTCTCCAGCGTCCAGATAACGCTATCCGAGAACTTCGGCGTGGAAAATCGGGGGGCATTTTACGAATCGGCCGGCTGCCTCCGCGATGTGATCCAGAACCACCTCTTTCAGATCGTCGCGCTGCTGGCGATGGAAGCTCCCGCCTATCAGGGCTATGGTGCCGTGCATAGTGAAAAGGCCAAGATATTTCAGGCCATGCGCCCCCTGAAACCGGATGACGTGGTACGCGGCCAGTACGCCGGCTACCGCAAGGAGCGGGACGTGGCCAAGAAATCCGATGTCGAGACTTTTTGCGCGCTGCGGCTGTTCATCGACTCGTGGCGCTGGGAGGGGGTGCCTTGGTTCCTACGCTCCGGGAAGTATCTGGCCGAAACGGCGGCCGAGATCCTGGTGGAGCTGAAGCGGCCGCCACAGAAGCTGTTTGCCGACTCGGCGTCAACGACTGGACGGGCCAACTACCTGCGCTTCCGGCTCTCGCCCAGTTCAGCCGTCGCCCTCGCCGCCCGCGTCAAGCGTGCCGGGAAGGAGTTCATCGGCGACCAGCGGGAACTCTACCTCATTGAAGAGCAACCCGGCGAAGAAGCCCCCTACGAGCGGCTTCTGGGCGATGCCATGGCCGGTGACGGCGCGCTGTTTACCCGTGAAGACGCGGTTGAGGCCGCCTGGGCGGTGGTCGAGCCTGTCTTGAAGAACCATCACCGGGCCTGCCCCTACAAGCGAGGCAGTTGGGGGCCGAAAGAGGCCGACACGCTTATCGCCGCCGATGGGCGGTGGCAGAACCCAACACCGAACGAGGTGCCCACATGACGAACCGTGTTCCGGTGGTGTTTCTGCTTGATGTGGATGACACGCTGCTCGATGGCGACCGGCTGGTCGCGGACTGGACGAATCATCTGAGCCGGATCATCGGACCTGATCGCGCAGAACAGTACTGGGAAATTTTTGAGGCGCTGCGCGTGGGAAATGGCTACGTCGATTATCTGGACGCATTGCAGCATTACCGGCTTCGCGATCCGCTCGATCAGCAGTGCCTCGAAGCTGCCGCGTTTCTGCTCAACTATCCATTTGCCGATCTCCTGTTTCCGGGTGCCCTCGATCTGCTGGTGCGCCTCAGCGACTGGGGTCGGACAGCGATCTTGTCAGATGGGGATGCGGTCTTTCAGCCGCACAAAATCGAGCGATCCGGCTTGTACAACGCGGTGGACGGCCGGGTGCTGATTTACATCCATAAGGAGCAGGCGCTGGCGGACATCCAGAGGCGATATCCGGCAGAGCATTACGTCCTGGTAGACGACAAGCTGCACATCCTCACGGCGGTGAAGAAGGTGTGGGGCGAACGTGTGACAACGGTCTTCCCGCGGCAGGGTCACTATGCACACGATCCGGCGGCGCTGGCCGAATGCCCACCCGCGGACATCACGGTCGAGCACATCGGCGACCTGCTCGGGTACGATCTGCCCAGCCTGCTCGCATCTCGCCAGATAAAACAATAGGTATTTCCTTCATTGGCCTTGTTCGCCGGGGGTGCTACAACACGAATGTTCATCGAGTCGGCATAAGATCAGGTTGGCGCTGAGTCGGCTGACTAAACGAAGGGCAGCCCGGGGGATGCTGGCAGGCCCTGTTGGCGAGTAAACCGACGGAGTCGATCGAACGCCTTCTGTTGTTCGACCCCGTCAGCTGTTTCCTGTTTTCGCCAAGCCCATTGTGCAAGACGCGCATGTTGATCGGAGCGAAATGAGCGATAACAAGCACAGCGTGGAGAGCCAAGGAACCAAGCCACGGGACCACGCGCACGGACGTCACCATTTCCTCAGACATGCGCATCGAGATTGGCGCGTCTGGATCGCGGTGGTGCTGATGCTCGGGCTCATCCTTGTCTACGTGATGACGGACAACTTGTCCTTGAGGCCCGGCAAACGTGCGGTTCAAACAACACCCGAAATGAATCTACCCTGAGCGGATTCAACCACAGGAGTAAGCCATGACTATCGACCAACTCAGACCTGCCTTTCAATCCCACGGCGATTCCGCCGGGCCACTCAACGTAAGCGGGCCGCTTACGCCCGACCTGCTCGGCAAGATCGACGCCTATTGGCGTGCCGCCAATTATCTGTCGGTCGGGCAGATTTACCTCTGCGATAATCCGCTACTGAAGCGACCGCTGGCGCTCTCGGATATCAAGCACATGCTCCTTGGGCACTGGGGCACGACGCCCGGGCAGAACTTCATTTACGTACACTTGAATCGGGTCATCAAGAAATACGACCTGGACATGATTTACGTCTCCGGCCCGGGACACGGCGGGCCGTCCGTGGTGGCCAATACATACCTGGAAGGCACCTATAGCGAAATCTATCCGGACATCAGTCAGGACGAGACCGGGCTGAAAAGGCTTTTCAAGCAGTTCTCGTTTCCTGGGGGAATTCCCAGCCACGCCTCGCCGGAAACGCCTGGTTCGATTCACGAGGGCGGCGAGCTGGGCTATTCGCTCAGTCATTCGTTCGGTGCGGTGTTTGACAATCCCGGCCTGATCGTCGCTTGCGTCGTCGGCGACGGCGAAGCGGAAACCGGACCCCTGGCCACGGCGTGGCATTCCAACAAGTTTCTTGATCCGGCCACCGACGGTGCGGTGCTGCCGATTCTGCATCTGAACGGCTACAAGATCGCCAATCCAACCATTCTTGCCCGTATCGAACCCGAGGAGTTGGAACATTTGTTCCGCGGTTATGGGTGGACGCCCATCTACGTTGAAGGGCACGAACCCGCGCTGATGCACCAAGCCATGGCCAAGGCACTCGACACGGCCGTGGCGCAGATCAAGGCCATTCAGGAGAAGGCCCGCACTCGGGGCGACCTCACGCGACCGCGCTGGCCGATGATCGTACTGAAGTCACCCAAGGGCTGGACGGGGCCCCAGGTCGTCGATGGTCTGCAAATCGAGGGCACGTTCCGAGCGCATCAAGTGCCACTCTCCGATCCGGCCACCCATCCCGAACATCTCAAGCTCCTTGAAGTCTGGCTCAAGAGCTACCGACCGGAAGAACTTTTCGACGAACGGGGCCGCTTCAAGGCGGATTTGGCCGAACTTGCGCCAAGAGGCGAACGACGCATGGGCACCAATCCCCACGCCAACGGCGGCAAACTACTGCGTGACCTGCGGATGCCCGATTTCCGCGACTACGCGGAGGACGTTTCGTCGCCGGGGGTCCGCGGCGTTGGCGATACCCGTGTGCTCGGACCCTTCTTGCGCGATGTGGCGAAGCTAAACAGCGCGCAGCGGAATTTCCGGGTCTTCGGTCCCGACGAGACGCTTTCCAACGGCCTCGGGGCCCTCTTTGAAGCGACCAACCGCCAATGGGACGCCGCGACCGTGCCGAACGACGAATTCCTCGCGCCCGCCGGACGCGTGCTGGACTCGATGCTCAGCGAACACCAATGCGAAGGCTGGCTCGAAGGCTACCTGCTCACCGGGCGGCATGGGCTCTTCAACTGCTACGAGGCGTTCATTCACATCATCGATTCGATGTACAACCAGCACGCCAAGTGGCTGGAGGTCACAGCGCACCTGCCCTGGCGGCGGAAGATTGCCTCGCTGAACTACCTGCTGGCCTCGCATGTCTGGCGGCAGGATCACAACGGCTTCACGCACCAAGATCCGGGTTTCATCGATCACGTCATGAACAAGAAGGCCGCGGTCGTGCGGGTTTACCTTCCACCCGATGCCAACTGCTTGCTCTCGGTGATGGATCACTGCTTGCGCAGCCGCCATTACGTCAATGTCGTGATTGCGGGAAAACACCCGGCACCGCAGTGGCTGACGATGGATGCCGCAGTCAAGCATTGCTCCGAGGGCATCGGCATCTGGCAGTGGGCCAGCAACGACCACGGCGTCGCGCCCGATGTGGTCATGGCCTGTTGTGGCGACGTGCCCACGCTGGAGACGCTCGCCGCCGTATCGATCATGCGTGAGCATCTGCCCGACCTGAAGATCCGGGTGGTCAACGTCATTGACCTCATGAAGCTCCAGCCGCAAACCGAGCATCCGCACGGTTTGAGCGACACGAATTTCGACGAGATCTTCACCAAGGACAAGCCGGTCATCTTCGCCTTCCATGCCTACCCGTGGTTGATCCACCGGCTGACCTACCGCCGCACCAACCACGACAACATCCACGTCCGCGGCTACAAGGAGGAGGGCACCATCACCACCCCCTTCGACATGACGGTGCTCAACGACCTCGACCGCTTCCATCTCGTGATGGACACCATTGATCGCCTGCCGCAGACCGGCGACAAGGGCCTCTACCTGAAGCAGCAGCTCAAGGACAAGCTCATCGAGCACAAGCAATACATTGACAAGAATGGCCAGGATCTGCCGGAGATCCGAAATTGGAAATGGAAAAACTTCACGTAAAACGCGCGATAGCCATCAAAGATGTTTTAATTGCGGCTCGCGGTCCCTATTCAGACGATTCGCTTGGGGAAAACCGGAATATCCCGCAGGTTCCGAGCCGTTGCGGATATCTCACTGAAGTCCGCGAGCGGTATAATTGCGGCTCGTGCATTGTCATGCCTCCGATTTAGGATCACGGCCCGCAGGCGGTCGGGTCGATGATGACATCAACCAAGGAAGGTGGTGCCATGCTCAAGAAGTACATCGTTCGCCTCACGGATGAGGAACGCAAGACACTTCAACACGT
>JBBQNJ010000111.1:0-10143 GCA_038329845.1 Tepidisphaerales bacterium | reverse complement strand
GGGGGTCCACGGTTACGATGCGGGGAAGAAAATCAATGGCAGAAAGCGGCATATTGTTGTCGATACGCTCGGCTTGATCATTGCGGTTGTCGTCCATGCGGGCAACATCCAGGACCGCGATGGCGCCAAGCTGGTCTTTGGCAAACTGCTCGGCCTGTGCCCGCGCTTGCAGTTGATCTGGGCCGACGGTGGGTATGCCGGCAAGCTGATCGAATGGACGCGGCAACTGGGCGGCTGGCTTTTGGAGATCGTCAATCGCAGCGACGACGTCGCCGGATTCAAGGTCTTGCCCAAACGCTGGATCGTAGAGCGAACCTTCGCGTGGCTGGGACGATACCGTCGGCACAGCAAGGACTACGAGATGCTGACCGAAAGCAGCGAGGCCATGATCTGCATCTCGATGATCAACCTGATGGTTCACCGACTTCAACGCGGTTAAACCGGGTTCTCACACACGCTCTTAGACCCTTTTCTTTGTCCGGCGACGAAGATTGTGCCGTGAGAATGAGGCCAAGGGATGCGGCCTATTGAATCGCGTCCTGTTTTCTGGTTTATCCAGTCTTGTGGGAGCCAACATGCCGCAATGGTATTACATGAAGAATGGCCAGAAGCGGGGCCCGATTAGCACATCCACGCTCAAGCAACTTGCGATTGACGGAGAGTTGACGCCTGCGGACCATATCTGGCGTGATGGTCTGCCAAAATGGGTCTGCGCGTCCATGGCCAAGGGGCTCTTTCCTGGGCCAAACGAAGGGGTCGGGCCAAACGAAGGGGTCGGCCAAACGAAGGGGTCGGGAGTCTTCATCGCGCGGTGATGGATGCAGGGCCATCGTGGCCGGTGTGGTTACACGCCGCGGGCGAGGAAGCCGCCGTCCACGATGATCGTCTCGCCGGTGGTGTAGCTGGCGCTGGGGCTGATTAGATAGATCGCGGCCCCGACCAACTCGTTGGCATCGCCGAAGCGTCCCATGGGCGTGTGTTTTATCAGCCAGGCGCCGCGCTCGGTGCCTTCGATCAACGGGCGGTTCAGGTCGGTGGGGAACACGCCGGGGGCGATGCCGCAGACGCGGATGCCGTACTGGGCCCACTCGTTGGCCAGGCCGCGGATCAGGCCCAGCACGCCGGACTTGCTCGCCGCGTATGCCAGGACTTCCGAGAGCGAAATGTAGCTGTTGAGGCTTGCCACGTTGACGATCGCGCCGCGTTCGCCTTGGGCGTTGGGCTGCTGGTCTTTCATCACGCGGGCGGCCTGCTGATTGACGATGAACGTCCCGGTGAGGTTGATCCGCACGATCCGCTCGAACTCCGCGACCGGCATCTCCAGCGACGGCTGCTTCTTGATCACCCCGGCGGCGTTGACCACCGCGTCGAGCCGCCCGAAGGTCTTGACCGTGAAATCGACCGCCGACTTCACGCTCGCTTCATCCGCGACGTTCATCGTCACGGCGTCATGGCCGCTTCCCAGTTCCTTTTTGATCGCGGCGACCTTGTCCGGGTTGGTTGACCCGGCCACGACCTTGGCGCCTGCCTGCGCGTAGGCTAGCGCGATGGCGCGGCCGATGCCGCTGGTGCCGCCGGAAACCAGGCAAACCTTCCCGCTGATATCGAAACCCGAGTAAGCCATGAGCTTGATCCTTAGAAAAACTTTGTGAATCGCTACAAGCCGCGAAGAATACTGCCGAATCGATCCGGGAAAAAGTAAGCGGATCGGCATGGCGTGTTTTTTCACGCTGTCGGTGCGTTCTACAATGCACCGCGTGAGTGATGCCTTGGACGACATTTTTGATCGGCACTGCCAATTCGATCCCGCCGAAGAGCCGGGGGAACTTGCACGGCGGTTGCCAGCGCGGTGGGCGGTGTGGCTGATGAGCGACGTGGCGGGCCGCGCGGTGCAACTGCTGTGCGCCAAGGATCTGCGCCGAAGCGTGGTTCGCCGGCTGGAGAGCGCCCCGCCGAATGCCGAGCCGGGTCCGACGCGAAGAGTCGATTTGCGCGACATCGTGCGGCAGGTCCATTGGCGTGCGGTGGACAGCGCGTTCGAGGCCGACCGGGTCTATCTCGAAGCCGCCCGCCGGCTGTTTCCCGAGGATTATCGGCGGATGATCCCGCGCGAGCGGGCGTGGTTTCTCCATGTCGATCCCGAGGCGACGTTCCCGCGTTACCAGCGGACGGACGATCTGTCGCCGCGCCCCGGGCGGCTCATCGGACCGGTGGCCGACAAGCACGCCGCCGGGCGGCTGATCGAACTGCTCGAGGATTCGTTCGAATTGTGTCGCTACCACAACCTGCTGATCCAGACGCCGCACGCAAAGGCGTGCGCGTACAAGGACATGCACCGCTGCCCCGCGCCGTGCGACGGGACGATCCCGCTTGAGCAATATCGACGATTGATCGAATGGAGCCTGGAAGTGCTGATCGACCCGCGCGAGCATCTGCGCGGGCTGAAGGAGCGAATGCTGGCGGCGGGGGCGGAGCTGCGTTTCGAGATCGCCGGGCGCATCAAGGTCCATCTCGACCCGATGTCTCGCCTTGGGCATGGCGAGTTTCGCTACGTCCGGGATCTGCGGGATTTTCGGTTCATCAGCCTCCAGCGCGGACCGGCGCCTGGATTGGTGAAGATATTCCGTATTCTGCCTTGCGAAGTCGTCGAGGCGGGTGCGTTCATCGCCGAGCCGGGCGGCCCCGAGGACTGGTTGCGATTGCTGGCAGACGAGCCGTCGTTGCCCGCGGCACGGTCCGAGGCCGACGCCGAGCGGATCGGCGTGGTCCTGCGGCATCTGTTTAATCCGGGCAAGTCGCCGGGGATTTTTCTGGCGCGGGATGAGGTGGATGCCCCGAGCCTTCGCAAGGCCTATCGCCAGTTGCTTCTCCCGGCGACGCGGGCCGACGAGGCGGTGGAGTAGACCCCTCGCTCCCCGCCGTCTGCCCGCCGTTCCGCATCCCTCGGCCCTCGCCGTCCGTCGTCCGCCGTCCCAGGTGCTCCCGCGCGATCCGGTCCGCGGAAACCTCACGGTCCGACCGTGAGCAGCGCCGGCCCGCGTCCGGGGATCTGCTTGGCGGTGACGGTCCGCCACGACGCCTGGCCGCGCGCCCGCGTCACCGCGTTCAGGGGATAATCCTTTCCGTTCATCACGTACGTCAGGCGCATCGTGCCCCCGTCGTCGTTGATGAACAGTGGCGTGCCGGACGAGACTTCTTTCAAGGGATAAAAAAGCCCGCCGAGCAGCTCGACCTGCCCGCCGAGGTTCTTGATCACCGTCATCTGCCCCTCGGTCTTGTAGCCGAAGATCCACATCGCTCCGCCGTGGTTCTCGATCAGCGAATCATCGCCGAACTCGCAGTTCAGTTGCCGGGCGAACAGGCGCTGAGGGTGGGCCACGATGATGGGCTTTCCGATGATGTCGTCGAGAAAGACGTCGCCGGTTCCTTCGGGGGTGTTGCGATAGCCGCGGTTCAGGTCGCAATGCCGAAAGGCCGCGGCGCGCCGTCCGGCGTGTTCGACCGCGCCGCTGAACCACAGATGTTGAAGCGTGACGGCCGGGCCTTCGCCCTCGATGCGAATTAGCGGATCGACATACGCCCCGGGCGTGGCGCCCAGCGATGATTGGGTTCCGGTGATCAGCCTGACGCCGCCGCGCACGATCAAGGTGCGGCCGACGTGGTACGACCCGCTGGGCAGCAAAACGGCGGGCTTACCCGAGTCGATCGCCGCTTGGATCGCGTCGGCATCGTCATCGTCGGATTTATTGGGGGTGGCGCCGGCGGTCACCACATTGGTCCAGTCATCAGGCGATTCCGGCCAGAATTCCGGGGATTCTTCGATGGCAAGCGGCGCGGGGGTTTTCTCTCCGATGGTAATCGGCACCGCCGACAGAAGTTCGTCGCCCTGCGCGACCGGCGTCTTGCCGTTCGTCAGATTCAGCGCGTTGGCGTATCCCTCGACCTTCAGGTTGCGGGCATATACGGTCGGTTTGCCGATGATGGCGGCGGTGTCCGGCTTTCCGCCGATGAGCGCCGAATCCAGCAACACAAGCATGGACCGATCACCGGGCAATTCAAACACCGGTCCGGAGATGGCGCTGTCCAGACCTCGGAAAAATAGAGCCTGGTGATACGAATCTTTCACGCCGCCGACCCGCTGATTGCGGAACTTGATGTGTTCGAAGGTCATCGAGTATTGCCCGTGCGAAACCTCGATGGCGCGGTCGAAGCCGTCGATGAACACGTCGCGTACCAGCCCCGGTCCCGGCCAGTTGCGGGTGAGCTTGAGTCCCACGTTGCCAACATGCTCCGGATCGCCGCTGCGGATGGTGACGTGTTCGATCCCGCCGCGGTTGGAGTTGACGAAGTCGATCCCCACCGCCCCGGGGTTGCCGGCGCCCACATCGACGGTGAGGTTGTTGATCCCGTGGCGAAAGGCACGGTTGCCGCCGCCATTCAACGGCTTGTCGCCCGCCTTGGTGGTTTTGTCCGATTCCGATCCCGTCGCCAGCACCGGCCGGGGGTTCTCGGGATCGGCGAAGGCCTCGAGTCGATCTTTCAGTTTCAGGACCGATTTTTCGCGGCTTTCGCCCCACAGGATCAGACCCGCTCGCCACCCGCCCGACCAGCCATGATCGCCAACCTTGCCCTCGATCGAATCGCTCAGCAGATAGGTGCCGCTGGGGAAGTAGACGAACGGCGGAGTGGCATATCGCCCCTGCCGGTCCAGCGCTGTTTTCACCGCCGCCCGTATCGCCGCGGTGTCATCGGCCGCGCCGTCGCCGACCGCGCCGTGATCTTTCACATTGATCACGTTCGACCCCGGCGGCAGTGCCCGCCGATCCTGGGCGAAAATCACGCCGCAGGAGAGAACGAAGAACGCGAGCAGGCACCGAATCGCCAAGGCGGCCAGAAGCGCGAACGATCCGCTTCGTGGCTCGATCGCTTCGTTCGGATATCCCTTGTTCATTTGATCCCTCTGGCCTGCTGCCTCATAATCTTCCGATCTATGACTCATACCAACAAAATACTCGGCGGCGGCGGTTTTCATCATGTGGCCATTAAGGTGCGCGATTTCGACGCCACTGTAAAGTTCTATTGCCAGGCTCTGGGATTCGTGCCGAAGATTCGCTGGGGGGAAGGGGACAAGCGCGCGGTGATGCTCGACACCGGCGACGGCAATTATCTCGAGGTCTTCGCGGGCGGTCCCCCCGAGCGCCGTCCGGAAGGGTGCATCATCCACTTCGCCCTTCGCACCGGCGATGTGGACGCTGCAATCGAGCGCGCCCGCGCTGCCGGAGCGGTGATCACCGTCGAGCCGAAGGACGTGAAAATTCCAAGCACCCCCGGCCCCACGCCGGTGCGCCTGGCGTTTTGCCAGGGACCGGATGGCGAGGTGATCGAGTTTTTTCAGAACGAAACGACTTGATCGGATTCGCATCGCCGCAGGGATGAATGCCCGCGCTGGCGCGGATAGACTATGGACGTGGAGAACGATCCCCGAGATCTCGCGCGGCGGCAGGCACCGGTGCCGGTCAAGGCGTCTCGCCGAGTGCCGGTGAACAGGTCCGGTGCCAACAGCGGCGCGGATCGCGCTGCGCCGGTGATTTATGTGAATGTGCCCGCCGGCGCTGCGGCACACGCCCCCGTTCCCGCCGCCCCGGCCCCGGCCCCCCCGGCGGGGCCAAGCCATACAGTGATCTACGTTCAGGCACCGCCGCCGCCGAATTATTTACCGCCGCCCGCGCCCCCCGGGCCGCCGGAATCCCGGACGGTGGTCGTCAGCCCGAACATTCATCACCACAGTTACGCTCCCCGCGCTGTGGGAACCAGCGGGCTGGGGGTCGTGGCCACGATTCTGGGATTGATCGCCATTCTGCTATCGCTGGCAGCGCCCACGCGACCCTTGGCGCTGTACGCGGGGCTGTCCGGGGCGGCGCTCGGATTGCTCGGGCTTCTCGGCGGCTGGCTGTCGGGCCGATCCAGCCTGAGTTTCGCCTGGGCCGGGCTGATCACCTGCGCCCTGGCCGTCTGGCTGGCGAGCAATCCGCGGCAGGCCGAGCAGATCGGCCAGACCGTGCGCAGCGCGATCGGCGATGAAGGAAATCCTGGGAAACCGGCGGAAAACTCGCCGAATCCCGCGACGGGCAGACCCGGCACCGCGGTGCCCGCCCCCTCCCCCGCTCCCGGCCCCATGCCCGCCCCCGGCCCCGGCATGGTCGTGCCCGGGCCCGGGTCCGCGGACTCGGCGAAGACCGCCATGTCCGCCAAGGGAAATTCACCCGGTACCGCCGCACCCGCGCCGGCCGCCCCGGCCTCCCCGGCGTCGGCGGACGGCGATCCCGAGATCGCCAAGGCCCTCCAGCGGGTCACCGACCTTCAAGCCCGTCATGAGCAGCTCCGCGCCACTCGGCCGCCCGGCTCGCGAGAGCTGACCGAATCGGCCCTCGAGCTGCTGCAAGCCCGCAGCGCCCTCGAGTCCGCCCGCCGCCGCGCCGCCCCCGCCCGGAAATGACCGGTCCGGCGCCCCCTCGTTTTTTTTGCGTGCCGGTGCGACTGAACCTATCTTCACATGCTGCGTGACGCCGTTTCCACTCGAGACTTTCTGGTTCTGTGCGTATGTCCTGGCCGGTCCGATCGCCTGGGGACTGCTCGGATTCGTGCTGCTCAACGGCCACAGGAAGCTGAAGCTGCTGGAGCGGCCTTATCGCCCGCTGCCCGAATCGCCGCCGCATGTCACCATCCTCATCCCGGCCAAGGATGAGGCCCAGCGGATCGGTGCCTGCTTGGAATCAGCCCTGTCGCAGGATTACCCCTCGTTCGACGTGATCGCCATCGACGATCGAAGCACCGATGAAACCGGGCGGATTCTCGATGCGCTCAGCGCGGCCAACCCGGCATTGACGGCGCTGCACATCCCCGCCGGTGCCCCGCCGGCCGGGTGGACCGGCAAGTGCAACGCCCTGCGAACCGGCGTGTCGGCGGCGCGGGGCGACTACCTGCTGTTCGTCGATTCAGACGTGGTGCTGTCGCCGGAATGTACCCGAGCCATGATGGGCATGGCGTGCGCCAAGCGAACGAGACTGCTGAGTTTTTTCCCGCGGCTCGAGAGCCACACGTTCTGGGAGGGCCTGATCGTGCCGCTGGCCGGGGCGGCGCTGTCGGTGCTGTATACGGTGTCGTGGACCAACGAGGACGATCGCGGCGCCGCCTTCGCCAACGGCCAGGTGATGCTGTTCCAACGCCAATCCTACGACGCGATCGGCGGCCACGAAGCGGTGCGGGATCGCTTCTGCGAGGACATCGACTTCGCGCGGCTCAGCAAAGGACAGGGTCACAAAACCCGTCTGGCGGTGGCGCCGCATCTGGCGGCGGTGCGAATGTACAGCTCGGCGGCGGCGATCATCCGCGGATTCGCCCGCATCTTTTTTGCCGCCAGCCTCGCCCGCCCGGGACGCATTCTCACCGGCGCGGTGGCGGTGATGATCCTCATGGTGCTTCCCCACGGCGTGCTGGCCTGGGGTGCGTGGGAATGGATTTTCCTTCCCGATCGACGGGCATTCGGCATTCCCTGCGGCGGGTACTGGACGCTGCTGGCGGCGATCCAGTTCATCATGATTCGGATCATCCTCGGTCGGGTGTACCACTGGACGGGCAATCGGACGCGCTACGCCTGGGGGGCGCTGCTGGGGGCGGGGGGCCTGCTGGCGATTTTTGCCAAAGCCCTGCGAATGTGCCGGACCGGACAGGTGGTATGGCGCGGCACGGCGTACGGTGGAGCGTCCGCACCCCCCCGTTCGTGAGCGCCCGTGCTACACTGGATCGAGTTTTTCAACCCCCCCTGCCCCGGGAGACCCTATGACCGCGCCGATCGTGCCCGATGAAGACAAGCGACTCAAGGCCCTCGAAGGGTATCAGATTCTCGACACCCGCCCGGAACGCGACTTCGAGGACCTCGCGGCGATCGCGGCGATGGCGTGCGGCGCCTCGGCGTCCGCGCTGGCGATGGTCGATGCCCGCCGAGTCTGGTTCAAGGCCCGAAGCGGACTTTCGGTCGCGGAAATTCCCCGCGGCGGTTCCCCTTGCGAATACACCATCGCGCAGCGCGATGTGCAGTGCATCCCCGACCTCCGCGCCGATCCCAGGTTCGCCGCCGGGGCCCTTGCCGGCGCGGGGGGCGGGGGTGGCGCGGGGGCCGGCAGCTCGGGAGGCGGGGCGGGCGGGGCGGGGTGGGTGGGGGGTACGGCGCCGGCGTTTCGGTTCTACGCCGCAGCGCCGGTGGTGATGCCCGATGGTCACGCCCTGGGTTGCATGATGGTACTGGACCCGGTCCCGCGCCCCGCCGGACTCACCGCCGCCCAGTCCATCGCGCTCAAGGGGCTGGCCCGCCAGGCAGCGCGGCTGCTGCAGCTTCGCAAGCTCACCGGCGAGTTCGAGCGCACCGCCGCCGAGCATTCGCGCATGCAGGAGGAGAACATCGAGCTCAGCGCCATCGTCGAGCATTCCGACGATGCGATCATGGGCATGCAGCTCAACGGGATCATCCGAAGTTGGAACCGCGGCGCTGAGAAAATGTTCGGATATTCCCCCATCGAGATGATCGGCAAGCAAGCTTCGAAGCTGCTTGCCCAGGGAATGCCCGAGCAGATGGCCGGCTGGCTCGAGCAGGTCCATCGCGGCGAGCCGATCGAACATATCGAGACCACCCGCGCGACCAAATCCGGGCGCGTGCTGGATGTTTCGCTGACGGTTTCCCCGGTCAAGAGCCTGCATGGCCGGGTCGTGGGCGCTTCGGCGATCGCCCGGGACATCTCCCATCTGAAACGACAAGAGGAGGAACTGCGTCACGCGAAAAACGCCGCCGAGGCCGCCAGCCGGGCCAAGAGCGCCTTCCTGGCCAACATGAGCCACGAGCTGCGCACCCCACTCAACGCGATCATCGGCTACAGTGAAATGCTGCTCGAGGACGCCGAGGCCGGCAGCGCCTCGCCCGAGCAGGCGGCGGGGGACTTGAAGAAGATCCAGAGCGCCGGAAAAAACCTGCTGACGATGATCAACGAGATCCTCGACTTATCCAAGATCGAGGCCGGCCGGATGACGTTGCACATCGAGGGGTTCGACATCGCCGGACTGATGACCGAGGTGATCGGGACGATCAAGCCGATGGCCGCCAAGCGCGGCAACGAGGTGAAGCTGGTGTGCCCGGCGGGGGCCGGCAGCATGAAAGCCGATCAGGCCAAGGTGCGCCAGTGCCTGCTGAATCTGCTGAGCAATGCCGCGAAGTTCACGGAAAACGGGACGATTTCCCTGTCGGTCGAGCGCTGCGTCGCCGCGTCGGGCGGTGCATCGGGCGGCGGCGCGGGCGGTGGCGGCGCGGGCCGCGAGCGGATCCGCTTCATCGTCGCCGACAGCGGCATCGGCATGACCGCCGAGCAGTTGGGCAAGCTGTTCGAATCGTTCGTGCAGGCCGACACCTCGACCTCGAAGAAATACGGCGGCACCGGCCTGGGCCTGGCTATCAGCCGCCAGTTCAGCCGCCTGATGGGCGGCGACATCACCGTCGAAAGCGAAGCGGGCAAGGGATCGACGTTCACCGTGATTCTCCCGGCCGAAGTGGAAGGGGGATGACGGGATGACTTCGTTAGCCCGAAGCGCCAGCGAGGAGATGGAACATCTGATCCTCCGATCCGGTCCATCCTTTTTCTTGATCGGCGTTCATCGGCGGTGAATTCCTTCCACTTCCACGATCAACAGAATCGCGGCGCCCGGCGAAGCCCGGGCAAAACGGCCTTATCCTGTGCATCCTGTGCATCCTGATCGGACTTGATTCTTCGCCCGGAGGATTCAACGCGAAGCGGCGAAGGGTTTTTTCGTCTTTTCCTTCGTGTTTCTTCGCCGCTTCGTGGTGAAAATTCTTCGGCTCACCCGTCTGCGCATCCCCCCGTCGATCCCTCGCTAACGGCGTCGTCGCCTCGCTGGCGCTTCGGGCTAACTGCGTCGTCGCCTCGCTGGCGCTTCGGGCTAGAGCGTTTTTCAAATCACAGTAGCGCGGTGCTATTTGTTTCAGTATACTGTCGGTCACCCACAAGGAGACTGACACGATGGCATACGCAATGGAGTTTCGAATCGCCGTGGCTAAGGCGTACGACGAATGTGGCTCTT
>JBBQNJ010000110.1:0-10202 GCA_038329845.1 Tepidisphaerales bacterium | reverse complement strand
CGCCACCATCAACTTCATCATTCATCCCAACGAGCACGAATCCACGGCCACTCTTCCCGGCCCCCGCCCCCCCCGCTACGCCCGGTTCGTCCAATCCCGACAGCGCCTGAACCGATCCCCCATCGGCCCAATCGCAACGCCCCCACGAGTCCCAGCCCGACTCACCTCTGAGCCGATTCGCAATGCCGCCCGGAGCGCCACCCCGACTCACCTCCGAGCCGATTCACCTACGCCCCCACGAGTCCCAGCCCGACTCACCTACGCCCCGAACCCGCTCAGCAGTTCCGGATGCGGCCGCGCGATCACATGGCTGGCAACCAGCTCCCCCACGCGCCCCGCCGCCTCGGCCCCAGCATCCACCGCCGCCTTCACGCTTCCCACATCCCCCCGCACGATCGTCGTGACAAACGCCCCGCCGATCTGGATCGTCTTGACGATCTCCACATTCGCCGCCTTGCACATCGCATCCGTCGCCTCGACCAGCCCAACCCACCCCTTGGTCTCGATCATCCCCAACGCCGTTCCAAACGATCCGCCTGTCTCAATCGCCATGGTTGTCTCCTAAACTCAAAACTCGATCCCAATCACACAACAAGTCGCTAAACCGCGAAGCGACACAGTTCCATTTTTCTCTTCGTGTCCTTCGAGCCTTCGCAGCAAAAAAAGTCCCCCCCGCTCACCTCGTCAACCGCTCACTCTACGCCCTCCCCCATCCATCCCCTCCCCGTCTTCTTCGCCCCTTCGCCCCTTCGCGTTCAAATCTCCGCTGCCCCCCAGCGGCTAAAGTTAAATCCTCATCTGACCCCAAACAAACCCCAATTCCTTCTTCGCGCCCTCGTGGTAAAAATTCCCTGCGAATCGCTCGACCCGCGGCAAGAAATTGATTCCTCATTCACCCAAACCAAAACCCAATTCCTTCTTCGCCCCCTCGCGTTAATTCCCTCTGCGGCCCCCCCCGGTCATTTCTTCACCGCATCCGGCCTCCCCGCCATCACCGCAGCCGCCTTCTTCTTCGGATACATCGCCCCCAGTTCATCGTGTGGCCGGGCGATCACATGCACGCTGATCACCTGCCCCACCCGTCCCGCCGCCTCCGCCCCGGCGTCCACCGCCGCCTTCACCGCCGCCACATCCCCCTTCACAAACGCCGTCACCATCCCGCTGCCGGCCTTGTCCCATCCGATCATCTCCACATTCGCCGACTTCAGCATCGCGTCGGTCCCCTCCATCAGGCAGACCAATCCCTTGCACTCCAACAATCCCAATGCTTCCTGGCTCATCGTCAAACTCCTAAGTATGCAGAAAAGAGAATAAAGAATCGAAAACCAGCAGTTCAGAATCAGGAATCAAAGGAACCGCTCCCCAAATCCCCGCGCCTGCCCCATGCTAATTCCATAATCCCATTTCTCAGTTCCTAAATTCCCAAATTCCCAAATCCGTAACATTTCAGCCGAATGCCGGCACGTTGATTCTGAGGCTGATATCGCGGGTCAGCAGACAGACCCAACTTGACTGAGGCCGCAAAAACGGGAATCGCGGCAGACGGCTGAAGTGTTACTCAAATCCTAATCCCTCCCCAGCTCCATCCCCGTCGCCGTCTCCAAATCACACGCATTCCCCTCATCCGTATCAATATGCACTTCCAACACCACCTTTGGATGATGCCGCACCCTCACATTGTCGAACGTCACCCCACACGGCCCCGTAATCTTCAATTTCATATTCTCCCCATCCCGAACCCCATAGTGCTTCATATCCGCCTCCGACATATGCACATGCCGCGCCGCCCGAATCACCCCGTTCTTCAGTTGCAGCGCCCCCGCCGGACCCAGCACCAGCACCCCCGGCGTATCGTCGATGTTCCCGCTGATTCGCAGCGGCAACTCCACCCCCAGGTACACCCCGTCCGTATAGCTCAACTCGATCTGCGTCATCGACCGCTCCGGACCCAGAATCCGCACGTTCGGAATAATCCGCTGCCGCGGCCCCACCACCGTCACCGTCTGTTCACTGGCGAACTCCCCCTGCTGATAGAGGTCTTTCAGCTTCGTCAGTTTCGCCCCCGACCCAAACAAAATCCCCATGCTCTCCGGCGTCACATGCATGTGCCGCGCCGACACATTCACCACCAGCGGATTCAGCGCCCCCCCGACCCCGCCGACTCCCCCCGCCCCCGCCCCACCCCGCGCGCTCCGCTCAATCGCCGCCGGCGCCTCGGCCCCCCGCAACTTCTGGCGCAGCACCTCCCGAACCAACTTCTCCACTTCCCCCCGATCCAACTTCCGCACCGTCGATATCATATTCTTGCTCCCGGGCCCCTGAAAATTCATCTTCCAATAGTATGCATAACATTCCACCCGCTGTCAAGTAAATCCCCAAAAAATTGCACCGTCGCCCACAATCTCTCATCCGGCCACGACATCTTGTCGCTTCGGCGTACCTCCGCGCGCCCTTGGCCCCTTCCAATCTGAAATCTCAAATCCCAGTCCGCCCCCCAAGTCCTCAACCAACATCCCGCGACCCGATCCCCCCGGAGCCGCGACCCTCCCGGGTTGTCCACCCCTTCCCTCCTCCGCCCCCTCCGCCCCCTTCGCCCCTCCGCTCGTCCGCCCCGCCCCTGCCTCCGCTCCCTCCGTGCCTCCGCCCCCGCCCCCTTCGCCCCTTTGTGTCTCCCTTCCTTCGTGTCTCCGCCCCTCCACCCCTCCGCCCGTCCGCGCCGCTCTGCCTTCCCTCCCCTCCTCCCCTTCGCTACACTCCTACCCACCTCGTTAAAAGGACCCCTCTTGACCCTACTCAATGTCGCTTTGATCGGCTGCGGCAAACGCGCCCGCATGCATCTGCAAGGCCTTGTAACACTGCCCGACGTCCAGATCGTCGCCCTCGCCGATCTCAACCCCGACGCGGCGGAAAAGCTCAAGACCGAGTTCGCCCTGCCCGCCCCGGTCTTTACCGACTTTCGCACCATGCTCGAGCGCATCCGCCCCGACCTGGTCGTCTCCTGTCTCTGGACCCCCCTGCATCGCCCTGCCTTCGAGGCCTGCGTCCAGGCCAAAGTCCGTGCCGTTCACTCGGAAAAACCCATGGCCCCAACCTGGGGCGACTGCCTGGCCATGGCCGAATTGGCCCAACAGTCCGGCGTCCAGCTCACCTTCTCACACCAGCGCCGTTACCGCTCCGGCAATCGCCGCATCCGCCAACTCATCGCCGATGGGATCCTCGGGAAAATCCAGCGGATGGACCTCTATGCCCCCTCGAATCTTCTGGACTGCGGAACCCACTCCTTCGATCAAGCCCTCTCCTTCAACCAGGAAACCCCCGCCCGCTGGGTTCTGGGCGCGATCGACACCACCAAGCTGCTCAACTGGTTCAATGTCCAGTCCGAGGCCATGGCCACCGGCACCGTCGTCTTCGACAATGACATCCGCGCCCATTTCCAATTCGGTGACCCCGACAAAGACCTTCCCACCGGCGTGCGACTCCTCGGCGAAAGCGGCCTGATCGAGGTCACCTGGGATGGCGAGCTTCGCCGCGCTGTCCGCTTCGACGACCCCTCCTGGAAATGCGTTTTCGAGCCGGATACCGAACAAACGACCATGGCCGCGATGATGGCCGACGTAACCCGATGTCTGCGGGATCAGCAGGAACCCGAGGTGAGCTTCCAGAAGGCCCTGCGCGCCAGCGAGATCATCTTTGCGCTCTACGAGTCGGTCCGCCGGCACCGCCGAGTCCACCTTCCGCTCGACACCCACGACAACCCGTTTCTCGCCATGCTCGCCACCGGACATTTTCCCCAAGGCTAAAAAATCCGACTCTCCCCGCGCCCGTTCGATTCGACGGCGGGGTATACTCCCCCAAGCCGCGCCGATGCGATATACTTACCTCATTCTCGCCGTCGCAGGGTGGATATGGACGGCGCTGGTCGCGTTGTTTTTGCTGGTTCGCGCGCCGCGCGGCGCGCAACCCGATCGGAATCCCGGCGTATTCACAGACGGTCCGAACTAAAGCCTCATGCGCAACAGCCTCGATCCATCCCTCCATCGCCAGCGCGAGAAAGTGTTTCTCGACCACGTCGAGAGTCTGCTCGCCGACGACCGCTTCCGTGTCGATACCCTGCTCGGTCGAAAGCCCGTCAAGACGCTCGCCCCCCGCCTCGATCGCACCGACAAGGGCGTGGAACTCAAGCGCCTGATGGCTGAATTGGACCGCCCCGACCGCCAGCTCGAATCGCAGATGCCCCGGGATGAGTCGATGACGATCACCCTCACCCAGAGGGCCTTGTTTTTCTTCCGCCGCACCGTGGGCCGGGTCCATGTCTTCTGCCTCAGTCCCCAACGCGAGCTGCTGTCCGAACAGGCCCCCGCGCCCCTGGACGCCGCCGCTGTCCGACAGGCCCTCAGCCAGGCGCCCCCGGCCCTGCGCGGCGCCCCCGTTACTGTGATCCTCCTGAGTACCAGCGGATTCACGGCCTCGGCCCGCGAACTCGCCCAGCGATCGGCCGAACGCACCGTCTGCCTGGTCGAGCCGAACGACTCCGGCGGCTGGGCCGTCTACGGCCCGCCGGAAACCCAGGACATCAATGACCTTCTCGATCCCGAGGCCGCCGACGCCAAGCGCCAGCGCGTCCGCGAAGCGATCGCCGACGTGCGTGCCGACTTGATGACCGGCGGGGTCAGCACCGAGCGCCTGGCCGGAAAAACCCAACTGCCGCTTCAACTCGTTGAATCCGAGCTAAAATCATACGCCAAGCAAACCCCCGGTTTCGCCGCCAAGCGACTCGATGGACGGCTGGTGCTGTTCCAACAAGGCGCTGGCGTCGGTCAATCCACCGGGGTCGGAGGTGATGCCATGCCGTTTCTCGAAAAGATGAAGAACCTGTTCTCCGGCAAGGGAGAGAACGAAAAAAAGGTCGCCATGCTCTCCGAGCGCCGCGCCGCCCTCAGCCAGCAGCGCGACAAGGCCTACGAGGACATGTCCAGCCTGGAATCCAAGGAGGATGAACTCAAGGAGCAGTTCAAATCCGCCGGCAGCGCCATGACCAAGCGCCGGGTCACCAGCCAGATGCTCCAGCTCCGCAAGGACATCGAGCGCCGGCACCAGTTGATCAACATGCTCAATCAGCAGGTCAACGTCGTCAGCACTGCGCTGCACAACCTCGAACTCGTCCAGCAAGGCAAATCGGCCAAGCTGCCGACCAGCGAGGAACTGACCGAAGACGCCGTCGCCGCCGAGGAAATGCTCGCCGAACTCGAGGCCGACAGCGAAATGGCCGCCAGCGTCAGCGCCGTCAGCGGCGGCGTGAGCATGTCCGATGAGGAACAGGCCCTGTTCGATGAACTCGAGGCCGAGTCGGGCGGAGCCGAAGCATCGACCAACAAGATTGAACTGGAAGCCGTGCGGCAGAACGCTCCGGCCCAGCCGGTCCAACAGCCACCGGTGCGGGCTTCACAATCGACGCCTCCGCCGCTGCGAACCGAACCTCACCGTGTGGATCCGGAAGCCGGCTGAGCCTCATCCGCCCCGCGCCGTTGGCCCTGCGACCCTGCGAACCGCTCATCTCCAACCAGGACACGATATCATGGCTTTGCTCGAAAAAATCTTCGGCGGCAAACAGAAAACCGTCAGCCAGCTCAGCAAGGTCGAGCTGCGCCGCGAGGAGATCATCCTCGGAAAACAGCGGGACCGACTGTTTAAGAAACTCGAACAGGTGGCGAGTGAAAAGCAGAAGATCTTTCAGCAAGGCGCCCAGCAGAAAACGCCCGAATTGCGAAAAAGCCTGGCGATGAACTTCGAGCTTAAGACCCAGGAACAGTTAATGACGGCGCGGGAACTGAACCTTCGCACCAAGGAGCTGATGACCGTCAGCCGCCTGCGAATGATGGCCGAGAGCCGCGAGAAGGGGAAAAACGCCGGGCGGCTGAACCTCACCGAGACCGACGTGTCGCGCATCACCCAATGGATGGACGACGACAATGTCAGCCAGGAAATGTACACCGAGAAACTCGACGATCTTCTGGCCATCGGGCATAGCGGCGACAAGGACTCGCTCGCCTCGGCGGGTCTGACCGGTGCCGGGCAGGAACTGATGGATGTCTGGAACCAGATGGACCGCGGGGAAGTCAAGCAGGAGCAGGGGTTCGAGCAGGCCGACCAGGCCGTGCGGCAAAAGGCATCCCCGCAAAAGGAGATGTAGCGCCGCCGTGTCATCGCCCGGCGGTTAAGATCGGTCGAATAATCGACGAGTCAAATCAAGTATTCGGGAGTCCTCTCATGGGTCTGTTCAAGAGCAAAGAAGAGCGCAAGGTCGAGCGAGAGATGAAAATCCGCCAGGGGATGCGGGCCATCGAACGCTCGATCAAGCAGCAGGAAAAGTTCGCCGAGGACTTTATTAAGAACGCCCAGCACGCCCGGCGGATCGGCGACAACGGTCAATACCAGTTCATCCGCGGCGCGCTGAAAAAGACCCAGGCCGTGAAGAAGATGCTCGAGCGGCAATTGCTGTCGATCAAAAACGCGATGCTGATCCAGGCCCAGGCCAACGCCAGCCAGCAGTTCGCCCAGTCGATGGGCCTGATGGCCCAGGAGATCGGCCGGGTATTCGGGGAGATCGACCTGACCAAGACCCAGGCCCAGTGGGAAAAGGCCGTTACCCAGGCCGGCAGCGTCGAAGAGCGGATGGAGGTCTTCCTCGACTCAATGGAATCCAGCGCCCTCACCGGCGGCACTGTCACCAGCAGCGACAGCGCCGTCAGCGACCAGGAAATCGACCGCATGATCGACGCCGACGTCCTGGCCCAGGAACGCGGTGAACTCGGCAAACTCGACGACCTCGAAAGCGAAATCGCCAAGGAACTTGGGGCCAAACAAAAGGACTGAACAAAAAAAGGTCGGGAACTCTGGACCTCTTTGATTCTGGCTCGCGGCCACGATGGACGGTGGGGACGGATTTCAGTCGCTAGGGTATGCCCGTATTTTTTTGTTCTTCCCGGTTTTCAGAGGGAAAACGCGGTTTCCGAATGGCCACGATGGCTGGTTTCCTGAACCCATGCAAAAATCCGTGGGCACGTCCAATCGCGAACTCGTCCACGATTTTGCTGGACACCGGCGTTTTCGGCGTGATACGATGAGTGCGATGTCAATAGCCAATTCCATTCCGGCCGAGCGATCCAGAGCCCGGAAGGTCGTTCCGCCGCTGGTGGCTGGCGATCGGCTCACCCGCGCCGAATTCGAGCGACGCTATCTTTCCATGCCGCAGGTCAATAAGGCCGAACTGATCGAGGGAATTGTCTATATGCCGTCACCCGTCCGTCTTAGCGGTCATGGCCGGCAACACCTGCTGCTCGCATCATGGCTAGGTCACTATCTCAGTAAGACCCCAGACCTCAAGGATGCCGGCGATAACGTCACGGTTCGCCTTGATGAGGATAACGAGCCGCAGCCGGATTTGTGCTTGCTGTTGCCGCCGTCGGCCGGAGGGGTGGCGAAGGTGGACGCCGAGGGGTATGTCGTCGGCCCGCCGGAGTTGGTGTGCGAGGTATCGGGTTCGACGGTGAGCATGGACCTGCATCAGAAGCTCGACGCTTATCGGCGCAACGGCGTGCGCGAGTACCTGGTGTGGCGGGTGGATGATGACGCGATCGACTTTTTCGCGCTGCGGGCCGGGGTGTACGAACCTATGCCCGCCGACGCTCGAGGGATCGTTCGCAGCGAGATGTTTCCCGGCCTGTGGCTCGATGCCCCGGCCCTGCTTCGCGGCGACCTGGCGACGGTCCTGGCCGCCGTCGATCATGGCGTCGCGGCCCCCGACCACGCGGCGTTTGTCGAACGCCTGCGCCATTAGTCTGATCTCGTCCGTTCACACCGTACTGCTCTGTGGCAGCGCTCGATTGGACCCATGGGCGTATGCCAATCGTGGTGACGCGCGAACGATGATTATTTTGCGGAGATGATGGGAATGACCGGCACATTCGCGGAACGTCGATGGCGACGGTGGGTGATCGGTGCGCTGCTGGGATTCGCAATCCACGCGTGGGGGAATCCGCCGGCACCCGTTCGCGCTGATGACACGGCGGTGCCGTTGATCGGGGTTTTGCAGCCGGAAGGCTCGCGGGCCGCAGCCTATCGTGCTGCCGGTCTGCGGCTGGCAACCTTGGAATTGGCGTGGAATCGCTATGAACCGCGGGCGGGGCGCTTCGATGAGGAATATGTGCGGGAGATTCGGCGGCGACGGGAGCAGTTGACGAAGGCGGGCCTGGAGGTGGTGCTGGACCTGGGGATGCAGTATCCGCCGGGCTGGGCATTGCGAATGGCGAACGGGCGATACGTCAACCAATACGGCCAATCGTACGATGAGGACGCCCGCCCGGGTGCCGGCGGGCTGAACGCGATTTTCAACCAGTCGGTGCGGGATCGTCAGGCCGAGTATGTCCGGCGGGTCTTCGACGACTTGGGGACCGGGTTTTTCGCCGTACGGCTGGGATGGTGCTATTACGGCGAGCTGCACTACCCGCGGACGAAGTACGGCGATCACGACAACTGCTATTGGGGATTCGACGCGCTGGCGCAGGGCCAGGCGCCCGGGTTGCCGCCGGGAATCGCCGCATGCCCCGTGCCCGGTTGGAAGCCGGGGGATTCATCGGCGGGTCATGAGTCGGCTCGGGCGTTCGTGAACTGGTATCTAGGGGCGATTCGCAACTACCACGACTGGCAGATCGCCACGACGAGACGATCGTTCGGGGGTCGCTTGGCGATGCTCTATCCATCATGGGGGATTCGTCCGGGGCAATTGGAAGCGGCCATTTCGGTCGACCTGAATGGTTCGACCTCGGCCGAGAAAAACGGAGAAGTGCAGCGCGGCTATGACTTCGCGGCGATGATCGAGGGGATCCACGATCCCCGGGTGGTGGTCTACACAACCTGGTTGGATGCGAACCCTCGGTTCGGCGATGACGATGGGAATGATCCGCGCGGCTGGTCTCCGGCGCATTATCTCACCAGCCTGGCGGCGGCGAATCCACACCGCGTGTCCGTCTGGGGCGAGAACACCGGGCCGGGCGACCGCGGGGCGCTGGCGATTTGCGTGGCGCGGATGAAGCGATACGGGATGCTCGGATTCATGTGGGCCTTCGCTCCCAACCTCTTTGACGGTGATCCGGGACACGCGACCCTGGCGGAGATGTCCGAAGCGATCTCCGCGCCTCGGCCGATAAAGCCGCCCCCTCCGACGCCGCAGTGAATCGCGGCGCGGTGGGTGCATGACACTTTTCGCGGCCGCACTTCGACTCCCCTCGCGTCCAACCAATCGATCCATCTCATTTGTTGAATCGAGTTCCTGAATCGCCGAGGCATGACCCGGATCAGTCCGGGAGGAAGAACCCGGATAAGCAGGATAAACCGGATCAAGGCGCGGGGTGAAACCCGCGCCAGACGCCTTATCCTGTAAATCCTGTTTATCCTGTGAATCCTGATTGAACTCGATTCGATCCCGACCGGCACGCTGGCCCCATCGGCGTAAATCGGCGTTCATCGGCGGTTGGCAATTCGCGGCCCTGTACCATGCGCCGCTGACACACTGCACAAGGGGGTGCGGCTCCGGTCCGCTGCATTGGGGGTCGGAAGGGGTCGGAAGGGGTCGGAAGGGGTCGGGAGGGGTCGGAAGGGGTCGGGAGGGGTCGGGAGTCTTTAATCTCTTCGTCGCCGATCCCGGCCCGACCCAGTGATCGAGCCGGCACCGTGCCGACTCTCGAACCTCAAACAATTTACCCGCTAGCTCGGTCCACTGCATCGGCGGTTCATGTCCCCGCCGGGCGGCCACTGGATGTGAGCGCGCAGGCGCTTGCCAAGCTCTGCCACCACCACGCAGAGTAGCTGAAGCACGAAGAAACCAACAAGCGTCCGCTGCATTGGCGGGTTGTCCCCCGCCGCTTGGCGACGGCATGCACGACATCTTGCACCGCTTTGAACTCGTCGGAGGACAGCTTTCCGCCAGGTAACTCGTCTAACGCCAACCGTAACACTTCAGCCCTATGCCGTCAGGGGCGGGCCTTTTCTGTGAATTTGCGATTTTCTTAAGGTTTGTCCTATCGCGCCAGCGGGGGATGTATGGTATACCCTCGGGGATCGACGCCGACACTCGATCATTGCCGGACCTCAACGCCGTCTTCGAAGCGGCCATGAATGGCACGCTCTCGCAAGAGGTGGCCCGC
>JBBQNJ010000109.1:0-10675 GCA_038329845.1 Tepidisphaerales bacterium | reverse complement strand
CGCCCCGCGGCCCGGGCCCGTGTGGCGCCGGCCGAGGGGGGTGGGGGGCGTAATGAGTTTTTCGATCGTTGGCCTTTAACGGAGATTGGCCATGCGCATGGTGTACAGAGCTGTCGTCCGCGGTTTTACCCTGGTGGAACTGCTTGTTGTCATCGGGGTGATCGCGGTTTTGATCGCGATCTTGCTGCCGGCGTTGACCAAGGCCCAGCGTCAGGCCCGTTCGATCGCCTGTTTATCCAACCTTCGCCAACTGGGTATGGCCCACCAGCTCTATCTCAGCGAGAATCGCAATACCATCATCCCGGCGGGCTGGAGCGGGACGGTTTCGGGGATCGACTTTGTGGACCCCGATGTCCGTGCCCCGAGCCTGGTCCACCCGATGGACGCGACTTGGTTCACGACGTTTGTGGACCAGAAATACATCGCCGCGCCCGACCAGGAACTGGTGGATAAAAGTGATCCGACCAAATACGCGCCCCTGAGTGATTTCGGGACGGCCGGCTCGCAGGGAACATCCGTCCTGCGTTGCCCGGAAGGGATTGACGACAGGCCGTGTAACCCCGATGGCGGCATGACCCCCGCATCAGCCAAAGACGGTCGCGGCTGGCGCTTTTTTCGCGCCCGGTCTCTCCAGTCGGGGGTGACCATCGACTCTTGGTATGCGATCCCCTGCACGTCCACCCAAGGCGAAAAGTACAGCTATCGTTCCTATTGGCCGACGGCGGTGCTGCCGGATAGCGCTGGGGCGGTAGGCCCGAATTATCCGCATAAGATCACCCAGGTGCGAAGCCCGATGGAGGTCGTTTTCCTCACCGACGGGGTGCGCGGATGGAACCTCAAGACCAACGTGGACATGATCGTTCCGCGCCACAACGGCGGGAAGGAGTTCAACGTGTTGTTCTACGACGGCCACGCCGAGTCGCACCCGCGTTCGCATGTGCCGGGCGCCGGGGCGTTTGATTCCAAGGATGCCAACGGCGTCGACAAAGTGGCGGCGAACCCGAACTTGAAATGGTACATCCATCAATAGTGAGGTTCGGCGTGACGCACGAGGATTCTTTCCGGGATTTTCGCCCATGATGAAATGGCATTCGCTGGCGGCGCTGATGGTGGCATGGATCGCAGGGTTGGCTTGGGCGGATGATGTGCGCTACCCCCCCGAGGCCAATGTCGTGGACATCACCAAGCCGCCGTATGGCGCCGCGGGCGATGGGAAGCGTGACGACACCGCCGCGTTCCAGAAGGCGCTGGCGGATAATGTTTCGCTGATTTACGTGCCCAACGGCACCTATCTCCTGTCCGACACGCTGCGCTGGGGGCCGAATCAAAAACGTCAGATTCTCCAGGGTCAGAGCCGTGAGAAGACGGTTTTCAAGCTCAAGGACGCCTGCGGCGGGTATGGCGATCCTTCCAATCCTCAGGCGATGATCTGGACCGGAAAATCGCCGGCGCAGCGGTTTCGCAACTCGATCCGTGACCTGACGGTGGACAGCGGCGCCGGCAACCCCGGCGCCATCGCCCTCCAGTTCATCGCCAACAATCAGGGCGGGATCTTCGACGTGACGATCCGCAGCGGCGATGCTGGCGGCAAAGGCGGGGCGGGGGTCATCGGGCTGGACCTCGGATACACCGACGAGCAGGGTCCGTGCCTGATCAAGCGGGTGTCGGTGCATGGATTCGACGTGGGGATCAGCATCAAACATGCCGTGGACAGCGTGACGCTGGAGGAGATCGATCTGCAAGGGCAGCGCGTCGCCGGACTGGTCAACGACGGGCAATGCGTCAGCCTGCGCGGCCTGACAAGCCGCAACGCCGTCCCGGCCTATGTGAACAAGGCCGGGGCGAGCCTGACGGCGATGATCGACTCGGAATTGAGCTTCAGCGGCGAAGGTAAAGGCGACGCGGCGGTGGTCAACGAGGCCGGACTGTTCGCCCGCAACATCGTGACGCGCGGGTATGCCAGGGCGATCGCCAACAGCGCCGGGACCCGCCGGGACGCCGAGGGCCCGACCGTCGAGGAGTTCGTCTCGCATTCGGTGCTGAGCGCGTTTCCCACGCCGCCGAAGTCGTTGGGCCTTCCGATCAAGCCCACGCCGGCGACGTTCGAGGAGGACCCGTCGAAATGGGTGAGCATCACCAAGTTCGGCCCGCCGCGGGCGATCACGCTCATTCGCCAGACCGACAACAAGCGGTTCGAGCGCGAGGATTGGTCCGAGGCGCTTCAGCGGGCGATCGACTCGGGGGCCGTGACGATCTACTTCCCGGTAAGCAAGGAGGAATATGGCATGTATGGCCCGGTCCACTTGCGGGGGAACCTTCGCCGCATGATCGGGCTGGAGGCCGATTGGGGGAAAGTGGTCGCATCGAACAACGAGAAGACGAGCTACCAGCCGGACACCCGCGCGGTGTTCATCCTGGACGATGGGACAGGCCCACAGGTGACGATCGAGCGATTCAGCACGTGGTACTCCGCCCCGCGCTTCGAGCAGCGCAGCGGGCGCACGCTGGTGCTGAAGAATATTTCGATCTACGACCTGGAGACCCAGCCGGGCAGCGGGGATGTTTTTCTCGAGGACGTGCGCTGCAAGGAGATCGATATTCATCGCTCGGCGGTGTGGGCGCGGCAGCTCAATCCCGAAGGGCACGAGCAGCCGCGCATCGACAACGACGGCGGGCAGTTCTGGGTGCTGGGGCTAAAGACCGAAAGCCAGACCACTATCGCCGTCACGCGCAACGGGGGCAGAAGCGAGATCGTGGGGGGGTTCTTCTACGCCAACAGGCCGGCCGACGAGCGGATTCGGATGTTCGTCAACGACAACTCGAGTTTTTCATTCACGGGCGGCGGGTGGAAGACCAAGCGCGGGCGGGCGTTCGATGTGATTGTCGAGGAAATCCGCGATGGTCAGACGCGCGAGCTGACCAAGGAGCAGGCGTATGGGCGCGGCGAATCGTCGGCGGTCCCGCTGTATGTCGGGTATCGCAAGCCCGCCGATGCCCCGCCGACGGCACCGAGCGACGTGAAGGCCGATTCGCGGGGGACCTCGCGCGTGGGCGTGAGCTGGCGGGCAGGCACCGGGGCTGATGGATATCGCGTCGAGGCGCTGGACTCGGCCGGTGCGATCGTCGCGTCGGCGCTCGCCGGGGCGGGTGCCGCCGAGGCGACACTCGCGCGCGGGCTTTCCGCGGGCCAAAGCTATTCGCTTCGGGTGATTGCGTTCAACGGCGCCGGCGAGGCCGCCGCCTCCGCCGTCAGCGCGCGCACCGACGAGGCACCCGCCGCCGGCGCCGGCACCGGTCTGCGCGGCGCCTACTTTCGCGGGGAGGATTTCGAGGAACAGCGCCTGACCCGAGTGGATGCGAAAATCGACTTCGACTGGGGCTCCGACAAGCCGGAAAAGGGGTTGACGACCGAGCATTTCACCGTCCGCTGGACCGGCCAGATCGTTCCCCGCTTCGGCGAGAATTACGCCTTTATCGTCGAGGCCGACGATGCGGCGAGGCTTTGGGTGGATGGGCAATTGATCGTCGATGCGTGGGATCACGCGAAGAAGGAGCTGGGCCGGATCGACCTGGAGGCCGGGCGGCGATACGACATCCGCCTCGAGTACGTCGAGCGGACTGGCAATGCCTCGGTGCGGCTGTCGTGGTTCAGCCCCAGCCAGCCGCGCGAGATCGTCCCGGCGTCGCAGTTATTTCCCGGTGAACTCAATCTGCCGGTGATCTCGATGGTCGAGCCAGCGATGACGTTGAAGGAATCGGATGCAGCGCGGGCGGTGACGGTGCGGCGAACCGGCCCCACGACCCAGCCGCTGAAAATTCCGCTGTTGACCTCGGGCGCCGCCGTCAAGGGCCGCGACTATCGGTTGGACCCCGAGTCGATCGAGTTCGCGCCCGGCGTCGATGCCGCGAGTTTCACCGTCGCGCCGATCAACGATGGCGTTGCTCAGCCTGCGCGCCTGGCCCGGATCGAGGTGCCGCCCGCCGCGACGTACCTGGCGAGTCCGGGCGTGTTGACGGTGACGTTGCTGGATGATGATTCGCCTGCCGCCGGCGGCGGGACGGGGCTGCGCGGTGAGTATTTTTCCGACGAGGAACTCAAGACGTTGGTGGCGAGCCGGCTCGACAAGCAGATCGAGTTTGGATGGGACAAGCGCCCCCCGCACGCGGGCGTCGATCCATCCATCCCCTGGTCGGCGCGCTGGACGGGGCTGATTCAGCCGCTGTATCCCGATGAGTACACGTTCGAGATCGAAAAGGGCGTGTACAATGGGGCGCGGGTGGAGGTGGACGGTGAGGCGATCATCGATGCATGGGAGAGCCGCACGCGGCGAAAGGGCGGGGGAAAAACGCCCAGCGAGCCAACGCGGGCGACGATCCGGCTCGAGGCGGGCAAGAAATATCCGCTGGTCGTCGAGTTTGTCAGCCGGCGATCGTACGGCGCGAAGCTGAGCCTGAAATGGTCCAGCGCCCGGCAGTTCGAGCAAGTCGTGCCAGCCAGCCAGCTCTTCCCGGTCGAAAAATGATCGCTGCGGAACGGTAACCGGTCTGACGTTCAGCGGCGAGTGTAGGCGACGCACGCGTTTCCGCGAGCCTTCAGCGCGTGGGCGCATTGGGATGCGGCCCGATCAGCGCCGGCAGCCACGTCGCGGCGATGATCGCCAGAATCGCCGCCACCAGGACAACGTTGATGGCGATCACCAGCACCCGCATCGCCCATGACCTGATCCGCCGATCCATCGCCTTGTTGTATTCCCGCTGCCACCCGCCGACAAGTCTTTCATCGGCCATTCGGGGCGTTCGTCCAGCCGGGCAACCGATCCAGAAGAACGAACCGCCGATCGACACCAATGATTGAGCTGCTGCTGCTTCGTCGCGTACTCCGCCACCGCTATACCCCAGAAAAAAGGAGCCAACCAATGATTCTGATCTGGACCGGCCTGGGACACGGCGCCGATGAGCTTCCCGCAAAACCGGGTCAGCGGCGCGTTCGGGTTCACGGCCCAGCCGTTGGTTGAGGTGCAGGACCCGGTCGTCCGTGAAGCGTCGGTCGTGAAGTTCTAACCGCCCCGAGTTTGTCAGGGCGCAACCGCGCGGAGAAGCGCGCCGACAGGACGGAAGCCAGCCCTTTGATACGCGGGGGATGTTCCGGCATGCGGCGAGGCGAGTACCTGGCGAAACAGCGAGCGGGCGCACAGTTCTTGAACCCTCAGCAGCATCAATCGGCCCAATCCCGCGCCGCGGCGATTTGGCGCGACGTAGAGCTGGCGACACAGGCCGATTTCACCGACCGCCAGCACGCCGGCGACGGCCAGGGGTTCGCCGTCGCCCAAGGCTAACAGGGCGTCGTAGTTGGGATCGTCCAGGTGCGCCTCGGCGGCCTCGGCGGCGCGAGGGGGTGAGGCGCATTCCTCGGCCCGCATGGCGAATAGCCGCCGCAGCGGTCCATAGCCGGCCCGCGCGGGAATAATCGTGACCGGCGGCGAGGTTGGGGGGGACGAGGGGGACTGCGAGGACGGGGGGGACGGCAGGGCGGGGATGGCGACCCGGGGCAAGTGCAGAACCTCGATCGGCGAGATGGAATATCCGTGGGAAGCCAGATACTTGATCAACCAATCCACGCGCGGCCGCGGGGCTGAGGGATTCATGATCCATTGATGGCACTTGACCCCGCGGGCAGTGAAGTGGGCCTCGACGCTCGCGACGGCGGCATCGGGGGACAACTCATCGGGAAGGTCGCCCTCGAGCAGGCGGTTCGCCTGCGCAATCGCCGGATAATCCGGACCCGTCATCGCCAGCCCGCAATCGAGCATTTGCGACTCGCAAGTGTGCTGCGTCCAATGAACCAACGCCTTGTGACACGATCGCAGCAGCGCCGCATCGTCGGGAACGCTATGGCTGGAAAGGACAGGCAGCGACATGGGGGAATTATAGCGGAACGAAGAGGGAAGGGAGGACAGTGGGCGAGAGTGGATGCCGGCGGGCCGGAAGCCGGCATTCCAAGGCTTCTCCTATCCTGTGAATCCTGACCTGTTTCTTCGGCTAACGGCCGCCGCGCCCGTCCGCCCGGGTTGGGCGGCGCGGGTTTATCGCGCCGCGGCCGGGCCGTGAGTGTGGGAAGAGTCATCGCCGCAATCGTGCTGGACCGGCAGGTGGATCGAGAACGTCGTGCCCCGCCCCAGCTCGCTTTCCACCGCGATCGAGCCTTCATGTTCCTCGACGATCTTTCTCGCCACCGCCAGACCCAGCCCGGTGCCGCGGTTGCCCTTGGTCGAATGGAACAGCTCGAACATGTGCTTGCGCATGCTAGGGGGAATCCCCGCCCCGTTGTCGATCACCTCGATCACCGACTCCCGCTGTTCGGCATCGTAGCGGCAGACGATGCGGATCAGCCCCTGTTGGGGCTCGACGGCGTCCAGGGCGTTGCTCAACAGGTTCATCAACACCTGATGCATCCCATCGGGGTCCAGCGGGATCGCCGGATGATCCGCCTCGACATCCGCCACCGCCATCACCCCTTTTTCGTTGGCCGCCGCGGCGATCAGCTCGACGCACTCGTGGATGATCCCTCGCGGATTGACCATCTCCAGCGCCGGCTCGCGCGGGCGCGAGTAGGCCAGCAGATTCATCGTCAAGTTGTAGATCTTCTCGAGGTTGCGATCGACGATGCGCCAGCCCTTGGTCGCCTGACTGACATTGGTCGAGCGCAGGCCCATCTCGACGACATCGGCCCCGCCCCGCAGCGCCTGGAGGATGTTCTTGATCGAGTGCGACAGCGCCGCGGTGGTCTCCCCGATCGCCGCCATCCGCTCGGTCTGCAGGCCCACCTGGTACAGCTTGGCGTTCTGGATCGCCATCCCCGCCTGTAGCCCGATCGCCGTCAGCAGCCGCAGTTGATCGGGTGAATAGGTGTAGTTCTTCACCGATGAGTCGATGTAGATGACCCCCACAACCTGGTCCCCGCTCTTGCCGTCATATTTGCGAGCCTTGATCGGCACGCACAGCGCTGAGCGAATCCCCAGGCTGTGAACGCTCTTGCCCTTGGAGAATCGCTGATCGGCCATCGCGTTGGACGACAGCACCCCTTCGCCGCTGCTCAGAACGTGGTTGACGATCGTCCGGCTGGCATGAATGCGGCCCGGATCCCCTGCCTGCGCCCCTTCTTTCCCGTCTCTCCCCTGCGCCCCTTCGCCCCCCTCGCCCCCTTCGCCCCCCTCGCCCCCCTGGCCCCCCTCGCCTCCTCCGCCCCCCTGGCCTCCTTCGCTCCCCTCGCCCGCGCCGCCGCCATTGCCGCCGGATCGCCCATCCGGCTCTTCTTCGCGGGTGCGGACCACCTTGGCCAGCAGTTCATCGTTCTTCTCATTCTTGAGCAGGATGATGCCGCGGTCGGCCTTGACGTGTTCGAACACCAGGTCCATGACCACCTCGAGCACCTGGTCCACGTCGAAGCTGGACCCCAGCGCCGCCCCCAGGCGGTAGAGGATTTTCAAGTTGCTCATCGCCGCCGCGGCCGGCTCGGGCACCGCCAGCACCATCGAATCCTCGCTGGATTCCACCGAGTGCATGATCGACGCATCCATCCCCGCCTCGGCCCCCGACAGGGAAACGCTTTTTCCGGCCACCCGCGACACGCCCGGGGCAGCGCCGAACACCATCAGCGAGCGCCCCACCCGGATCTGGTCGCCCAGCTTGAGATTGTGCCGCCCGGTAATGCGCTGGCCGTTGACGTACGATCCGTTGCTCGAGCCCAAGTCATGCAGGACCCAGGCGCCCTCGATGGGGACGAGTTCGCAATGGCGGCGGCTGACGGTGTTGTCGGTGAGGGGAATCTGCCGGCTGTCGCGCCCGATCAGCGCTGGGGCATCGGGCAGCTCGATCCGCCGGCCCTTGTCCGGACCCTGTAAAACCATCAACGTCAGCACGCCGTCGAGCCTACCGGATCGCCGCTCCCGATGAAAGGATGCGGCCCGGTCGCCCGGTCGCCCGGTCGCCCGGCCGCCGGACCCGTCGGCCACCCCAGGCCGCCCCGGCCGTGGCGCGCAAGACAGTTTTCCCGGGCTGAACTTCGATTCCCTCCGCGCATCGGATCGATCGATCCATCTCCAATTTGAAATTGAGTTCCTGAATCGCCGAGGAGTATCCGGCATGGAACGGGAACAGGAACCAGGATGAACAGGATGGACAGGATCGAGTCGGGAGGTGAAACCCGGCCCAATTGCCTTATCCTGTGAAGCCTGTTTATCCTGTGAATCCTGATCGAACTTGATCCACTCCCAGCCGGCACGCCGGGCGCATCGGCGTGGATCGGCGTTCATCGGCGGTTGATTTCGCGGCCGTTTCTAATGAGCCGCCAACGCGATGGGAATGTTGAACAACTCACCGCCGATGCACGCCGAACAACGCCGATCAAGGTCAACGATTGTTTCCGCCGCGCCAGCGCCGTCGCCATCGAAGACGGTGAGGAATGGACCGGGGCGGGGCAAGCCGCGTGGCTCGGCGAAGAAACCGACTTCGAGGACCCATGGGTCCTTCGAGCCCCAGACGGCGCAAAACAGTCCTGCGCCCCCGGCGGTCGAGACGGCGATGCTACGCAAGATTCTCACCGCCGAGCAACTCCCGGCGGACCCAATGCTCGATCCCCGCGAGGTCGCCGCCGTGATCGTCCAATGCTTGGACGGCGGCCTGACGCCCACCAGCGGCGAGGTGATCTACCTGTACAAGACCGCCTCGTGAGCGATCGAACGCTGACTTAGGTCAAAGCGGTCGGGAGTGCCGGAGTACCGGAAAAAATTTTTCATTTGACTTTTCTACGACGGCGTGATACCTTTGACCTAGTGTTAAGTCAATGAGGGTCGGCGAATGCCAGTTACACTCAGCCAAGTCGCTCTAAAATCCGGGGTCTCGGTGGCAGCGGCCAGTAGGGTGCTGAACCACGGCGGCGGCAACACACGCGTCAGCCAGGACACGCGGCTGCGGGTGCGAGAAATGGCCGGTCAGCTTGGTTACCGAGCCATTCGAGCCAAGCGGATCGCCCGGCGCGGTCGGTGTGACACCTTCGCCATTGTGCAGGGCATACACGCAGAGAGAAGCGAGTTGCCCCTCGATCTTCTTCGCGGTCTTCAGCAAGCCTGCCGCCAAATCCACACCCATCTGCTGGTCGAGCGGCTCGGCGACGACGATCTGCTGGACGGCGAAGTGCCTCAATGGATCGGTCAACTGGTCTGCGACGGCGTTCTATTCGACTATACCCATGGCCTGCCGGAGGGTCTGGCCGACCTTCTTGATCGATATCATGTGCCTGTGGTTTGGCTTAACCGTAAATGTCCCCACCATGGAATCTACCCGGATGACTTCGCCGGCGCCTATAAAGCAACGCGCCAGTTGATCTCGCGTGGCCATCAGCGCATCCAGATGATCGCGGTTGGCCAATCATCCGAGGCCAATCCCGCCGATTCTCATTACAGTGAGGTCGACCGGCATGCCGGCTATGTTCAGGCCATGCGTGAGGCGGGCCTAAATCCGATTCGCCACCTCAGGCCCGCCGATGTCCCGGAAACGGAATCAAGCGGGTTGATCCGATCACTGCTGGCGTCCGCCGACCGTCCGACGGCGGTTTTGACCTACGACGATCGCTATGCCATGACTACCGCCCACCAAGCGGCTCGAATGGGGTTGGATGTCCCCCGCGATCTTTCGATCGTCGGATTTGGTCATTCAACCTACCCGCAAATGGGCATCGACTTCACGATGATTCACCTGCCGTGGCGGCAAATCGGCCACACGGCCATCCAAATGCTTGAGCAGAGAATCAGCAACCCGGATCAGTCTCTGCCAAGCCGTGCCATCAGGCCTGACTGGCATGAGGGCCAAACCATCGCACCACCCGCGAGTAATTAAAAGTTTCCATACACCTCGGATGACTCACGTCATCCACAACAAAGGAGAGTAGTGATGAGACCCCAAAGCAAGATGATCGCAACTGAAACATTTCCAAAAACCCCGGATGACCGACGTCATCCACAACAAAGGAGCGTAGTGATGAGATTCCAAAGTACGATGATCGCGGCCTGCTTTGCGGCAGGATCCATGTTCTGTGCAACGACCCACGCCGCGGTGATTTCCGGATCGTTCGCGTCCGGGACGGTCACTTCCGCCGACCTGACGGCCCAATCCACCAATGGCGACTGGCGCATATGGGATATGCCCGGTAGCGGCACCGCCACGAGCGCGTGGACCACGCCGCCCCTCTATAATGAAAGGTCGGTCGCGACGGCGATCGGCGACCTCACGGCTGTGCGGAACCCCACCAGCGCGGGCAGCAATTTTGCGCCTGGTCACACCTACGTCTACACCGACGGCACCGCGCCAGTCTCTGAGACGACTGGCACGGGGGTGGGCATTTCGCTTGCCGGAACGCAGGCCCAGCTCGACAGCGCGTCCTTCTCCCTCTCCATCACCGCCGCGAACACGCTGGCGCACACGGTGACGCTCTACGGCGCCCAGTCGTACACCGGGTCGAAACTCACTCTCTCCTTGCCCGGAGCGACCACCGAAGTGGATACACTCACCAATGGCGCTAGCAGCACCACCATCAACTGGGTCTACACCGCAACATTCACGGCCAATGCTCCGGGCGACGTCTTGACAATCCTGTACCAAACAAGCGGCGCATCATTCA
>JBBQNJ010000108.1:0-10937 GCA_038329845.1 Tepidisphaerales bacterium | reverse complement strand
TGCTGAGGTCCGAGACCGCCGCCTGGCAGGCGGCCAGCAACGCCAAACAACGCGGCGTGGACTGGCAGTTCAAAGTCAGCGACGCGCGCCGCAAGCTGAAGTCGGTCTACCCTAAAATCATCGTGTGACAATGCACTAGGGTGAATATGGGCGGCTGGAAATAGGAGTTGAGTCGCCGCGGAGGGGTCAGTTGCCGATATACGCCCCGCCTTCCTCTGGCGTGCCTCGGCTGGATAAATTTTAAGAGTCGCGCGTCTATCAAGGCTCCAGTGCGAGATATTTAACCCTCATAATTAACTGTACTTATATCTTTATCGTTTTTATTCTTGATATTTCCTATAGGGGAATGGTATAATTCGCCGCACCGCCGCTGCTGGCGGGGTGGTGGAGAATTCCTGTAGTTCCCGTCCCGACGGGGAAACATCGTCGCAACCATGCCGAATTGAGGAGCTGAAGTCGTTTATGGACAAGGTTCAGACTTGGAAACAATCGCTTGGATCGCGCATCAGCGCGACCTTGGCCGAGGAGATCGACGCCTTCGAGGCGCAGATCGCGCTGAGAAAATCGGGAAAGATCGAAGAAAAGGTCTTCGCCGAGACGCGTCTGCGCCGAGGCGCGTACGGACAGCGCTACGACAACGGCAAGCGCCATGACGGGATCGCCCAGCAGGAGTTGGCTTACCCCAACACCCCTACCAAGGGTCCGGAAACCCAGTGGGACGCCCCGGGGATGCAGCGGATCAAGATTCCCTTCGGCGGGTTGAATCCCGAGCAGATGATCGTGCTGGCGGAACTCGCCGAAGAATACTCCGATCGCATCTGCCACATCACCACGCGCCAGGACATCCAGTTGCACTACGTCCACATCGATGACACGCCGGACATCTTCCGGCGGCTGGCGGCGGCGGGGATCACCACGCGCGAGGCGTGCGGCAACTCGGTCCGCAATGTGACGGCGTGCCCGCTGTCGGGGGTCTGCCGGACCGAGAGCTTCGATGTGACGCCGTACGCCAAGGCGGCGGCGTATTACTTGCTGGGACACCGCGACACGCAGGACTTCGGTCGAAAGTTCAAGATCGCGTTTTCCGGCTGCGAACACGAGGCGTGCGCGCTGGTGTCGATGCACGACCTGGGCGGGATCGCCAAGGTGCGGGATGGGAAGCGCGGGTTCGCGCTGTATGTGGGAGGCGGCTTGGGGGCGGTGCCGCACCAGGCGAAGCTGTACGAGGAATTTGTCCCGGAAGAGCAACTGCTGCCGCTGGCGCGGGCCATCGGGCGGGTCTTCGCGCGGCTCGGGGAAAAGCGCAATCGCAACCGGGCACGCCTGAAGTTCCTCGTGCAGAAGCTGGGGATCGAGGAGTTCCGCCGTTTCGTGCGCGATGAACTCGCGACGATGCCGGAAGATCTATCGTGGCACGCCTATTTCGACGAGATCCCGCGATACGGTGAGTCACCTGCGATGCAGGCGGTGCAGCTCAACGGCGTAAAGAAGCCCGAGGGGTTCGAGCAGTGGGCCGCGACAAATTTGTATACCCAGCGTCAGAGCGGATATGTGGTGGCGACGGTGACCTGCCCGCTTGGGGACCTGACCAGCGATCAGATGCGCGCACTGGCGGAATTGAGCCGCCGGTTCGCCGGGGGCAATGCGAGAACCACCGTCGAGCAGAACATGGTCCTGCGCTGGGTTCCGCACGGCAAGGCGGTCGAACTGTATGAAGAGCTGAAGAAAATTGGGCTTGCCCAGGCCTGGGCGGGCACGATCGTGGATGTGACGGCGTGCCCGGGGACCGACACATGCAAGCTGGGGATCGCCTCATCGCGCGGCTTGGCGGGGGAACTGCGCACGCGGCTGGCCGAGCGGGCGATGAATCTCGACGAGGCGGTGCTCGGGCTGCGGATCAAGGTGTCGGGGTGCTTCAACTCCTGCGGGCAGCATCATGCCGCCGACATCGGATTTTACGGCAACAGCCGCAATATCGGCGGCTACACCGTGCCGCATTTCCAGGTCATGCTGGGCGGGAAGTGGAAGGAAAACGCCGGCGCGTACGCCTTGGCGATGGGCGCGGTGCCGAGCAAGCGCATTCCCGAGTTGGTCAGCGCTCTGACCGACCGGTTCGTGCGCGAGCGACAAAACGACGAGACGTTTCAGTCGTGGTGCGCCCGGGTGGGCAAGAAGAATTTGAAGCAGACGGTTGATCAGTTCGCGCCGGTTCCGCCACATTCGGAAAATCCCGATCTGTACACCGACTGGGGTGATCCGCGAAAATATACGATCGGCGACCTGGGCGCCGGCGAATGCGCCGGGGAAGTGATCTCCTTGGCGAACTTCGGATTTACCCACGCCGAGACGGAGTCGTTCGAGGCCCAGCTTCTGCTGGACGCCGGCAACTACCGCGAGGCCGACGATCGCGCCTATCGCGCGATGCTGACGGCGGCGAAGACGCTGGTCCAGCTCGAGTACCAGGATGTGCCGGATGATCCCTCAACGATCATCAACGAGTTCCGCGCGCGATTCGTCGAGAGCAAGATTTTCTGGGATCCTTACCACGCCGACCAGTTCAGCCGGTATCTTTTCCAACGTCACGAAGGCGCCGATGCCCGTTTCACCGTCGAGACGGCCCACAAGCTGGTGGAAGAGGCCAACTTGTTCATTGATGCGGCGCACAAGGCGCATGCCAAGCATCAGTCCCAGGCCAAAACGCCGGCGTGAGCGGGCGCGACTATTCGATCAATCGACCCCATGCTGACTCACAAGATTGCCGTTAAATTGTTTGTCGAGAATCCCGAGGCGGTCGATCGTCACGCCGCCGTCGGGGTGTTTCATGAGTGGATACAGCGTCACGCGCTGCCCGATCATTTGCTGATCGATGTGGCCGACTATGGACACGTCCATCACGGTCCGGGAACACTGCTGATCAGCCTCGAGGCGAATATTTACCTCGAGGACGGCGATGGGGAACTGGGGCTAAGCTACGTTCGCAAGCAGCCTTTCTCGACTGGTTCCGACCCACTGACTGATGCGCTTCAGACGGCGCGGCGAATCGCGGCGATGCTCGAAGACGAGCCGGCGCTGATAGGACTTCGCTTCGCCAGGAACCGGATCGCAATCCGCCTGGAAGATCGCCTGCGGGCACCCAACACGGATGAGACCTTCGCCCGGATCGAGCCGGACCTGAAGCGCATCGGCACCGAGGCGATGGAGGCCCCCGTGCGCCTCGATCGCCGCGGCGGGCCAGAACAACTCCTCGAAGTCGTGATCATTCGCGCCTGATCGGTCCCCCGCGCGCGGCCGCCCCACCGAGTTCTCGCCTTGGCCGAAGGTTGGAATGGGAACAGAATTGTGATGCAAGAGGTTACGACACAGGATTTTATAAGCCCCGCCCCCCCACTGTCTCCCGTCCCCCACTGTCTCCTTGGCCGAGGCAAGGAACGGGGACAGAATTGTGATTCAAAAGGTTACAATATAGTCCGATGGGTCGATCGCCGAGGTCGTTTGCACTGTCGTACGCTGCGAGGCGCTGCGGGATGACGGCTATTCCATCGGTGCCGCCACTGCCTCCCCGTTCCCGACTGCCCCGCGGCGAAGCCGTTGAAGCAAAGCGGAATGGGGAACAATTACCCCCCCGTGAATTTGCGCCTGTCCCCTCCTGCGGCCTGAGCTTAGACTCACTGGATGCCAACCCTACCGTACCAGCCGCAAGCCGTGGAACTGATTATGGACACGCCGGAAGTGCGGGTGGCCGAGATCACCCTAGCCGCCGGCACGGACACCCCGGCGCATGAGCACAGCGAGGTCGAGGAGATCTGCTATTGTCTGGCGGGCGAACTGACGTGCGAGGTCGAGGGCGAGCCATCCGCGATGTTGTTGCCGGGGCAGAAGATGCGGTTCGCCGCCGGGCGGGATCACCGCCTGAGCAACCCCGGCCACTCGCCTTGTCGGTTCCTCCTAATCCACAGCAGTGGGCGCTTCGATTTCGTGCCGTCCCGGTAGTCCCGCGCGGGCCCAACGACGAAGGGCAAAGACCGATAGCGGTGGACAGTACCCACCCTGCAAAGTTCTCCGCGTTGACACTTTTTCCTCATCGTTCGCGTCACGCCACGGCTGCGGCTCCCCCGCGAGACGAGCGTTACTCCGCTGCCAACCTGGAGTTCGTGCGCCACGCCTTGGGCTACCACGCTGCGGCTCCGGCGCGGGGCGATGTCCCGGTTTCGTTTCCAGGCCCCTCCCCGCCGGCTTCAGATCGGCAGCGGCGGCACCGGTGAGGCGGGCGGGCCGCTGAAAAACCAACCGAACCAAAAGACAAATGCCGCAGCGACTGCGGTATAGAAAATTACCTTGAAGAACCCCCGATTCACCGTCCGCAGCACCAGGAACCCCAGCACCCCGCTGACGACGGCAACAGCTAGTGAGATCCAGAACAACCAGTAGGCAAATTCCATAGAGTATCCTCGCTAAACCGCCACACCCTATCGGCCCACGCCGTCCTGAGTCTGCGCCCAAAACCCACCGCACTTTCTGCCGAACGAACGCGAGCCACCCAAAATGGCTTCGTTCCTCACCCGCAAGTCGGAAGTGGGCCATCACCGATAATGGCCAGCCAGTGATGGCCCGGTTTCCGACTGAGAATTGCCCGTTGCCGGAAACAGCCGATCCTGCGAGAATGGATCCATGCCACTCATCCTCCTCATCATCCTCATCGTCATCATCCTCGGCGCTTTCGGCGGCGGAGTCGCCCGCCCCGCATTCCGCGGCCCTGGCATCGGGATCGGGACCATCCTCCTGATCATCCTGCTCCTCTGGGTCTTCGGAGTGTTCGGCACCCGGCCGTTCTAAGCGGCAAAAAGGCGAGAAGCGGTGAAAAGGTGAAACATAAAAGGGGACACGGACCGTGACCGCGGTTCGGCGGGACCGGTGGCGGGAGCACGCTCCACGCCGTTGACGATACCCTCGTCGCGATGTTCCCGCGGCACCGGCGACAGGTTATGCACAATCCCGGCGGTTTGGCCGCCGAGTTATCCACAATGCTGCTGCGCCGGCGGCCGTGGGGCCGTTGCGCAGCATCATGGATAACTTCGGAGACGGTATCGGGGAAAATCGACCACCACAACCTATTGTATCATCCGCGACAAGATCCGTCCGCAGAAACTGTCACGCACCCCCTGGCCTTGGCGCGGAGTGCGCAAGCTTGTTGGGCAGGCCGCTAACGGTTATCCTGCGGAGTAAAGTGTCCCGGCTCGTCAGACACTTTGAATTCACGCGCGTGCGTCAAGTCGCTGAGCGTCCTAGGTTCGACGCTCTTTTTTTCGTGGCTACGGGGAGTGACCATGAACGACGATCCGGCCTCCGCGAGGGTTGCGGACAATGGCAACGGGGACATCTTCTCTGACGAAGAATGGGCGCAAGTTCTAGAGACGCTGGGGCTCACCCCACAGCAGCGCCGGATCGTCGGTTTGCTGCTGGAAGGGGAAGGGGACAAGGAGATTGCCCGCAAGCTGGGGATTGCTTTCTCCACCTTACGCACCCACATCAACCGGATCTTTGAGCATCTTGGCGTTCATGATCGGGCGGGTATCGTCCGGCAACTTTTCGCCGAGTTCCGACGCGGATGCGGCGACTGCCCCCGCCGTCATCGCCGCCCCCGGCAATAGCCTTTTCCACAATCTTGCCGACTTGACGGGTTCCGTAAGACCGGTCAAGCTATGCTAACCAGATCACTTCCTTACAAGGAGAGTCGCCGTGGGTCGAAGGAAAAACGTGCGTGCTCAGCAAATCGAGAATGCGATTCGCCCGCTGGTCGAGGCCCTTGAAGCTCGCTGCCTGCTCTCCGGGGTGACTTTGATCACGCACGGATTCAACGGCGACATCGGCTGGGTCAACTCAATGGCCAACGCTGTAGCCGCCAAGGAGGGAGGCTCCGGCGAGGTAACGCAGTTTACGCTCAAGATCGGAAGGGATTTTTGGGGGATGAAACCGAAAATCGAGTCGTTTACTTGGGACAGCGGGCAATTCTTGTCCAACACGAACACTGGTGAAGCGGTCATCAAGGTTGACTGGCAAGATGTGGACGCAGTTGACTGGCAAGATGTGGACGCAGGAATTGGGTTTTTGGGGGCGGTGTCCACTGATCGGATCGCCCAACTGGTGGCATGGGCGTTAGAGAATCCACGTGAGGCCGCACCTGATGCAAGCCTTCTCTACCTACCGCCTGACTTTGCCAGCTTCGTCGAGATGCCGATCCACCTGATCGGCCATAGTCGTGGCGGGTCGCTAATGACGGCCGTATCCACGGATCTTGGTGAACATGGAGCGTGGGTTGACCAACTAACGCTGTTGGACCCGCACCCTCTCCATTACCCAACTGGTCAGCTTTTCGATGCGCCACTTGTCGTGACGGATAACGTCGTTTTTGCAGATGATTATTATCAAGAAACGTTGTACCCCGAAGGGACGCCAGTTGAGGGAACGCTGCAAAAACCTCTCAGCCCCATCTTCGACTCCGACTTACACCTCAAGTTTCTGCCGCACAGTGCTGTGCATGAATGGTACTTTGGCACGATTGACAAGTCATTCCAGCCCTATGAACAAGGCACCCGTAGCCTCTGGTACACAGGAGGCGCTGAAGGGTACGATTATTCTCGTATTGTTGGGGGCATTCGCACTTCTGGTGTCGGCGGGCAATTCGGCGGTGGGGCAACCTACCGAGCAAGCACCGATACCGCTGGATGGGTGTGGCCGAACGTGCTTCTCAACAGTCCGTCTCTGACGCCGCAGTCCGATGGTTGGCACATAACTGCTGGCGGAACTGTCGATGTTCCTTATTACTTCGACGCCGGCAGCACCGTAGCCACTGTGCGATTCGGCACGGATGCAGATCCGAATCCCTTGAATGGTGGGTTCTCTTGGCTTAGCCCCGCACCATCCGCCTCTCCCGGAGTTTGTTATCCGCAGCAGCACCTGAACTGGAGTCCAACGAGCGCCAACAGCGGTAGATACCTATTGGCTGAGATCACCGATACCGCCGGCCATACGCGATACTCCTACCTTCCACGAAAGCTCATCGTCGATTCCGTTTCGGATGCCACGCCGCCAGTAGCCAGCCTGACCTATCCCGCCAACAACGGAAGCGTCACAGCATCAACCCTCAATGCTGCTCCGAAGTACATCGACGTGACGTTCAGTGATTCAGGCGGAGTTGGCGTGGACCCGGCATCAATAACGGACGCGGCTGCGGAGTTCGGCCTGAGTGGGTCGGGTGTCGGTACAGCGGTTTTGTCGAGCGGCTTGCCTCAGGATAAGGGCGGCGGGCGCTATCGGTATTCATTCACCGGCGAATTCGTGCCGGGATCGGTGACTCTGAGTTTCGCGGGTGGGGCGTTTAGGGACACTGCATCGAACTCAAGTGCTGCTTTCCCGCAATCGTTCACCGTCACTACAAGCGGTGCGGATACCACGCCGCCCGTTATCAGCGGTGTTGGCTCATCCTCGGCGTCAACCAGCATCCTGGTGACGTGGACGACCGATGAACCGGCCACCTCTCAAGTCGAGTATGACACGAACAGCACGCCATACCATTCGCTGTTCGCTAAGGATACGACCCTCACCCGCACGCACTCGATCACCCTCCCAAGCCTGACGACTGCCACCACCTACTACTTCCGCGTTTGGAGCGTCGATGTGGCAGGCAACCAGGCGTACACCAGCAACTATTCGGCGACGACCCTTCCTGCCGGGCAGGTGACTCTTGGAGCGGTTTCGGTCAACATCGCTCCCCAGGCCGCAATTGACGCCGGAGCGCAATGGCAACTGGACGGGGGAAACTACCGGAACAGCGGCGCCATTGTTCCGAGCATCGCGCCGGGCAACCACACGGTCCGGTTCAAGCAGGTCAGCGGCTGGACCACGCCCGCCGATCAGGCCATCTCGGTGGTGGCCGGGCAGACCGCCTCAACGACAGGCAGTTATTTGCAGCAGCAGCCCTCTGTTTATTCGTTGACTATCAACTCCGGTAACGGGTCGGTTATCCGAAACCCCGCTTTACCAAGCTATCCTGCTGGAATCGTGGTCACGCTGACTGCCCAGCCAAGCATCGGGCAGCACTTCGCGTCATGGAGCGGATCGGTCAGCAGCACGCAGAACCCGCTGTCAATCACAATGGATGCGGACAGGTCCATCACGGCAAACTGGGCGCAAGGCGATCTGACCCATGCTGAGCTTCAAGTAACTTTGACCCCTGCATCGGCAGTGACGGCCGGGGCCATGTGGACGATGGACAACGGCAAGACCTGGTACTACAGCGGAGGCAAGATCGTCGGTCTCGACCCCGGCACCTACAACATCCGCTTCTGGGCGCTGGGTGGCTTTACGAGGCCAGCCGACCAGACCGTCACACTCGCGGCGGGCGAGAGCAGGCAAATTACCGGAGCGTACATCCCCGACCCACAATACGGGAACCTACAAGCCTCGATTACACCGCCCGGCGCTACGGTAGTAGGCGCACAGTGGCGACTGGACGGCGGCAGTTGGCAGGCGGCGGGTACGAGCCTAAGCAACGTGCCAGTCGGCCCCCACACCGTCGAGTTCAACGCCGTCCAGGGCTGGACCAAACCCGCGAATCAGACGGTCGCTGTTGTCGTCAACCAGACCTCACTCGTTGCCGGCGAATACCTACCCCCAGTTGGGCAGTCACTCATCACGTCGGTCTCGCCCAGTACAGGGCCGCTGACGGGCGGAATCTCGGTGATTATTCGGGGGGCCAATTTCACGTCGCCAGCGACGGTGAACTTCGGCAGCAATGTTGCCACGGACGTCAGCGTGGATAGCCCGTCACAGATCACCGCAACGGTGCCTGCCAGCCAGTCGTATGGCGCCGTATCAGTCACGGTTACCGTCGATGCGGGGACCGCGGCCAGCACGAACGGCTTCTCCTATATGACCCCCCGCGGAGATGGCCTGCAACTCATTGGCCACATCGGCGGCGCCACCTACCCGGTCGCAGTCCAAGGCAGCTACGCGTATATTGGCGAAGGCAACTCGCTGGCCGTGCTCAACATTTCCAATCCCGCAAGCCCGTACGTTGTGGGGAGAGCTCCGCTTCCAGCCGTCGCCCAGGGTGTGCAAGTAGCGGACCACTACGCATATGTGGCCGATTGGGACTCCGGATTGCAGATCATCGATGTTTCCAACCCCGCGGCACCGGCGCTCCGTGGTTTCTACGAAACGCAAGGTCACGCCAAGAGCGTTGTGGTCCTCGGCGGGCTTGCCTATGTCGCTGATCAGTCACTCGGGCTCCAGATTATCGATATATCGAGCCCGACTGCGCCGACTTTGGTGGCTGCCTACGGCACCAAGGCAGACGATGTGGCCTTGAAGCTCTATACCAATGGTCTGTATGCCTTCATCGTTGATGACACGGACATCATGCAGGTCGTCGACGTCAGTACGCCGTCATCCCCGCAGTTGCGCGCATCGGTCACAATGGTCAAGAGCGCCAGCCAAATCACCATTGATGGCACGATGGCATACGCCGCTGGGTGGGGCGGCTGGCAGACTGACTACTTGGAAATCATTGACATCGCGAATCCGGCAAGCCCCAGCCTCCGTTCGAGCTACAGCTTTGACGGCTCAGGAGGCGCAGGGATCGCTGTCGCCAGCGGGATGGCCTATTCCGTACGGGGCGGCGGAGTGCTGGAGGTCATCAATGTCAGTAATCCGAGCAACCCGACGCATGTCACCTATGTCAACAGCGCAGCGGGTCAACGCCTCACACTCAGTGGGAGCCAACTGTTTGTTGGAAGCAGTGCTGGTGTGACTGCCCTGAGTCTAGAGAATCCACAGTTGCCGCTTGTGAAAGGGCAGTACATTCCCGCGGCCGCCTCGCCGCGGGCTGTCGTTGCCGTCGGGTCAGTAGCATATGTCGCAACGGGTCAACTTGAGGTCCTCAACGTAGCCGATCCCGGAAACCCAGCCAAGACCGGTCAAATCTCGTTCGCCGGGGGATGGTCGATGGTCGTCTCGGGAAGCCGCGTCTACATGGCGGAGGCCGGTAGTGGCGGGATCAGCATGGGCATCATTGATGTGTCCACAGCACAACCGACCTTACTGGGAACCTACCCTTCGTCTCGGTTGAGTGCATTCGACATAGCGATTTCCGGCACATTCGCCTACCTCGTCGGCCAGAATGGAAACGGCTCGCCGACATTCGGGATAGTTGATGTCTCTAATTCGTCAGGACTTGTTGAGAAAGGGTTTCTTACGGATTCAGGCAGCCATGCTTATTTTGGTGTAGCCGTGCACGGGAGCTACGCGTACGTTGTGCAGCAGGCTGGCGTGATGCAGGTGATCGACATCAGCAACCCGTTGTTGCCTTCGATCGTGGGCTCGGCGACCCCTGCGGCGGCGGGAGAGTCAATAGCGGTATCCCCCGATGGCCACTATGCATTCGTCGGTGAAACGGGCGCCGTGGAAGTCTTCGACGTGAGCATCCCATCCGCGCCGAGCCGGGTGGGGGCGTATGTGCTGGCTGGCGATGGCAGAGCGAGAGGCCGGAAGCTTATCGTCGCGGACGCGGTGCTCTATGTAGCCGGTGGAAGTGCTGGCGTGCGAGCGTTGAACTATGCCAATCCTGCCAGCCTGCAGCTAGTTGCCTCGTACAATGTCGCCGGTGATGCTTGGGGCGTGTCCGTTGTGGAAGACGTGGTCTATGTGGCCGATACGTTCGGCGGACTCGACGTGCTGCGCATGTCGGATCGCACGGCGCCCACCACGACCATCACGAATCCAACGTTCAACCCAACCTATACGACTACCAGCGGAGTACTCAACCTTGGCGGCGCCGCTTCGGACAACAAGGCAGTGGCACGGGTCATCTGGTCAAATGATCGTGGCGGTAGTGGCATCGCCACTGGAGCTGACAGTTGGTCCGTTGCTAGCGTTGCCTT
>JBBQNJ010000107.1:0-11395 GCA_038329845.1 Tepidisphaerales bacterium | reverse complement strand
GGGCGGGAGGTGCGTCGGTTCTTCATCGCGCCGTGCGAGTTCGTGTGTCTGTTCCCATATACGCTCATTGACGGCAAGACCACACTGATCGAGGAATCTGTTCTCCGGCAGCGCTACCCGAACGCTTATCAGTACCTGACCTCGATCCGCAAATCGCTTGAAGCGCGCGGTAGTGCGACCATGGAGTACCCGCACTGGTACGCGTACTGGTGCGAGCGTGACCAGAACGCACTGGACGCTCCCAAATTGGTCACGCAGGTGCTTGCGAAGGGGAACAAGATCGCCTTCGACCACAGTGGTGGGCACTACTTCGTGGGGGGCGGCAACGCGGGCGTCTATGGCATCACGATTTCCGAGGCGATGCGGGCGTCCGGCTACTCCTACTCCTACGTCCTTGGGTTGCTCAACTCGCCCGTTACGGAGTGGATCATTCAGCAGATCAGCAGCCGGTTCCGAGGAGGTTATTATTCGTATGCGAAGCGATTCATCGAGAGGGTGCGCTTGGCCCCGCCCAAGGGCGCGTCAGCAGACCGTCTCACCTCCCTCGCCACCACCATGCTCTCCCTCCACACCCGTCTCGCGGGGGAGAATTTGCCGCAGCGGCGGGAGCAGATTCAGCGGGAGATTGACGCCACCGACCGCCAGATCGACCAGCTCGTCTACCAGCTCTACGGGCTGAGCGCGGATGAAATCCGCATTGTTGAAGAGGCGACGAAATGACGCCCTGGCCGCACGACGCACGAGGGGTAGTCGGGTGCCGAGCCATGGACTTGCCATCGTGGGCCTACCCCCAGCCTCGGTCGAACGGTATTCTATGGCCATGAGCGAACAACGCACACCACTGAATCGGTATTCGTCCCAGATCACCCAGCCCGCCAGTCAAGGCGCTTCGCAGGCGATGTTGATGGCGACGGGATTGTCGCCGGGCGATCTGGCCAAGCCGCAGATCGGGATCGCAAGCGTTTATCTCGAGGGCAATCCCTGCAACATGCATACGCAGTTGCTGGCCGAGCATGTTAAGCGCGGGGTCGAGCAAGGCGGCGGGGTGGGGATGCGGTTCAGCACGATCGGGGTGTCGGACGGCATCTCGATGGGGACCGGGGGGATGAGCTATTCGCTGCAATCGCGCGATCTGATCGCCGACTCGATCGAGACGGTCGTGGGGGCCCATTGGTATGACGGACTGGTGGCGATTCCCGGCTGCGACAAGAACATGCCCGGCTGCATCATCGCCATGGCGCGGCTGGATCGCCCCTCGATCATGGTTTACGGCGGCACGATCCGCGCCGGCTGTGCCGCGATCAACGGCCGCGAGGAAAAACTGGACGTGGTGTCGGCGTTCCAGACCTACGGGCAAAAACTGGCTGGGTCGATCGATGAGGAACAGCGGCAACTCATCCTGCGCAGCGCCTGCCCGGGCGCCGGTGCCTGTGGAGGGATGTACACCGCCAACACCATGGCCGCGTTTATCGAGTGTATGGGTCTGTCGCTGCCGTACTCCTCGTGTACTCCGGCGGAGGATCCGGCCAAGGCCGAGGAGTGTGTGCGGGCCGGTCTGGCCATGCGGCAACTGCTCGAGCGCGATCTCAAGCCATCGGACATCGTCACCCGCGCCGGCCTGCTCAACGCGATGCGCCTGACCATCGTGCTGGGCGGATCGACCAACGCCGTGCTGCATTCGCTGGCGATCGCCCGTGCGTTCGGGATCGAGCTTTCACTTGACGACTGGCAGCGCGTCTCGGATCAGACGCCGATGCTCAGCGATTTCAAGCCGTCGGGAAAATACGTGATGGAAGACCTTCACGCGATCGGGGGAGTGCCGGCGGTGATGAAGATGATGCTCGAGCGCGGGATGCTGGATGGTTCGGTGATGACCGTTACGGGCAAGACGATCGGCGAGAATCTCGCGGGCGTCGGCGCCTTGCCGAAGTTCGGCGGCGGCGCCGGCGAGCAGCCGATCGTGCATCCGATCGAAGCGCCGATAAAGGCCACCGGGCACATCCGCATCGTCCGCGGCAATCTCGCGCCCGACGGTGCCGTGGCGAAGATCACGGGTAAAGAGGGCCTTCGCTTCAGCGGGCCTGCGCGGGTTTTCGATTCGGAAGAAGCGATGCTCGAGGGATTGGCCCAGGGAAAGATTCGCAAGGGAGACGTGGTGGTGATTCGCTACGAAGGCCCGCGCGGCGGGCCGGGGATGCCGGAGATGCTCACTCCCACCAGCGCCCTGGCCGGGGCGGGGATGCTCAATGATGTCGCGTTGATCACCGATGGGCGTTTTTCCGGCGGCTCGCACGGGTTCATCATCGGCCACGTGACCCCCGAGGCGATCGAGGGCGGGGCCATCGCCATGGTCGCCGCCGAGGACCGCATCACTATCGACGCCGAGGCCAACACCATCAATGTTGATCTTTCGCCGGACGAAATGAGCCGGCGGCAAAGGGCGTGGAAACGTCCGGCGTTCAAGGCGTCGCGCGGGGCGTTGTACAAATACATCAAGAGCGTCAAGCCCGCGTCGCAAGGGTGCGTCACGGACGAATAGGCCGAGGGCGTTCAAGCCTAATTTCGTTCGACGATCGCCGCGTTGAGAACCGCGGCGAAGCTGGTCCAGGCCAGGTAGGGCGCCAGCAGCAGGGCCGCGGGACGCCAGATGCGCCAGAACTCGAGCATCGTCGCGGCGATCATGGCCCACAAGGCCACGATCACGCCCAGCGCCGCGGCCGGGGCGTGCAGCGCGAAAAAGACCGGTGTCCAAGCGGCGTTGAGAAGCAGTTGAGCGCCAAACAGGCCCAATGCCCACCGGCGTCGCGGATGCTCGCGCCGATAGATCATCCAGGCGGCCGCGCCCATCATGCTGTAGAGCAGGGTCCAGACCGGCGCGAAGATCCACGCGGGCGGATTGAACGGCGGCTTGTTGAGCGAGCGATACCATTCCGACGAGCCGGTGTCGCTCGCCAACGCCCCGATCCCTCCGGCGGCATTGCAAATCAAAATTGATAAAGCCAGTCCGGCGTAGTCGCGCCCGGTCCAGCGCGGTGCTTTTTTGTCAAGTAATCCAGTCATGCAGCGCTCCGATGCAAGGTGATATGGACGATTTCCGCCGGAGCGCAGGTGCGCAGGGGGAACCAGTTGCCCACGCCGTTGGAGACGACCAGGGCGTGATCGTTCTTGCGATACAGCCCCGACCAATAGCGAAACATCAACGGCCCGAATCCGATGTTGGGCGTGACCATGAGCTGTCCGCCGTGGGTATGCCCGGCCAGCGTCAGGGGGATGCCCGCCTCGACGGCCGCGTCGAAGGCGTGCGGGTGGTGGGCCATGAGGATTTGCCAAGCGTCGGGATCGCGCCGGGGGTGCAGTTGGCGCATCGACTCGTCGATGCCCTGCTCGCCGTGCATCCACCGCAGCCCCAGCAGTTGGATCGGCACGCCCCGCACGCGGACCGTGGCGCTCTCATCCAGCAGCAGCGAGTAGGGCGATCGCTTCATCCCGCTTTCAAACCCCTGGCGCGAATCGATCAAGTCGTGATTGCCTTCGCACAGGTACAAGCCGTGCCGCGGGTCGAACCGACCCAGCATCTCCAGCGCCTCGGGAAGATCCGTCAGCGACATGTTGATCAAGTCCCCGGTCATCAGCACCAGATCAGCCTTGAGGCGGTTGGTTGTTTCGGCGATGTCGATCAGCGTCTGACCATGCGTATAGCGCCCCACATGTGTGTCGGTCACGTGGGCGATCGTCATCCCCTCAAGATCGCGCGGCAGATTCACCAGTCCGATGTGCATCGGGCGAATGCGAAACGACCCGAGTTGCAGCATCGACCCCGCGCCGGCACCGATGGCAATCAATGGCGGCAAGGCCGCCGCGGTGGCGCCCAGCAGTTGCCGCCGGGTGATTGGATCGGTCGTCGATTCTTCCTGCCGCGGCGCCGCGGGCCAGCGCAGCGAGCGGAACGCCGTGTTGGCGGAAATGGCGATGCCGTGCGATGCCATCATCAACAGCGACACCGGCAGCAGGATCAAGTGCCAGAGGTAGACCACGGCGATCAGCATCGTGGGGACCGCATTCTGGCGATGCCGCGCCCCGCTCGGGTCGATGATGAACCACAGCATGTACCCCGCCTGCACGGCCAGGAATACGCTCATCGCCGCCCGCCAGAGCATCGCCTTAGGCAGTCGGCGCAGACGTCGCCAGGCCCAGGCGGCAAATCCCACATCGCCGGCGATCATGCTCAGAATAATCAGGTAAAAACCCATCGGGGTGAGTGTAGGCGGGTACGGCAACGACGGGAGCCGACATTTTTCGTAAAATGCCGGCTCCGTCGGAAAATTCGGATGGGCTTGCGAGGAATTATTCCCGCTCGTCCAGCGTGCTGACGGGCTGTCGTCCGGCGAATCCGGCGTGCATCTCGTGCCAGTGATCGACCCGCGGCTCGCCCAGCCGCCAGCATAGATACACATCATGTCCACGGTGGCGGCCGATGAAATCGACCAGCCCCGATTGAAAGTCCTTCAACTCGCAGCCCACTTCGCTCAATTCATCGACGTAATCCTGCAAACGGTCGATGGCACGCTCGAGATCGCCGTGGTTCTGCGCCGTGGCCGAGTCGGTCAGCTGTTTCTGAAGCCGCGATACCTCCTCATGCGAGAGAACGATGTCGCTGACGATCCGCGACACCAGCAGCAACGCTTTATTCGCCTGCTCGACGGTGAACCGTCGCCTCGGCCGCGATGGAGTGGCGGGCTTGGGTGCCGCCGACTGTGGACCAGCCATAATACACCTTTCCAAGCGGGCCCGAATGCGGGCACGCCTTTCGCGCGATACGCGACTCGATACGTCGCTGGGCCAACTTCCGCACCGCGGAAAACGCTTCACCGACACGCACCGGCAAGCGACTGATTCGATTATGACACCCTCCGGCGGGGAGTCAAACGAATTACGAACATCGCCCCGCCAAACTGCGAGGAGCGGGTCATAAGACAGTGAATCTGCACCGATCAAATGCTCGGCAGGGGTGGGCCGAGGGTCAGCCGGATGACAGCACGGTCCGTCAGAACCGTTACGATCCGTAATCTTGGCCGGTGCCTTCGGGGATGACCTCGAGCAGGCGTTCGACCACGCGGTCCGGACCGATTCCCTCGGCATCGGCGTTAAAGTTGGTGAACAGCCGATGGCGCAGCACCGCCTTGGCCACGGCACGGACATCGTCGCAACTGACGTTCAGCCGCCCGCCAAGCAGCGCCTTGGCCTTGGCCCCGAGAACCAAATACTGCGCCGCCCTCGGGCCGGCACCCCAGGTCAGCCAGTCATTGATGAACTGCGGCGTCCCCGGCTCGTTCGGGCGGGTCGCCCGTGCCAGGTTCACCGAGTAATCCACCACATGGTCGCTCACCGGCAGCTTTCGCAACACCCGCTGCACGTGCAGGATGTCGCCAGCGCCCAGCACCACATCCGGCTCGGCCTCGAGGTCCATCGTCGTGCGGCGAACGATCAGGCGCTCTTCCTTCTTGCTGGGATACCCAATGTTCACCATGAACATGAAACGGTCGAGCTGCGCTTCGGGAAGCGGATAGGTTCCCTCCTGCTCGACCGGGTTTTGCGTCGCCAGAACAAAAAACGGAAGCTCCAGCGGATAGGTAGTTCCCCCGGCCGTCACATGGTATTCCTGCATCGCCTGCAACAGCGCCGCCTGCGTTTTCGGCGGCGTGCGGTTGATCTCGTCGGCCAGCACGATATTGGCGAAGATGGGGCCTTTGACAAACCGAAACGAGCGCTTGCCCGTGGTCTGGTCTTCTTCCAGAACGTCCGTACCGGTGATGTCCGAGGGCATCAGGTCCGGCGTGAACTGCACCCGGTTGAACTCGAGTTTGAGCACCTTGGCCAGCGTGGCGATCATCAATGTCTTGGCCAGCCCCGGCACGCCCACCACCAGGCAATGACCGCGGGCGAACAACGCCGCCAGCAGCAGCTCGATCACGTCGTCCTGGCCGATGATGACCTTGTGCAGTTCCTGGAGCAGGCGCGTGCGGATCATCGAGAACTTTTCGATGAACTGCGATTGCGGGTCGCCGCCGGCGACCGCGGAAGCGGGGGCTTGAGACAAGGTCACACCTCGCGAGCAAAAGGTTTCCATCGGCGATCGATCAGGCGATCGCCACGATCATGTATACCCGTTGATACCGCACGAAGCGAGAGGCGGTTGAAACTGATGGGTCGGGCACCCGAGCTCAAAAAGGAACGAGCGGCTCGGCCTGCCGCACCGGGACTATCATCACACCGCCGGCTGCTGCTGGGTAAGGCAGTGGATCGCGCCCAGGCCCCAGATCAGTTCCGTGCAGTCGATCCCGATCACCTCGCGGCCGGGAAGATGCCGCTGAAGAATGTCCAGCGCCTTGCGATCATTGCGGCGGTGGCGGTAGGTCGGCACAAGCAACGCGCCGTTGACGAAGTAGAAGTTGACGTACGTGGCCGGAAGGCGCTGGCCGTCATGCTCGATCACGCCGGGCATGGGCAGGGTGATGATCTCGAACGGCTCGCCGTCCTGGTCGCGCAGCTTTGCCAGGCGCTCGAGATTGTCCTGGAGGATCGCGTAGTTTGCGTCGCGTGGATCCTCCTCGACCGTGGTGACGATCGTGCGCGGTGAGATGAACCGGGCGAGGTCGTCGATGTGCCCGTCGGTGTCGTCGCCGACGATGCCTTCGCCCAGCCAGATCACGTGCCGCTGGCCGTAGTAGTCCTTAAGATACTGTTCGATCCGGCGTTTTCCCAGACCCGGGTTGCGGTTCTTGTTCAGCAGGCATGAGGCGGTGGTCATGACCGTCCCAGCGCCGTTGAAATCGACAGCGCCGCCTTCCATCACGATGCTTGGATAGAACAGGTCCAGCCCCAGTTCCTCGGCGATGCGGGTGGGAACGGCATCGTCATCATCGTAGGGGGGATACTTGCCGCCCCAAGCGTTGAATCCCCAATCCACGATCGCCATCCGCCGCTTGCCATCTCGACCGTGGCCTAGCACGAACGCCGGACCATGATCGCGGCACCAGCTTTCGTTGGTTTTGATATAATGAAAATAAATATTGCGTTCGGCGACGCCATGCGTCTTCAGTTCGTGCCGAACGATATATTCCCAGTTACCGTTGGGAACGTTGATATGCACCCGCTCGCGCGGGGCAATCCGGGCGATGATCCTCGCCAGATTTTCAGGCACGGTGTGGTACTTGTCCGGAAAAGAAATCCCTTCCGGCCGGGGCCAGGAAAACCACGTTCCGGCATGCCGGCGCCACTCCGGCGGGAATGAATAGCCCAGGGCGGCGGGGGTCTGACGAAGAATTCTTGGCTTTTTCTTCATGCCGTTTCGACGCTGCGGTCCTGGGTTTGATACCGATGCAGCAGCGCCAGCAATTGGTCGACCACCTCGGGCCGCTGGTCGAAGAGATTATGCTGCTCGGCGGGATCGGCTTGGATGTCGTAGAGCTGTGCTCGAGGCGCGCCCGGAGGGACCGAATCCTCGGGAAGTGACCATCCGCCGGAGCCGGCGCAGTCCAGCAGTTTCCAACGTCCCTGGCGAATGGCGAAGCGCCCGTCGATGCCGTGATGGACAACCGCCTCACGGTTGCGAACGGTCCCCGTCGCGCTAGCCTGCCCGTCGCGGCGCCACAGCGGCAGAAGGCTGACGCTGTCTTCGGCGGCATCGCTCGGCAGCCGCGTGCCGGTCGCCTCGGCGGCGGTGGCGAGCAAATCTGTCAGGCATGATGTCTGATCACAGGTGGTTCCCGGCTTGATCACCCCGGGCCAGCGGGCGAAAAACGGCACGCGATGCCCGCCGTCCCAGCAGTCTGACTTCTGGCCGCGATAGATGTGATTGCTGCGATGGCCATAGTCGCGCTCATAGTCGAAGGCGCTGCCGCGCATATGAGCGCCGTTGTCGGATGTGACGATCACCAGCGTGTTGTCGGTCAGGCCATTGCGATCCAGCGCGGCCAGAACTCGCCCGACCGACCAGTCATGCTCGACCACGTAGTCGCCGTAGACGCCGCAGGCGCTGCGACCCCGGAACGGCTTTCGCGGCACATGGGGCGCGTGCGGCGAAGGGGTGGGAAAGTAAAGGAAAAACGGCCGATCCGGCGATTGCCGCGCCGAGTCGGTGATGAACTGCTCGGCACGGCGGGTGAACTCGAGCAGGCTGGTCTCATGCTGCACGCCCCAGCCGCATGACCCTTCCCGCCAGAATTGCGGGAACTTCGATGCCTCGACCCGGCCGATCGGATGATCGATCACCCGCCCGTTCTCGATGTACACGTAAGGCGCGATGTCCAGCGACGCGGGAATGATCAGCGACTCATCGAAGCCCACCGTGTGCGGGCCGGCGGTGAGCGGCTGGTCAAAACGGATCGAAATGTTGGCATCATCCCAAGGCAGAAATCCCGCCTCATTTCGCGGCGGGGCCTTGGCGTGGACCCATCCCAAGCCCAGATGCCACTTGCCGATGCACGCGGTGCGATAGCCGACATCGCGCAGCATCGAGGCGACCGTCGTTCGTCCCGATTCGATCAGAAGATCATCAAATCCGCCTAAAACACCGCGTTTGAGCGCCCCGCGCCAGCAGTATCGCCCGGTCAACACTCCATATCGCGTCGGCGAGCAGACCGCCGAGTTCGAGTGCATATCGGTGAACGTCATCGACTCCCGCGCCAACGCATCGGTGCAGGGGGTGGGGATTTTCGATGCCGGGTTGAGGCAGGAGATATCCCCGTAGCCCCAGTCATCGGCCAAGACCATCACAATATTAGGGCGGGTTCGATCCATGACGGGATATTACACTGCCGAGCAGGGCTTGGCACCCCCGGGGTCGTCTTGATGGACCGTTCACGACGGGACATGGGTCACTCCGCAAGTTCGTCGACGCACCTCGCCAGAAGCGCCATGAACCTTCCACTCAATCCACGAATCGGCGAGTTAAGTTCTCGTAGGCATCGACGCGGCGATCGCGCAGGAAAGGCCAATGGGTGCGACTGAACTCGACCTTGTCCATGTCCAGCGAGTGGAGCAGCACCTCTTCGCGGTCCTCCGACGCCTTGGCCAGAACCCGCCCGTTCGGACCGGCGATGAACGACTGGCCCCAGAACTGGATGCCCTCATCGCTTACCGGCTCACCATCGGCGCCGAGAATCTTTTCCAACCCGATCCGGTTCGGGGCGCAGACATAGCAGCCGTTCGCCACGGCATGGCTGCGCTGCATCAGCTCCCACGATTCGTGCTGATCCGGCCCATATTCGGCTTTTTCACTCGGATGCCAGCCGATGGCCGTGGGATAGAACAGAATTTGCGCCCCTTGCAGGGCCGTCAGACGCGCTGCTTCGGGAAACCACTGATCCCAGCAGATGAGGGTCCCGATGCGTTCAACTTTCGTATCGAATGCGCGAAACCCCGTGTCGCCGGGCGTGAAATAAAACTTCTCGTAGTAGAGCGGATCATCCGGGATGTGCATCTTGCGATAAATCCCGGCGATCGAGCCATCGGTGTCGAGAACGAGGGCGGTGTTGTGATACAGCCCCTGGGCGCGGCGCTCGAACAGCGAGGCGATGATCACCACCTTGTGCTTTTTCGCCAGCTTGCTCATGGCGCGGGTAGACGGCCCGGGGATCGGCTCGGCCAACTTGAAAAAGCGATGGTCCTCGACCTGGCAGAAATACTGCGAGCGAAACAACTCCTGCGTGCAGATCATCCGGGCGCCCGACTTGATCGCCCGCTCGATCAGGCGGATCTGGTTGGCCAGGTTATCGTCGGGGTCAGCCACGCAGGCCATCTGCGTCAAGGCGACCACCACTTCCCGCCCGCCGGGAATCGCGGCGGCCGGAACCTTCACGGCGGCGGTTCGACCGGGAGAATGGGGGGCGGGCCGAACTGTTGCTGCGGGTTTTTTCATAGCGTCACTCACTGCGGTTCGACCACAGATGCCCCCTGAGTATCGCCGCGACGACGATGCGGGCAAGCGCAACCGGTCGAAGACCGAGCGGGAAGACCGCGATGGGCGGAATGCGCAGGATTCAAAGCATGCGCCATCGACACAGGAACGCCTTACCCCGGGCATCCTGTTGATCCCGTAAATCCGGCTCGCCTTCGAGTGGTGGCTCGAGCGCGCGTATTTCGGGGTGCGACATGAGGTGCGCCCGCCGCTGCTCCGTCAGCCGGATCGTGCGTCCCGCGTAGTCGGTGAAAAGATTCGTCGCGTCGCCCTCCTCAACGATGGCGATCTCGTCGTCGCTCAGGCCGTAGAGTTGATATTCCGAGGATGGAGAAGCCCACGAGCCGGATCGCGTGGGAGGACGCAGCGCGTCCGCGAACGATCAGGCACCGGCCTTGCGAGTGCTGGCGTGCACGACGGTAAAGCCAATCACCACGTCGCCTCGATAGCGAATGATGATGTCATCGTCGCTGAGGATGCTATCAGTCGCGACGGCGGGTTTCTCGAAGTTGACGTACAGCACGTCGGCTCCGGCTTCATATCGCGTCCAGAAGAGGGGCCCAGGCGCTTTGAGGATGGTGGCGGTCAGTTCAATAATGTCAGCGGCGTCGATCACGGCCATAGATGGCTCCTACTTTCCAGATAACTCGTCCGCCGGGTCAGGAATTCTGTAATGATAAACCCGTCGAGCGCTGAAGTCGGGTGCGTGACAGTTTATGCGGCTGCCGGGGTGTAGCGCACGATTGTGGCGAACGTGTCATAATGGCGAGAACTCAAACACGGAGGTTTCCATGAGTCTGGACTTTTCCAAGTTGTCTGCCGAGGAACTGCTGGCGGCGGAGTCGGCGGTGCTGGTCATGCGAAGCGTGAATGCGGCGGTGAAGTCCGCTCCGCATGGTCAGGGCCTGTTTCAGGTTGAAGCGATGCTTCACGAGAAGGGCTTCGACCATCTACGCCAGATGCTGGAGTTATCGCTGGCGTCCCAGGAAGGGGCGCAAAAAAAGGGGCCTGCAGAATGCCATTCACTTAAGGGCCAAAGTCGGCGAACTCAACAGCAGTCTTGGACCAATAAGGCGACTTTCCCCAGCCGGTTTCACGTTAAGTGAATGGCATTCGGGGCCTGCAGTTTTCCCTGTTCCCGCGGCAAATCCGCCAGCTTCCGACGCTGCGGTGAGAAAACGATCCTGAGCAGCCTCGGGCATATCGACGTACCACGCCGCTATTACGCCTGTCGAGCCTGTCACGCCAGCTACCTTCCCTGGGAAAGCTGGGCGGGGATCGACAGCGCCCATCGCATCAGCCCCTATGTCCGGCGGATGATCGTTCTCGCCGGGAGCAGTTGCTCGTTCGACGAGGCGGCGAAGCTGTTGCTGGAGCTGAGCCATTTCTCGATCAGCAACGATACCGTGCGGCGGGTTTGCGATGAGGAAGGTCAGG
>JBBQNJ010000106.1:0-12115 GCA_038329845.1 Tepidisphaerales bacterium | reverse complement strand
TCGTGGCATCGATGGCAATGGCCAGTTCCTGGCCCTGCCAGCGGCGAAGCACCCAGGCCAGCAGCCCCGGGAAACAGGCTTCGACGTTCAGTTCACGCCGTCTGCGACCGGACTTGTCCTGCTTTGGACAGTAGAAGTCGCGAAGGCGTTCACGGACAGCGTGATACCCTTGCTCCAGCCACTGGCTCAGGCAGAAGGCAACACGACATAGCCCACTGCTTTCGGCCAGAACCATCCCCATCGAATACTGCGCCAGCATTTTAATCTGGGGCACCGAGAGATCGGGCCAGGCGCTGGCAAGCTCAGCAGTCCATGCCGATAATGCTGCCGGTGGCACGTGAGGCAACTCCTTTCACCTTGAACATTCCTGTACACACAATGTTCATGATGGGGTTTCACCCACGTGTCCGCCACTTGCAAAAAAACCTACACGCGCAAGCTGGGGGACTGGGGGTCAAACCCCACTATAGTCTTCCCCCGCCGCGCCCGGCGACGGTCTGACACAAAGAAAGTTGCAGCAGTCGCTTACGACAAACCGGTGACGAGTGGGGAGGCTTAAGTGAATGGCATTCAAGCGCTTCCCCTTTTTCTGGGGTGTCCCCGGTTTGGCGGCTAACACGGGTCGATCCTTTGCGTTATCATCCCGGCTATGTCCGATTCGGTTGAGGCATCGCGCGGGCACCGGCCGGCGGCGGGGGGGGCGCTGGTCGCGCAGCTCCGCTGGTTCGTGCGGATGCGCTGGGTTGCGGGAGCGGCGGTGCTGGCCGCGGCGATGCTCGACTGGCAAACGCTCGGGTGGTATGGACGCGCCCCGCTGATGGCCGGACTCGGGGCCGTGATTCTGGTGTACAACCTCATCCTGCGCGGACTGATCGCACCGCGGGCGCTGTCCGGACGCCGAGCGTTGTTCATGCTCTCGTGGGTGCAGATCCTTCTCGATCTGCTCTGCCTGACCACGCTGGCCATCTGGACCGGCGGCGCCGCCAGCCCGCTGCTGGGCTTTTATGTCTTTCACATGGTCTTCGCCAGTCTGCTGCTCAATCGCCGCATGGCCTACACCGCGGCCGGGGCGTCGGGATTGATGCTGGGGCTGGGGCTGTGGCTCAGCGAACAATTTCCCCACGATCGGCGTGAGCGGCTGGTCCTGATCGGCTGGATCATCACGTTGGCGTTGACGGTCCATCTGGCCAACCGAATCGTCCGCGGATTGCGCCGCCAGCGCCGGCGACTGGTGCGTCAGAACCGGCGCATCCGCGCCATGGACGTGCAGCTTCGACGCCATCAGCATGCCCTGATCCAGCACGAGAAAATGGTGGCGATGGGCCAGATGGCGGCGGGAGTCACGCACGAGATCGCCAATCCCCTGGCGAGCATGGACAGCGTGCTGCAACTGCTGGAGCGCCGTCCCGAGCGGCTCACGCCCGAACGCGTGGGGACGCTGCGCCAACAGGTCGAGCGGATCAATCGGATCATCAAGCAGATGAAGGCGTTCGCCCATCCGCAGGAACTGGATCGCCAGGCGATGTCGCTCAACGAGGCCGTCGAGCAGGCGCTGGACGTATTGCGATTCGATCCGCGGCTGAACGCGGTCCAGCTCGAGCGCGATTTTTCCCCGGACGCCGGCTCGCTGCCGTTGCTGCCGCAGTCCTTGCAGCAGGTGCTGGTGAACCTGATCGGCAATGCCCTGGACGCGATGGAGGGTGCGGCGCAGCCGCGGCTGATGGTTCGCACCGCTCGGCAGGAGGGGGTCTGCATCGTGGAAGTGTCCGATAACGGCAGCGGGATCGCCCCGGAGCATCTGACGCGATTGTTCGAGCCGTTTTTCACCACCAAGCCGGTGGGCAAGGGGACGGGGCTGGGCCTGAGCATCAGCGACAGCCTGATCCAGCGTCAGGGGGGCAGCATCAGCGTCAAGAGCCGGCCGGGAGAGGGTACGCGATTCACCATTCGGCTTCCCGGGGCCGAGGCGGGCGTGGCGGGGGGTGTCGGCGACGCCGCGAAGAGGTGATCGACCGCCGACCCGTTCCCATCGTCGGGAAGACAAACCGTCGCGCCAGTGGATTTTTTGGGAATCCCGGTCTTCTTTTTCGCCTGTGACGGCGGGAATCGTCGGGCGGACTCTGGCACGATGCGTGCGTTAGTCCGTCGGGCGTGCCGCGCCCGCTGGGCTTCCCATGGTGATACATTCAACTCGGATCCGATGTGCCGATCGTCCCGTCCGCGCGGAGGGTCGGTGCGGGGGATGGCTGTGCGGGCTGATCGCGGCGCTGGTGGGACTGGCGAGCTTGGCCGCCCCGGTCTGGGCGGTCGAGGTATCGGACCTTGAATTGAGCAACCGGCGCTGTCTGAACTGTCACGGACAATCGCGGATGGCCGGGCTAAGCGCTGACGAGCGGCTGGCGATGGTGGCACCGGGAACGCGTCCGACGACGGCTCCGGCGCAGCGCCCGGGGCTGTACATCAGCGGCGAATCGCTCGCCAGGGGCGTTCACAAAAACATCGCCTGCGTTGATTGCCACAAGGATGCCGGGCAGGGCGATCTCCCCCATCCGCCGCGGCTGAAGCCCGCCGAATGCGCCTCGTGTCACGCCAGCGCCGCCGGGGATTATCTTCAAGGCGCCCACGCCGAGGCCGCCGCCCGCGGCGATGCTCATGTGCCGACCTGTTCGACCTGCCATGGGTCGCACGAAATCCTTCCCCCGCATGATCGCAAGGCGCTGACCTATCCGCTGAACATCGTCCGGGTCTGCGGGGATTGCCATGCCAACTATCAGCAGACGACCCCCAACGGCTCGAATGGCAAGGCCCATGTCCAGCACTACCTCGAGAGCGTTCACGGCCGGGCCGTGACCAAGGGCGGCCTGGCGGTGGCCGCGACGTGCGCCGACTGCCACGGCCCGCACAAGGTATTGCCCGCGAGCGATCCGGCCAGTTCGGTCAACCATGCCAACGTCACCGCGACGTGCGGCAAATGCCACGCGGGTCTGGCCGAGACGTTCCAGGCGAGCATCCACGGCCAGGTGCTGGCAAAGGGCAGCGACAAAGGCCCGGTCTGCACCTCCTGCCACACCGCCCACCAGATCACCAACACCGACAAGCCAGCGTTCATGCTCGATATCGTCAATGAATGCGGAACCTGTCACAGCGAGCTGTACGCGACCTATCGCCGAAGCTATCACGGCCAGGCGACGCGGTTGGGATACACCCGCGGGGCCCGGTGCAGCAGTTGCCACGGGTCCCACGACATCCTTCCGGTGGCCAATCCCGCATCGCGGCTGAGCGATGAAAATCGCGTCGAGACCTGCCGCAAATGCCACCCCGACGCCACCGCCACCTTCACCGAGTTCCACGCCCACGCCGATTATCGCGACCGCCAGAAGTACCCCATCCTCTGGGGCGTGTGGATGTACTTCGTGGTGATGATGAGCTTCGCGTTCGGGTTCTTCGGACTGCATTCGCTGCTGTGGCTGGGGCGCAGCATCCTCGAGCGGATCAAGCACGGCCCGCCTCCGCGGCATGTGGCCGACACCCACGCGATCCAGCGCTTCAACCGCATCGACCGGATCAACCACGCGCTGGTCATTGTCAGTTTCTTCGGACTGACCCTCACCGGACTGCCGCTGCTTTACGCCGACAAGCGGTGGGGGCGCGGTCTGGCGGAAATGCTCGGCGGGGTGAACTCGGCGGGAATCCTGCACCGGATTTTCGCGGTGATGCTCATCGGCAACTTCGTGATTCACGGGTTCGGACTGATCAACCGGGTCCGCAAGTTCGGGATCAAGAAGCTGCTGTTCGGCCCGGCGACGATGCTGCCGCGAAAGAAGGACGTGACCGACTGCCTGGGGATGTTCCGCTGGTTCTTCCGCGGCGGAGAAAAGCCGCGATTCGACCGCTGGACCTACTGGGAAAAATTCGATTACGTCGCGGAAGTCGGCGGTAGCGGGATCATCGGGCTGACGGGGCTGCTGCTGTGGTTCCCCGAATTTTTCGGCAGCTTCCTGCCCGGCTGGACCTTTAACATCGCCCAGTTCGTCCATGGATACGAGGCGCTGCTGGCGATCGGGTTCATCTTCACAATCCACTTTTTCAACGCCCACCTGCGGCTAGAGAAATTTCCGGTGGACGACGTGATGTTCACGGGGCGATTGCCCGAGGATGAGTTCAAGCACGAGCGTCCCGAAGAGTACGACCGGCTGGCGGCGGCGGGCGAACTCGATTCGCTGCGCGTTGCCCCGCCCAACCCGCGTTACCGCATAGTCGCGGTGCTGATGGGCATCCTGGCGATGGCGATCGGGACGACGCTGGTGGTGCTGATCATCCTGGCGGCGCTGGATCTGATCTAGCCCGCCTCACGGCTTGGCGCGCCCGGCGGTTGGGGGGGGGGGCGGGGGTTCGAAGGTTTGGAGGTTCGATCATGAAGCCATCTGAAGTTCCATCCTCGCGGCGCTGGCTCAAGTGGGTGGGATTGCGCCGTCGCGCGGCCCCCAAGCGATTGACGTTCATCCCGGTGGTCCCCAACCGCTTCGGATGGGTCTTGATCGTGTTGCTGATGTTCGGCGGGGGCGCCGTGGCGTTCGCCGAATATTCGATGCAGCCGGACTTCTGCCGGTCTTGCCACATCATGGAGCCCTACTACACGGCGTGGCATCAGTCCAAGCATCGCAACGTCCCGTGCGCCGACTGCCACTTCGAGCCGGGATTCCGCAACACCCTCAAGGGCAAGTGGCAGGCTTCCAGCCAGGCCGTCAAGTACATCACCAACACCTACGGGTCCAAGCCCCACGCCGAAATCCGCGATGCCTCGTGCATGCGCTCGGGATGCCACGAAAAGCGCCTGCTCGAAGGCAAAGTCGCGTGGAACGTCCCGACGCAGCGCGGCGGACAGGTCACCATCCGCTTCGACCACACCCCCCATCTGGCCCCCGATCGGCGGGGCAAGCAGCTTCGCTGCGTCTCGTGCCACTCGCAGATGGTGCAAGGCCAGCACATCGTGGTCACCCTCGACACCTGCTTTCTCTGCCATTTCAAGGGCGTTAAGCATGGGCGCAATGACCAGACCATCGGCGGCTGCCAGGCGTGCCACGAAGCGCCGCAACAGGAGATCCGGCTCGCCACCGGCATGTTCGCCCATCGCGACTACATCGACCGCGGCGTGACGTGCGACAACTGCCATTCCGAGGTTGTCAGCGGCGACGGGGCGGTGCCTCGACAGGTCTGCTGGAACTGCCACAACCAGCCGGCCGACATCGCCCGCTATGACCAGCCGGCCGACCTGCATGCGATCCACGTCACCCGCGTGAAAGTCGAATGCTCGAGCTGTCATGTGCAGATTCAGCACAGTCTGTCGGCGGCGCTGCCTCAGGGGGGCAAGGCGCTGGGCGTCGGGCAGATGCTCGACAACAACGGCGCCTGCGGGCAATGCCACGAGCGCAGCCATCTGGGCCCGGCCGAACTGTATCGCGGGACCGGCGCTCGGGGGGTGCCGGAGATGCCCAGCCCGATGTACCGCGCCCAGGTCGATTGCATCGCCTGCCACAAAACGCGCCAGCGCGGTGCCGAAACAGCCGAGGTGTCGGGCCAGACCTATCTCGGCGCCCAGCAGGCGTGCAATGATTGTCACGGGACCAAGTACGACGGGGCGCTGGAGGCCTGGCGGGCGTCGGTGGCCGATTTGCTCGAGCGGGCCGAAGCGTCCTATGCATCGGCCTCCGCGGCGCTGGATCGACCGGGCCTGCAACCGATGGAGGAACTGCGGATCAAGCGCCTGCTCGATGACGCCGGGCACAACATCCGGCTGGTGAAGTTGGGGCATGGCGTACACAACGTGAACTACGCCACCGCGGCGCTGAACATGGCGATGACCAAGTGCCGCCAGGCGCGGCTCGGTCCCGGCGCTGATTCGGCGACGACGCCCGCTCCCGAGGGGGCGCCCGTTCCGAAAGGGGCGCCCGATGCTGAAGGAACGCCCGTTCGTGAAGGAACGCCCGTTCCCGAGGGGGTACCACCGGGTCGGGGGTCGCCGCCATGAGATGGCTGGCGGCGATTATCGCGGTGGCGATCACCCTGGGCGGGTGCGGGCGGGATGATTCCAAACCCGCGCCCGAGCCGCCGACCTCGCGCGCCGTCAGCAACGCTCCCGGAGCCGCGCCCGAGCATTTCGAGCCGGGATCGGCGGCCGATCCGGCGCTCAAGCTGATCGTCGCGGTGACGCCGGCCACCAAGCCCGACGGGCCGCTGCCGCCGGGGACCTCATGCGTCAGCGCGGCCTGCCATACCCGGCTGGCGACGGCCCGCTACATCCACGGACCGGTCGCCGAGCGGGCCTGCGACGCCTGTCATCTGCCCGATGCCGGCGGACATCGCTATCCCATGCGCCGCGGCGCGGTTCAGACTTGCACCACCTGTCATGCCGTCATCGGGACCCAATCCCATCAACACCAGGCGATGGAGCAGGGCTGCGCCGCCTGTCATACGCCGCATGTTTCGCAGACCAAGTTCCTGCTCAAGGCCGACAACGTCGAGCGGCTGTGCGCGACCTGCCATCGCATCGAGCTGAAAAAGTTCGCCCACGACCCGTTCGCCAAGGGCGAATGCACGCTTTGCCATCAGCCGCACCAGGCCGACAACGCGATGCTGCTCCGCGGAGGGACCGGTGCAGAGCATTGTTTTAGTTGCCACGGCAAGGTGCGCGAGGCGATGGCGTCGGCCAAGGACGTTCACGCCCCGGCCAAGCGCGATTGCACCGCCTGTCACAGTGCCCACGCGACGGACTACGCCCACGTCCTTAAGCAGCCGATCGAGACGACCTGCCTGTCGTGCCATGAGAAGACGGCGAAGCACATGAAGGATTCCAGCGTCAAGCACGCGGCGATGACGCAGGATAAGAGCTGCGCCAATTGCCACAGCGGCCACCTTTCGCAGCATCCGGCGCTGCTGCTGGCGCGGATGGATCGGGTCTGCATGACCTGCCACGACCAGCCGGTCAAGGCCGCCGACGGGCGCTCGATCGAGTCGATGGCCCCGGCACTGGCCAGCGAGTTTTTGCATGGGCCGATCCGCGCCGGGGAGTGTTCGCAATGCCACAACGCCCACGGCTCGAACGAGCCGCGCCTGCTGACGGGGAAATTCCCGCGCACGTTCTACACCCCCTTCGAATTGGACAAGTACGCGCTGTGCTTCCGCTGCCATCAACCGCAGTTGGTGACGACCGAAAAGACCGCCACGCTGACGAATTTCCGCGACGGGCAGACCAATCTGCACTACCTGCACGTCAACCGCGACCCCAAGGGGCGCAGTTGCCGAAGTTGCCATTCGATGCACGGGTCGAATTTGCCTAATCACATCGCCGCAAGCGTCGAGTTCGAGGGTTCGGCCTGGGAGATGAAGATTAACTACCTGAAGACCGCCGAAGGCGGAAGCTGTTCCCCCGGCTGCCATGCCCCGCGCGCGTACAGCCGCGCCGCGGCCACGCAGCCGACCACCCGAGGTGAACCATGAGCTGTAACCAAGTCCGCCCGGCGGAACCGCTGCCGGCGATGCATTATGCGATGACCCGATGGCTGGGCGCAGCCGTGACGATGCTGTGGATCGGCACCTCGATCGCCGCGGCACAGACGTCCCCCGCGGCGCAGACGCCCCCTGCTGCGAAGAACCTCCTCGCGGCGCCGGCCGCCCCCGCCAAGCGTCCGCGCCCGACCCAGGCCGTTCCCGCCGCCCAGTGCGCCACTGCCGGTTGCCATGCCGACGTTAAACAGTTTCCCGTCGTTCACGGTCCGGTGAACGTCGATGGATGCGATGCCTGCCACAAGCTGGTGGATCCGGCCAAGCATACCTACGGCTTGCAACGACAAGGCGCTGATGTCTGCACCTTCTGCCATCAGATCAATACCGAGCGATTCCCCGTTCAGCACAAGCCGGTGCAGGATGGGCAATGCCTCGCCTGCCACAATCCGCACGGCGGGCAGACCAAGCGGTTCACCCGCGGCAAGACCACCGGCGAGCTGTGCGCCGCGTGCCATAAGTCGCCCATCGGCGACAACAAGCACGTCCACGGCCCCGTCGCCGCCGGGGCCTGCGATTCCTGCCACACCGCCCACGGCGGGGCGCAAAAAAATCTGCTCACCGCCGAGGGCAAGAGCCTCTGCTACGCCTGCCACACCGAGATGAAGGCCCAGTTGGCCCAGGTGAAGTTCCCGCACAAGGCCGTCGAGCAGGACTGCACGGCCTGCCATGATCCCCATGCGTCGAACTACACGATGATGGTCAAGCAAGCCCCGGTGGCGCTTTGCACCTCCTGCCACGAGAAGCAGAAGAAGTCGATCGAGCAGGCGAAGGTCAAGCACACCGTCGTCACCCAGGGCGACGCCTGCGTGAATTGCCACACCGCCCACGGCGGCAACCTCGCGGCCTTGATGAAGGCCGAACCGCTGAAGGTCTGCATGAACTGCCATTCCAAGCCGACGAAGACCCCGGACGGGCAGGTCGTGCGCGCGATGAACGAGGTGAAGGATCCGCGGCTGGTCAAACACGGCCCGATCCGCGACGGCAATTGCAGCGGATGCCACGACACGCACGGCTCGGCCAACGACAAGCTGCTCATCAAGCCGTATCCCGAGGCGTTTTATCAGCCGTTCAGCGTGGACAAGTACGCCTTGTGCTTCACCTGCCACGATCAGCAACTGGTCTTGACCGCAGAGGCCCGCGGCCTCACCGGGTTCCGCAACGGTGAGGAAAATCTGCACTTTGTTCATGTGAACAAGCCGGATCGTGGGCGCAGTTGCCGGGCATGTCATAACGCCCATGCCAGTCCGAATGAATTGCATGTGCGAGATTCCGTTCCTTATGGCGGGTGGCAAATGCCGATTAACTTTAAGAAAAGCGAGACCGGCGGGAGCTGTTCCCCCGGTTGTCACAAGCCGTACGAATACAACCGCCCGCGGCCGGTGGATTACAAGGCGCTGGGCGCGCCGACTACCGCCGCGGCTCTTGCGAGGTGAATTGTGGAACGAAGGATCATCGGATTGGTCTTAGGGTTAATGCTTCTGGCACCGGCGGCGCTGTCGCGGGCGGCAGAGACGTCCAAAGTGCGGTGGGCGGGCGCCGATGCGGCGGGGCGGGCGGTGAAAATTCCCGACCCCGGCACCGTCACCATTCTAGCGTTCGTCCGCGCCGACCAGCCGCAAAGCCGCATGGCGATGCATCAGCTTCGCGCCACCACGCGGCAGTCGTCATCGGCCAAGGTGATCGTCTTCGTCTCCGGTGACAATGCCGCTCAGCAGGCCAGGGAATTGAGCGATCTTCCCTGGCCCCTGGTCGTGGACAGCGACTTTTCCGCCTCCGGTGCCATGTCGGTCCACGCTTGGCCGACGACGTTGATCGTCAAGAGCGACGGAGAGCTTGTCGCCCATCTGGCCGGGGTTGGCACGAGCTACACCACCGATCTCGAGGCCTATTTGCAGTTGGCCGCCGGAAAGATCGACGCGGCGGAACTGGCAAAGCGCCTGGCGGACAAAGAATCGATCAGCGATGGACCGGCGGAAAAGGCGGCGCGACACCTGGCATTGGCCCGGCGGTTTCTCGACCAGGGTCGCGGCGAGCAGGCCATCGTCGAAATCCAACAGGGGCTGAAACTGGCGCCCGACAGCCCCGGGCTGTTGACCGCGAACATCCAGGCCCTGCTCGCCGCGGGACGTGCCGACGAGGCGCTCAAGGCGATCGACGCATTGGCCGACGGTTCGATCCCCGCGTGGCAGATCAATCTCCTTCGCGGCAAGGCGCTGTGGGCGATGAACCGCCACGACCAGGCCAAGGCCGCGCTCAACGACGCGATCAAGCTCAATCCCAACCCCGCCGAGGCGCAGTACCTCATCGGGCGCGTCCATGAGGAGGAAAAGGATTTCACTGCGGCCGCCGCGGCGTATCGCAAAGCCTACGAGGCGGCCCGATCGCCCACTACCGGCCCGAAATAACGGCGCGGCGATCCAGTCATCGCATGTCCGCCAGCACCGGGAACTCGCCGCGATACACCCGGAGCATCGACGGGCCCACCCGGGCATGGATGATCCGCTCGCTCGTGCCGGCATCGGCCAGCGCTCGCCCGCGCGGATCGACGATCAGGCTGCGCCCGGAATAGTGCGCTGCCGGATCAGCGCCGCAGCGATTGGCCCCCGCGACGTATGCCTGATTCTCGATCGCCCGCGCTTGCAGCAGGGTGATCCAGTGATGCTCGCGCGACGCCGGCCAGTTGGCGATCACCGCGAACAGCTCGGCCCCCAGCCGCACGGCAGCGCGAAAAACCTCGGGGAATCGCAGGTCATAACAGATGAACGGCGCGACCTTCATCCCCAGCCAGTCGAAAACAACCGGCGCTGCGCCCGCGACGCAATGCTGATCCTCCCCGGCGGGCGTGAACGGATGCATCTTTGTATATCGCGCGATTTCCCGTCCCTGCGGGTCAAAACACGCCGCCTGGTTTCGACATCGCCCGTTGTCGTCCCTGGCGACGATCCCCGCCAGTAGAAAAATCCCCAGGGAACGGGCCGCCTCGGACAGCATCGCGGCGGTGGCGGTGCCGTTATCCTCGGCCCGCGCTGGGTCCATGGTGAACCCGGTCGAGAACATCTCCGGTGCCAGCACCAGCGAATTTTTCGGCGGCGCCGCCGCCTCGAGCAGGCGAAGCAGGGTCTTGCGGTTCGCCGGCGGGTCTTCCCAGGCGATGTCGAACTGGACGCAGAACAGGTTTTGCATGGCGCGGGCAGTATAAGCCATTTCATCGCCCGGGCACGGTTCGATAGAATCCAGCGCGGCGGAAAGGCGTTTTTGTTCCGGCGAGCATCATGGCCGACCGATCGGTCCATTACGAAGCGGCGTTCGAGGCGTTCCTGCGCGATCGGGGGATTCCCTACGTCGCGGTGGACGAGGCCAAGAAAGCGCTGTTCGCCCGCGGCACGCTCAAGAGCTTCGACTTCGTCGTCTATTCCCGCAACGGTCCGAATCTGCTGGTGGACGTTAAGGGCCGCCAGCTTCGCAACCGCGCCCGCCGCTCGGGCTTCGAGACCTGGGCCACCGAGGGAGATATTACCGACTTGGTGCAATGGCAGGATGTGTTCGGCGAGGGGTTCAAGTCGGTGCTGGGGTTCGTCTACTGGATCGACCCGCCGCTGTGCCCGGAGCCGGGCATGTTCCAGCACCGCGACCGCTGGTACCTGATGATGGGGATCGATGTTACGGAGTATCGCCAGCGTATGCGACGGCGCAGCGCCAAGTGGCAAACCGTCAGTCTGGCGGCCGAGGATTTTACGTCGCTTGCCCGTCCGCTTGAAAGCTGGTTATGATGATCTGGATGAAGCAACGGTTACACCGCGCGGCGATGGGCATGATCCTGGGAGGCGCAGCCCTCCTGGCCTGGCCCGGGGTTCTCATGGCCGATGAAAAGACCATCGTCGATGCTCGCTATGAAGGCTACGCCTCGAACGTGACCCTCGACGGCGGATCGACCGCGCTGACCTGGCTGCTGTTTATCTTCCTGGCGGTGCTGGGGTTGTCGGTGTTGTTCAAGGACGCCCGGCGAACGCACCTGGATTGACTGCGGTAGCGTCGTCGCCTACGAATCAATCGAGTTTGCCCGTTGTGGCGGAACGACCGTGCATCGCCAATACTGGCCCCTAACCATTAACCCCCCAACCCCCAACCCCCGAGAGGAGCCGATATGAAATCTCTTGCCCTGTGGGTCCTGGTCGGACTCAACGCCGTGCTGCTGCTGGTCTGCGTGCTGAGTTTCATCCCCGAGAACCGGGCCATGGCGCAGGTTCGACGCCCGTCGGACTATCTGATGATCCCCGGCGAGGTCAGCGTCGGTAGCCTGGGACTGGTGTACATCATCGACACCGGCTCCGGCCAGCTCAGCGCCATGTCGCTGGATGATGCCAATCATCGCCTCGAACTGCTGCGACCGGCGATCGACCTCAACCGCGTCTTCGATGGCGGTGCCGGCATCGGCAACCCGCGAGGACGGTAAGCCGCGAGGACGGTAAGCCGCGAGGACGGTAAGCCGCGAGGACGGTAAGCCGCGAGGACGGTAAGCCGCGAGGACGGTAAGCCGCGAGGACGGTAAGCC
>JBBQNJ010000105.1:0-12353 GCA_038329845.1 Tepidisphaerales bacterium | reverse complement strand
ACGGCCCCTGCCCGGCGAGGTCCGATACGGTTGGTAGTGAACCCATCACGACCAGGGCGATACTGCCCGCGCGTGAAGAAGAAACGAATGAAGGAGTACGACCTGATGACCAAGCCCCGTGTGGCATATCGACAACCGCAGTATTAGGAAGAGGTTATAGCTTAACCGAATGCCATTCACTTAAGGTGAAAACGTCTGGGAAAATCGGCCGTATCGGGCGAATACGGCAGTTGAGTTCGCCAACTTTGGCCCTTAAGTGAATGGCATTCAGCGCGTCCCCTTTTTACGATGGAGGAAGCCGAGAAGGCATGGGTGGCGCTTCCGTGTGAAAGAAAAGGACGTGCTTTTTTGTCTGAAGGACGCTCGGTGAGGGGCGGTTAGGGGAGGGCGGCGAGTTCGGATTGGGCGTCGCGGAAGAGGCTGGGTGACCAGAGGCGGTGGAGGGTCCAGCCCTGCGACTCGTGGATGGTGGTGCGGAAGACGTCCCATTCGATCGGGTCGGCACCGTTGGTGAAGCGGGCAAGGTCGCAAAGGATGCCATGGGGGGCGTCGGCGGCGTCGGGGACGTGGGGGGAGTCGGCGGCGCGGATCGCAATGTCCACGCAGAAGCCGTCGTTGCCCCAGTAGACATCGCTGCCGATTTGCGCCCTTCGCAAGCGCTCGGCCAAGGCCTCGGCGACTGACGATGGTGCGCGTGTCGGGTAAATGTGGATTCGGGGCGCAGGCGGCGATTCAGGTTGATCGGCCGCCCGTGGCGCGCGGGCATCGGCGTCAATGGGTGAAATGGCAGGGACGCTGCGCGACGTGGTAGCGTCGGCATCCCGGAGTGAAGTTGAAACGGCGCTGCGCGACGTGGGGGCGTCGGCATCCCGGGGTGAAGTTGAATCGGCGCTGCGCGACGTGCGGGAGTTGGCGTCTTGGAGCGAGTTGGGATCGTCGCTGCGCGGGGCACGGGTGTCGTCAGCGACGGGCGATTGCAGCGATTCGGCGTACTTGAGGTAGGCGAACAGCAGCCAGGTGCCGCCGGGGAGTTGGCCGTCGGGGACGGGGGGCAGGGCGCGATAGGCATCGGCGGGAATGGAGGTCACGAGATGGACGCGCTCGCGGGCGCGGGTGATTAGGACGTTGAGCCGTCGTCCGCCGCCGGCGCGGCCGACGGGCCCGAATCGCCGATAGAAGCGGCCGCGGGGATCGTTGCCGTAGGTGGTGGAGATAATGATGTGGTCGCGTTCGTCCCCCTGGACATTTTCCAGGTTCTTGACGAACAGTCCCTCGAACGAGCCGGCGCCCTGGCGTTCGCGGGCGACGGTGAGTCGCTGGGCGAATGGCTCATCACTCTCGGCGCGCTCCTCGAGCGTTTCGACGATCAAGTCGCGTTGCTGAAGATTGAAACAGGCGATGCCGATGCTGGGGGGCGACGGCCGATCGAGCAATTCCTGGACGATATCGCACACTTTTCCGGCCTCAGCGGGATTGCAGCGATGATCGTAGACGCCATCGACGCGGTAGAGCTTGATGGGCGGGCCTTCGGCGGCGCTGGAGCGGGGCGACGGGATAGCTTGCAGGCGTGAGCCGTAAAAATGGAGATTGCTGAAGCCGATCAGATCGCTGTTGCGGGATCGGTAATGGACATCGAGATAGCTCTGGCGGATCTCGAGATTCAGGGCCGCGGTGAGCAGGTCCTCGATCTCGCCCTGCTGCTGCTCGAACAGTTCCTGGTCCGACTCGGCCTGGTCTTCATCGCTCTGTGCCAGGGCCGATTCAAAGAATCGCGTGGGGGGCAACTGCTGGGGATCGCCGGCGATGACGACGCGCTCGGCGCGGATGAGGACGGGCAGGGCCTCCTCGAGTCGACACTGCGAGGCTTCATCGAAGATGACGACGTCGAACAGTTTTCGGCGGGGGAAAAGCTGGGCGACGGTCTCGGGGCTGGCCAGCCAGACCGGGCAGATGTCGAACAACGGGTCCGGCTCGGGCATTTGCTGGCCGATCTCGATCACCTTCCGCAACCGCATGGCGCGCTCGCCGCGCATGATGAGTCTTCGGCGCAGGTCCGCGCCCATGGGTCCCAGGCGACCGCCGTTGGCCGCGAGCAGGCGTTGGCGTTGGCGCTCGATCCACAGAAGCAAAATCACATCGCGTACGAGGTCGCGCTTTTCGAGTTCGAGTTGGCGGTAGCGGTCGAAGGCCGCCTGCATTCGTCGGCCTTCGATTCCCTGCAAGCGCGTGTCATCCCTGAGCCGGCGGGAGATTTCTCCCGCGAGGATTTCGCGTCGAAGTGCCTGGAGGGTTTCGTCGGTCCCGGCGCTCAGGCGGGCGAGCGATTCGGCAGCGCTGCGCAGCGGCAGGGGGATCGCCGTGAGTTCCTGGCGGGTCCGCAAGACGGCTTCGAGCGTGCCGAGGCGTTCGGATAGCGGCGTGATCGTCGGTGAGGCGGTGGAGCCCTCGAGCAGGCGGGCCATGAAGGCATTTCGCCAATCGGGGTGAAAGACCGCCGCGGCCGCGAGGCTGGCATCCAGTCGCATCAGCGCCGCGGCGCGGTCCGGACTCTTGCGCAGGCCGTCGATCAATGGAGCTGCCGTGGCCGGTGCGGTCAGGGCCTGTATAACGCGGGCGGCGAGGCCGGGTGAGGCCAGGGCCGGGTCCGAATGCAGCCGCTCGAGCATGGGGAGCAGTTGTTCGTGCTGTGTGATGGTGGAATCAAGCTGGCGATCTTCGGGCAACGACGGCGATTGGACGCCGGTGAGTTCGTGATGCAGTTGACGAAGCATCAGCCTGGCACGCAGGCCGACGAGAAATTTTTCAGCGCGTTCGGCGGTGGCGGGATCGAGGGACATCGCCAGGCGGTTGACGATCGCGGCGGCCCGGCGCTTGGCGCCGAAGGCGAGGAATCCCCACCAGCGCCCGGCGGCCTGGCGGTAGGCGGCGAGCTGGCGGAGTTGCTCGGTGAGGATCGACACGCCGGGGGATTGTTCACCCGCGGCCAGCGCCAATTCGGCATCGAGCGGAGCGGATCGGAGGATTTTGATGAACGGCTCGGCCTCGCGCAGGCGCAAACGGACGCGCCGGATCTCGTCGGCGTTGGCAGACGCCCAGCGCGTGCGCGCCTCGACGGCGACCGAGGCGAGAACGACCTGAAGGGCATCGGCGAGTTCAACGCGGGCGGTGGCTTGGGCGGGGAGGTTTGACGGCGAGAACGGCGGAATCGCCGGATCGGCGACGGTGTCGGCGGCTTGGGCGGCGGCGACGCACGCATCGAGCGATTTTCGGAACTGCTCGATCGGACGGGACAACAGGACCGGCAGGATGTCGCCGGCGGCGTCGGCCCAGGGATTTTCGCCGTAGTTCACGCTCTCGGCCCGGCTCAACGCCGCGCGGAGCGGGGCTTCGGCGGCGGTGAACAGATCAAGCGGCACATTGGCGGCAGCCGTAGCATCGAGAGGCGGGCTCGCGGTGTCGATCGAAGCCGCCAGCCACTGGCCAACGACGTCGTGGAACGAGAGCTTGCGGTCGCCGGCGGGAATCATCGGATCCAGCAGAGCCTGGCGTGCCTGCGAAAGCTCGCGGTGCAGCGATTCCAATTCATCGTCGGTTTGCTTCAGCTTCTTCGCCGCCGAGGGATGAGCGCGGACGTCGGTAAGCTCATCGAGCTGATCTCGCACGCTCTTGTAGAGTTCCCGCTGATCGCGCTGGGGATCGTGGACGATCGCGACTAGCTTGCCAAGACCCATGTGTTTAAGGCGATTGGCCACGACGTCCAAGGCGGTACGCTTGTCGCACACGACCAGAACCCGCTGGCCGCGCACGAGGTGGTCGCCGATCATGTTGGTGATGGTTTGGCTCTTGCCGGTTCCCGGCGGGCCGTGGACGACTAGGCCCTTGCTTTCGCGTGCCAGCCGAACCGCCCGACCCTGGCAGGGATCGCACGGGGCGATCATGCGCTCATCGCCGATTCGCCGCGTGGCGGACGATTCATCGGCGGCGGGCGCGGCGAGAGGATTTGGCACGGTGGATGGGGTGATGTCGAGGCTGATGCCGGCGCGGATGAAGCTCTGGACCGGTCCGACGAGTTCTTCCCCGTCGGCCATCGCCTGCATATCGCGCAGCAGTCCCTGGTTGGCCATTGGAAACAGTCCCAGGATAGCCGTCATAAGAATGACGGGTCGATCGGCGGTCTCGTCGGCCTTGGGAGCGGGGGAGAGGGTCGGGACTTCCGACGGGCGGATGGGCGGACTCTCGGGCGATTTTGGATCGGCCCGGTCCGCAGCCGCGCCGTCCGCGCTGGCGGCATCGGCGGCGGTGGGTGCATCAGTGGAAACCGCCGAGGCGTCAGCGGCGGGCGTCTCGGAAGGCTTATCGGGGTCGGCGGGCGCAGGAGCAGGAGTGGGCGGCGGCGCCGGGGCGAAGTCGGCCGGAACGTCGATTTCCAACGCCGTGCAGACCTGTCGGACCAGTTCGACGATTTCGCGCCAGGCATCGGTGCCTTCCTCATCGTCGAACAGTTCGGGCAGTTGTTTGCCGGTGTGCCGCTCGATCCAGGAGAGCAACGCGGCATTGGGCATGACCAGGTCAGACCCCTCGCCGCGGCAGGCCAGGTCGATCCCGGTCGAGGCCGATCGCTTGACGAGCAGATTGACGGGAATGAACGCGATGGGGGCGATGATTCGCCGGCCCGCCCCGGCGCGTCCAGCGCCGCCGACGGCTTCGGGGGGAATGCTCAGCAGGGGGAATCCGATGTGAAGCACATGGACGCCGGTATCCTGCTCGTAGGTGCGGGCATCGTCGGCGATCACCCGCAGCTTGTTCATCAGCCACTGCTGATCGGTCCAGGCCGCAATCGCGGCGCGATCCTCTTCCGAGAGCTTGGCGCGGGGATCGTCGCGTTTTGTCGATTCGGCGGGTTGCGTCGATGGGTCGGGCGCGGCGGCACCCGGGGCGTCGGCGTCAAGGGCCTTGGTCACGCGCGGATCATCCGGTTCGTAATCGGCCTGGGTGGCCAGATTGGCGTTGGCGCGGGACTGGAGCTTTCGCAGCCTCGCCGGGAGCGTCACTTTCGCCGACAGTTTGGCGCGATGGGGGCGCTGGAGCAGGTCGGCCAGGACCGTTTCCGGTCGGGCGTCGTCGAGCTTGGACAGGTGGGTCAGATCGACGCGCTGGCGGCTGGAGTGAGGCCGGCAGTTCAGGCCCGGCCCGTTGAGCAGCGAAGCGAACAATCGCTCGAGCATTTTGACGAGAATTTTATTGCCGGGTTCAGCCATGGGGTTCTCCTCCCGTCCAGCGATTCATTTTCCTGTCGCCGCGGGGGTTGTCAGTCGGTGATTCGCACGACGACGATCGTCACATCATCGCTGCGGCGGGTCAGGCCGACGAATCGGCGCATTTCCCAGAGGATGTTTTGCGCCACGGTGTCGGCGGTGGCGCCGCCCTTGGCGAAGGCCTCGACGATTCGCTGGCGGCCAAAAATCTCCTGGTTGAAGTTCATCGCGTCGGCCAGGCCGTCGGTGTAGAGCAGCAGGGTATCTCCGGGGAGCAGATCGACGATCGCCTGAGCATAAGGCTCGTTCTCATCCACTCCCAGCACCAGGTTTTCGCTGCCCAGTTCGCTCACGCACCCATCTCGCAGCAGCATGGCCGGGGGATGTCCGGCGTTGCAATAGGTGAGCCGGTGGGTTTTGGCGTCCAGCACGCCGTAGAACAGGGTTACGAACTCGCCCGGACGGGTGTCGCGGCAGAGCATCGCATTGATCCGTCGGACAATCTCGTAGAGATAGTAAACGTTATCCACCTGGGCGCGCAAAAAGGCCCGCACCGAGGCCATGATCAAGCTGGCGGGGACGCCCTTGCCGCTGACATCGGCGATGGCCAGGCCGAGATTGTCCTCGGGCAGGGGGATCAGGTCGTAAAAATCTCCACCGAGTTCGAAGCAGGGGACATAGACGGTCGCCTGGTCCAGCCCGGCGATTTTCGGGGCCTGGCGCGGGAGCATGCGCTGCTGGACTTCGGCGGCCATGCTCACCTGTTTCTCGAGTGCTTCGGCCTCGAGCGATTCCTGGAAAAGGCGGGCGTTCTCGATCGCCGCGGCCGCCTGCGCCGCCACCGCCTTGAGCAAGTCGATCTGAAGCGGGCTGAACGTCTGTTCCTGGGCGGTATAGACGCGCAACACCCCGATCGCCCGACCTTTGTAGCGCATTCCGATCGACAGCATCGAGACGATCCCCTCCCGCGCTGATTCCTGCGGAAACAGCACCCGCGGATCCGAGGGAAGATTCCGCACATACTCGAATCCCCGCGGTGAAAGGGCAATGCGGTCGATCTCGGCCTTGCTCAGCCTGATCGGTCCCTTCGACAGGTACTCGCTCGAGAGGTTGTGGACGGCCTTAATGACCAGCTCGTCGTGATCGGGGTCGATCAGCCGGATCGACACGGCCTTGATTCGCATCAATTCGGCCACCAGTTCGACGGTTCGCTGCAAGACGCCGCTGAGATCGCGGGCATCGGCGAGGGTCATGGTCACGTTGTAGACGGCCGTCAACTCGTTGATGCGCTGGCGGAGCTGGAACTCCTGGTAGCAGAGCCGGGCGATGGCGTTGGCCAGCAGGAAGAGGAACTGGATCGCCGCCGGGCGGGTGTTGCGGGCGCGGGTGAGCTGATTGAGAAGGCTCTTGATCTGCTTGACCTCCAACCCGTATTTGCCCGCCAAGGTCGCCAGCCGGGCCTCATCCACACCCGCGGTGGAACCGTTAGCGGACATGCGCAGGGTCCCCAGGCGTTGATCGTTGACGATGATGGGCGCGACGTACTCAGCGCCTTCGCGCTGGGGGCCGGATTCGCTGGCCTCAAGAGCCTTTTGCTTGCGAAGAAAACCGCTGGTGGGGGTGGGGCTGGTGAGCACCTGACCGTCGGCGTCGGTGATGACCGCCCGGACATTAGCGACGGCGGCGAAGCTGTCCTGGATCTCCTGCAATGTAGGCAGATCCATGAAATCGGTCAGCTTCAGAGATTCGACAGTTGCCTCTCCCATCGCCGCTCCACCGCTGTTGCGTTGATCATCCATGAGCCGTGGTCGATTGTAGGGATGGGGCGGGGCGGGACAATGGGACGAAGTGGCGGAGGGACGGAGTGGCGGCGGGGACGAACGGGCGGCGAGGACGGAGGGGCTTATCGTAAGGAATTTTGTCGAGGGTTCAGTCTGGCGCATTTTTTTTAAGAATTGTGGCTCAGACGGCTTGCGGAACCTTAATGGGACGCTATTCTTCGCCCAACGCTCGGATGGAGCCGGATGTGCCTTATCGGGTGATCGAGATTCAGCCGACCCCGAACCCCAATGCCCTGAAGTTCGTATTGGATCAGGTTATTGCCATCGAGCCGAGGAGCTATTTTTTTCCGGCCGCGGCCGTCGATGACCCGCTCGGGCGGCGTATTTTTGAGATTCCCGGGGTACGAAGTTTGCTCTTCTTGAGCGACTTCGTGACAGTGAACAAAAGTTCCGAGGCCCGCTGGGCCGATATTAAAAAAGCGGTGCGGCGCGTTTTATCGGCAAGTTAAGCGTTTGCAAAAGGATATGTAAAAACGATCTTGGCAATCTGGAAAAATCTGGGGAACCAGAGAACCTGTATCGGTTGTGCGGCGTAATACAGGTACAAAGTTCTTCCCTCCTTACCCCGTAGGTCTCACCCACGCCTACGGGGTTTTTTTATGCGCATCGGTCGCGGCGTTGGGGTTGGGATCGGGGATCAGCGGATCAGCACGATTTTGCCGTGCGATGGGCCTTGGATGACCCTTTCATGGGCACGCGATGCTTCGGCGAGCGGGATTTTTTCGCCGATCACCGGCCGCAGTGTCTGGTTTTCCAAGCCCGCGATCAAGGCGGCGTGGATCGACGCGAGTTCGGCCGGCGTGGCGTGATTCAAGATCATCCCGCGAATGTCGGCGTCGCGGCGCATGGTCTGGCGCGGATCGATCTCGATTTTTCCGCGGCTGCCGATCACCACTATGCGCCCAAATGTCGCCAGCATCTCGAGATCCTTAGACAAGTTGACATTGGCCAGCATTTCGAGGATCGCATCCACTCCTCGCCCGCCGGTCGATTGCATGATTTTTTGATCATAATCCTTGGCGGTGTGGTCAAACCCTTCGTGGGCGCCTTGTTCGAGGATCAGCTTGCGCCCGCGTTCGGTTCCGGCCGTCGCCAGCACGCGCATTCCGGCGGCGCGGGCGATCTGGATGGCCGCAATCCCGACACCGCCGGATCCGCCGTGGACGAGGATCGTCTCGCCCGCTTGCGCCCGGGCGCGGTGGATCAGGGCGCGATAGGCCGTGGCGTAGGGAACGCCCAGCGCGGCACCGGCGTCGAAATCCACCCCGCCGGGCAGGCGGTGAGTCTGCGCCGGTGTGCATAGGACTTTTTCGGCATAGGCGCCGCTGAACGTGCCGGCGGTGTAGACGCGCTGATGGGGGGAGAAATCCTTCACGCCGGGGCCGACGACTTCGATGATCCCGGCGACATCCGAGCCGGGGATGAATGGGAAGTCGCGCTCGCCGTAACGGCCGGCGCGGATGTAGGTCTCGACCGGGTTGACGCCGATGGCGTGGGCGCGAATGAGAATCTGCCCCTCGGCGGGAACCGGGTCGGGGACCTGCTCGTATCGCAGCACCTCAGGACCGCCGAATTGGTGGATGCGGATCGCGTTCATCGTTGGCTCCTCAAAGGGCACCGTCGGCCGCGGCGTCGAGAAGGCGCTGCCGCCGGGCGCAGATTGCTGTCCATGCCGGCGCCGCGATTTCATCATCGACGGCCCGCAGAGCGCTGATTTTTTGCCAGCAACAATCGGCGATCAGCGCCTCATCGGCGATCAGGCGATTTTCCTCCGCGTAGTAACGCAGGTCCTGGGCGATCTGGTCATCGTCGAGCGTGCAGTAGTGACGCGCCAGACGCTCGCGCAGTTTCATCAGCAATTGGCCAAGGGCATTTTCTCCGGCACCATCGACGATTCCCCAGAAGGGATCAGCGCCGGGGCCTTTGAAGATCAACGCGCGGTTTTGCGTTTCGAGCAGGCGGCTTCGCAGTTGCGGATCGGCGAACTTCGAACCGAGGCAACGCTCCATGAGGTTGGCCCGCTGACGCTCCCAATCCCGGCGAGAGCCGGGCCGGCGCAATTCGTGCAGCCGCCGGGCCTCGTCGAAGGCCGCCTGGGCGCTGGGGTAGGGCTGGCGATCGAGGTGAACGGTCGCGGGGAAATCGCTGGCCAGAAACGCATGATCGCCGTCGAAGGTCTCGATGGGCGGTCCGGCGGGCTCGACCGATCGCGAGGCCGCCGCGGCAAGCGCGATTGACCTGGCGCTGCTGCTGCCGCGGCGGCGGGATCCCGCGGCCGGCTTAGCGGGCCGCGCTGATCGCGTGCGAACCGGGCCTTGGCCGGGACCGGTGCCGTACAGGCTATGCAGCCGGTTCAGCAGCCCATCCGGCGGCTCCATGAACGTCCGCGACTCGTACCAACCTTTCCCGTCAAAAATATAGGTCTTTCCCTCGATTTCGACTTGGCGCTCGTCCATGAAAATTCACTTTCCAGTGGCAATATTCCCCCGGTGGCATGGCCGCAACACACGCACATACCGCGCGGGGAATTCGATCTTGGGGGCAACGGCGAGCGACGTCAATGGGATGATGGCCTGAGTTATCCCTTAGTTTCCCGCCACGGTTTCAGAATAAAGCGCCGACGAGGGCGTCGGCGTTCCGGAGAGCGCTGATGGGGTCGCCAGCATGACTGAGAACACCGACGTCCCCGTCGGGATGAGAGAAAGAGCCGACGGGCCGTCGGCGCACCGAAGCGGCCGCGAAGACCGCCTCCGTGCCGTTGGATTCGGCGCGAAGGCGGACGGCGAGACGAAAGATCGCTCTGAGGCTACGCGAGCGTGCGGCGACGACGCAGGGCCAGCAGCCCGAGCAGCCACGCGGCGCCGAGTCCGGCCGGCTCGGGGATCACGTTGAAGCTCACCTGGTAATCGTTGCCGGCGTGGGTGATAACCGCGTCATGCGAGCCGTCGAGGCCGGTCACGCTCGAGAAAGCCAGGCCGGTGGTCGTCACATTGTGAAGGAACGTGTAAGTCTGCCCGTAATCGAAGCCGTCATCCGTGTGGATCGCAAGCGTGAGGTTGGCGCCCAGGGCCAGCCAGTCGCCAGCGCTGGCGAACGTGACGAGATCCGAGGCGGTTCCCAGGTTCAGATCGACCGTGGCGTTGTCGGCGAGTTGGAGCTTGGCCGATCCGGCGGGGTTGACGGACAACGTACCAGCAGCCGAGCCATTCACGTCGCCGGCCTTGAGCGCCGAGGTCTTGAGCGTCTTGCCGGTGGCGATGGACACCGCGCCCACGCCGCGAAGTCCGGAGACGGTCTCAGTGTTGCCCGAGACATCTTGCAGGTCGAACATTCCATCGCCGCCGACGGTGACGATGACCGAATCGTTCAGGCCGCTGCCACCGGCGATCCGCAGCGACCCGTCCCAGACGGTCGCGTTGCCGCTGATGTTGTTGGTCGAACCACTGAGGATGGCAATGCTGTTGCCGCCCTTGGTCAGCCCGGCGGCGGTGACGTTGCCTTGGAAGGTGGTCGAGCGGGTGGTGCCGGTGTCCTGAACGAAGATCAGTTCGGAGGTGCTTGCGTTCACGTCGTGGGGGATGTTTACACCGCCGTTCACAGTCGAGAGTATCTCCGCGCGGGCGGCCTGAGATGAATCGGGTAGGATGCCGAGATTGATCGTGCCGGAGCCGCTGAGCGAGCCGGTGACGCGGATCGAATCGGCGCTGACCGGTCCGGCGACGGCACCAGAGACGCTGACGACGTTGCCATCGCCCCAGCCGGCGTCGTAGGTCACGGCGATGACGCGATTCGAGCCATCGAGCGTGAGAAGATTACCCGTCGAGACCAGATACGGATCGAGCAGCTTGCCGCGTTTGGCGGCGGCAGGCAGGACGATCTGCTCGTCGCTGCCGAGTTGGCCGGAGGTGGCGTTGGAGATCAGGGCCAGGGCGTTGCCGGTGCGGGTAAGGGTTCCGATTGAGAGGGTGACCGGAGAGCCGGTTGTCTTCTTGGCGGCGTAGATCCGGCTTTGCAGGGCCACCGAGAGGGTTCCGACCGAGTCGGACATGCTACCGGTGTTGCCGCGGCGACCGGGATCGATGGCGAGAACACCGCCTTCAAGTTCCACGTCTTTGCCGTTGATGGCATTGGTGCGGCTGGTGAGCAGCACCCCCCGCTCGGAGACGATGTACTTGGAAAATGTCGCCCCGACATCGGCGGCGTCGAGATCGAGTTCGCCGTAGACCCGCGCTGCGACATCGCCGGCGCCGACTTTGGTGAAGGTCGGTTTGGTGGCGTTGTTGCCAAGCACCAGCGGTTGATACGCGTAGCCGCCGTTCCATGACCCGGGGGTTCCGCCATAGTTGCTGTACGCCCGGCCCTGGCTTCGGAACTCGAGTTCGTCGAACGTTCCGCCGCCGGTATTGAGGGTGATCGTGCCGGCTTGGAGCTTGCGGACCACGTCATTGGTGCTGCCGGTGTTGCCGTCGTTGGCGAATCCGCGCCAAGGGGTTGAGTCTCCGACGGAGATCGTGAACGCGGCGTTGTTGAAATCCATTCCCAGGCCGAAGAGCAGATCGGAGCTGGTCCCCAGACCTGAGAGGGTGGCGCTGGTGGTGTTTGTGGTGCTGGCGATGATCGCGCCGGCGTTGAGGACGGCTTCGGGGCCGGTCGGAACGGCGCTGAAGGAGCTGACGCGGTTGATTCCCCCGAGCTGGCTCGAGGAGCCGCGCAGGATGCCTTTGGATTGGATGATGAAGCGGTCCTTGCTGGCGCCGAGGGTGCCGTCGAGGTCGATCACCCCGCCGTCGCCGGCGGTGACGCCGGCGGCGAGGCCGGACACGGGGGTCTGGGCGCCCCAGCCGTAGGCGATGCGTCCGCCGATGCCGATCACGGAGGCGGCACCGGAGCCGAGGCGATCGGCACCCTTGACTTCGAGGAAGGCTTCACGGCGAGCGTCGCCGGTCACTTGGAACCCCCCGGTGAAGGCGGATTGGGCACCGCTCACGATCATCTTGGCGCCGAACTTGGAACTTTGGTTTTGCGTGAACATCACCGGGCCGGTGCCTTGGAGAGTCAGCCCGGTTCCGAAGGTGAAGGGGGTGCTGCTGCCGTTTTCGAAGAACAACACGCCGTTTGAAGTGCTCCCCAAAAACTGGGCGCGCCCTTAAGGTGGATTCGTCGGCCTGAAACGGGAGATGAATCATGAGTGGGCAACGTCGTAGGTTTTCATCGGCGATCAAGGCGCGTGTTGCGATCGAGGCGGTCAAAGGTCATC
>JBBQNJ010000104.1:0-12487 GCA_038329845.1 Tepidisphaerales bacterium | reverse complement strand
GTTCCTTGCATCCGAACACCGGACGCAGGGTTACAGCCTCTTATTAACCGTTTTCCCCTCGATCAAGTTGCACGGTAATTCTGTCTTGGCCGGGATGGTCCCGGTATCGCTGGCAAGCATGGCATACTTGGCGATGGTCATGGCAATGCTGGCCAGCGGCAGCGCTACGACGGTTGGGACGAAGGCACTGCCGAAGTGCGCTCGATATACCTCAAAGGACTGGTCGAAAGTCACTACCGACAGGTCTTGCGGGATTCGCAGGCCCGTGGCTTGGACGTAATCGCCGAGCCGGAACATGGCTGCGTTGGAGGCGACCAGCAGCGCCGTCGGCTTGTGTTGTTTCAGGTACGCTTCGATCACCGGCGTTGCGACGTGTGCATCAGCGCCGGCCGGCAGCCAGCAGACCAGGTTTTCGTCGGCCGGGATGTCGGCGTCGCTCAGCGCCTGATGCCAGCCTTGCCGTCGCGAAAACACAAACTGCGCCGGGACGGCATAGGACAGATACCCGATCCGCCGATGCCCGGCCTCGATCAGGTGCCGTGTGCCCATGGCGGCACCTTGAGCGCTGGTTTCGCAGACGATGGGGATGCCTATGTCCGCCAGGCTCGTGCCCGTGGCGATGCAGGGGATGCCCAGCCGGCGCGCCTCGACCACCAACGGGGCCTGCGCCAACCGGGGCGTAATCAGCGCCAGCACATCGGGGTGGCTCTGGGCCAGGCGTTTGGAGGCTTGCTCGGAAGGCGCGTCCTCGCGGCTGCTGATCATCTCGATGCTCAGCCCCTTGTCCGCTGCCAGCCGGTCCAGCGCATCGAGCACCCCGGCGACATACCAGTCGCCGCGGGCGAAGTTGGCCACACACGCCAGCCGGATGGTCTGGGATTTCATGGTGCCGCCCATTCGCAAGCCGGGGGAGTCCAGCGCGACGCGAGGCCCGACGAAGGAGCCATGCCCCGGCCGGCGCTCGATCCAGCCTTCGCGCTGGAGGCCCCGCAGCGCCCTGCGAACCGTGGAGTGGCTGAGCTGAGTCTTGGCGACCACGTCGGCGTCGGTACTCAGCTTCGTGCCCACACAGGGGCGTCGGGTGGTGAGGTAATCGACGACCCTCCGCGACAGCTCCCCGGCCGCGTTACGCGAAGGAAAGGATTTGGTTTTCAGTTCCAGCACGGGATAACCTGTATGACCTGATACCTAAACAGTCGATCTCTATGACCTAATATACCGCAAGCTGCCCACATGTCAACAGATTTTCAGATTAATTTCAATATTTTCTATGTGACCTAAGGTCAGAAATTGGTACAAGCTACGGACTGTTCCGGATTTGATGAGGCCGATCGGCTGGGAACAAACCCCTGGAAGAGCGCATGAAAAAAGCCGCGACCCAAGCTTTCTTTATTCAGTGTCCAGCGACAATTCTTCGACATCAGGGGAAAGTGATTGTCGCTGGACAGCACCCGCAACGCGCCCGGCGAAATCCGGCCAAAACGGCGTTATCCTGTGCATCCTGCGTATCCCGTGCATCCTGGTGAGATTTGATTCTTCGCCCGGAGGATTCAACGCGAAGCGGCGAAGGCGCGAAGGATTTTTGCGCCTATCCCTTCGTGTTTCTTCGCCGCTTCGTGCCTCAGAGCCTCTGTCCCGTCCTCCCTCTGTCCCGTCCTTCTCAGGACCACAGCGCCAGTTGTCTGCTCGGCGTTGGGATGCGGACTTGCGGGAGGCGGCATTTGATGGCGGCGCGGTCCCACAGGCGGCGGGACTCGGCGTCGAGGTCGGCCTCGTGGGCTCGGAACCAGTTTGCGGCATCGTCAAGCCGCACTGCCTCGCGGAACGGCTGACAATCGCCGAGTTGGAACAAAACGAACGCAGAAACATAGGCGTCGCCGGGCATTCGACGGATCGGCACCTTCGGCCAGTTCCCTTCAGACTTCTGAAGGTTCACCAGGTATCGCAGCCCGCGTTCGATGGCCGGGCCATCGCCTTGGTCCAGCAGCAGGGCACGCAGGCACAATGCGGTGGTCATCACATCCCCCCAGCCGCCGTCGGACTCCTGGGCGGCGAGCAGCGATCGCAGCAATTGTGAATACAGGGGGACGTGCGACTGATTCAACTCGTTCAGCCGGATCAGCCCCATCGCGGCGGCGGGGGTGGCTCGCCCACACTCGAACTCCAGCCGCATCGACGCTTCGGGCCGGGCGGCGGTCAGGTCCTTGAACATCCGGTCAAATCCCCGGGCGTCCCATAACCGTTCGATCTGGCGTGTCGTCATCATGTCGGCTTTCCTTCCTTGGTTTGTTGCCGGTATCTGTTAGGTATAATAAAACCCTAACTGTGACATGTCAAGTGAAAAGTTCGGGGAATTTTCGGGTTGGGGGCTTCGCGGCGGGATTTTTCATGGCAATTGGCCATAAAGCGGGAATTTCTGGCCCGCCAGCTCGCGAGTTTTTGGGATCAGATGGGGCCGAATAGGGTTGAGGAGGCGTTAGTTACGGGCCGTCGGGTCCAGGTCGATCAGCCGCGCCAGATCCATCGCCAAAGGTCGGTGAGACTGGCGCCCTTGCCCTGCATGAGGATGCCCACCCGGAAAATCCGCCCGGCGAGCCAGACGCAGGTCGCCGCACCGAGAAGGACCGACGCCATGGCCGCAGGCGCCGACCACCAGGGGACCCCCGGGGGAACGGCGATCCGCGAGATCATGATCGCCGGGGCGGTGGGGGGGACGATCGAGAGGATCGTCGCCAGGCGCCCGCCGGGATTCTGGATCACCGCCGGCAGGACAAACACCGGCAGGCTCGCCAGCAGCATCAGGGGCATCAGTAGGGTCTGCGTTTCCTTGGTGCTGGTGCAGGCGCTGCCGATGGCGATCGAGAGCGAACCGAACATTAGCACGCTACAGACGAGGAAGACCGCGAACCAGATAGCCAGTCCCGCCGAGACGTATTCGGCCATTCCCAGGTAGGCGCCGATGAAGAACAACGGGATGAGATAGGCCACTCCCATGGTCAAGCTGACGCCGACCATGCCCAGCAACTTTCCGGTCATCAGCGTGGTGGGAGAGACCGACGCCAGGAGCACCTCGGCGATCCGCTGCATCTTTTCTTCCACGACCCCCTGCACCATCGGCGTAGCGCCCAGCACGGTGAGCATGAAGATCATCATGGCCAGCGCGAACGGGACGAAGAACCCCATCAGCCGGTTCTCGGCCGGAGCGTCGATGATCCGCCCCGTGCGCGAATCCTGGCGGGCCAGGCCGCGGGCCTGGATCGAAACCCCGCGCAGCATTGGATCGATCACCTTGGGATCCAGGCCGGCGGCGATCATTCGCTGGGATTGAACCGCCTGGTTGATCACATGACCGGCCCACTGCACGAACGGAAAATAGGCGTGGCGGATCGAATAGTAGCGAATCGCCGAATCCGGATCGGAACCGAAGGAAATCCCGTCCTGGCGCGCCGGAGCGGTGGCCGGTTGACCCGGCCGATCATACACGCCCGGTTCGATCTCGATGAACCCGAGCAATTCCCCCGATCGAACCCGATTCGATAATTCGACCCGCTGGAGGCTCAGCGCCTTCTCGCCCGCCGCCGGGGCGATGCGTTCAATAAGATATCGCGGGAGGACTTGCAGCCCGGTGCGGGGATCGAGAATTCCGCGGCGATCCCGTCGAAGCGCCTCGGTCTGAAGCGCTTCGGCCACGCGGGATTTGGCCGATCGGTCTAGAACGGCCACGCGTTTGTCGTCCGTCGCCTCACGCCCCATCAGCAAGGCCGGCACGGTTCCGCCGGCGATCATCAGAAGCGGAATCAGCACCACGCCGATCAGGAAGCTCCTCGTTCGCACTGCCGCCAGATATTCTCGCCGCGCGATTGCCAGCCATTTACGCATGGCGGCCTCCCGTCACCGCGCCGACCGCTGTGGGATCGATCGCGGGTGTACCGAGCGCTCGATCGGCGTCGCTCGGGGCGGCGATGCGCACGAAGATCTCCGCGAGCGATGGGTGGCCCAGCTCGAAGCGCCGGACTCGTCCTCGCCGCATCAGCTCGGCGAGAATCGCTTGGGAATCAGCGCCGATCGAGAGCCGCAGTTCGTGGTATCGCCCGCAATCGGTCACGGCGGCGACACCCGGAATCGGCTCATCGCCCAGCGCGGCCCCGTCCATCTCGACGCGGATCGTGTCGCTGCCGTAGGTGGACTGGATCTGCTCGAGCGGGCCATCGAGTACTTTTTTCCCGCGATAGATCATGCAGATGCGGTCGCACATTCGCTCGGCGGTGGGCATGTCGTGGGTGGAGAACAGGACGGTTGTACCCTCGCGGCGCAGGTCCAGCACCGCGTCGCGCAGGACTTGGGCGTTGATCGGATCGAGGCCGCTAAACGGCTCGTCGAGCAGGAGCAGGCGCGGCCGCGCCAAAACGGTGGCGATGAACTGGATCTTCTGGGCCATTCCCTTGGACAAAGTCTCGATGCGTTGTCGGACGCAATGAGACAAGCCCAGCCGCTCGAGCCAGTCGTGGATCGCCCGGTTGGCCAAATCGCCGCGGCAGCCCTTGAGAGCGGCATGGAATCGCAGCAACTCCCCGACGCGCATTTGCCGGTAAAGCCCGCGTTCTTCGGGCAGATATCCGACTCGATCATCGCAGGCACCCGAGGCTTCCTCGCCCAGCACCCGAACCGATCCGCTGTCGGGATGGAGAATCCGCGCGACCATCCGCAGCGTGGTGGTTTTTCCCGAGCCATTAGGCCCGATGAATCCGTACACGCTTGCCGCGGGAACCTCCAAGCTCACCTCATCCACCGCGCGCAGGGAACCGAACTGCTTGCTGACATGCGACAGCTCGATCGCCAGATCACTCGGCACAGCAAGAACTGTACGAACCGCGTAAGACGATGGCAAAGTCGTCGGTAGAGCGAAAAGACTTGCGAAAAGGGGCGTCAGGATGGCAGGCCCCCCCGGTAATTGACGATTTCGCTCGCCTTGTCACTCTACGCGACCACGGTACAATCTCGGCCCCGGCGACCGAAGCACGAATGCGGCCCCGACGCCGGCGCTCCCGAAGAGATCGGGGCGAGGGATCGACGACCAAGCTATCAGCGCAATAGAAAGGCTCTTCATGCCCGCGACAGGTAAGGTTTCCCAGGTCATCGGCTCGACTTTTGACGCCGAGTTTCCCGAGGATCAGCTCCCGGCCATTTACAACGCGGTGACCATCACCGGCGAATACGACGGCAAACAGCGCGTGCTGACCGGCGAGGTTCAGCAGCATCTGGGCGGAGGCAAGGTGCGGGCGGTGGCGCTGGGATCGACCGATGGACTTCGCCGCGGCGAGGAGTGCGTGGACACCGGCAAAGCGGTGATGGTGCCGGTCGGCAAGGAAACGCTCGGCCGGGTGTTCAATCTGCTGGGAGAGACGATCGACAATCGCGGGCCGATCAACGCCGAGGCGTGGCGTCCGATCCATCGAGATCCGCCTGATTTCGTGGACCTTTCGCCCAAGGCCGAGGTGTTCGAGACGGGCATCAAGGTGATCGACCTGCTCACGCCGTTCGTTCGCGGCGGCAAGGCGGGATTGTTCGGCGGGGCGGGGCTGGGCAAGACGGTGGTCATCCAGGAGCTGATCGCGCGAATCGCCCAGCAGCACGGGGGATATTCGGTGTTCGCCGGGGTGGGAGAGCGAACCCGCGAGGGGACCGACCTGTGGCTGGAGATGCAGGAAGCCAAGATCGGCGGAACCGACAAGCATGTGATCGACCAGACGGTGATGGTGTTCGGGCAGATGAACGAGCCTCCCGGGGCGCGGCTTCGCGTGGCATTGACCGCCTTGACGATGGCCGAGTATTTCCGCGATGAGACCGGGGCCGACACGCTGTTGTTCATCGACAACATTTTCCGATTCACCCAGGCGGGCGCGGAAGTCTCGGCGCTGCTGGGTCGAATGCCCAGCGCGGTGGGATACCAGCCGACACTGGCGACGGAGATGGGCGAACTGCAGGAGCGGATCACCTCGACCAAGCACGGGGCGATCACCAGCGTGCAGGCGGTGTACGTCCCGGCGGACGATCCGACCGACCCCGCCCCGGCCAACGCCTTCGCCCACCTCGATGCGTTTATCTACCTCGAACGCAATATCGCCGCCAAGGGGATCTACCCGGCGGTGGACCCGCTGGCATCAGCCAGCCGTGCGCTGGACCCGCAGATCGTCGGGCAGGAGCATTACCGCATCGCCCGCAAGGTGCAGGGGATGCTCCAGCGCTACCGCGACCTGCAGGACATCATCGCCATTCTCGGCGTGGATGAGCTGAGCGAGGAAGACAAGCTGAACGTCAGCCGGGCTCGCAAGATTGAGCGATTCTTCAGTCAGCCGTTCTTTGTGGCCGAGCAGTTCACCGGCAAGAAGGGCAACTACACCAAGATCGCCGACACGCTTCGCAGCTTCGAGGACATCGCCGAGGGCCGCGCCGACGATCTGCCCGAGCAGGCATTTCTGTATGTCGGCTCGATCGACGAAGTGCGGGAAAAAGCCAAGAGCATGTAAGCGCCGGGGCCAGCCGGCCGCTCAAGTCGCGATGCGATTCGCGCGCGCCCCCCGGTTCAATGTTCGTCCGCGACAGTGCGGCCGTCTTCCGCGGCCGGGGGCATGGGTCCGGGGCATCGCGGCGTTCGTCAACGGCAGTTCGGCCCTCATCCCCGGGCAGTGCGGCATGGGTCCGCCATAATGCGATGCTCGTTCATGCCAATGCGGCGCGCCGGGTGGGGGGGGGGGCGCAAGCATCAGGCCCCGTCGCCGGACGGGGCCTGAAACCGAACAAGCGTTCGGTATTTCGTCAATAATCCTGGCTCGCAGCGGTCATGGCAGGGCAATGGTCTGGCCGACGCGCAGCTTGTTCGGCTCCAGGCCCGGGTTCGCCGTGGCGATCCGCTGCCACTGCTTGCCATCGCCGTAGTTTTTCCGCGCGATGCTGAACAGAGTGTCGCCTTTCCTCACTTGGTAGCTCGCGGCCGAGACAAACACTGCATCGGGCGCGGGGTTCGGCGTAACGGTCGCCGCGGGGGCGTAGGTCGACGCGGTTGGCTGGATGGGCGCCACGTCGGTCACCGTGGCGTTGATCGTCGTCGTATTCGCGGCCATGGGATCGGTGGTGGGTTTCTTGTTGTTCTGGCAACCGAGCAGGCCCGCCGCCAGGGCCGCGCCGATCGAAAACATCGCTGCATTGCGCATCGGAAATCTCCGTCTGGGGGAATTCGTGCCCGTCGTTCGGGCACTGCAAAATTTATCGGACATTCGATGGCGCTGGCTTGAGTTGACGATTCCTCACTCGGCGGCATCCGATGGCGCCGGGCCGGCGGATTCGATGTCGCCGGCGTCGGCGGCGCCTTCGAAATCCATGAGAAACTGCACATTTTCCGGAATCTCCCCCAGGCGCTTGCGAAGCAGGTGCTTGGCCTTGCGAATCCCCGTCCGCCGGCTCACGTGGGTCAGGATGATGTGCTTGTTACGAAGTCGCGGCAGCAGCTCGACGAACTGCTCGAGGTGAAGATGCTTGCCGACCTTCGCCCGCGTGCGGTGATCGCGCTCGAAAAAAGTACACTCGGTGAGCAAAATTTCGGCGTTGATCACATCGGGATGGTCGAACACCGGCCCGATGCTCGTGTCGCCCATGAACGCCACCAGCGGCACCTCCAGCTTGTACTGGATTTCGATTCCGCGTTTTCGCATGTCGGCGAGTTCAGGCCCGGGAAGCCCCAGGTATTCGCTCTTGAGCTTTTCCCGCACGTTGACGACTGAATACCCGAGGCTGATCCCGGCATGGTGCGTTGCCAGGGCGCGGATCACCAGGTCCTTGCGGACCGAGTGTTCATCCCCCGCGGCCATCGGAATCAGCGTGTACGGCGTATTCTGTCGCTCGATGCTTCTCCAGCACCGCAACATCTCATCCACCGGGCGATGCAGCTCGCGTGGGAGCAGCACCGTGCCCGCCTGCATCCCCTGAAAATGTCGCTGGGACAGGTAGTAGGCGATTCCCGCGAGGTGATCCATGTGCCCGTGCGAGATGCAGACCAGATTGCTGGTGAGCGAAAAATGGGGCGCCCTTCCGATGTCGAAACAAATGTCCAGTTCGGGGATCTGGATGACGGTTTCTTCCCCGGCCACGGAATACCCGATGATGCTCATCGCGCCGGTTTCGAGGCGCGAGAATCGCTGAACGAGAAAACTCTTGCCTGCCATGGGTCGGAGAATACGAGAATGGCGATCGCCATGAAAGCCGCATCGCTTGGCCGGTGCCGCCGGTTCGGGTAAAACGATCGGTCATGGGCATGGTGCGTGTGGAAGTGTGGGATGCGACCGGCAACAAACGACAGGATGTCGAGATGCCCGACGATGCGCCGATGAATCGAATTCTCGCGGTGTTGCTCGAGCGGATGCAATTCCCCCGTCAAGGCCCGGACGGCGAGCCATTGAGCTACAAGCTGCATCACCGCGCCTCGGGAAAACAACTGCTGGATGAGCAGACGCTGGGCGATGTAGGGGTTCGAGCAGGGGATGTGTTGCGAATTCAGCCGGAAATCACGGCCGGGTGAGTCATGAGCGACGATGCACCGCCTGCGCCCGCGAGTCCGTCCGAACCGCTGACGATCGGCCCTGCCGAGCTGTCCGATCCGGGCGATGATCGCTTCCAACGCTTCGGCCTGATCGAATGGTGGGACCAGCGCCGGCTCACCGATGCCCGCGTCCTGGTCGTCGGTGCCGGGGCCTTGGGCAATGAAATCGTCAAGAATCTGGCCCTGCTGGGGATTGGCCGGGTGCTCATTGTCGACTTGGACCGCGTCGAGAACTCCAACCTTTCTCGAAGCATTCTCTTTCGCGCCGCCGACAACGGGCGAGCCAAGGCGCACGTCGCCGCCGAGGCCGCGCGAAGCATCTATCCGGACATCCGCGCTGCCGGCCTGCATGCCGATGCGATTCACGACCTGGGCCTGGGCGTCTATCGCTGGGCCGACGTGGTCCTCGGCGGGCTGGACAACCGCGAGGCCCGCCTGTCGATCAACCGCGCTTGCGGGGCCGTGCGCCGAATCTGGATCGACGGCGCCATCGAACAGATCCGCGGGACCGCGCGCGTGTTCAATCCCGCCGATGATCTATCGGCGTGCTATGAATGCACTCTGTCGGCCATCGATTGGAAGCTGATCCAAAAGCGGCGAAGCTGCAACCTGCTCTCGCGCGATCAAATGGAGCAGGGCAAAACGCCCACCACGCCGACCATCGCCTCGATCATCGCCGGCGTGCAATGTCAGGAAGCCTTGAAGCTGTTGCATCGCATGCCGACGCTCGAAGCCAGGGGGTGGGTCTTCGACGGCGCCAGCGCGGATGCGTATACGATTGCATTCCAGCGAAACGCCGAGTGCTACAGCCATGAGCCGCTCGATGAAATCATCGAATTGCCATGGAAATCCGACCAAACGACGGCGGGAGATCTCTTGAAAGAGGCCCGCCGCCTTAGCGGTGATGACGAGGTCCAACTGGAATTGGCCCGCGATGTAATCGAACGTCTTCGCTGCCCATCGTGCGGGAATGAGGAGGCGATTTTCACCTCGCTCGGACGGGTCGGGATCAATAAAGCCGCCTGCCCTCGCTGCGGCGCGGCCCAGCGCGAAGTGATCCCGTTTCACCTCATCGACAGGCATTCGCCTTTTCTGGATCGCACCCTGCGCCAGATCGGACTGCCGGCGATGGATATCCTGACGATCCGCACCGGCGAGAAGGCGATCGGGCTGGAACTCAGCGCAGACGCCGAGGAACTCTTAGGAGCGCTGCGATGAGCCATGCGCCGGGCCTCGACGTGAGCAACATCGATTGCGGCGAATGGCCGTGGTGCCCCAGTCCGGCAGGCCCCCAGCGCCAGCGGCGGTTCGGCGTGGTGATCCGTCAATCGGCTCTGAACCGATTGCACGCGCACGGTCGCACATCGTTGGCTTTGGAAGTAGGAGGCGCGCTGATCGGACAGACTTACCGGGACGACATCGGTCCGTGGCTTCACATCGCCGGAGTGATCGAAGGCGAGTCGGCCCGAAGCGCCGCGGCCCAGGTTACATTCACCAGCGATACCTGGACCCATTTTCACGATCGCCTGGAGATCGAATATCCCGGGCTGCGGATCGTCGGGTGGTATCATACGCATCCCGGCTACGGATGCTTTCTGTCGGAGATGGACGTGTTCATCCATCGCGGTTTTTTCGACCTTCCGTGGCAAGTCGCCTGGGTGTTCGATCCGGTGCGGCTGGCTGATGCCCTGTTCGCCTGGCGGGCCGATCAACCCGACCGCGATACTGTCTTCATCGAGCCGGATGTCCCCGCGCAGGTTTTCGCCGCCGCCAGCGCGGCCAAGCCGCGCGGCTGGTGGGATCGTTTCTTGCGGAAAGCGAAGGGTTGAATGCCGGATCGTACGCCGATCACCATCACCTGGGACGACCTGAGCAGCCCGTCGGTCGATCAGGCGCTGCGCGAGAGCAATCGTCCCGGCGTGGCGCGGGGGACGAGTTCTGATCCGCGGCCGCGCGTCGATGATGTCGCCGCATCTGGCCTGGCCCGGGTCTGGCGCCATGCAGTGATCTACATGAGCGCGTTCGGGCTTTTGGGCGGACTACTCGCAGCCATGGCCGGACAATTCGTTCTGCCGCGAACGGACCGGCGGGCCCAGGCGGTTGAACTGCGGGATTCGCACCGGCGGCTGCTCGAGGCCTTCAGCGAAGGCCGGCTCACGCAGGATCAGTTCACCGCCGCCGAACAGCGCCTGCAACGCTCGGCGTCGGGGAATCCGTATCTGTCATTGACCGGCCGCGACGACCTCTCTGACGCACAACGCATTGAGCACCAGCGCCAATTCCTCTCCCGCGACCGCATCAAGCGCCGGATTGCCGATGCCCTTTTCTACGGCGGATGCGGGATGCTGATCGCGGCGCTGCTGGCCGCCGCCGAGCCGTTGGTGGCCCGAAATCTGCCCAAGGCGCTGTCGTTGGGAACGATCGGCGCCGTCGTCGGTTTGCTCGGGGGGGTCATCGTTTCGCTCTTCGCCGATGCCCTCTACCAACATTTAGGCGGGGGGGGCACCGAGGTCCGTCGGCAGCTTTTGGCCCGGTCGCTGGGCTGGGGCGTGCTGGGATTGTTCCTGGCGATCTCGCCCGGATTGGCGATGCTCAATCCCAAACGCCTGCTGATTGGCGCGGCCGGAGGCGTGGTTGGGGGGCTGATCGGCGGATTGCTGTTCGATCCGGTCGGCGCGATCACCGGCAGCGGCCTGCTTAGTCGTCTGGTGGCGCTGGGTGCGATCGGGCTGATCGCCGGGGCGGGCACCGGCGCGATCGAAACCGCCGTCCGCTCGGGATGGCTGCAAGTGACGGGCGGCTTGATCGCGGGCAAGCAATTCATTCTCTATCGCCGTGCAACGTACCTCGGCTCATCGCCGCAGTGCGACGTCTATCTGTTCAAAGACCCTGCGGTGGGGCGGCGCCATGCAGTGATCCACTTGACGCCCGCGGGTTATCAGATCGAGAATCTCCCGTTCGGAGAGGCGACCCGCGTCAATGCCCTCGCCATCGAGCGAACGCGGCTGCGGTCGGGGGATCAGATCCAGATCGGGACGACGAGGTTCACCTTTATGGAAAGATCACGTTCGCGGGATGAGCGATGAGTCTGTTGATCGTTGAACACGAGGGCACACGAACCGCCGCTGCGATCCGCGGCCGGCTCTTGATCGGCCGCCGCGCGGGCAACGGGCTGGTGATCCGCGACGATGGCGTCTCCCGCCTGCATGCCTGGATCGACCTCGCCGACGGGGCGTGTTTCATCGCTGACACCCGAAGCCGCACCGGCACCCTCGTCAATGAACGCCACATCACCGGCAAGCATCGGCTTTCCCATGGCGACACGATCCGCATCGGCTCGGCGAGAATCGTCTATCACGAAGCCGACGAGCCGCCAGCCGATATTCCCTGGCGGACGAGCGAAGCGCCTGCGGTGAAGGACGATCCGGGGATACTCTTCGACTGTCCATGCGGCGCTCCGCTGTGGGTTCGCCCCGACCGTGCCGGCGAGATGGGCCAGTGCCATCATTGCGGGCAGTCGCTGCGCATCCCCACGGCCTCGGGAAAAACCGCCGCCCGCGCCGTTTCCGGATTAGCCGCGCCGGCGGCGAGGAAAAATGTCTGCGCCATCTGCCAGACGCACCTTCTGGCGGCCGATCTCACCGTGGCCTGTCCCGGCTGTGGACTGGTTTTTCATGCCGACTGCTGGCAGGACAATCGCGGCTGCGCCGCCTACGGCTGCCCCCGCGTCGGATGCCTTGACTCGGCCGCCGCGCCGGCGTCCGACGGGTCCGGCGCGTCGGTTTCGGGCCGGTCCGGCGCGCCGGCCTCCATCGGGTCCGGCGCGTCGGCCTTGGGCGGGTCGGGCACGCCGGCCTTGGGCGGGTCGGGCGCCCCGACACGCCCGCGCCCGAT
>JBBQNJ010000103.1:0-12773 GCA_038329845.1 Tepidisphaerales bacterium | reverse complement strand
CAGCGGATCATCCATGATCTTTGAGAACCGAAGCGACGATAGCCATCCTTGGCCTCCTGTGGGTTGGGGTCTGAGAAACCACCCCCATTATGACAGGAGGCCATGCTTCGCGCAAGTTAATGTAAGATACTTCAACAGCGCGGCTTATAGATTAACCGAATGGCATTCCACCCTGTCCCGTTTTATCGCCCGCGCCAGGGCATAGGCCAGGACGCGCTCGAAGGCGGCGCGGTCTTCATCTTTGTGGAAGATTTCGCGACGCCCGACGCCACGGTTGATGACGTGGAAGAAAACCCCGACCGGTGCGATGCGGGCGGTGCGCGGCATAGCATAGAATCTATCCGGGCGGGATGAGAGGCGTCCAATATATCGCACCTGTCCCGTTTTATCGCGCCGTGCGTGTTGTTGCCGTTTTGCTACGCCGTGCGGCGAAGCCGCTTCCATGATTTACGGCACTACTTCGCAACCGAATGCCAGCAATCACCCACTCGATTTCCTGAAGAGCCTTTTATTGTGTCGCGATTCCTAAGCCCGCCGAAAGTGTCAAGGATCCCGGGGCACGCGCACGGCGTAGAGGGTTTGAATCCGGCGGCGCGGGGGTATGCTAGGGGTTACCGCGCCGAACGAAATCAGGAGGTTGCACGCTCGTGGCCCAGGCTGACATCATGATCGTCGACGAAAAGCATCTGCCTCTGGCGGTGGAGCTTTACAACTCGATGTTCCGCCCCCGGCGGGAGGTGGATTTCTTCAAGCGCCGATTCCTCGGGCGACACAATCCGCTGACCCTCCTCGCCCGGGTCGACAATCGTCCGGCGGGTTTCTGGATCGGCTTCGAGCTTAAGCCCGGGATGTTCTACCAGTGGCTCGGCGCAGTCCGCCCGGATCTGCGCCGAAACGGGATCGCCCGGCAGTTGCACGAGGCCCAGCAGGCTTGGGCCAAAGACCACGGCTATGAACACATCCGCTGCGAGTGCATGAATCACCAGCGCGAGTTCATCCACTTCGCCATCGCGCTGGGGTACGACGTTGCGGGAATCCGCTGGGATTCCACCCATGCCGACAACCTGATCGTGTTCGAGAAAAACCTCGTCGAATGAGCACCGCTGCGCCCATGCCTGCGCCGACGACGCCCGCGGAGCGAGCATGAGTCGCCGCTCTCGCCGCGCCATCGCCACGAACCTCGGCGGGCGTCTGCGCCATCGCATCGCCCGCCGATACCAGACCGTGTCGCAGGCGATCGAGCTTCCCGGCCTAAGCCTGTCATTCACCCGCATCGCCGATCCGGACCAAGTACTCGAGAAGGTGGCCGACGAGGTCGATCGGCAGGAAAAGGCTGAGGGAAAACGCCCGGAAAACGAGGATCTGCACCTGCCCTACTGGGCCGAGCTGTGGGACTCGGCCAGGGCCGTCGCCCAATGGTTGATTCGCAATTCCCCGCCCGGGCGACCGCGCCGGCGGGTACTGGACCTGGGATGCGGCATGGGATTGTGTGGCTCGGTGGCGGCGAGAATAGGCGATCACGTCTTGTTCGCCGACCTCGAGCCGGCGGCACTGCTGTTCGCACGATTGAACAGCCTGCCCGACGCCGCTCGGGTGCGGACGCGCCGGCTCAACTGGCTGACCGATGCGCTCGATGAGCGGTTCGACCTCATCCTGGGTGCCGACATCGTCTACGAACGGCGACAGTGGCTCGGGCTGGAATCGTTCTGGCGCCGCCACGTCGAGCGGTCGGGCCTGGTGCTGCTGGGCGAGCCGGCTCGCCAGAGCGGCGATGGATTCATCGAATGGATCGCCGATCGCGATTGGTCATTCCAGCGGTGCGAGGAACCGGTGACGATCCGACCTAAGCCAATTCGCCTGCTACTCCTGCGCCCAAATTGATTCGTGCGGAAAGCAGGTATCGTAAAGCGGCGGGCGCATCGCTTGCCGATCTTGCGCCCCGCGATGATTCGCTGCGTTCGGTTATCCGGGCGATGGCGATGTCGCCGGGACCGCCGGTGCCGTCGATGTCGTCGGCGCCGTCGACGCCGCCTCTGGTGGCTTGACTGGCGAGGGCGGCGAGGTCACCGCGAGCAGGTCCGCCGCCGCGCCGGCCGCGAACGGCGGCAACTCCAGGAACAACTCCCAGCGCGCCATCCATTCCGGACGCGCCTGAATAAACTGGCGCCAGGCAACGTAATGCGACCGGAGAAAGTAGGTCCTTTCCGCCCAAACGGATGCCTGGGACCGCATCTCCTCGAGCTGCGCCCGCATCGACGCTAACGACTTGTCCAGTTCGCCCACCCGCGCGACCAGCTTCTCATTTTCAACGGCCAACTCGTTGCGGCGATCCTGCGCCTGCTTGAGCTGCACCAACGCATCGTCGTACATCTTCTTAAGCTGCTCGGGCTGCGTCGGCTCCTCGGCCCATGCCGCGGGAACCGCGCCCAACACCAGCAGCATCGCCAGCAGCCCGCAACACCCACGCATTGTCTTAAATCCTCGTTTGATGGGGGACATTCTAAGTCGGCATGAAAAACCGAACAACCAGCAGAATGCGGAACTGCCACCCGGTCGCCGTGGCGCTGTCATCGTCGAAGGCTCTGGGGTTGCCCGACGTCATCGCCCGCACCCTCACCGCCGAGGCTCGACAACCCTCACCTGCACAATGCGTCCCCCGTCGGCGTAGGCCCATCCGCGGAATGTGCTGATCACGCGCAACCGATCGCGGATTGATGCCGGCGTCGCGTTCCATATCTCGTCGGTGAGAACGATCCAACGCGGCCAGCGCTCGGGGGGAGCGTGTTCGAGATATCCGTTGTCATCCTCCGGGCGGATCTCCCCGCCCTGATGGAACGCCAGGCTCGGCTCCTTGTAGTCGATCATGATTACTTCCCCTGGGACGGTCGCCCCCAGGCGGATCAGCTCATTGGCCACCCGCTGGCTGGTGCGAAGATACTGGGCATGAACGAAGTACGACCCATAGATCGCCGTCACTAATCCGAAAGTCCCCAGCCCCATGACCGCCGCGGCCCAGCCGATCCAGCGCGATCGAAACAACACGATCACCGCCGTCGCCATGCCGATCGCCACCGCCGTGAAGATCCCCGCAGACACCAGGGATTTCGTCCCGAGCGAAAACCACCGCAGCGCCAGCCACGGCGCAGCGCCCAGCAACGCCACAATGAACCCCCAGATCACCGTCGCGCCGAAAAACGCCGGGCGGGCGAGATCATCATGCCGCCGTCGAATGCACTGATAGAGAGCGTCGGCCGTCAACACCGCCAATGGAGGAAAGATCGGCAGGATGTAGTGAGACAGCTTGGTCTGCACCGCTTCCATCAGCAACCACGGACCGAGGACCGCCGCCAGGCAAAATGCGATGACCGGACGGCGGCGATGATGCAGCCCCAGCCCGATCGCCAGTGGCAACAGCAGCGACCACGGAAAGAACGTTCCCCAGATCGTCAGTAGATAATACCCCGGCGGGCCTTTATGACCCTCGAGGCCGGATTGTATCCGCTGGACCACATCGTGCGACAGCGCTGACAAGATAAATCCCGGCGCGCGGCGTTCGATCAGAATCAACCAAGGCGCCACGATCACGCCGAACAGCGCCAGCGCGACCGTCACCTTCAGAACCACCGACCGCGCCGGCTGCGGACGGCGGCAAGGCATCGGCCCCGGCGCTGCGCCGGCGAATCGGCGCAAAAGCCACAAACTCAGTAAGGTCGTAGCGCTCACCCCCAGCACCACCGGTCCCTTGGTCAGCCCCGCCAGCGCTACCGCCACGGCGAACAGCAGCACCGGGCCCCATTCGATCCCGCCACGCCATAGTTGATATAGCGCCACCTGCGACAGCGTGATCCACAGCAGCAGCACCGCGTCGGTTACGGCCATTTTGCCCGCCGCGATCGTCATGGCGCTGGTGGCGAGGATGAAGACCGCCCACAGCGCCCGCGGCCGTCCGATCCGGCGAGGAAGCACCGCGCCCAGCGCGCCCAGCGTCCCGACTATCGCCAGCGCCGACGGCAGCCGTGCCGCGGCGGCATCGTCGCCAAAGATGGCCATCGACGCCGCCTGACACCAGTAAATCAAGACCGGTTTGGCGTTGCGGACCTTGTCCAGAAGCCTGGGGACGACCCAATCGCCCGACTCGAGCATCTGCCGCGAAGTCTGGGCGTAACGCGGCTCATCGCGATCCCACAGGACCACTTTCCCGTTGTTCAACAGGTAAACGCCCCCGGACAACAGAATGATCCCCAGGAGGATCCCGACGTACCTTCGCCGATCCGGCCGGCCGCGCCGCCCGGACCCGGACCTGTCGCTGGCAAGCGGGCGCGATGCTATTTCAGCATCTCCTTCACCGTGTCGCGCTCGCCCAGTAGTTCCTCGTTGGTCTTGGCAATCTTCTGCCGGGCGAACTCATCCATCGGCAAGCCCTTGATCACCTCGTAGCTGCCCGCGGTCGTCGTCTTCACCGGCATCCCGGCCCAGACGTTGGGGTCAAAGCCGTACTCGCCGTTGCTCTTGACCGCGATGCTATGCACCTTTCCCGGCGTCATCAGATCGCGCACATGGTCCACCAGCGCGTTCGCCGCCGACGCGGCCGACGATGCCCCGCGGGCGGCGATGATCGCGGCCCCGCGCTTGCCCACCGTCTCCTGGAACTCCGTCCGAAGCCATTCCTGGTGTCCGATCACGCTGGGGACCGGCTTGCCGTTGATCTTCGCCAGATGAAACGCGCTGAACATCGTCGGCGAGTGGTTGCCGAAAATGTACACGTCGCTGACGGCGGTGGTGGCCACGCCCGCCTTTTTCGCCAGTTGCGTCACCGCGCGATTCTGATCCAGCCGCACCATCGCCGTGAACCGCTCGGGACCCAGCCGCTTGGCCTGGCTGGCGGCGATCATCGCGTTGGTATTCGCCGGATTGCCCACCACGGCCACCCGTGCATCGGCGGCCGCGACTCGATCGATCACCTTCCCCTGTTCGATGAAGATTTTCCCGTTGTCCTTGAGCAAATCCGCCCGTTCCATCCCCGGCCCACGCGGCTTAGCGCCGACCAACAGACACCAGTTGGCATCCTTGAACCCCGTCGCCGCGTCGCTGGTCAGCACCATGTCCGCCAGCAGCGGAAAGGCGCAGTCCTCCAGTTCCATCGCCACGCCCTTGAGCGCGTTCATCGCTTTTTCGACCGGCACCTCGATCAGTTGCAAAATCACCGGCTGCTCCGACCCGAACATCTGCCCCGACGCGATGCGGAACAGCAACGCATACCCGATCTGCCCCGCCGCCCCGGTAATGGCCACGCGAATGGGTTGTTTCTGGCTCATGATTCTCCTTGGTTAATCGACCGACGGCATTATGGGAATGCCCGGCGATGATGCAACGCCGAACGAAGCTGATTCCCCGCTCTTGCCCCTTGTCGCGGTTCTATCATCATGCCGACGACCATATCCGCGCTCTGCCGAACGCCGACGTCGCCATCGGCTCTTCACGCGCAAACCGTGGCGGAACTCTTGGGAGGACTGAGGGAAAATTCAGCGTTTTCCCACGTACTGAAAGTTGCCTTCGACACCGACGATTGGCATAATCGGTTCCGATCATCCGAATGGGGGAAGACCACATGGTCCGAGATCTCACTGGCCGCCAACTCGGCGATTACTGCATCCTCTCGCTCATCGGCACCGGGGGGATGGGGCAAGTCTATCTGGCCGAACACGTCCACATCCGCAAGCGCTACGCCCTGAAGGTATTGCCGGAGGAGTTGGCCAGCGATCCCGGCTTCGTCGCGCACTTCCACGACGAGGCGCGGGTGATGGCAGAGTAGCGCCATCCGGGGATTGTGCAGGTGCATTACATGGGTCAGGCCGATGGGGTGTATTACCTGGCGATGGATTGCGTGACCGGTCCTCGCGGGCAGCCGGCGAACCTTCAAGCATACTTGGAATGCCTTCCCGACCGTCGGGCTTCCCCGGCGTGGGTGCGTCAATGGGCCGTGGAACTGCTCGATGCGTTGGCCTATGCCCACGAGCAGGGCGTGGTGCATCGCGACATCAAGCCGGCGAACATCCTGCTGGACAGGTGGGGCCAGACGCGGTTGACGGACTTCGGCGTGGCCAAGGCCGTCGGCGAGCAGTTCATCCGTTCGCAGATACACCAAACCCTTGCCAGCCTCGGCGCCCGGCCAACGGTGGTCGCCCCGCGAAGCGCCTCGGAGGCGACCCCCATTAGCTTGCTGGTCACGCTCAACGACGCCGCCACCATCGCCGCCGCCGGCGGCCGGCCCGGCGGCCGGCCCGGCGCGCGCCGCGTCCGCTCGAGCGCCTTCAGCATCCTCGGCACCTACGACTACATGTCGCCCGAACAGCGCGACGGCGGGGAAATCACTCCCGCGTCGGACCTCTATGCCATGGGGTGCTGCTGTATCGGTCGCTGACCGGAAGGCGGCCGGCGGGCGCCGTCGAGCCTCCCTCGAGCCTGATTCCCGACTTGGATCGGCGCTGGGATTCCATGGTGATGCGCTGCATGGCGATCGATCCATCCCGCCGTTTCGCATCGGCGCGGGACGCCTTGGCGGCGTTGCCGTCGAGACCCAAAACGTCCGCTTCCCCGCGGCTGAAGATTCCAACCTCCATCCCGGCCCCGATCCCACCCCGAACCCCGATCCCCGCCGAAATCCCCACGGAGAGTCCAACCGAGATCCTGAACGAGATCGCAGCCCAGATCCCGACCAAAGCCCGTCGCGTGGTCGCGGTGCCGGCCCGGATCGGCATTCGAACTCGCATGCGCAGGTTGCTTGGGGTGGTCATCGTCTTGTTTCTGGTGGCGGGGCTGGTTTGGCATGTCCTCGGATACCGCAACCCCCTTGATATCGCCGACGATGCGTTGCGCCTGAAGGACAAGGTCGCCGGTGCCTTGGACCCGAACACCACGACCAACTCGATCGGGATGAAATTCGTCCGGATCAAAGCGGGTGAGTTCGTGATGGGCACGCGGGTCAACGAACCCAACAGCCAATCCGACGAGTGGCCGCAGCACCGCGTGCGGATAACCAAACCTTTCATGATGGGCAGGTATGAGGTCACGCAGGGCCAGTACCAGGCGGTGATGGGGGTCAATCCAAGCCGATTCTCGCGAAGGGCGGATTCCGACGATCGCCCGGTCGAGAACGTATCGGGGGACGATGCAATGGAGTTCTGCCGGAGGCCGAGCGAGAAAGAGGGCAAGAGCTACCGCCTGCCAACCGAGGCGGAGTGGGAATATGCCTGCCGGGCGGGCGTCGCGACCGCGTACTGCTTTGGCGACGACCCATCCGAGCTCAACCGATATGGATGGTTCGACGCCAACAGCGCCAATGTCACCCATCCGGTGGGTGAAAAGAGGGCGAACGCCTGGGGCCTGTACGACATGTACGGCAATGTGGGAGAATGGTGCGGCGACTGTTACGACGAGGACTACTACGCCCGCTCCCCCGCCGCGGACCCGACCGGCCCGGCAATTCAGCCCGGCTACCTCCCCTACCGTGTTCTTCGCGGCGGGTCGTGGGACAGCAACCCGCAGAACTGCCGCTCGGGTTGCCGCTCGGGCTACCGCAGCAGGAGCGCGCCAGACGTCCGGGACGGCCTTATCGGGTTCCGGCTCTGCCTCGACTTCCCCTAGCCCTTTGCCCTCTATCCTTTTTCCCTTTTTCCCCCGAGCGCAGCGAGGGTCGAATTGGGAAACGTGGATCACCGGGGGATCGCATGACGCAGGAACTGAAGGTCATCTCCAATTTCTACGACTTCATGCTATGGATGATCCACCATGCGGAGAAGTGTCCCAGATACCATCGGTACAGCTCGGGGGACGCGATCGAGCGGCAGTTGCGGACAATCCTTTCGCATCTTGCGCGCCAAGTTCCCCCAGGACAAGCTCGGGTGGCTCTCCGAGGCGAAAGCTGAAAACAAGCTGAAAACGGGACAGGTGCGATATATTTGACGCCTCCCGTCACCCCCGGACAGATTCCCTGCCATGCCGCGCACCGCCCGCATCGCACCGGTCGGGTTTTTTTTCCACGTCATCAACCGCGGCGTCGGGCCCGGCGAAATCTTCCACAAAGCCGAAGACTACGCCGCCTTCGACTAGACTGAAGGGGACATAGCTCTTCATGCCGGGAAGAATGAAGAGCTACGTCCCCTTCAGTCCAGTCACCCTCCGGGTATGCTCCCCCGGCTCTTCTTCGCCTCTTCGCGACTTCGCGTTTAATCCCTCTTCCATCGCGGGAGAGGGCCATTACCCCGCATATTCGGCGCTGGGTACGCCGCGGGCGTTGACCTTGGCGACGAAGAGCGAGCCAGCCAGTGGCTCACGGCGGCGGCGATCATCATCGTAGCCGGTCGAGGCGGTGGTGATGTACAGCTCGTCGAGATTTTCACCGCCCAGGGCACACGAGGTGGTCCGGCCGGCGCCGCTCACGCTCACTGTCGCCAGCAACGCCCCTGTGCGAGGATCGAACTGGCGAACGCCGTAGCCTTCCCACATCGCCACCCACAGGTTGTCGTCGGCGTCGATGGTCATGCCATCGGGATGACCCATTTCCTTGGGCACCTCGATCGCGGTCCGGCGGTTGCAGATCGATCCGCTGTGGACATCGTAGTCAAATGCGTCCACCCGGCCCGTGGGGGTGTCGATGTAGTACATGACCCGGGCATCGCGGGTCCAGACGATCCCGTTGGACGTACTGACCGGCTCGAGCATCAGATGGACCGAGCCATCGGCGTCCAGGCGATAGAGTTTTCCAAGCCCGCGGCTCTTGTAGCCCATGGTGCCGGCCCAGAATCGCCCCGCCGGATCGCATTTGCCATCGTTGAACCGCACGAGGGGATTGTCGGCCTCGGTGGGAGCGACCCGCTTTACCTCGCGGGTCTGCAGGTCCAGATGGGCGAAGCCGCTCTTGAGCGCGAGCATCACCCCGCCCGAGCGCTGGCCGACGACCGTGCCGACATCTTCGCCGACCTCGTACACATCGTTACGTCCGGTCCGCGGCTCAAACACATTCACGCGGTGGCGAAGAATATCCACCCAGTACAGCACCCCCCGCCCGGCGTGCCATAGGGCACCTTCGCCCAGTTCGCTCGAGCATTTTAACGCGACGGTGGCGGTGTACTGAATCATGGGGATTGGGCCCTAGGACGGGTTCGATGGGGCCGAAGCGACCGGGGCTTGGGAACCCTCTTCGGCAGAGTTGTTGGCCTCTTCGGATGCCGGGTCGAGTGATTCGCCGGATGCCACCGGCGCTGAAGCGGTATGGGCGTCGGAAGCATTGTCGGCCGATGCATTGTCGGTCGAGACGTTCGCCTCCTCGGATGCAGGGTCTGGCGATTCGCCGGATGCCACCGGCGCTGAATCGCCGGTCGCGGCTTGCACCAAGGGCGAGGCGATCGCCGCGGACGCGGAAGAAGACGCAGCGGCGGCGGGTGCCTTTTTCGGTGCCCGCGGCTTGCGTTCTTTCTTCGGCTTGGGCACGGGACGGGCGTTAATCGCGGTTTCCGGCGGCAACTCATCGGGAATGAACAACATCCGGCGGCAGCTCGGACAAAAGACCAGCTCATCGCGCGAGTGCAGGCGGTTGTAGACATCGACCACCAGCGACATCTGGCATCCGCCGCAGACATACTCTTCATGGCGGTGATCGGGCTTCTCCAGCGCGCTCATCGCTTCGCCGTCGAAGCGGTCGGCGAGCCGGCGGAACATGTCCAGCGCCGCCGGCGCCAGCCCCGCCGCCGCCTGGTCCCGCACCGGGGTCAGCTCATCGATGCGCCCCTGAGCGGCGGCGACCTTGTCCCCGCTCTGTCGGCGCATCTCCTCCAGCCGCGTTTTTTCCACCTCGAGCGAAGCCAGCAGTTCCTTGACCTCGGCCTGCGCTTTCTCGACCTGCTCCATCAACACCAGCGTCTCGTCCTCGATCTTGCCGCGCTCGACCTTCTGGGTGCTGATTTCGGTCAGGAACGTCTTGTATTCCTTGTCGTTCTTGGCCTGCTGCTGCTGGGTCCGCAGCCGCTCGATAAACGCGTCGCGCGATTTGAGGTCCAGGTCCAACTGCCCGGCGCGGGATTGGCTTTCCCTCAGGCGAGTTTGCCCCGCCTTCAACGTCTCGGAGAGTTCGTTGACCCGTCTTTCCTGAAGCCGCACGCTTCGACTGGTGCTGTCCAGCCGCTCGAGGGCCTCGCGGAGCTTCATTTCGGCACGATACAGCTTGACCAAGGCGATGTTGGTCGGACCCATTCTAAAAACCTCTCGGCAAAGACATCGGACGATCGGGTTATCCATTATGCCCAACGCGGGGCAAAATGGAAATAGGTTGGCGCCGAAATGTGGGGATCGCTTGCATTGGCCGGCCATTGGGGGTTGAAATGGACCGTTATGACGCTATCCGACACCCCGTTGTTGATCCGAGTCGCGGCTGAACCAGCCCGCCAGGAGAAAGTCCAGCGCATCGATGTCGACCTGGTGATCGTGGGCGCGGGCATGGCCGGAGTGTGCTGCGCGATCACCGCCGCGAGAGCGGGATTGACAGTGGCGCTGGCGCAGGATCGCCCGGTTCCCGGGGGCAACGCCTCGTCAGAGGTGCGGCTGTGGGTGCTGGGAGCGACCTGTCACATGGGGTCGAACAACCGCTGGGCTCGCGAAGGGGGCGTGATCGATGAGATTCTGGTCGAGAACCTCTATCGCAATCCCGAGGGCAATCCGCTGATCTTCGATACCATCGTGCTGGAGAAGATCATCGAGGAGCCGAACATCACCCTGCTGCTGAACACCTCGGTCTTCGAGGCCGCCAAGACGCCGGGCGATCCGGACACCCTCGCATCGGTGCGCGGGTTTTGCAGCCAGAACTCCACCTTTTACGAGCTTTTCGCGCCGCTGTTCTGCGATGCCTCGGGAGATGGGATACTCGGATTCCTCTGCGGCGCTGCCTTTCGCATGGGCGCAGAAGCGAAGGAAGAGTTCGATGAACCGTACGCCCCGGGCAAGGAGTTCGGCGGATTGCTGGGCGATTCGATCTATTTTTACTCCAAGGATGCGCACCGACCGGTCAAGTTCGTGCCCCCGAGTTTCGCGATGAAGAACGTTCCGGAACGAATCCCGCGCTATCGCCAGTTCAACGCCCAAAGCCAGGGGTGCCGGCTGTGGTGGATCGAGTACGGCGGCCGGCTGGACACCGTCCATCAGGCCGAGCAAATCAAGTGGGAGCTGTGGAAGATCGTTTACGGGGTGTGGGACTATATCAAGAACAGCGGGCAATTCCCCGATGCGGAAAATTTAACACTCGAGTGGGTCGGACATATCCCCGGCAAGCGGGAAAGCCGCCGCTTCGAGGGCGATTACATTCTCACACAAAAAGACATCGTCCATCGCCCGAATCACGATGACGCCGTCGCGTTCGGCGGGTGGAGCATCGATCTGCATCCTGCCGACGGGGTCTACTCCAAGCTCGCCGGCAGCCACCACCTGCATTCCAAGGGTCCCTACCAGATCCCCTACCGCTGTCTGTACAGCCGCAATGTGCGCAACCTGTTTTTCGCCGGGCGGCTGATCAGCGCCTCGCACGTGGCGTTCGGAACGATTCGCGTCATGGGGACCGGGGCTCACTGCGGACAGGCGGTCGCCCTGGCCGCGGCGATCTGCAAGCGGGAAAAATGCCGACCCGCCGACGTTGTCGAACCGGCGCGCATGCGCGCACTCCAGCGCGACCTGATGTGCAGCGGGCAACACCTGCCCGGCCGGCGTCTGGAGGATCCGCGCGATATCGCGCGCCAAGCGAAGATCACGGCCAGCAGCGAGTTCGTCCTGGGCCATTTGCCCGACAACGCCGGCGCCCACAAGCTCGATCGAGACGCGGCGCAGTTGATCCCGGTTCTGCCCGGCGCCATGCCGCGGGTGACGCTGTGGCTGGATGTGACCGAGGCGACGGAACTGCGCATCGAGCTGCGCACCACCAGCCGGGTCGATCACCATACGCCGGATGTGACGCTGGGGAGTGTGACCCGCCGGGTCGCGCCGGGTGAGCGCATCCCGCTCGAGGTGGCGTTCGACGTGACGATCGACCAGCCGCGTTACGTTTTTTTGTTGCTGTTGAAGAATCCGGCGGTGTCGGTGCGCTGCACCGAGCGCAGAATCACCGGCCTGCTCACGCTGGTTCATTCGCGCGATGAGAAGACCAGCCCCGTCGGCGGTGAGGATTACGAGATTTGGGTTCCGGCCCGCCGCCCGAATGGGCATAATTTCGCCATGGAGGTGGCCGGTGCGATTTCGGCCTGGGCACCGGAAAATCTGTGCAACGGGGTTCAACGTCCCACGAGCGGCCCCAACGCCTGGACCGCCGATCCCGACGATGCCCGCCCGTCGATCACTCTCGTCTGGCCGGCGCTGCGGCGAATTTCGCGGGTCGAGCTTTTTTTCGATGTGGACTATGACCACGCCATGGAGTCATGCCTGATGGGCCACCCCGAGCGCACCGTCCCGTTCTGCGCCAAGGCATACCGCCTGACCGACCGCGGCGGGCGGTTGCTCGCCGAGCGCGCCGACAACCACCAGGCCCGGCAGACCCTCAATCTCGATCCGTCCTTCCAGACCGATCAACTGCGCCTGGAAATTCTCGAAATGAACTCGGCGGTCTGCTGCGCGGCGGTGATGGAAATCCGCTGCTACGAATAGCGCGGGGCGGGGCGGGGCGGGGCGGGGCGAGGCGGGGCGAGGGGCGGGGCGGGGCGGGGCGGGGCGGGGGGCGGGGGGCGGCGGGCGATGGGGGG
>JBBQNJ010000102.1:0-13093 GCA_038329845.1 Tepidisphaerales bacterium | reverse complement strand
CCAAAGACCAGCTTGGCGCCATCGCGGTCCTGGATGTTGCCCGCATGGACGACAACCGCAATGATCAAGCCGAGCGTATCGACAACAATATGCCGCTTTCTGCCATTGATTTTCTTCCCCGCATCGTAACCGTGGACCCCCCTTTTTCCGTCGTCTTCACCGACTCACTGTCGATGATGGCGGCGGAGGGGGTGGGCTCTTTGCCGACGGAAAGACGAACCTGCTCGGGGAGGCGGTCGTGAAGCGTCTGCCAGGTGCCGTCCAATCGGAAGCGTCAGTAATAGTAATGGGTGGTGCCCCACGGCGGCAGATCGTGCGGCAACTGCCGCCAGGCGCAGCCGCTGCGGTTGAGGTAAAGAATACCGTTGACCACTTCGCGCATATTCACCGAGCGGGGTCGGCCACCGGGCTTCTCGGGCGGGATATGCGGTTCGATCAAAAGCCATTGTTCATCCGTGAGATCGCTGGGGTATGGAGTCCTTTCCATGGCAGCAGTTTAATCGAAATCAGAGATTCTCACACACGCTCTAAGACCCTTTTCTTGGCCCGTAAACAGCCCTCGCCCAGTTAACAGACCCGTTCGCACCGAGACCATGAGTGAGTTCGAACGCTTCGCGGTGCAGGCTTCCAGCCTGCGACTTGGGATGCAGGCAAGATGCCTGCACCACAACTAATTTTTGGGGTTCCCAGATTTCTCAATCGGGGTAAATTCTCAGCTTGTCCAGCCGGCGATGGCCGGGGAGCCCCAGCGGGTTTCGGCTGGGCCGGTGGACCTGGGGGGGGCGGTCTGAACAAGGAGTCCCATGGATGTTTTTGCTCTGCACTCATCGGCACCCACCCGACGCGGCTTTCTCGGCGCTTCGGCACTGGCGGCGGCGTCGCTGGGAGGGATCTCATTGCTCACACCAGGGCGCGCGGCATGGGCGGCACCGGCGAAGGCGGGGATCCTTTCGGAACTCGACGCCAGCGCCCCCGGCGGGATCGACCTGGTGATCGAGCGCCAACCGACGCTCGTGGCCGGCAAAATGGGGTCGGCGATCACGATCAACGGATCCTTTCCCGGCCCGGTCATTCGCATGACCGAAGGAAAATCGGTGCTGATCCGGGTGCATAACCGGATGAGCGAATCAACATCGATTCACTGGCATGGAATGATCGTGCCGTTCACCATGGACGGGGTGCCGGGGATCAGTTTCCCGGGGATCGCCCCGGGCGAAACGTTCACCTACCGCTTCCGCGTGCGACAGAACGGGACCTACTGGTATCACAGCCACACCGGCTTGCAGGAGCAGCTCGGCGTGTACGGACAGCTGGTCATCGCCCCGGCCGAGCCGGATCCGGTCGAGTACGACATCGAGTACCCCATCGTGCTGTCGGACTGGATGTATGACGACCCGTACGCGGCCCTGCGCAAGCTGCACACGATCGAGGGGTATTTCAACTACCAGCGGCCGACCGTGGCCAACATCGACAACCAGATGAACGCCACCGGGCAGAGTTTTTTCGAGGTGGTGGACAAGCGGCTGAAATGGCGCGGGATGCGGATGGACCCGACCGACATCGCCGACATCACCGGTTCGACCTACACCTATCTGATGAACGGCCATGCCGATCACGAGAACTGGACGGCGATCGCCCAGCCGGGTGAGCGCGTGCGCCTGCGGATCGTCAATGCCTCGACCATGACCTACTACGATTTCCGCATCCCCGGACTGCCCATGACGGTGGTGCAGGCCGACGGGCAGAACGTCAAGCCGGTCGAGACCGATGAGCTGCGGATCGCCGTGGCCGAAACGTATGACGTGATCGTCAAACTCCCCGAGGACCGGGCCTTTGCCCTCTGGGCCGAGACCATGGACCGCAGCGGCAAGACGCGGGGAACGATCGCGCCGCGCCACGGGATGACGGCGAAGGTTCAGCACGGGCGGATGCGCCCGATGCTGACCATGGGCGACATGGGAATGATGATGGGCAAAAAGATGAATCAGAAGCACGATTCAGCGATGCCCCCGATGCATTCGACCGCCCCAGCCCCGCCGCCAGCGCCGGTGCCGGATGGGTCGCTGCCCACCCACGGCCTGCCCATGCGGATCAAGCATGGCCCGGATGAACATGGCCCCGAGAGCATCACCATGGCCAAAACCGTCTATCGCCAACTCGACGATCCGGGGATCGGGCTTGGTGACGATGGCTGGCGCGTCTTGACCTATGGGCAGTTGCGGTGTTTGAAAACCCCGCCGGACCGCAGGCCCCCGACCCGCCAGTTCGATCTGCACCTCACCGGCAACATGCATAAGTACATCTGGGGTTTTGACGGCAAGAAATGGTCCGACTCGGACCTGATTCGCTTCGCTTACGGCGAGCGGGTGCGGATCAATATGATCAACGACACCATGATGTCGCATCCCATCCACCTGCACGGGATGTTCATGGACCTGTACGCCGGGGAGGATTATTCGCAGAACCCGCGGAAGCACACGGTCAACGTGCAGCCGGCGGAACTGCTGACGGTGGACATCACCGCCAACGCCCCGGGCCAATGGGCGTTTCATTGTCATCTGCTGTATCACATGGAGCGCGGAATGTTCCGCACCGTGGCGGTCGTCCGATCGCTTGAAGGAGGACCGGTCCATGCGGATATTTAATTCAAGTGGCAAGGGACGAAGGCCACAACGAAGAATTTCAAACGCGAAGGGACGAAGACGCGAAGTAGAATGGTGCGACTCGATGGGCTTGGCCAGGCGTCCGAATTATATCGAGTGTTTTCCGTCTATTCTTCACCTTCGCGCCTTCGCGCCTTCGCGTTTCATTTCCCTCGGTTCCAATGAAGGGTCCAAGCGACGAAGGGTCGGATTTTTTGCCGCTGCCTTGGTGATGGGGATCGCCGCCGCGGCGATGGGGCAGACCGCCCCGGCGCTTCCGAATACGGTGAATCGCCCGGATCATGTTCAGTCGGAGCTGAGTTCGGTCGCGACGACCGCCCCGGTCGAGCCGCCGGAGTTGCCCGATGGAATGACCCTCGAACAGGTGCTGGACCATTCGGCCAGGACCCCCCCGCCGTCGTATCCCAATCCGATCCATGACGACGAGTTGTACGCGTTCACGCTGATCAAGCAGTTGGAATATCGCGCCAAGGACCACGGCCATGACCAGCTCGGCTGGAACGCCTACGGATTCATCGGCTATGACCTGGACAAGTTCTGGTGGAAGAGCGAAGGCGACGTTAGCTTCGACGGGATCAGCAAGGGCGAAAGCGAGAATGACTTTCTCTATTCCCGCTTGATCACGCCCTATTGGAACGCCCAGATCGGGTTCCAATACGCCAATGATTGGAAGAGCGGGGATTACAACGATCGCTTTTCCGGGGTGTTGGCCCTCGAGGGCCTGGCTCCAGGGATGTTCGAGGTCGAAACATCGCTGTACGTGTCGCAGGACGCCGATATCGAGCTGCAAATCGAGGCCGAAGTGGATTTGCGCCTGACGCAGCGGCTGGTCCTTCAACCTCGCACCGAGTTGCGGCTCTACGCCCAGGACATCGCCGAGCGGAACGTCGGGGCGGGCCTGGGCCGGACCGACTTGGAGATGCGGCTGCGCTACGAAATCCGCCGGGAAATCGCGCCCTACGTGGGCATCCGCTATTCGTTCCTGAGCGGCGAGACGGCGGACATCGCGGCGCGGGCTGGGGATCCAGTGGACGAGTTTTTTGTGATTTTGGGCGTAAGGCTGGCGTTTTAATCGACGACTTTCACGGCTTGAAACGGCAAGTCGTACATTCCTCGCGCGAAAAGAAATGTGCCCGACAGCGCCGGATCGGGATTGGTGGTCCCGAGTCGTCCTCGGCCATGGCGATGCTGGGACTGGCAGCGCTGCTGCCGCGAAGCAAGCGGATTTGACGAATTAAGGATTAGAAATCGGGGTGATTCAGGATGACGCAGGCCTTTGTTCAAAGGCCCGCGTCACTTTCGTTACGGCATTGCTTTGGCGGACGGACGGCACTCCGTTATCATTCGCGTCACTCGTACTTTTGAACGGAGGCCTTGGTGATTCGTGTCGCATTGGTCGGGACCGGCGGAATGGCACGAAATTACCGGATGGTGTATGCCGACCTACCGGATGTGGAATGGTCGCTGGCGGTCGATGTGAGCGAAGAGGAACTCACCCGCTGCCGCGAACAAGGGGCCAAGCGCATCAGCACGAACTTCGCCGATGCCCTCGGCGATGACATCGACGTGGTGGACATCTCCACCCCCAACCATCTGCACGCCGAGCAGGCCGTCGCGGCGCTGGAGGCGGGAAAGCATGTCCTGCTGCAAAAACCGATGTCCAACACGCTCGAGGGGGCCGATCGAATCCTCGACGCGGCCGCCAAGGCGCGCGGGCGTCTGGGGATGTACATGAGCAGCTACACCAATCCATTGGTGTGGGAACTAAAAAAGCTGGTCGACAGCGGCGCTATGGGACAGATTCAGAGCGTTCGCGCCCGCGACGCCCATCGCGGCGGACTTCGGGCGGCACCGGGGCTGTGGCGCAACAGCCTCGAGCAGACCGGCGGCGGCAGCTTCATCCAATTGTCCATCCACGCGATCAACCTCGTGCAATGGTGGCTGGACCGGCGAATCGTCGAAGTGTCGGCCTACAGCGCCAACCAGTACAGCCGCAATATCGGCGGGGACGATGTGACCGTGGCGGTGGTGAAGTTCGACGAAACGGCCCGCGCCCGCGCACAGGATGCCCGCGAATTGTTCGGCGTATTTGATAGCGGCTATGCCAGCGAAGGCATGACCCGCGAAGTCTACGCGACCCAGGGCCACTTTCAGTTGATCCACTTCGATCGAACGCTCGACCTCGTTCTCGACGAGCCGTACGAGTCACAGTTCATCCGCTACACCACACCCGGCAAGGTCGCGCGATTTTCCGCCCCGACATACAATTTGGGGGATGCCACTGGACGCTACAACCAGCAGCGATTGTTCCTGGAAGCGATCCGCGACGGCCGCGCCCCGGCCATGAGCGGGCCGATGGGCCGCCAGGACCTCGCGGTGGTGATGGCCGTCTACGAATCGGCCGCCGCCGGTGCCCCGGTGCGGGTCAAGCAGCGCCCCGGCAATCCATAATCCCGCGCAAAGGTTTCTTGGCGGGCTTGACGGTGCCTCTCGATAAACCCGAACGAACAAAGCACGCCCACGCCGAGTTTGTCCATCGATTTCAAATCTCAGATTGCAACCTTGGATTTCTGACAACCCCAAACCCGCTCTGGCGCCGGATTGGGCGTAATCGACACGACTATGGCCGGCGCGGGTCGCGCTTGCGCGAGTCATCGGGAGCGCGGGCCGGGGCCGGGGCCGGGGCCGGGGGTGGGGCTTCGGCTTTACCCCGGCCATCGGTCGGGCCACGTCGATCTTGCCAGGCCTTTTCCCGCTCGGCTCGCGCCTGATCTTCGGCGGCGCGACGTCGAGCATTGGCTTCGGCCGCCGCCTTCGCCTGGGCGGCGGTGCGTTTCTGCGCCTCGAGCGCCGCTTGCCGACGGGCGGCGTCCTCGGCGGTGCGGCGATCGGATGAATCGGCCCTGGGCGATGGGCCGCGAACATCAATCCCCGGTGGAATCGGCTTGGCCGGTTGCGGACCGGCGCTCGGCGTCCGCGGCGGCGGCAGCGGCGGGCGGGCGTGATCCTCGGCCCGGTCACGGGGATGGTCGTCGTTTGGGCCGCGGGCGTGGTCGTCATCCCGTCCGCGGGAATGATCGCGATCTTCATCACGCCGGACCGGCGGTCGCGGCTTCTCGCTCCACCCTCGATGATCGTCATGGCGATCCCGATAAACCGGCCAGGGATTGGGGTAAGTTCGATAGACCCTCGGCCCGAGGTAGATCGGCGGCGGCGCGATGTAAATCGGGCGATCGAAATACAGCGGCGGCGACTCGAGATACACCGGCGGGGGATACGCAATCCCCGGCGACTCCTCGTACATCGGCGAATCGCCCGGCGGATACATCGGCGCCTCGGGAGAGTCGTTCAGTCCCGCCCACGGCTCGGACGGCGGCGCTTCGGCATCGGCAAGAATCGGCTCTGACGGACCCAACGGCTCCATGGGATTGGGATTGATCCGCGGCGGAGTTCGCGTCCAAGCGGCCCGTGGCGGAGGAGGCGCATATCGCGGCTGCGGCTGATCCGGTGCCGTCGGCGGACCAGGCGGGACGCACGAAACGGCCCCCAAGGCAGTCAATGTGCCCGCGATGATCTTCAGCACCCGTTGAGGAACCAACCCATTTACCACGGTGATCTCCGCTACAATAATAGACACCCCAGCCCGCCGGAGGATGGGTTTCCACCCCCTTCGTTGATTTCACGCCATGCCATCTTTAGCATCCTGCAATCCGACTCACCGCCGGGGCATTGGATGAACGTCGAGCCAGGAGAGCAGAACTTATGGTGATGCGCAGAAAAACCCGCAAGGTGACCCTGGGCGATCAGGCCCATGGATTCGTCTCGATCGGGGGCGATGCCCCGGTGTCGATCCAGACGATGACCGCCGGCTACACCCACGATATCGACGCCTGCGTGGCCGAGATCCACAAGCTCGCCGCCGCCGGCGCCGACCTGGTGCGGGTGGCGGTGCCCGAGAAAAAGGACACCGCGGCGCTGCGCGAGATTCTGCCGCAAGTCAGCGTCCCCATCGTTGCCGATGTCCACTTCCACTTTCAGCGGGCACTCGAGGCGATCGAGGCGGGCGTCCACAAAATCCGGCTGAACCCGGGGAATATTTCCGACCATGCCCAGGTGAAGGACGTGATCCAGGCGTGCAAGGATCGCCACCTGCCGATCCGCATCGGGGTCAATGAGGGATCGATCGTCGAGCGGCGCGACAAGCAGCGCCGGCTCAAGGAGCTGGGCGGGGTCTTCTCCGACAACAAGCACGGCCATCTGCTGGCGATCATGATCGCCAAGCTCGAGGAGTATCTCGAGATTTTCCACGCCGAGGACTTCCACGAAGTGGTGATCAGCGCCAAGAGCATCGATCCGCTGCTGGTGATCGACGCCTACAAGGCCATCAGCGAGCGGTTCGATTACCCGCTGCACCTGGGCGTCACGCACGCCGGCCCGCGCGAGACCGGCACGATCCGCAGCGTCGTGCCGCTGGGGCACCTGTTGTGTTCGGGGATCGGCGACACCGTGCGGATTTCCTACGCCAGCGATCCGGTCTACGAAGTGCGGGACGGCCTGGAGATGCTCTATGTGCTGGGGATGCGCCCGCGCATCGGGGCCGAGCTGATCGCCTGCCCGACCTGCGGGAGGATTCAGGTCGATTTGTTCAAGCTGGTGCAGGACGTTCGCAAGCAACTGGCGATGGAGATCGCCCTGCCGATCAAGGTGGCGGTGATGGGATGCATCGTGAACGGCCCCGGTGAATGTGAGGGTGCCGACATCGCCATCTTCGCCGGCGATCGTCGCGGCATCATCTACGTGCAAGGCGAAAAAGTGGCGAACGTGCCGGAGGAAGAGATTCTCGAAGCGCTGCTCAAAGAGTGCCGCGACTTCCAGGAGAAGGTCCGCCGCGGCGAGGCGAAGCTGGGGGAAAAGCGCGTCGATGTGCTTCCCCCCGACCCGATCGGCGAACTGGGCAGCGGCTGGGAGAAGATTCAGAAGGAGAAATCGTCCATCGCCCTGCCGGTGATGAAGGGGTGAGGGGGTGAACGGTGAGCGACCGGGCGATGAGCGCATCCCGTTAGCCCGAAGCGCCAGCGAGGCAAGAAGAGAACGAGAGAAACGCGAGGCGCATCCCGTTAGCCCGAAGCGCCAGCGAGGCAAGAAGAGAACGAGAGAAGCCCGCACGAAGGGGTCGCCCGCACGAAGGGGTCGGGAGTCTTCGCTTGCTGGGATGGACTGAATGGGACGTAGCTCCGCCCGCGGGGAAGAACGAAGAGCTACCTCCCCTTCAATCCGTTCCGTCCGTAGCCTCGAAAAGAGTGTGGAGCGTGGCCATCCACTCGGCGATGATGCCTGGGTGCAGCGGACGGCGAAGAGACTGTCGCTGCAAAGCACCTTATGGCCGCCAATTTGTCCGACCCGCCAACGTCCGAACCGTGTTATTCGCCAATAAACCCGGATTTTCAACTCGCGCATCCGGAAATTTATCTCGCGCATCCGGAGATATGACTCGCGCATCCGGAAATTTGTCCCGCGCCTCCGGAGATATGACTCGCGCATCCGGAAATATATCCCGCGCATCCGGAAATATATCCCGCGCATCCGGAAATTTATCCCGCGCATCCGGAAATTTATCCCGCGCATCCGGAAATATAACTCGCGCATCCGGAGATATATCTCGCGCATCCGGAGATATGCCGCGCGCATCCGGAAATATATCTCGCGCATCCGGAAATATATCCCGCGCATCCGGAGTTTAGAACCGCGCATCGGGATGGGAGAATCGCGCATCCGGAGAAATGTCTTCTGTAGCCCTGTGGGGTGGGCGTACCCGCCTCACCATGCGACCAACCCACGAACGAGAAAGCCATGAAGGGTGGGCGATGGAGAAAACGGGTCAGACAAAGAAAACGGGTCAGGGATCAATAGCGGCCTCCCGCACCATTTCCCGTGGTCGGCCACGGGACCGCAAGGTCGGTTCCGGGCCCAGATCCTCCACCGTCTGCTTCTGCCAGTCATCATCCCCAAACGGACAGCCCCGGTTCACACCGCGGTGAATCGCCTGCGGTTCTGACTCACTCTGGGGCTCATTGACGAACTCTACCCAATCCACTGGCCGCGGCACCAGCCAATCGCTCAACATCGCCGCACCACGCTGGTTCTCCCGACGCCATGGACTGCTCCACGTCCAATCCTCTGCCCGCGCCACCAGATTCGCCCGCGGGGCATTGCGTTGCACGTAACGCGGAACCAGCAGCAGATGGACGTTGTCTTGAACGGGAAAGCTCTTGTCACGCGCTGCGCCAAAAAGACGGCGGCTAGCCGCCCCTACCCGCTACGCTTGCCCGCACGAAGGGGTCGCCCGCACGAAGGAGTTACTCCCGACTCCTTCGATAGCCCCGAAGGAACAACAGTGAAGACTCCCGACCCCTTCGAGAGCTGCACCCCTTCGAGAGCTTAAAGCATCCCTCCTGCGAGTGGAAAGTGGAAGCTGAAAGGTGCAACATCCCCCGGTCCACCCATCCCCCGGTCCACCCATCTTCGCGTCTTCGCGCCTTCGCGTTTAATTTCCCTCCACCCCTCCGCTTCGCATTTAATCTGCCTCCGCCCCGCCGCTTCTTCCTCCGCCCCGCTCTGATCGCTATCATTCCCACCCAAAGAGATGAAAATCCTACTCACCACCACCAGTTACCAGGACACCCCCGGCAAGCATCACCAGGTCCTCACCGACAGCGGGCTTGAGGTCGTTCGCGCCCGCGGGCCGCTCGCCGAGGCGGCCATGCTCGAACTGATCGCGGCCAACAAGGGCTTCGACGGGTTTCTCAACGGCGATGATCACATCACCGCCAAGGTGATCGACGCGGCCCTGAACGCCCCCACGCCGCTGCGGGTCATCGCCAAGTACGGCATCGGGCTGGACTCGATCGACGTTAAGTATGCCACCGCCCACCGCGTCCCCGTGTTGTTCACCCCGGGGGTCAACCACACCACCGTGGCCGAACACGCCTTCGGGTTGATGATCGCGCTGGCCAAGCATTTCTGGCCGCACCTGCGCTCGACCAAGGAGGGCGGCTGGAAGCGCATCACCGGCAACGAGCTGTACGGCAAGACCCTGGCCGTGCTGGGCGTGGGGCGGATCGGCAAGGAGGTCATCAAGCGGGCCCGGGCCTTCGAGATGAACGCGGTCGGCTACGATGTGTACTGGGACGAGGGGTTTGCCAAAGCGTGCGGGGTCAAGCGCTGCATGGGCGTCGAGGAGGCGATCGCCGAGGCCGATATCGTTTCGCTGCACATGAATCTCGATGAGAAGAACCGGGGCATGTTCGATGCGGGATTGATCGCCAAGATGAAAAAGGGCGCTTACCTGATCAACACCGCCCGCGGCGGATTGATCAACGAAGCGGACGTGGCCGCGGCGTGCCGATCGGGGCAGCTCGGCGGGTACGGCGCCGATGTGATCGCCCAGGAGCCGCCGCCGGCGGATCACCCGTTCGGCTACATCGACAACATCATCATCACCCCCCACGTCGGCTCGCGCACGTTCGAGAGCGTCGAGCGCCAGGCGCTGCGGGCCACGCTCAACATCGTCAACTACCTGCGCGGCGACAGCGACTACGTGCAGGCCAACCGGCTGTGATGCCAGCCTTCGCCCGATCCGCCTTCGCTCGATCCGCCTTCGCTCGATACGCCTCTCGCCCGATCCGCCTTCGCTCGATCCGCCTCTCGCTCGATCCGCCTCTCGCTCGATCCACCTTCGCCCGATCCGCCTTCGCCCGATCCACCTTCGCTCGATCCGCCTTCGCTCGATACGCCTCTCGCCCGATCCGCCTTCGCTCGATCCGCCTCTCGCTCGATCCGCCTCTCGCTCGAGCAGCGGGGCCATGCCATCGGCGACATGCCGGGCACGACCCTCTGCCTCAAGGACCGGGCGCATGACGATGAATGGAATGGCTCGGCGAACATCGCCTCGGTGCCATCGAAGCGCTGATCGGACGATTCCCCGCGCCCGGACGAGGGCCGTTGAGCTTCAATTGCCGATCCGCGTTTCGATAATGATCCGGCCGCTATTGCCATCCACGCGGACGATGTCTCCCTCGTGGATCAGCCGGGTGGCATCGGGGCAGGCCACGGCGGCGATGCCGAAGTCGCGGGCGACGATCGCGCCGTGCGACAGCACTCCCCCGCGCTCGACGATTAGGGCCTGGGCGGTGAGAAACAGCGGCGTCCAGCCGGGATCGGTCGAGGCGCACACCAGCACATAGCCCGACCCCAGATCGCCGACCGAGCCGGCATCGCGCACGATCCGCGCTGGCCCGCGCCCCACGCCCGGGGCCAGCGCTGTGGCCGGCAGCTCATCAGCCCCCGCCTCGACCGCGCGAGGCAATCCCAGCGAATCCAGTTCTCTCGAGTCGATTACCTCGGGCATGTCCAAGCGCTGCAATGCCCGCCAGCCCAGCCGCCGCTCGGCGATCGTCGCCTCGACGCTCGAGCGGTCGGAAACGCCTCGCCGCAGCTCGGGGAGCGTCAGGAAATAGATTCCTGACCCCAATTCCCAGCCGCGGGAGAGTTCCTCGATGCACGCGCGGATCAGTTCGTACCCGGCCATCAGATGAAACTTGCCCGATTCGCGGTAGGGCAGCAGGGCGCGGGCATCGGTCAGGTCGCGCTCGATGCGCTGGCGAAAACTCGATCCGCCCCACTCCTCCAGCAGCGCCGGCAGGGTCCGCTCGGCCTCGAGCCGAGCCTGCCCGCCGCGTTGATGCACCGCCCGCGGACTTCGCTCTTCGCTGAGCCGACCCAGCCGCCCAGCCGTCTGGTGCAGATACGATGGATCTTCGCGCCAGCGCGGCGCCGCCAGTTCCATCTCGTCGATGCAGCGGTGCCCGAAGCGCTCGATCAGCGCCTGCATCGACGCCCGCCCGTGAGCCACGTCGAACAGCATCGCATCCTGCTCGAACGTCACATCCCCCTCGAGGGCCAGCGTCAGTTGCCCGGCGAGCAGCCGCCCGCGTTCGGCACCCAGCAACTGGGTGAGCAGCCCCTGGATATCCCCCAGCGCCGCCGCCGCGAAAAACCCCGGACGCAGCGACTCGGGACCGAAATCATCCAGCACCACCCGGCGCCGCTCATCCAGGCACGCCAGAACCGCCTGATCGCTCATCGCCGCCAAGTCGCGTCGGCGCTCGGCGCGCACCCAGGCCAGGAACCCCGGCAGCACATCCTCGTCGAATCGGCGCTTGGCGTGCCGCCTGCCCGACTTCATCCGACGCCCGGCCCGCCACATCGACCACAGGTTCACCGGCAGCCGGGCCAAGAACAATCCATCGGCCCGCTGGGCATCGAACACGCCGGGCGCCTGGTCCAACAGCGAGCGGTCCCGCGCCAGCGCTGCCGGATCGTAGCTCAGCGGCATCCCCTCCCAGAACATCTCGGCCAGCCGGCCGGGGTCGGCGTAAATCCGGCCCCCGATCAACTCGATAAATCCCTCATCCCACACCCGCCGGCTGGGGCGATATCCCAGTGACTGATAAAGCCGCCCGAACCCCCCGTCGCCGGACATGAAGCGGCGAATGATGTCCCACGTCAGCGGCGTGGGATGGCGAAGGGTCTCGCCCAGATTGTGCGCGATCCACACCCGCGGGTCCCGTCGCGGTTCAGCGCCGTCCGCGGCGATCGCCCGCAGGCGCTGGATCTCCAGCCGTCGCCGCGGCTCGACCGCCGCCGCCACGTCCAGTCCGCGAATCGCCCGGGCCTGCAGCAGCGCCAAATGCCCGCCCGCCAGCCCCCACTCGATGTCCACCGGGTATCCGTAATGCGACTCGACCCGCAGCGCCAGCCGGGCCAGCTCGCGGGCCTGCTCATCGTGGATGCTCCACGATGATGCATCGGTCGCCTCGGTTGGCTCGGCCGTCTCGCCCGCGGCCGAAATGACCCGCGATTTATTTCCTAACCGTCGCTCGATGATCGACAGGTCGGCGCGGGATAGGATCAGCCGGTCCGGCGTCACATCTCCCGAGACCACCGATTCGCCCAGCCCGAACGACGATTCGATGACGATCCGATCGGCATCCGGCGAGGTCGGATCCCGCGTGAAGGCCACGCCGCTCACCCGCGACGGCCACATCGCCTGCACGTTCACCGCCGTGCCGGCAAGCCCCCGGATGTCGTGCCGCCGCCGGTACGCCACCGCCCGCTCGCTGTTCCACGAGTTAAAGACCGCGTTGATGCACAGCCGCAGTATCGCCCGCGGTTCGTCGAGCGCTTGGGCCGATGAGCGGCTCTTGAGCGCCTGCTCGAAGCGCTCGGCAGTGGCGGCATCGTCGCCGTCGATCTCCAACTCCAGCCCGTGGACGATCCGCGCCAGCGAACGCAGAAACTGGATGTAGATTCGCCACCCCCCCGCCGATCGGCCCGCGCCAGCCGCGCCGCCCGCGCCGCCCGCGCCGCCC
>JBBQNJ010000101.1:0-13442 GCA_038329845.1 Tepidisphaerales bacterium | reverse complement strand
GGAGCGTTGACGCCTGCCGTCGCTGCGGTCGCCCTTCGGGCTCCCTGCGCGACGGCAGGCGTCAGTGGGCATATGAATCCATCTTAACCAAGGCTAAAATGCGCCCAGCGCATGGGGAGCAGCTCACAAGACGCAACACGCGTCAATGATACTGCCTTTAAGAAGAACTTCGACAACGCGCCAAAGTTAAAAATCGAAAACGTTCTTTTCTGCGAGGCAATGCCAACAGGGGACATGAAGAGCATTCTTCCGCCAGGCAAGGACATTGGGAAGCGGATCATCCAGAACAAAGACGAGCGCTATCATTGCCTTGAGGCATGTCCCAGTGAGGAAGACCTGACCGCGCAAGGTTTGCCGAGCCTAGGCTGCGATTTCAAACGCTTCTTTACGATGCCTGCCGACGAGGTTCTCAAACGTATTGAACTTGCCCCGGCTGCCCGGCGGACACGACTCATCACACCTTACTCCGAACATCTGCTTCATCGCTTCTGCAATTTCCAAGCACGAATCCCGCTGCCTGAGAATCACGACGTTCCGCTTTAGTCGCGGACCAGAAATGGCAGCGCGATTCCGGCGTACCAGGCCTTCGCCGGGTCGGAAGGCCCCGCCGCGATCGGCCCGGCGTCGACTTTGCAAGGCCGGTAGGAGATTTTTGAAACGCGAAGGGGCGAAGGAGCGAAGAATTTTACCCCGAAGAACTCGAATGACACGAAGTTTCTTATTGCGATAGGGTCCCGCCTGGTGAGGATCGAACGGGATGGGAATGGGGGTACAGGTGAAAATCCGTGTTTTCGCTGGCGTTTCGGGCTGACAGCGCGAATCCGTGTGCCCCTTCGCCTGTGCATGTATTCGTGTCTCTCCGCTGCTCTCCGCGTGGATTGACCGCGACGGCGAACGGATTAGCCTTTCTCCGTTATGAGCAGACAAACGCCGAGGCGGATGGCGCATTGGCTGGTGGCCGGGTGGCTGGCGCTGGGGTTGACGGGGATCGTCGCGCTGGGGTGGGTGTCGGTCACGACGCCGACGCCGCCAGCCTCGGGAGAATCAGCGCGGGGGATCGTTCCGGCGACCGGGCCGGTCACGAAGCCGGCAAACGCCGCGACGCTGCGGGTGGCGACATTTAACATTCACAGCGGGCGCGGTCCCGATGGTCGGGTGGACCTGGCCCGCACCGCCCGGGCGATGCGCGGGTTTGATCTCGTGGCGATGAACGAGGTGGCCGGGGCGCCGGGAGTCATCGCCGGGACCCACCAGGCGGCGCAACTTGGCCAGATGCTCAAGATGGGATGGATTTTCGCCCCCACCGAGCGGCGATGGGGGCAGGATGACTTCGGCAACGCCCTGCTCACCCGCCGTCCGATCGGGCAATGGCGGCGAATCCCGCTGACCGGTGAGCAGACCCATGGATTTCGCAACATCTTGATGGCCGATGTCCCATTTAATGGTCAACGCGTGCATGTGCTGATCACCCATCTCACCCGCGGGCCTGGGCGCGAGAAGCAGCTTAGCGAGGCGCTGAGAATGTTCACGCAGGTTTCGGCCCCAGCGCTGCTGATGGGAGACCTGAACTCACCGGTCGGCGATCCGCGGCTGCGCGAGCTGATCGATTCGAGCCAGGCGATCGACGCCCTGGCCGCCGCCGGCGAGGGCGAGTTGACCGACCATATCGATTGGATCCTGGTGCGTGGGATGCGGGTCAAGGCCGCGGGCGTGATCGATCACGGGGCGTCGGATCATCCGCTGGTGTGGGCCGAGGTGGTGCCGGTCGACGCCTCGCCGTGAGATGCACTCGCGGGGGAGGCGCAGCAGCGGAATCGCTATACCGCTCGCGGCCTGCAGTGGGACGTCCGCAACGGCTCGGAACCTGCGGGATATCCCGGTTTTCCCCAGGCGGTTTGTCTCAATATGGCCCGCGAGCGGTATAGCTCGGCGGGGGTCTGCCGGCCGACGGGGGAACACCGGCGGCACTTGAACACCGCTGACTTCGCCACACGACGATGCACGAGCGGCCGCCGTTCGCCACCCGCTTGCCCGGGGAAATCGGTTGGCTACCGTGGTGGCCCATGACGCCCGCATGGCTGGTGCTTCGAGGATTGCTGCTGGGGCTTGGGGCGGCGGTGCCGATCGGCCCGGTGAACATCGAGATCGCCCGGCGAACGCTGCGCGGCGGGTTCTGGGCCGGCGTGGCGATCGGAAGCGGCGCGGTAACGGTGGACGTGGGATACGCGATCGTCACGAGCCTGTCGCTGCGGCCGGGGTTCGCCGATCAACCGTGGGTGCGCGGGCCACTGCTGGTCGGGGGGATCGCGCTGCTGGCGTGGCTGGGCACGATGTCGCTGTGGGCGGCGGTGAAGGTCTGGCGCGGGGGTGCCTCGACGGCGGCGCAGCTTTCGCAGCCGCCGGCGCCGTCGCTGCACGGGGGATATCTCACCGGGCTGCTCATAACGCTGATCAATCCGATGACCCTGGGATTCTGGTTCGTCGCGGTCCCGGCGCAAACGGCGGCGTTGACGCAGCAGCCGGGCCGAGACCTGCCGTGGGTTTGCACGGGAGTGTTTCTGGGGGCGCTGGGATGGGCCGTGTTTTTCGCCGCGGTGCTGTCGCTCACCGGGCGGGTGAAGCGCCCGGGGTGGCTGGCGGCGGCCGATGCGGTCGGCGGGATCGTTCTGCTGGGATTCGCCGCGATCGCGTTTTTGCGTTCGATCGGGCCGTATCTATAATGCCGCGGCAAGGGTTTTTGCAACGGGCTGTATGTTTTCCCCAACAGTCGGGCCTTGGCTTCGCTTGCCCTTGGCGATCCGCGTCCCGATGGACGAAATCCATGAAATTGATCCGCTTGGTGAGTCGCCGTCTGTCCATTTTCCATTGTCTGGGTTTAAGCATCGGAGCGGCCGCCCTGATTCAAGTGGGGGGTTGTGCCCTTCCCGAGCCGGGGACGTTTGATCCCCATGCGATCCAGCGCCCGGAAAAGCTCGCCGCCGACGAGGTGATCGACCGCCGTCCTCGTCGTCTTCCCACGACGCTCGAGAGCGAGTTTCTGGCTGCCGATCCGTTCAGCGATGCCGGTCGCACCGGCACGGCGGGCGCGGCGACCACGCCGGCACCCACGACCGGGCCGGCCTTGGGCGTCGAGCCAACATTGCGGATGACGCTTAGCGAGCTGGTGCAACGGGCCGCGCTGACCAGCCATAACGTTCGCGTGGCGGCCTATGCTCCGGCCATCGACCAGACCCGCGTGGTCGAGGCCGATGCCCGCTTCGATCCAGTGGCGTTTTTGAACACTCAGTTCGAGCGACAGGATCAATCCACCGCCGGAACGATCATCCAGGATTTCACTAACCCGTTCGGCGGGGTGATCACGGTCAACGACCAGCGGGCGAGCATCTTCTCGGTCGAAGGCGGCGTGCGGCAGACGCTGGACAGCGGCGGGCAGATTCAGCTCTCCTACCGCACCCAGCAGACCGACCAGAATCCCAGCCAGTTCCGAACCGATCCGTTCTGGTTGAACGAGATGACGTTGCAGCTGACCCAGCCGCTGCTGCGCGACTTCGGCGCGCGGGTGAACCGTGCCCGGGTCACCATCGCCCGCAACAATCAGCGGATCAGCCTGCTGGATTTTCGACAGACCCTCGAAGAGACGCTCACCAACGTTGAGAAAGCGTATTGGCAACTGGTCAACGCGGTACTTCAGGTGCAGATCCAGGAAGAGCTTTTACGGCGGACGTACGAGACGGCCGTCATTTTGAAGAAGCGTGAAGGCCAGGACGTCACGACGGTGCAGATCGCCCAGGCGAACGCCTCGGTCGAGAGCCGCCGGGCGATCCTCGTGCGGCTGAAGAACAACGTCCGTAACCTTTCGGATCAGCTCAAGCGCCTGGTCAATGATCCGCAGATTCCCGTCGCGGGCGATCTGCTGTTGTTGCCGGCCACCGAGCCGGTGTTGCAGCCGATCAAGTTTGACCCTGGCGAATTGATCGGCTCGGCCATGCTGCACCGGCTGGAACTGGGCCAGCAGCAGCTTCGCATCAACTCGGCGGGCGTGGCGGTGCGAGTGGCCGACTCTAATCGCCTGCCCCAGTTGAATCTGGTCGGACGGATCGGATTTTCTGGCCTGGAGAGCAGCTTCGACGAGGCGGTTTCCCGGCAAATGGAGTTCAATCACATTTCCTACGCGCTGGGATTGCAGTTCGAGTGGCCGCTGGGCAACCGTGAGGCGCGGGCGATCTGGCAGCGGTCGCTGCTGCAGCGTCAACAGGCGGTGGCGCAGTATCAATCGCTGGTGGATCAGGTGGCGCTCGAAGTGGTGCAGGCCCATCGCGAGGTGCAGACGACTTGGCTGGAGATCGTCGCCACCCGCAATGCGCGATTCGCCGCCGCCAAGGCGCTGGAGGCGATCGAAATCCGCGAAAAAAATAATGAACCGCTGACCCCGACGTTCGTTCAGCTCAAGCTCGACGCCCAGGCCCGGGTGGCCGAGACCGCCAATGCCGAGGCGTCGGCCATCGCCAATTACTCGATCGCCATTTCGATGCTCGAGCGGGCCAAGGGCACGTTGCTCCGCTACAACAACATTGTGATGCAGGAGGAGCGCGACCCGTTCGGTCCCAAGAGCGCCTTCTGGGATCCGGCAACCGACCGGCAGGCGGCGCCGATCGATCACTGAGCGGCCCGGCGTCGCGCCAGGCGTTGACTTCGGTCCGTGAATCGCGTTTAACGGTGGATTATGAGCCGAATTCTCGTCGCCGTCAGCAGCCCGTGGGCGTCGCAGAAGGTCGTCGAGCCGTTGGCCGAACTGGCCCGCAAGCTCTCGGCCGAGGTGCTGGTGGTGCATGTGTCGCGTCCGAGCGGCGGGCAAATGCGCGAGCAGGAGCAGGCCGACGGGGAAGCGGCGATCAGCATCCTGCGGGAAAAGCTCCAGGAACGCGGGATCGTGGTGCAGACCCTGCTGATGTTTTCCGACGACATCGCCCGGGCGGTTCTCAACACCGCTGTCGAGCGGGAGGTGACGCTGATTGTCCTGGGGCTGACCGGAAAAAATGTCTTCGCCCGCCTGCTGGCCGGCAATGTCCCGGTCGAGCTGATCAAGAACACCCGCGTGCCCGTTCTGCTGCTTCCCCCGGATTGGAACAAGGGCGTATAAATCCCTTGTCGTGCGTGGTAGAGCGTGCGGGAGATCGCCTGCCGATTCGTCAGGCGAGCGGGCGGGAAAACCGTGCATCGCTGATGAATTTTGATGCCTGCGGCGACCGAAAAGGGTGGCACGCATTTTGTCGAGCGCGTCGAGGATTCATACCCAACGAGGAGACCCATGGCCGAGACTGTTCATGCCGCCGACCATTCCGAGCGACTCGAGTTCCGCACCGAACTCAAGCAACTGCTGGATCTGATCATTCACTCGCTCTACACCAAGAAGGAGATTTTCCTTCGTGAATTGATCAGCAACGCCGCCGACGCGATCGATCGCTTGCGATTCGAAGCGCTAAAAGACCCCTCCCTGATCGCCGGGGCGCCTGATTTTCGCATCGAGTTGATTCCCGACGAGGCCGGCGGAACATTGACCATCCGCGACAACGGGATCGGGATGACACGCGAGGGAATCGTCGAGAATCTCGGCACGATCGCCCGCTCGGGAACGCGGTCATTTCTCGAAAGCCTTAAGCAAGCCAACGCCGCGCAACGTCCGGAACTGATCGGACAATTCGGGGTGGGGTTCTATGCCTCGTTTATGGTCGCCGACAAGGTCACGGTCCTCTCGCGCGCTGCCGGGGCCGGGGCCGAGGCGCAGGCCGTGCGATGGCAAAGCGACGGCGAGGGATCGTTCGAGGTATCCGACGCGGACAAACCCAATCGTGGCACCGACGTGACCCTTCATCTGCGCGACGATGCGAAGGAGTTTTTGTCCGAATGGCGGCTGAAGGAGATCGTCAAACAATACTCCGACTACATCGAACACCCGATCGTGATGGAGGTCGAGCGCGAGGAAGACGGCACTAAATCCAAGCAGGCGGAAACTCTGAATTCGCGGCAGGCGATTTGGCTTCGCCCGAAGAACGAGGTGAAGGAAGACGAGATGAAGTCCTTCTACCGCTCGATCGCGCGGGAGGACGGGGATCCGCTTAAGACGATCCATCTCGCGGCCGAGGGGGTGACCGAGTTCCGCGCACTGATGTTCATTCCGTCGCAGCGTGCGTGGGATTGGATGGCCGGGCCGGAGCGAAAGAGCGGGTTGGATTTGTACGTCCGCCGCGTGCTGATCCAGCATGAATGCGAGCAGTTGGCCCCGCCATACCTGCGCTTCGTCCGCGGGGTAGTCGATTCGGCGGACCTGCCGTTGAACGTGTCGCGCGAGACCCTTCAGCACAACCCCCTGCTGGCGAAGATCAAGAGCAATGTGACCAACCGGGTGCTTAAAACGCTGGAGGAGATGAAAAGCTCGGAGTACGAAACGTACGTGAAGTTTTTCAGGGAATTCGGCGAATACCTCAAGGAAGGCACCGTCAATGACTACGCCAATCGCCCGCGTCTGGCGGACCTACTGCTGTTCGAGAGCACGCTGAGCAAGCCGGGGGAGTTCACGACGCTGGGCCGGTATGTCGAGTCGATGAAGCCCGATCAGAAGCAGATTCTCTATCTCGCCGGCGACACGCGGGGGATGCTGGAAAACTCGCCGTATCTTGAAGCGATCAAGGCCAGTGGCCAAGAGGTATTGCTGCTGAGCGATCCGATCGACGAGTACCTGGTCTCGGGGCTGATGCAGTACAAGGAAAAGCCGTTCCGGGCCGCCGATCGAGGGGATTCGCCAACCGATGAGGCGCAGGCGGAAAAGCTCAAGGAGGCGACCAAGAGCTACAAGCCGCTGCTCGAAGCGCTGCAATCGCGGCTGAGCGAGGAGATCAAGGAAACGCGGTTGTCGGCTCGACTGAACCAGAGCGCCGCGGTGCTGGTGGCCGATGACCAGGCGATGAGCGCCCACATGGAACGGCTGATGCAGAGGATGGGTCGAGGATCGGAAATTCCACCTTCCAAGCGAATTCTCGAGTTGAATCCCGATCATCCGGCGATGGCGGCACTGAAGACAATCGTCGAAAAAGATCCGTCCGATCCTCGGGTCGAGTCGCTGGGGCGCTTGCTATACGACCAGGCGGTCATTGCCGAAGGGTCGCGCGTCATAGATCCCGCCGCGTTCGCCCGGCGGATCAACGAACTGATCGCCAAGCAGTCGTGACGAACTCAACAACTGCAGGCAAAATGCCTGCACCACAAAGGATCCCAACTTTTGTGGTGCGGGCTTCCACCCTGCATCTCGGGAAAAAACGTCGGTAAGATGCCTGCACCACAAGGAACCCCACCTTTTTGTGGTGTGGGCTGCCAGCCTGCATCTCAGAGTCGCTGCCGGCTCATTCGCCGACGGTGACCATAAATCGCACGCAGGTCGGTGCCGGAACCTCGACGCGATGGGGCGTGGCCGTCAAAGCACCGGTGCGCCCATCGATGGCGAAAACGAGAAGGTTGTTGGATCGCTGGTTGGCGGCGATGAGGAATCGACCGGTGGGGTCGATGGCGAAGTGCCGAGGCCAATCGCCGCCGCTGGACGTATGTCCTCGTCGGGTCAGTTCTCCGCTGGCGGGATCGACGGCGAAGACCGCGATGCTGTTGTGGCCGCGATTCGAGGCGTAAACGAACCGCCCCGAGGGATGCACCGTCACCTCGGCGCCCGATCCGCCGGCTTCGGCGCCGTCGGGCAGCGTCGAGACGGTTTTGCCTTCCAGCAGTGTCCCTCGGGCCGAATCCCAGGCGAACGTCGTGATCGTGTTGCCCATTTCGGTGATGACATAGGCGTGCAAACCCGAGGGATCGAACGCCACGTGGCGGGGCCCGGTGCCGGGACGAATGGGCACGAACGATGGATCGGCCGCGATCAGCCCGCCGCGTGAGGGTTGAAGCTGATAGATCAACAGATGATCGAGGCCCAGATCGCAGGACAGGGCGAATCGTCCGGACGGATCGGGCACTATCGAGTGAGCGTGCGGGCCTTTCTGACGTTTGGGATCGACGCTCGATCCATGGTGCTGATCGAAGCCGCCGCGCGGGCCGATCGCGCCGTCGGCGGCGATGGGGAACGACGCGACACTTCCTGCGCCGTAGTTGGCGACCATCAGCATTGATCCCGAGGGATCGACCGATAGATGGCACGGCCCAGGACCGCCTGAGCTTTGCGAATTGATCGGCGTGAGTTCATCGAGTCGTTGATCCATCCGAAACCCGAAAACTCCCCCGGCCTTTTCCCCGTTGAACTGGCCCACTTCGCTGACGGAATAGACCCATCGCCCGTTGGGATGGACAGCGAGAAAGGACGGAAACGCGACCTTCGCCCCCAGAACCGCCGGGCCGACCCCGCCCGTTTTTTCGTCGAAGCCGCAGACGTAGACCCCCTGGGCCTTGTCTGAACTGGTTCCGATCAAGATGCGCATGAAATGATCCTTTGGATCAGCCGAGCTGACAGAGGGAAGTGCCATGACGGCCGCGAGACACACAATCGTGATTGCCGACATCCGAGCGATTCTATCACCGCCGCGAGGTCATCGCGCCCGCTCGTCGTGGCTGCCCAGGTCGGTGATCCGCAGGTCCTGGGGAAGCCCGTGCTGGGCCGCCATGTAATCCTCGATCCGGTTGCGGACGGCCGCGACACGGATACGCCGCGTGATGTCGGCGGCGAACGCGTAAGTCAACAGGTGCCGAGCGGCATCCAGGCCCATCCCGCGGGTGCGCAGGTAAAAGACCATGTCGTCATCCACCGGGCCGATCGTCGAGCCGTGCGTACATTTAACGTCGTCGGCGTATATCTCCAGCGCCGGCTGGCTGTTCATGTACGCATCATCGCTCAACAGCAGCGACTTGCTGGTCTGCTTGGAATCAGTCTTTTGCGCATCCTTCTGGACGAAAATTTTCCCCCTAAAGACGGCGGTACTCTTTCCGTCCAGCACATGCTTATAAAGTTCATGGCTGGGGCAGTGGGCCTTCTCGTGATGCAACAGCGTGTGGTTGTCGCAGTGCTGCTCGCCGCTAAGCAGAACCAGCCCGTTGAGCGTGGCGTGGGCATTTTCGCCATCGAGCAGAACGCGCAGATCGTTTCGCGTGATCCGCCCGCCGAGCGTTGTCGAGTGCGACACCAGGTCCGCGCCGGCGTCGAGATCCGCCTGCATCCAAGCCACGTGATACGCCTGAAGGCTTTCCTGCTGCATCTTGCAATGATCGACCTGGGCGTCGCGGCCAAGAACCATCTCGGTGACGGCGTTGGTCCAGTACTCACCGGCGGGGCTGCCCGGCTGGGTCGCATCCGCCGGCGGGGCGCCGGCGTAGGTCTCGATGATGGTGAGTTTCGCCCCCGCCTCGGCGATCAGCAGCGAACGAGGATGTGTGACCGCCACCGCGGATTCGGCCGTCGAGAGAAACAGCAGGTGAATGGGGTGGTCTGACAAATCCGCGCCGGCGGCGGCGTGGATGAATGCCCCGTCCGTGAAGCCGGCGGTGTTCAGCGCCACGAACGGCGAGGTCTGAATGCGGGCATGGCGTGAGAGATGCGCCTCGATGCGGCGGTCCCCCGCGGCGATCGCCGCGCGGATCGCCCCGGCGCTAAGCCCCTCGGGAAGTTCAGACGCCCGCGACAGCGCCGCGGAAAAGATCCCATCCACGAAAACCAGTTCCGTCGGCGCTTCAGCTCCCAGGGACCAGGCTTGCAGGGCACGGCGGGCACGATCCAAGGCCGCAACGCAAATCGTCGCCGGTGCCGGAGCAAATGTTCCGCGGATAATCGGGTTAAGCTGGGTATGGCGCCATTCCTCATCGCGCGGGCCGGGAAATCCCACGGCGTCGAAGCGCTCCCGGGCCTCGCGGCGCATCGAGCGCTCCCAGGCCGGCAGGTCGCTCGCGGTGCCCTCGGGCGGCGCGGATCGGGTGGACAACGGGGTCGTGATCATCAGTCAAAGCTCCATCGGACAGTTTTCAAGCCGTCTGCGTCGATTCTTCTTCCAGCCACTCATAGCCGCGCTCCTCGAGTTCCAGCGCCAGTTCCTTGCCGCCCGATTTGACGATCCGCCCGTCCATCATGACATGGACGAAATCCGGCGTGACGTAGTTCAACAGCCGCTGATAGTGCGTCACCAGCAACATGGCTCGCTCGGCGTCCTGAGCATGAAGCGAGTTGACCCCGGCGGCGACGGTCTTGAGCGCGTCGATGTCCAGGCCCGAGTCGGTTTCGTCCAGCAGACCCAGCCGCGGATTGATCACGGCCATCTGGAAGACCTCGTTACGCTTTTTCTCCCCCCCGCTGAAGCCTTCGTTGACCGCGCGGTTCATGAAGGATGAATCCATCCCCAGCATGGTCATTTTCTGCCGGACCAACTTAAGGAAATTGGCCGCATCCAGTTCCGGTTCACCCCGATGGGCACGAATGGCGTTGACGGCGGCCTTGAGAAAGTAGCTGGTCGAGACCCCGGGAATCTCGACGGGGTATTGGAAGGCCAGAAAGACCCCCTCTCGGGCGCGCTCTTCGGCGCTCAAATCGAGCAGGTCCTTGCCATCGTAGAAGACCGTCCCGCCGGTGACTTCGTAGGTCTCGCGTCCGGCCAGAACCTGGCAAAGCGTACTCTTGCCCGAGCCATTCTTGCCCATGATCGCATGTACCTGACCCTTTTCGATCGTCAGGTCCACACCCTTGAGAATGTCGCGCCCGCCTGGGGCCGCGACCCGCGCTTGAAGATTTTTGATTACGAGTAGTGCCATGGTTTGTTTATAAGGTTTCTATATTCTCGAATCAGCCGACAGCCTGGGGCGTGGCGCGAGGTCGAATCGGCGAAGAATCGTATGAAAATCCGCTCGGGCCGGGATACATGAACTCATGCGCCGCCGGCGGCGACCGACCTTCGCCTTCTTCACCGTCGATCAGCGACGCCAGCGCTTCCTCGGCGGCCTTCGCCGCCTCCGTGTAAGTCGCGCCGTGGGTGTGGCACCCGCCCCATTCCGGAAGCGTCGCTACATAAACCTGATCCTCTTGTGACCACTGGATAATTACGCTGTAGCGGCTCTTAATCATATTGGACCCATTCTAAGCAATATTGCATCGTCACTCGGAGTATACCTCATTCACAGCACGTATGGCATCTCTTTCCTGATACCGCTGTGCGTCGTCACCGTCCTTGCCAGCAAGCACCACACGCCGCGGAACGCGCGGATGAAACCACTTCGTGTGATTGCCCTTTCCACCACCGGCGATCTCGCGCCAGCCAGCCGACCGAAGTATTGCCTTCAGCTCGCGAATCTTCTTCGCCACGCCCAAGTCCTTGAGGCCGTCCATCGCGGCCGGGTTCGTCACCAGCCACGACGGCATGCCGGGTTGTACCATCGCCCGCGCCCGGACACTCCATTTCTTGGAGCAGCGCTATAACGCAGGGTCGTTGTCAGCGCTGCCAGATCCCCGCAACGGCTTCACGCGCCTTCTTACCCGCCCGCCTTCTTACCCCACGCTCCCTTCCAAGCTCACGCCCAGCAGTTTCTGCGCCTCAACGGCGAATTCCATTGGCAATTCGCGGAAAACCTCCTTGCAGAATCCGTTGACGATCATGTTCACCGCGTCTTCCAACGCGATGCCGCGGGTCTTGCAATAGAAAAGCTGGTCCTCGCCGATCTTGCTGGTGCTGGCCTCGTGTTCGGCCCGGCTGGTGGTGTTGCGCACCTCGATGTACGGAAAGGTGTGGGCGCCACATTTGTCGCCCAGCAGCAGCGAGTCGCATTGCGTGTAATTGCGGCTGTTCGAGGCCCCTTTCAGGATCTTGATCAGCCCGCGATAGGTGTTCTGGCCGACGCCGGCGCTGATCCCCTTGCTGACCACGGTGCTGCGCGTGTTCTTGCCGATGTGGATCATCTTCGTTCCAGTGTCGGCCTGCTGAAAGTGGTTGGTCAAGGCCACCGAATAAAACTCCCCGACGCTGTTGTCGCCCTGGAGGATGCAACTGGGATACTTCCAGGTGATGGCCGAACCGGTCTCGACCTGCGTCCAAGTGATCTTCGAGTTCACGCCGCGGCAGGCGCCGCGCTTGGTCACGAAGTTGTAGATGCCCCCCCGGCCGGTCTTGGGATCGCCGGGGAACCAGTTCTGCACCGTGCTGTACTTGATCGTCGCGCCATCCAGCGCCACCAGCTCGACCACTGCGGCGTGGAGCTGGTTCTCATCGCGCATGGGTGCGGTGCAACCCTCGAGATAGCTCACGTGCGCGCCTTCATCGGCGATGATCAGCGTCCGCTCGAACTGCCCGGTGTTGCGGGCGTTGATCCGGAAATAGGTGCTCAATTCCATCGGGCAGCGCACGCCGCGCGGGATGTAGACGAACGAGCCATCGCTGAACACGGCGCTGTTGAGCGTGGCGAAGAAGTTGTCGGAATAGGGGACGACCGATCCGAGGTACTTGCGGACCAGCTCGGGATGTTCGCGGACCGCCTCGCTCATCGAACAAAAGATGATCCCCTTCTCCGCCAGTTGTTTCTTAAAGGTCGTGGCGACGGAAACCGAATCGAATACGGCATCGACCGCCACGCCCGCGAGCAGCTCGCGCTCGTGCAGGGGGATGCCGAGTTTCTCATACGTCCGCATTAACTCCGGATCGATCTCGTCGCGGCTCTTGGGGGCCTTGGGCTTGGGGGCCGAATAATAGATCGAATCCTGATAGTCAATGGGGGGATACTTCAGATGGGGCCAATGGTGCGGCTCGACCATCGTCTGCCAGTGCGCAAACGCCCGCAGCCGCCACTGGAGCATCCAGTCCGGCTCGTGCTTTTTCAGGCTGATGAAGCGGACGATCTCCTCGTTCAGCCCCGGCGGGGCCTCGTCGGACTCGATGTCGGTGATGAACCCCCACCTGTACTCGCGGTTGGCGAGGGTCTCGATTTCCGTGGTTTCGGTCGGCATGGGACGATTGTATACCTAGTTAAGACTCAATCTCAACCACGGAGAATAAATTGGAACCTTCTCCGTAAGCTCTGGCACGTCGCCGACCCAGCCTACTCACGGACGCAACCTCACCACCGCTCAAGATCATTTCCAATTCTCAATTCTCAATTGAGCCTCTTGCAAAACCTCTGGAAAAATAGCCGCGGCAGTAATCGCCGATGGGCAAATCCATGCCTCTGACTGTTTGGGGTGCCTATTTTCGCGGGTTGTGGGTGGGTTGACCTGTTGCGGGCGGTTCATGATGCCTAAAACGACTCGATACGCGCAGGCGTCGCCCGGCTCCGTGCTCGACGGGTTAGTCGGGGCACATACGGGAATCCTGCATCATCACGTCAGCACGGCATCGTAAGGAGTTGTTCGGCGGCAATGACCAGCAACCCAAAGGACAGATGTGCCCCCACCTTCGCCGCGCCGCGAACGCGGACATGCCGTCCTCCGT
>JBBQNJ010000100.1:0-13663 GCA_038329845.1 Tepidisphaerales bacterium | reverse complement strand
ACAGCAAGGTAATTCTTGGCGAAGGACCGTACGTCTTCGCACTTGTCGAGGAACGCCGCAAACTCCAACTCGAAACCGCTGTCGCCGATAATACGGTTGAAGATACTCTTCTTCGCGGTCACATAATCCTGGCTCTTTACCACGAATGGGCGCACCTGGCGCAACTTGATTGTGTCCTGAATCCGGGCGTCGCCCGACGTCTGCACCGTCAGCTTGTTGATCCCGAGCTTCATCGCATCGATAAGCGTCTTCGTCGCGGCGATCTCGGATAGGTTGCGAATGGTATTCGGACTCTCCAGGTCGACGGTCTGGCCGAACAGGTTGTCGCTCACGAACGCCTTTATCTTCCCGTAGAGCACGTCGTACCCGCTCACGAGCCGAAGTTCCTTCATCAAGGTCTGGGTGAAATAGCCCAGTACGCTTCGGTAATCGGCGATTCCTGCCGAATCCAGCACCGTCGTATGGGCAATCAGCCCCGTCGTCACGTCTTTGAAGATGATTTCTCGCTGTTCTTCTTCGCTAAACTGGCGGTATTCGACTGGCGTGTGCCCCATCTTCAATACGTCCAACTGGTTCAGGTTCTTGTACTCGCGATGGACTCGCGGGGCGAGAACGGGGATCTGAATGTCCAAGTCGTCCAGGTCTTTCTTGTCGTTCTCCTGATCGACTTCTACAACCAGCGGGGCCTTGGGCTTGGTGCCGGCACCCATCGCCTTGCGCTCCAGCGTCACGCCCTCAGCCTGAATCGACTCGACGAACTCCATGAATGCGTCCGTGCCGACGACGCTCACGTACTCCTCGACCTCACCGGGATACATCTTTCGCAATCCGCGCCCGAGCGTCTGTTCGGGGAGAATGTTGCTCTTGGCCGCGTAGGCACGCAGGCCAACGATGGTCGTGACGTTCCTCACGTCCCAACCTTCTTTCAACATCATCACCGAGACGATGGCCTTATACCGGCTGCCCGCGTCGTCGATGGTATTGGCCTCCTTACGCAGCAGGTCCAGTTCCTCCTTAGCCTTCCCGCTTGACGCTTCGGAAATCTCGCCGTTGCTTTTGGTGTGAATCGTCAGCACTGCGTCCTTCAGGTCGGGGTATCGTGATTCGAGATACTCCGCCACCTCGTCGCAGTTCTTGGTGTCATCGGTCATCACGAAGAGCACCGCCTTCTTGCCGGTCTTCTGGTGTTCCTCGTACGTCTTGCGCCACTCGATCACGCCCAGGTCGATGTAATCCGCGTGCTTCTCAGTGTATTTCACGCTCTTGCGCTCGTGCAGCTTCGCCCGGCTTGGCGCATCGGGCAGGACAGGATGCTTCACCACGTTCTGGCTGATCGCCTCCACCAGCGGGTAGTCCGCGATTGTCTGTACGAAGATCGCGCCGTTGTCATGCTTCGGCGTCGCGGTCACGTCGATTTGCAGGGATAGTTGCCCGTCCTTCTGCAGCAGTCGATTGTGGATGTCCTCGATGCTCTTGAACCACGCCATCTTCGGGTCATGGATATGGTGCGCCTCATCGTTGAGCACCATCAACTCATCGATATCGCGCACGATCATCCCCAGGTCCACCTTGCTGTCGGTCGTCGCGCCGGTCGGCCGCTTGCCGAGAAAGTAATCCATGGTGTCATCATCATCCGGCGACGGGATGCTCTCGTTTCCCGCGTAGACGCGGTGGATGTTGGTCAGGAAGATGTTGCCCGTCTTCTGCGTCACGCGCACGTCGTCCTGCTTGTGCAGCGTCAACTGGAAGTCGTCCCGCCAGTTTCTGCCGTCGAATCCATTGTCGGGCAGGACCGGGTCGTGGAAGAAAATGTCCAGTCCCTTGAAGTCCTTGTAAATGCGGTCCAGCACGATGATGTTCGGCGTGATCACGAGGAAATTTCGCGCCAGCGTCGAATCCGGCTCATACGTCTTGCAGAAGAAACTCCACGCCAGCGCCAGGCTCAGCACCTTGGTCTTGCCGCTCCCCGTCGCCATTTTGATCACGAATCGCCGCCAGGTTTCATCGAACATGCCCGATGAGACCGCGCCGCTGCTGTCGAAGCGCATCAGGTCGTGCTTGTCCTTCACGCCCACCACGTCCGTCAGGTAGACAATCGTCTCCATTGCCTCGCGCTGGGCAAAGAAGTATTCGAATGGCGTCGACGGGCCGTCCGCGTGGTCGATCAGATGCGGCTCGCCAAACCACCAGTTGAGCAGACTCTTGCTCGTATCCGTCGCCCCGACGTACCCGCCATCCCGGAACTCTTTCACCTTCTGGCGCAACGTCGCGACCAGCGGAGGCATCAGCTTGTTCATCGCTGTATCGCGCAGCGACTCGTCCGCCGGGAACCAGCGGATGGCCGGATCGAGAATCGCGTGTGGGTCGTTCGGAAAGTCTTTGTGTAATGCCATTTACTGTTTCTCCAATTCCCTCGAATTCGAGGGGATTAAACGGATTAAACGGTCATAACCGCGATGATGTCTCTTGGCTTCATCCTTGCTTGAAGCGTACCCGCTTTAACCGTGCCATCCGTGGCTAAAATTATTTCTTTGCCTTCCCCATTACTCGTTTCACCTCCACCCGATTGCCAAAGTTAATTAACAGGCAAATCGGCAGTCCCGTGGCGGCCAGATAGTTGATGCACTGAGCCATGTGCGCATCATCCAGGGCTCTCACCGTCTTCAGTTCTACCAGCACTCGCCCCTCAACCAGCAGGTCGGCCACAAAGTCGCCGACCAGAATCCCATCGTAATGCACCGGAACCGGATATTGCTGCTCAACCTTCAACCCCGCCTTGCGAAGCTCATGTGCCAGAGCGTTTTCGTTGACCTTCTCCAGGAATCCCGCGCCCAGCTTCTCTGCCACTTTATAGGCACAGCCGATAATCTTCTCGGTGATCTGGTTTAACTCACCACTGCCTTCAAGCATCATAACTCCTTCATTAAGAGCTTTAGCCACGGATTACACGGTCGAGGTGAGTACACCTCGAACACGGATAATGCCAAACCGTTCTGATTCAAACATCGCATCTCCACTACCAAGCCAACCATTTCGTTGACGTCACCCAAATGGTTCTCGCCGGCTTCCATTTCCTGATTATCTTCTGTTCATCCGTGTTTGAAGCGTATTCGCTTCAACCGTGCCATCCGTGGCTAATTTGCTTTCTTTCCCTTCTTCCCGTCGCCCACCGTCACCTCTACGATCGTCATCGTGTCATTCCCGAAAATGTCCACCACCTTCACCGCGATCTTTCTTCTGCCCGGCTCCACTTCCAGCGTGCGGTACTTCTTCGTCCTGAAACTCTGCCATTCGTTCTCGAAGATATATTCGCCCGTCCAGCGCTCTTCCCATTCGGGGGAACCGCTTACTGACGTGCGCGGCTCATTGTCGTCCTTTTCCACCGGCACCCGGATGATCTCCCGCTTGTTTTCGTAATCAAAATCCACCGCCCAGTAATCCACCCAATCCGTCCACTTCTCCGTCAGCACCTCGCGGCTGGTGATCCCCTTGGCGCTGCGGCTCACCTTCACAATCTGCCCTTTATCAACAACGATCCTGCTTCCCCCCTTCTTCGAATCCGCCAGCGCCGACTCGGCGGCCAGAATCGAATCCTGACTATAAAACACCGAGAAATCCGTCAGTTGCACTGCGATGGTCCACGTGGCATGGGCATCTTGCCCATGTTTTCCGCCGCCAGACACGGGCTGGAAGCCCGTGCCACGTAATTCCTTCACAACCGGCGTCACCTCAATGTAACTCACATCGTGGAACACCACCTGGTTCTTCTCCACCGCCCGCTTGTCAAACACTTCCGCCGGGATGTACTTGGGCGCGATGTCGATCCCCTTGCCCCGCGCCTCGTCCAGCACATTCGGAAACAATCCCATCTCAAACTCAAAGCCGAGGATGTCTACCTTAGTGATGTTCTTCTTGCGGCACTCGACGATGATTTCTTCGACGAACAAGCGGGTCACCGGCATGTTCACCGGGCCGACCGCCACCATCCGCCCCGCCTTCTTGCCGTGGAACGCGGGGAAGCCCTCAACCTTCTCGGCCCGGTACGCCCGCAGGATCAGTTCGACGAAATCGCGCTCTTTGCGTTCGATCATCTGCCGCTTCTGCTCTTCGCGTAGGGTGGGTTTCAACCCACCGTCTTCGCCGCCCGGATGGTGGATTGAATCCCACCCTACACCTGCGACGCCCACGTAGTGCTGCCGCTCGTACCGGCCGAGGTTCAGAAGCTCGAACGCGCGGTAGTCCTTCCCGTCTTCCTTGAGCTTCCGCTGCACGCCGATCAGCCGCTTGCGCGTGGTGTGAATGGCGAACTTGCCCAGGTCGGTGGCGATCCACTTCCGCCCGAGCTTCTCCGCCACCGCCGCCGTCGTCCCCGAACCGGCGAAGAAGTCGGCGACCAGATCGCCCGGGTTGGAGGAAGCGTTGATGATGCGCTCTAGCAGCTTTTCTGGCTTCTGCGTTGGATAATCAACGCGCTCACCGGATTGCGATGCGATCTGTCCAATGTCGTCCCAAAAGTCCGAGATCGGCTGGCCTTCTAGGTCTTCCAGAAACCGCCGCCTTTGAATACGTCCGTCCGGTGATTTCGGAAAATGCAGCCGCCCCTCGGCTTCCCATTGAATCATCTTTTTCAGTGAGATTGCCCATCCATTCTTCGGAGGCTGGTAACCTTTATACTCATACCGAAGCGTCGGACGTGGCGCGGGGTTGGCCAAATCGGCAATACGGTAAATGCGGCCCTTGTCGTCCGTGTGGCGGTAAAATTTCCGGATGTACTCTGGGTCGCTCTCCCCGAACTGCATGTTAAAAATCGAGTCGTCGCCGCGACCATAGAACAACAGCAGATCGACATCGTGCCCGAATCGATCCGTTGTCGATCCGATCTGTGAACTACTGCCCGTCTTTCGCTTCCAAGCGATCTCGTTCTTGAACTGCTCCTTGCCAAAAACTTCGTCCAGCGCTAGTCGCACTGCACTGTTCACCCGCCAATCGCAATGCACATAAATACTCCCATCCTCCGCGAGGAGGTCGCGCATGAGGATGAGGCGTTCGTAGATCATGGAGATGAACGAGTCGGCCCCTTTGCCCCAGGTGTCGCGGTAGGCGATTTCTTCGAGGATGTTGGGGCGTTTGTGAAAGGTATCACCGCCGTCGCCGACTTCGATGTCCATGGAAAAGTCGGCCCCGACGTCGAAGGGCGGGTCGATGTAGATGAGCTTCAGGCCGCCCTGTTTCTCGATCTCATCGCGCAGCGGGCCGTTCTTGAGTGAGGAGAGGATGAGCTTGTTGTCGCCCCAGATGAGTTTGTTGGTCCAGCCGGACTGCTGCCGCCCGCGGGTGTCGAAGAGAGTTCCGCTTACTTCGTGCGCGGCTCCGGATTCGATGCGCGGCTCATCCACGTGCTCGATGGTCTGAAAGGGGAGAACGACGTTGCAGACCTCTGACGTCTTGCCGTTCCAGACGAGCTCGACCTCGCGTTTGTCGTCAAACAACAGAAACCGGTAATGGTCCGGCAGGGGCTTATCCTGCTCCATGAAGCGGAGGATGTCGGCTTTTTCCTGATCCGTCAGACGAGGCATATGCACCCCTTATCAGCCATCGGCGTTGAGTTGAAGCCGGTGTATACGGCACAATGGGGTGGATGGCCAGCCGCCCTCTGGGAAATGCCGGGCGTTTTCCTAAAAAGAAGAGCCGGCTATACCGGACCGGAGAACGTGACATGGTTGATATTCCCCTTTCAATACCGTCAATCAGCGTCGGGTCTGGGCCGTATTGAACCATGTCCCGTTTTCTTTCCCCCGAAAACGCCTGAAACGCCCAAGAACGGGTGAAAATCTACATGCATTAGCCCTGGGCATCCGCGCGACGCCGGGGCAACGCCGCCCGAACCGCAGACCGCAGAACCGCAGACCGCGGATCTGCATCGAGTTGCCAACCCTTTGCGGTCCTCTATCATGGGCGGCCCGTAGTATGTTTGGCCGAACTCTCATCTTCACCGCGCTGGCGGTTTACGCCTTGACCCTGGGGTGCGTCATGTGGCCGCGGGGGGGAAACGGCGGCGAACCGGGCTTGCAGTCGGGGACGACGAGCGCGGTCCATGTCGCCGGGGGGGGCGCCCTCGCCGGATCGCGCCTGGAACTTCCCTATCGCGGAGCGGCGATCCAGATTCAGCGGGTGGACTGGATCGACCGGTACAAACACTCGGTCGACGAGATCGCCGACCTGGGATTGGACACCGTTTCACTGATCGTCGATTCGCGCCAGGAAAACGGCAAGTCGGCCCGCATCTGGCTGGATATGCGGATGACCCCGACGCCGCAGCAGCTTGGGGAGTTGATCCAGCACGCCAAATCGCGCGGGCTGCGGGTGATCCTCATGCCGATCGTGCTGCTGGATAATCCGATCGGCAACGAATGGCGCGGCCAGATCAATCCGACGACCGACAACGGGGGTTGGGAAGAATGGTTCCACAGCTACCGGGCGGTGCTGGGGCATTTCGCGTGGATCGCCCAGATCAACGGCGTGGATGTGCTGTCGGTCGGGTCGGAACTGGTCAGCGCCGAGAACAAGACCGATGAATGGGAGCGGACGATCCGCATGGTCCGCAAGACCTTCAAGGGCAAACTCACGTATTCGTCGAACTGGGACCACTACCGGGCGGTGGAGTTCTGGGATCAGCTCGACCTGATCGGGATGAACAGCTATTGGGCCCTGGACAACGGTCGGAAGGACAAGGCGACGGTCGAAGACATGAAGTCTGACTGGCAGCAGATCAAGAGCGACCTGATCCCGTTCGTCGAATCGCAGGGCAAGCCGCTGGTGTTTCTCGAGGTCGGCTGGTGCAGCCTGGCCAACGCCGCTCACGAGTCGTGGGACTACACCAAGTCGTCGGTGCGGATCGATCTGGACCTGCAAAAGCGGCTCTACGAAGCGTTTTTTGAGAGCTGGTACGGCGATCCTCATCTGGGCGGCTTTATCGTCTGGGAATGGACGCCGGAAGACGGCGGCACGGACGATCGCGGTTACACGCCGGAAAATAAGCCGGCCGAACGGGTGCTGCGGGACTGGATCGTCAAGCCGAAATGGAGCGTGCAATAGTCCCGCGGGGCCTAGCATGTTGCCAGTCCAGGGGCGCTGGGCAGCGCCGTCGATTTTTCTGAAATGATTATGGAAGCCATTCAAACTCGATATCGTACGCATACCTGTGGACAGCTTCGCGCCGGCGATGTGGGCGCCAACGTGAAGCTGGCCGGGTGGGTGCATTCCTACCGCGATCACGGGGGGCTGGTCTTCATCGACCTGCGCGACCGCGACGGGGTGACGCAGCTTATCTTCGATCCGGATTCGTGCGGACAAAACGTGCATGATGAGGCTCGCCGGCTGCGCGGGGAGTGGGTGATCAGCATCGCCGGTGAAGTGGAGATGCGCGGCGAGGGTCTGAGCAACGCGAAGCTCGCCACCGGCGAGATCGAAGTCCGCGTGCGCTCGATGGAAGTGCTGAGCATCAGCCCGACTCCGCCGTTCACGCCTGATGAGCGCGAGCAGGTGAACGAAGAGCGCCGGCTCCAATATCGCTACATCGACCTGCGCCGCCCGGAGATGCTCCAGACGCTTCGCGTACGCCACCAGGTCACGCGGATCATGCGCGATTATCTCGGCGACGCGGGGTTCTGGGAGATCGAAACGCCCTTCCTGACCAAAAGCACCCCCGAGGGGGCGCGCGACTTTATCGTCCCCGCCCGCCTGGCGCCGGGAAGTTTTTACGCCTTGCCGCAGTCGCCGCAGTTGTTCAAGCAGTTGCTGATGGTGGGCGGATGCGACAAGTACATGCAGATCGTCCGCTGCTTCCGCGATGAAGACCCGCGTGCCGACCGGCAGGCCGAGTTCACCCAACTCGACGTGGAGATGAGCTTCATCGACAGCGAGAACATCATCGCCCTGATCGAAGGGCTGCTGATGCGCATCTGGAAACAGATTCTCGGGCGCGAGATTCCCAAACCAATCCCGCGGATGTGCTACGAGGAGGCGATGGGCCGATTCGGCTCGGACCGCCCGGACCTGCGGTTCGGGATGGAACTGCGCGACATCACCGATCTGGCGCACAAGACCGACTTCAAGGTCTTCACCGCCGCAACGATGGTCAAGTGCATTCGCGTTCCCGGCGGGGCCGCCCTCACCCGCGCCCAGACCGACGCCCTGGCCGAGTGGGCCAAGGGATTCGGGGCCAAAGGGCTTGCGGTCACCAAGGTGATCGCCGGCGGAAAGCTCGACACCGGGGTGGCGAAGTTTCTGGCACCGGTGGCCGGGGAACTGATCGAACGCGCCGAGGCCGTCGAGGGCGACCTGCTCTGCTTCGCAGCCGATAAGCCGAAGATCGTCCATAAGGTGCTGGGAGAATTGCGCCTGAAGATGGCGCGGGATATGAAGATCAAGCCCGGTTGCGAGTTCGCCTGGATATGGGTGGTGAAGTTCCCGCTGTTCGAGTGGGACGAGGACGACCGGCGATACACCTCGACGCACCATCCGTTCACCGCCCCGCTGGATGAGGATCTGGCCAAGCTGGACAGCTCCGACCGCGCGGTCGTCGAGTCGATCAACAGCAAGGCCTACGACATCGTCGTCAACGGCAGCGAGCTCGGCGGCGGGTCGATCCGTATCCACCGGATGGACACGCAGGAGAAAGTGTTCGGTCTGCTGGGGATCGACGAAGCCAGCCAAAAGCTGAAATTCGGATTCCTGCTCGATGCCTTGCAGTACGGCGCCCCGCCGCACGGCGGGATCGCGCTGGGGCTAGACCGGCTGGTGATGATCCTGCGCGGCTTGAGCAACATCCGCGACGTGATTGCGTTCCCCAAGACCCAGAGCGGCGCCGACCTGATGTGCGGAAGCCCCTCACCGATCGACGAACGGCAGCTCAAGGAAACGCATATCCGCATCGCCGCCCCCCCGCCGCCGCCCCCCCCGCCGGCGGCCAAGGCGGTGCCCGATGTGCATGCGACGGTCCGCAAGCACGAGGGAGGCGCGGGTAAGGCCTGATCCAATGACCGGCGCCCGGCGCTCCAGGGGCGCGAAATCGCCATCCAATCGCCCGATCGAACGATGAGCATGATCCGCACCAAAGTCGTCGCCACACTGGGACCGGCCTGCGGCAAGAGCGCCGATTCCCTCTTCGAGCTGTTCGAGGCGGGGGTGGATGTCTGCCGGCTGAACTTCTCGCATGGCGACCTCGAGGACCACGCGCGGATGCTGGGGCACATCCGCACCGCGGCCGAGCGATTCGGACAATCGGTGGCGGTCCTGGGAGATCTATGCGGCCCGAAGATCCGGCTGGGTAAGGTGGCCGACATCGATGCAACCGGCGGCACGCCGATCCGCGTTGGAGACGAGCTGGTCCTTCAACGGCAGACGACCGTGGGCGCCGCCGGCCGGGCTTCGACGACCTATCCGAACTTCGTGGATGATGTGCGCGTCGGCGACCGCGTGCTGATCGAGGATGGGCTGCTGCGCTTCGTCTGCACCGGCAAGAATTACAACGAAATTCGCTGCGCCTGCACCGTGGGCGGAATCCTCAAGACCGGCAAGGGGATCAATCTGCCCAACACCAAGGTCAATGTCCCCAGCATTACCGACCGCGACTGGCAATGCATCGACTGGGCGATCGAGAACGATCTGGACTACCTGGCATTGTCGTTCGTGCGCGGCCCCGACGAACTGCGGCTGCTGCGCGAGCATCTGCGGAACAAGTCCAGCGACATTCACATCATCGCCAAGATCGAAAAGGCCGAGGCGATCCAGTCGATCGACGCGATCATCGAAAATTGCGAGGGGCTGATGATCGCCCGCGGCGACCTGGGGGTCGAGATGGACGTGGCCCAGGTGCCGATCATCCAGAAAGACCTGATCCGGCGCTGCCAGACGGCGGGAAAACCGGTGATCGTCGCCACCCAGATGCTCCAGAGCATGATCGAGCAGCCCTCGCCCACGCGGGCCGAAGTCAGCGATGTGGCCAATGCGATCTTCGACGGGACCGACGCGGTCATGCTCAGCGGAGAAACCAGCGTCGGACGGTTTCCCGTCGGCGCGGTGCTGATTATGAACCACATCGCGTCGGTGACCGAGGAATACCTCGTCAGCAGCGCCGACGGCCCCGAGCCGCTGCTCAAAACCCGAACGATGCAACTTTCCTCGGCGATCGCCAAGGGCGTCTGGCAGATCGTTCAGGACTTGAAGGTCAAACTCGTGGTCGTCTGGAGCCAGACCGGGACCACGGCGCGCATTTTCTCGAAGATGCGCTTCCCCATCCCCATCGTGGCGCTGAGTTCCGACCGACGCGCCTTGCGGCGGATGGATCTGCACTATGGCGTGATGCCGCTGGAAATGCAGGCACCCAGCGAAATGGGAGCCTTGGTCGTGCAGATCGATCAGTTGGTGCAGCAGCGGCAGTTCGTCGCGTCGGGCGACCGGATCGCTATCGTCGCCGGTTCGTCGCTGGGCACGCCCGGAACGATGAACGGAATCATCATCCATACCGCCGGGGAGCGCTGGACGCCGCAGATCGCTTCCCCCGCCCAGGCAACGAGCGGCCCGTCGGTTTAGAAGGAATCTTTTCATGCGATTCCGTCGCCCTACTATTTTCGCCGCCACGCTGGTTTGCGTATTCGCCCCCGGGTGCATCGTTCGTCCGGTGAATCCCGCGGCGACACGGCCGGCGACGGCGATCGACCCGGCGCGGGCGACGCCGCAATTCTGGCTGGATCAGCCGCCCGTCGCCGCGGTGCGGGCGAGCGATTTCCAGGCGCTCTGGACCAGCGCCCAGGACATCGCCCGGAGGTTCCTGTTTCGTCTTGATCGCCAGGACTATCGCGCCGGGCTGATCACCACCGAACCGTTGACCTCGGCACAGTTTTTCGAGTTCTGGCGGCCGGACAACTCGACGGGCACCGAAGTGGCGGAAAGCTCGCTTGCGACCATCCGGCGAACGCTGCGGTTCGAGATCGTCCGCGAACACGGCGGCTGGATCGCCTATCCGAAGGTGCTGATCGAGCGCTTCGCCCAGCGCGAGCAGCGCGTCACCTCGGTCACCGAATATCGCCAGACGCTTTCGCGCCGCCCCGGCGTGGCCGGTAGCCGCGAGATCGACCGGGGGATCGATCTACCGCCGGCCTATTGGTACGCCACCGGGCGCGATTCGGCATTGGAGAAGCGATTGGCCGATGAGATGAGCCGTCGGCTCGAGCGGTTGACGGCTCAACGATAGCTCACGCCCACGCTTTCGATGATGGCGCGGCGTTCGTAGCGGTTGGTCCAGTCCGTCGTGAAGCGATCATCCACGCGAAGATAGAAGTAGGTAGTAACCGGGTTCTCGAAACCCAAAAACGCCACCGGTCCGCGATCGGTGCGATCGAGCGAGAGCATCGAGACGTCCGCGGTGATCGGCGGATCGAACGCCAGCGCTGTCGCGCTCACCGCCTCGGCCCGCCCGGCGGACGTCGGCGCCGTCGCGGACCGCGCGGCACAGCCGAGAAGGCCAATCAGAGGAATGATCGCGGCGAAATATCGAATCATGGCGTTGGGGCATCCGGCAACACCAATGCCACAACCGATAATACGCCTGTTTGTCAGCTCTTGTTCCCCAACCCGTCCATTCCACCCGTTTGGATTGCTCCAGATGTTGCGTAGAAACATCATCGCACGTTGCGTCGCGAGAACACGACAACAGTGACGTGGAACATCCCAGGAAACGTAAATCCGGCTTCAGTCGCCATCCCCCCCTTTTGTGGTGCGGGCCTCTGGCCTGCATATTCCCCCGCAAAACGCACGCGCCAGCCTCCCTTCCCTCGATGCAGCCGGGACGGCCGCACCACAAGAGAGCCGCCATCCCCCCTTTTGGGGTGCGGACCTCCGGCCTGCAATTTCCTCAGCACCTGCCCTGCCGCCGCCTTCTAGATCTGAAAATCCGGCACGAGTTCGGACTTCTTCCGCCGGTCGCGGTACTTCAGCCTTGGCGCTTCGGCGCTAACTTGATTCTGCGGCGGGACGCTGGCGGTGATGAAGACGTTGCCGCCGATCACCGAGCCGCGACCGATCACCGTATCGCCGCCGAGAATCGTCGCCCCGGCGTAGATCGTCACGTCGTCCTCGATGGTCGGATGGCGCTTTTGTCCGCGGAGCAATTGTCCATAGGCCGGGGCCAGGGCGCCCAGGGTCACGCCCTGGTAGACCTTGACGCTGTCTCCGATGACGGTGGTCTCGCCGATGACCACGCCGGTGCCGTGGTCGATGAAGAACCGCCTGCCGAGGACGGCGCCGGGGTGAATGTCGATGCCGGTCAGGCCGTGAGCATATTCGGTCATGATTCGCGGCAGCAGCGGCACGTCGAGGCGGTGGAACTCGTGGGCCATCCGCTGGACGAAAATGGCGAACAGGCCGGGATAGCTGAAGATCGTCTCATCAGCGCTCTGGGCGGCGGGGTCGCCGTCGAACGCGGCCTGCACGTCGTCGCCCAGCACCTCGCGGACCGCCGGGATGCGGTCAAGAAACGTCCAGACGATCTGTGCGGCATCACGGTCGCACTGCTCGCAGCGCTGATCGGCGGCGTCGCCTTCGGGCAATTGGGCGCGGTAGCGCAGGCAGCAGCGGACCTGCTCGTAGAGCGCTTCGGCGAGTTCGACGACAATCTCGCCGATGCGATACGGGAGATTTTCCGTCGTGAGGCCCTGCTTTCCGAAATAGCCGGGGAAGACCAGCTCGCGCAACTGGCCAATGCAGGCGATGATCGCGTCGCGCTGCGGCAGATACACGCGATTGAGATGCCGCATGCGCGGATCGGCACCGATCCCCGCGACCAGCGCCTCGACCACCCGCGGCAGCCGCGCGTTCAGTTGCGAATACTCCATGAAATCCTCACTATCTTCTCATTATTCCAGCACTATCCCGAAAAAACGGGCCCGTCACCATAAAAAAAAGGGACGGACCATGGATGTCACCTTTTATGTTGCCTGGAAAATCAATGACGGCCCCTCTTTCCCGCGCCCGGCGGGCACGAGCCAATCCTCGATCAACAGCCCCGGAATCCTCGCGAATTCGCGCGGGTTGGACGTCACGAGCATGCATCCGCGCGCTACGCAGATCGCCGCGATCAGCATATCGTGCGGCCCGATGACATTCCCCGCCTTCTCCAGCGCCTGGCGAATGTCCGCGTAACGCTCCGCGGCAAGGTTATCAAAAGGCAACGACACATAGGGAGCGAGCGTTTCGCCGACAAGCGCCAGCCGGCGTTCCGAAACGCCATACTTCATCACGCCTCGCGCTCGGCCGAGTCGCCCGGTCGAGTTCTTCGGCTATCGCTTTCATGGCCGTGAGCATACCCGATGCGGCCCGCAGCGGGCACTTCAAATCCGCCGCGGCAAAGAACTCTGACGATTCCCAACGTTGTGCCGCCGCCCCCGTCAGCATTCCCCCCTCGCATGGCCTGCGGGCCATCATGCCTGGCACATAAACGGTGACATCCACGAATGCCATTTATTTAAGCTATAACCTCTTCCGAATACTGCGGTTGTCGATATGCCACACCGGGCTTGGTCATCAGGTCGTACTCCTTCATTCGTTTCTTCTTCACGCGCGGGCAGTATCGCCCTGGTCGTGATGGGTTCACTACCAACCGTAT
>JBBQNJ010000099.1:0-14187 GCA_038329845.1 Tepidisphaerales bacterium | reverse complement strand
TCCCCCGCCAGTTCCGCGACGCTGCGATGACCTTTGACCGCCTCGATCGCAACACGCGCCTTGATCGCCGATGAAAACCTACGACGTTGCCGACTCATGATTCATCTCCCGCTTCAGGCCGACGAATCCACCTTAAGGGCGAGCCCAGTTTTTGGGGAGCACTTCAGTAGGAGAATTGGAAGACGCTGTCGGAAATGCGGTATGGCCCATCGGGTGTTCCATGCTGGGTTTCCTCAGTTTCGCGAAACTCGACGAACGCGCTGACGCCAAGAATGCCCACAAACTGTGAGCCCACCGAATGCAATGAGAGGACAATCGACGACTGCCGCTGATCGAAAATCCGCAGCCGCACCCAGGCCTTGTACTTCATTGTATCCGCGAAATAGTTGTGCTCCTTGGCTATTGCGATGATCTGCGCTTTGTACCAGAAGTCGTTCCGGGGTTCGCTGCGGTCAGCGAGCGCGTTGTAGTTACGGTCGTACTCGCGCAACGAGGCGTTGACCAACTGCGCCGTCTCGTCACACTTCACGAGCGCATCGGCCTCCAGTTGCTGGACGAAAGTGAACACGCGCTGCTGCTGTTGGTTGACTTCCTCACGTCCCTGTCGCAGCCGATCGGCGGCTGCCTCGATCACGTTGCGGATATTGCTGCTTCGGCGTATGACGTCCTCGGACAGGCTCAGCGCCTTCACTAGCAAGTTCTTCTGCAGGCGAGCAAACAAGTTCACCAGTGGTCCAAGGTCGCCATTATCGGCGGTTCCCAGGGATTCGATGTATTCGGCCCGCGTGTCCCGTGTGATGAGCAGCGGAAAATACCGGTCCCGAATGAAGACCAGTGACGCCAAAGCCCTTGCAATGCGTCCGTTGCCGTCCTGGAACGGGTGGATATGCGTGAAGCGGTGATGCAACCAAGCTGCCTCAATCTCAGACGGAATCGATCGAGCTAGGTGCGCGCGATGCCACTGGATGAGGTTGTCCATTTCAGACGCGACGTGCTCGGGTGGGCAGTACTCGTGCAGGCCGATGCCGGGGATAGACGGATTGTTGGGCAGCGTCTTGAACTTGCCCCTAATCAACTCGATGTCCACGAGGTCGCCCAACCTGTTCTGACCGATGGTCGAAGTTTGGTGGCGGAGCATCTGCGCGTGCAATTCACAGACGTACGAGTTGGATAACTGCCGCTGCTGACTCACGAAGGCAAAGAGCCCTTCGAGGGCATCCTGGTGATCACGGACGATCCGCACCACTTCCTCCGCGGGACGATCCGACGCGCCGTGCGGGATAAGGCTCGCCTCGATTCCCTTCTCGATCAAAACCAAGGTCACGCCCCGATCGATGTGTTACACATTCTCGATAACCCCCGTCTCGATGGCCCACTCGCGGGCCAGCCGATCATTGAATGCCTGGACGGCGTTGATCTGCTTCAGGCGCGCCGCCTGCTCCTGCCAGATGCCGGCGATGCTCCGAAGCTCGGGCGAAATCAGCGATGTGACATCCTCGGGAAGGTCTGTGATCTGCGTCCACTTGTGCGACATTGGTAATCTCCTTCGGTCTTCGCACGATCATATAACGCGGACGACGATATCGACACGGAAGCGCCGATGCGGCCGTTGTTTCCGCTGTCTTCCATCACGCCGACGCTGCGAAGAGAGCCGCTGCCCGACAAGCGCGTGGACCTAGTGCTGGGGTCGCCGCCATATAGGGGGTGCGATGCCCGCACCTACGGCATCGACGCCCAGCGCGACGGCCAGGACACCTTCATCCGAACACATGCTCGCGATGGTATGCCATCGCTACCGGGTCGGGCGCGAATCGATACGGCAGGCGTAAGGGATGCCCTTCCATCTCTACCAATACTTGGCGCTGCAAGGGCGGTACATCACCGGCGCGCAGCCGCGCGGACACGACTATCCGCATTCCATCGTCAAACGTGATCAGCCCCCGATCGAACGCCCGGTCGTAGAGCACGTTCAGGGCAATGCCGTTGCGCGGGTCGGCGCGGCGACCGGTGTTGACCTTCCAAGGGATGATATGGCTGGCGTTCAGCAGTTCGGGAACGCCGATATCCGACAGGGCGCAGCGGTACTCGTAGCTGGCCAACACCGCAGCGCGGAAGAACGCCTGAACGCGGCGCGTCCGTACTGTGCGCGTGACTTCCGTGGGTCCATCCGGCAAGTCCAGTTCCGTATCCAGCGGTGGCGCATCCCGCCCCGTCAATCTCGCGTACGCTGCTTCGGCTTCGGCGGCAACGGCCTCGGGGTTCTCTTGGAAAGCGTCCCACAATTCCCGGTCGCCTCGACTGACGTTGCCAAGGGCCGAGATGTTCCGCGCTCGCTGGATGGGATCGAGACTGGCGAAGTTGCACGCCTTCATGCCCACCGCCGATGGCGTGCGCCCAAGGGTCCGCGATAGCTCAATGATTTCCGGGTTGTGCTGATGCAGTTTGCCGAAGGGCGTGCGGCAATAGAGCCGGAACGCTACAAGCAGTTGATCCCGCGACCAAGGAACCCGCGTGGGCATGGCTCATATCATGCGATCAGTGATCTTGTCACTCAAGTGCCGGCAACTGCTTTGGATCAATCAGGACGGCGATTGACCTCGCCGCTCCAGGCTGACGCTCGATGAACCCCTTGCTCGCCAGCGCCATGATCATCCCGTGCGCCGAGGCAGGCTCGATGCCGAAATACCGGGCGATATCCGCTTCCGCCGGTGGCTGTCGATTCAACTTCGTGTACAAATGAATGAATGCTAAAACCTGACCCTGCCGTGTCGTCCAACGGGGGCGGACTGGACTTGGTGGCGGCTGGCGCAAGCCCGGCGGCGGATTGACCGGAATCTCCCGCTTCGCCTTCGGGCAGAACATCGCCACGAATTCGCCCTTGTGGAAGATGGCCGAGTGTCGGTCGCAGCCTTCGCCAATGCCTTCGCGTCGTCGATAGCTGATCTGCTTCATCTCCCGAATCGTGTTCTCAAAAAAGTGCAGTTGGTGGCCGCAGTCGCATTCGTAGGATGAGACATCGATTTCCTTGGGCATGGTCGGTTCACTTTCTTTCCGCAGTTCAACGAGGTACATCATCCATTGTCCGATACCTGATTCTTGTCCACCTGTTCGTCGCCCCTATCGCCATTGTGAGCGCGTGATGGTTTTGGCGGGCTGATATGTCGCCCTCCTTCGGTTCTGGATTGATCGATTGATCTGAAAAATTCAGATCCCCAATCGGCTTGGGAAGCGCGAAGCGATAGTCGATTGGGGGGCCCAGAGCAATACCAAGCTTAACAGAATATACATGAATGAGGATGTGCGGCACGGCCAGGGCATGGAGTCCCATCTCCGTGCATCCTGTGTATCCTGAGAATCCTGGTCGGATTTGATTCCTCGAGTGCGGCATCGACCTGGTCGAGGCGACGCGGACAGGAGGGGATGATCTCGGCGCGGGATTCGCCATTCGCGTTGCGGCGGGATATCCTCTGGCCAGCATGACCCCCGTGGAAATCTGTCGGCAGCTCGGGACGAAGTTTGGGTCGCGGATTCAGCAGGCGATCGCGGTGGATTTGCATCCGCGCATCCATGTGGAGTCCGTCGACTGGCGGGAAATCGCCGAGTTTATGCTGCGCGATCTGGCGCTTCGGTTCGACTGGCTGCAGTGTCTCAGCGGGGTGGATTACGCCGCCGACGGGAAGATGGCCGTGGCTTATGACTTTTGGAGCAGCGAGCACGATCATCTGATGGCGGTGAAGGTGTTTACCCCGCGGGCGACGGCGTCGGTGCCGAGCGTGGCCGATCTGTGGTCGGCGGCGGATTGGCAGGAGCGCGAGGCGTGGGACATGTTCGGGATCGACTTTCCCGGCCATCCGGACCTGCGGCGGATTCTCATGGCCGACGACTGGGAGGGATTCCCGCTTCGCAAGGACTATGTGTTCCCGCGCGAATACCACGGGATTCCCGGCAGCGTCGAACTGGATTGGCAGCAGCAGCCGAACTATCCGAAGTAAAACCTTCGAGCGCCGCCCGGAGCATGGGAGCGGAATATTCAGCGGGAAATCGGCCCGGCGAACCCGCCGCTGGCGCGGGGGGACTCACGGAGCATGGGAGCGGAATGTTCAGTGGGAAATCAGCGTCTTGCGAAGGGCGTGAGCTGCGAAACCCAGGGGTCAAGCTCATTTTTTTATCTTGATTTTGGTTGGACGCGGGGATATAGTGTGTCGACTGGGTGAGGATGGAAAGGCGAGGACCGGCCTTGAAGTCCGTTGAATGAGCCAAGAGGGCTCCGCCGCTGGCAAGCGTCGGAGCTTTTTTTGTCGGGGGTACTCCCCGAAGAAGGTTCCCCCCCTCCTTCTTCAACCCCCGACACTAATTCCCTACGGTTCGGGTCCCCCCTCCCGAACCGGTCCCCTTTCCTGGGGACAAACGCCGCAGATCCCCCCATCTGCGGCTTTTTTCTGCGCCCACCGCGCCCGTGAACCGGCGACCCCGGAGCCAGCGCCCCGCCGCCAGCGCGGATCGACTATTTTCGCAGCCGCCGCGGACGCGGACCGACTTCGCTGAGATCGAACGGCACGAACCCGAGTTTGTCGATCGCCGGGCTTTGCTCCTTCAGGCGAAAATCGAGATTCGCCGGATCGACAAAAAGCGGATCGGCGAGCAGGCTGTGGCCGTCACGTCCCAACGCCTGCCATTGCCGGAAACTTCGCGGATGTTCCTTGGATCCGAAATTCAGCGCCTGGCCCGTGGCGCAGAAGTAGAGGTTGTAGTCAAACTCCGCGGGCATCGCCGCGCCCTTCTCGGCGTTGTAACCGCCGGAAAACATCAGCGCCTGCTCGGTGTAGACGATGTTGCGCTCGAACGTGAACGCGGTGTGGCGCTCGTGTCGGCCCAGGGCCACGTTGTCGAGCCGGGCCAGGGCGAAGATGTTGTTGCGGACGAGATTGTCCTTGCCGTAATGCTGGTGATAGCTGGCGAACTTGGTGCGATAAACCAGATTATTCTCGATCAAGATGTGGCTGGAACCCTCGTCGGGGTAGATGCCCCAACCGCCGTAGCCGCGGCTTTCCACATCGTGGATCAGGTTGAATCGGATGCGCGTGCCGGGCTGGGACGAAAGGGTGTAGATCGCCCCCATATCCGACAACACCCCCCGCCCGATGTGATGGATGTGGTTGTATTCGATGATGTTGCCAAACGTTTCCGCCGAGGCATATCCCCAGACCCAGCCCACGCTGATCCCCGAGTAGTCCAGGTCGTGGATGTGGTTGTGCAGAATTCGCACTCCCGAGCAGCGTCCAGCCAGCACGCCGACGGCCTGGCGATGGCGATGCCCGCCGTCGTGAATGTGATTGTCGGCGATCAGAATCCGCTGGCAGAAGAAGTCCGGCCGACCCTGGTCGGGGAATAAACCCGGCGTCGGGCCGATGGCGCGGCGATGGAAGACCTTCACGCCGCCGGCGGCCAGATCGCGCAAGGTGCAGCCGCTGATCTCGCATTCCATCGAGCGATCGGTGATCTCGATCGCATAGCTGCCGACATGCTCGACATGGCAATCGACGATCGCGCAGCCGACGGCATTTTTCATCACGATCGCACCGGGCACATGGCAGGCGGCCTGGGGCGTGGACTTGCTGGCCTCGGCGGTGGGATGATATTCGTTGTAGCTGAACGTGAGGTTCTCGAGGCGGACATTCGAGACCGGTTTGGCGTTTTCGGCATCGCCGTCGAACCGCAGCAATTCTTCCAGCACCGGCGCCACCGCGTCGATCGTCTCGATCCGCTCACCCTTTCGCGGGATGTAGAAGACCTTCCCCGCGGGTCGATCGAGATACCACTGTCCCGGGCGGTGCAGCGCCTCGCGGACGTTTTCCACGTAATAGGGCGCTCCAAGCGTTTTGTTGAAGTCATCGGTCAACGGCATCCGGCTGCGCCAGGCGAGTTCGGCGGTCCGGGTTTGCGGATCGATCCGCGAAAACGGGATGCGGCTCTCGATCCAGAAGTGCAGCGCAACAAACTCGACATCTTCGAGATTGTGAAACAGCGCCAGGTCGGAATCGGCGAAGCGGAACCGCGAATGCCCGCGGAAAATCTCGTTTCCCGGCTTGAGCTCGGCGCGCCGCGGATCATCCAGCGCTTCTTCGATCACGAACAGGCCCTTCTCCGGCAACCGAGTGCGCAGGGCTCGCCGGCCGTTCACCCACAACTGCGAAAACGCTCCTCGACCCGACCGCGCGCCGGGGACGCTCGCGGCCCATGCCGTCACGCCGTTCACCGTGGTCGGCTTCCAACCCGTGATGGCGCGGCCGCCGCTCAGGACGGCCTTTTCGCCAGGTGCCGAGGCGATCACCAGGGGCGTGGGCGGATCGGTGATGATCCCCTTGCGATCAGCCCCCGAGCCGCCGCTGTCGGCGGGCGTAATCACAATCGGACGCTTAAGGAAGTGACGACCGCCGCGAAGCAGGATTTTTCCCGCAAGGGGCGAGTCGCTTTTCTTCCGAGCGGCGCGAAGGATCGCCAACGCCCGTCCGACCGTGGCGACGGGCCGATGCGCCTCGCCGGATGCCTTGTCATTTCCATCCGCGGCGACGTAGACGACCGATTGTTTGACCGATTCAGATGCCATGTTCATTCCTTTAGTTTTCTTTGCTTCGACGGGGGGTGTTCAGCGACGAGCTGCTCGAACCGCTCATCCAGGACCTTGCATGCGGCGACGGCGTTGAATTGCTCGATCGCCCGCTTGATCGACAGGGCGTAATGATCCGGTCGCTCCAAGGCCCACCCCTCGACGATTCGCTCGGCGAGTTGTTCGGCCGAGCCATCGTACAAGCACCGTTCATGCAGCTCGCGCGGCAGCAATTCAGGATACGACCCATCCCTCGGCAACACCGGCCAGCAACCTGCCGCCATGGCACGCACGGCATGGTGATCGTGGGCGCACTGCGGTTTCGTGCTGATGAACAATCCGCACTGGTGCATCGCCTGGAACTGGGCGCGATCGTCGGCCTCGGAAATCGCCCGTCGGCGCACCTCCGGGGACAATTCCGCGACCGGCCCGACCGACACGATCGTAAACGCCTGCTTGCCGCGCGTGAGGCGAGCAAACGCCTCGTTCATGACCGCCATGTCGGCGCCGCGGGTGTCCACGAACAACGATCGCGCATCCCGCGCCGCCGCCGGCGCTTCGGGCCCCGCGCCCACCAGTTCCAGGTCCAGCGGCGGCGGCAAGACATGCGCTTTGTTCATGATCAGCGGCATGGGATCGCGGGTGGACAGCTCCGAATGGCGTCGCACCATCGCCGATGCGCGGGCATGAAACAGCTTCAGGTGAAACAGCGAGTTGAACCAGATTTCGCTGGCGGCCTGGGCGGTGTTCAGATTCACCAGGTCCAGGGGCGTGTCATCGTCGATATCGGGCGGGGGAAGCTGGTTGTCGTGGAAGTAGACCACGGTCGGCTTGGGGGCCAGGCTCGGCATCAACTGGAACAGGTCCGCCAGGTTCATCGCCTCGCTGGTGAAGCACAGATCGATCCGCCCGGCCCAGTGGCGTGAGAGCTGTTCGGCGAACCAATGGGCCGCCGCCTGGAGACGTCGCTCGATTCGCCGGGGGGGCAGTTTCAGCAGCGTCCAGCGATGGCGGCTGTGATGGATGACGGTCTCGAGCATCGCGCGCCGCGCCCCGCCGTAAAACGGCTCGAGTGCGAGGATGTCCAGTTGCCCGCCCATTGTGATTGCGACGATTGTCACTCCCGCGGCGAGGATTTCAATGCAAGCAGGAATAGCTTGACGAGCGGAGGGGCGGAGGGGCGGAGGGGCGGAGGGGGCGGGGGGGGGAGGGGGGCGACAACGCTAAAGTACACGAGGGCCGTTGAGGCAACATACAAGGCCCGAAGGGGGAAGAGGACGTGCCCGATTTTTTGGCGGAGCGGTATCCCGCTCGCGACCTTCGGCGAGACACCCACACTCACTCGGAAGGGGAACCGGGGTCAGAAGGGGAACCGGGGTCAGGAGTCATACTTCGAGAAGGCCCAAAGGGTCAGGCCCATCCGGCCCCATTCTCTCACGTGCGCTGAGCGCGTTGGCGGCAAGCCCACTCCAAGCCCCGCACACCTCGGCTGTCGGAGCCTCACGCCTCACCTCGAAACAGCCGAACACGGTTTCCCGCGATCGGCCGTGCATTCGCAAAACCACTACGCCGCGATCTTGATCTCCGCGGTCATGCCTATGCCGCCACCCTGAATGTGGGTGGTGATCGGCATGCACACCGGCCCGGCCTGCTGCTTGGCGTTCACCCATGCCGCACAAATCCACACCTGCTCGCCGCCCGCCACGCTGTTGGGGAAGATGGCCTGAAACTCATGGGTCGAGGTCGAGCCTTCAAACTCCCATTCGCCGGGATCGCTCGGGTAATTCTCGCCCACAAACGAGTAGACCCACGCCGCCATCACCCCATCGGGCTTGGCCCGCTTGCTGGCCGCATCGGCGTTGTGAATGCGCACATTGACGATGCGCCCCGTAACGCCGCGCAGATCCATCCCCGGCGCCACGCTCGGGACGGGAATCGGCGAGGGAACCTTGCGGACCGTCAGACCCAGCGACACCCGCTGCTCGTTGGTCGTGCCCGGAAACGCCTGCACGATCGCGGCGAATTCGCGAGAGATCGCGATGATCTGCTTCTTGCACTCGTTCTTGACGAAGATGGTCAACGTGCCCCGCGTGGCGGGATTCTGCGCTGTCATCAGCTTGCTGCGCCACTCGCTGTAAACGTCGTCGTACACCGTCACCTGTGCCGCGGTCAATCCGACCGCGGTGGGACTAACTTGAATCCCGGTGAAAAAATTATTCGTCCATGCCAGCAACCCGGCATCGGTCCCAGGAGGGAAATGACTAGCCATACCAATCTCCATATAGAGAGACAGTTCGGGATCGGGCAAAGGGCACAAGCCCTTAAGTCTCACGTCCCGTACGGTTGATCGGATCGCGCCAACCCTCACTTAACCACGATTCGAAATAATCCGAACGGTCGATAAAACCGGCGATTTCATGCAGAAACCCCCCGCGCAAATGCTCCCGCCCGTGATGATCACCGCATTTTTAAGTGAGATCACCGCATTTTTAAGTGAGAACGCCGCATTCTTAAATGAGAACGCCGCATTGTTAAATGAGAACGCCGCATTGTTAAATGAGAACGCCGCAGTCTTAAATGAGAACGCCGCATTGTTAAATGAGAACGCCGCGTTCATAAATGAGAACGCCGCATTCATAAATGAGAATGCCGCGTTCTTAAATGAGAACGCCGCGTTCGCAAGTCGGTTGGGCCAGATCGCAATCCAGGGCGAAGAGGGAGAATTGAGAGATGGCCTATCTGAGCTGCTCCTGGGCGTTGCGGACGATCGGGTTAGCGACCGCGCCACACAGACGGTCGGCAACAATTGTCGACGCCCGATCGCGTTCGTGGTCAGTCGGGGCTTTGCGTGCTCCCAGCCAAGGAAAAATATCGTGATCGAGCAACTTCGTCAGGACGGAACATACCTTGCTCAAGTTCTCGTCCAGCAGTTCCGCCTTCATGCGGGCGGCGAGCCTCCCTTCCTCCATACTGCCGATGAGCGATTTGCTTGCTCCGGCGAGCCCGACCAGTCGATCCACGGCCAAAGGCGGTGCAGTACACATGCGGAGGGTCGGCAACGCGCCGGGGTTGGCTCGGAGAGTACCCGCATCAAGGGCGCGGAGGTCGCGAGTGGCGATCAGTGCCGCCTTGACGTGCTCGGTTGTCTTAACGCGCGTGGAGCGGAAAGCCTGTGGTGCGAACTTCATGAACCACTGGTTGAACTGGTCGACCGAGGCCGCAACGTCAGCCTTCCACATATGAGGTTTGTCCCAGTTTACTCTTCGCATAGGGACGTTCAAAATGGTAACCGAATTGTCGCGCGACCCCCAAAGGGCATCGGCCGCACGATGGCGTCGGTCAGGAGCGAGCAGGAGAGCTTGGCGGACCAGCCATAGCGTCGCAACTGGTAGGCGGGTTCCCAGTTGTTGCGGATGTCAACGGCGGGCTTCTTGGCTTCGAGGAAGAACTTGCGTTGCCCACCGACGCGGAAGGAGTAGTCCGGGGCCTTGGTCTGACCGGCGACCCGGACGCGGTCTTCATGGACGACTTCACGGTACCGCTCGGCGAAGCCTTGGGCGTTGTCGATGTCCCAGCCGAGTTCCCGGAACATCGGGTTGATCAAGTCGATCCGAAGTTGGGTTTCGTTGTAATCCGGCGAGCGAACCTGGTCGGACTGCTGGTTGAAACGATCGATCAGTCGCTGGATGGCGTCTGGACAGGTCCCCATGACCGGGAAAATACCCGGATGCCGTTTGCGCGGCACCGCATCCACAGCTTCGCTTCTTCAATGCACTGACGCTGGGACTGCATCCGATCTCTCGGATGCGCCCACAATTCGGGGAGATCGTTCCGCGACGAGGGACGCCGCGAATTACTCTCTCCCGGTACGCCGGGGGAGAGCAGAAGTGGGGGTCTTCGTGGCATGTCGATCAAAATGGGCCAATTCGCATGGAAAAGCCGCTGGCGATGACTGCGGCGACGAAGACCAAGCCCCCCAGTCAGACCCCCACCCAACCCAACCCCCAGAGTACCGGGAGAGAGGAAGAAGGGCGTGTCGAATCCACAGTATCCCCGAAAATGTTCAATGAAATGCCTGCCCAAAAAAAGTGGGCACACCCGAGGATGCAATATTCAAGCGGCCCGCTCGGACCGCGAGAGCGTTTCGACGTGAGCAATATGCAGGTAGGAAAGGTATTCCCACAGATCCGTGGGACCGCCCTGCTGGTCGGGAACGATGATGAGCATGTAACTGCGGCTCAGGGGCCGCCAGCTCCGGATGACGAACGTCAAACACCTGGCCGCTGCTCATCGTGATGCGCAGCGGCTCGAAGGGCCGGCGGTTCCGAAGAGTCTTGAACGCATCGAGGGTCATCGTGGGTCCATTCTACCGAGGGACCATGCCCAGGACGATGACGATGTGTGCGGCCATTCGCGGTGGCCGAGCGGCGGGTTTGGTGATCCTCGGCGACAGCGACGCCCGAGCCGGATTGACCCGGCTCGGGCGTAGCTATGCGAATCGGCGATGCGCATCAGCGCCCGCGCCTGGGCCGCGTCCAGTTGCGTCTGCAGCTTCGCCGTAGCAATGCGAATCGGCGATGCGCATCAGCGCCCGGCCAGTGAAATTATTCCCAGCCGCGCCCGTTCTTGCGGGTGCCGCAAATGTGAACGTCCATACCCATCGCATCGGCCATGGCGGCCTTGGCCAGCATCGCCTTATCCGCCTCGTCGGCGCTGTTGGCGTAGACCACCTGGATGTGGTTGGCCTTGTGACGGGCCATCATCTCATCGCGGCTGACGCCGTACGTCACGGCGTGCATGATCGGCCACTGCGGCGTCGTCGCGTCCCAGCGTCGCTGCGTTTCGGCCTCGGGCAGTTGAACGACGGCGGCCCGGCCCAGGTCCATCTTCAGACGGCCGTCCTCGATGAAAACGCGGCTCCAAACGATCTCGCCGGGCTTGCTGATCCCCTTGAGCGTGCCGCCGCCGAGGCGAAAGTACATCGCCGGCTGACGCTCGCTGGAGGCGCCGGCCCAGCCGTCAATGAAGTGGGACGGCGGAGCCGAGCCGGAGATCAAAAGGACCCAGACATACTCCTGCGTGCTGCCGCTGCGATCCGGATCGCCCCAGCGCAGGTCATGCAGCGTGTTCTCGACCGGCTGGTGCATGGCCTTGTGGACGCGGAAAGTCATCAAGCCATCCAAGCCGGCGCATTCGTCCACCTCGTTGAAATGAGGCAGCGGCTCGCCCGCGTACAACACCCGCTTACCATCGCGGCTCTTGACCGGGGGTCGATCCGACTCATTCAGCGTGCCTTCCACCAGGTCGCTCGCCGGAAGAAGATCCTTCAGTCCCTGCTGGTACTGGATCCCGATCGTGTGGCAGCCGAAATCGTCGGCGATCCGCATCGCGGCGATGTACATCTTGCACTGCTGGAGGATCTGAGCATCGGTCAAGTCCTCGGCATCGTTCGGGCCGGTCTTGAACTTCATCCCGCGTTGCTCCATCCACTGGCGGACCTGCTTGGCCTCGGCATCCGAGACCCGCGTCGTCTCGTAGTAGAGCGCCGACTGGCTGAGCCGTTCCTTGTAGACCCCGGTGGGATTGAGCAGCTCATCGGGAATGATCGCGTTGAACATCCCCATGCACCCTTCGTCGAAGATGCCCATGATCGCCTTCTCGCGCTTAAGCTGCTCGGCCAACGCTTCGCCCAGACGCTGCTCCTTGGCGCCGACGGACACGTCCTTGAACTTCGTCACATGCGCGGTCTTGTGCTTGGCCTTCCCGTCTTTCAGCCACGCGCCCAGGTAATTGCGGAAGTGATCATCGTTGAAATCCTCGCTCCAGATGGTCGAGTACTTCACGCCGGCCTTGGTCAGCGAGCCGTTGAGATTGAGCATTCCGACCAGTCCCGGCCAGGTGCCCGACCAGTTGGCGACGGTGAGGATCGGCCCGCGATGGCTGATCAGTCCGTGCAGAACGTGGTGCGAATACTGCCAGACACTCTCGGCGACGATGAGCGGGGCCTCGGGGTCGATACCGGCGAAGACTTCCATCCCCTGCTTTTGCGACTGGATGAAGCCGTGCTTTTTCGATGGATCATAAGCATGGGCGCGGATCAGCTCATATCCCTGCTCGCGCACGGCGTCGGTGAGCGTCTGCTCCATCTTGGCCTGCTCGGGCCAGCATTTTTCGTTGGCGCTTTGGCGAAGGTCGCCATTGGCGATCAACAGGACCTGGTTCTTCTTAACCTTGGCGGTTTTCCGGGCTGTGGGCAGGACGTAGTTCATGGTGGAATCTCTCCCGCGGGGGCACCGGATGATCGGACGCCCCGCAATCGTTTGCATTCCCGACCCGAATCGCGCGCACGCGCGATCGTCAGGGGGGAAGACAGAATAATATCACCCTCCGGCCACGCCGCCAAGAGTTGCATTCTTGATTACGCCGCGGCCGCTGCCGGCACCGAATTGCTCGTCCCAACGGCGCTCTTGGTGTTCGTCATCACCACCGTTTCCCACAAGTCGATGCTCTCGAGCTTGTAGCGGTAGTCGATCTCCACCCCGGTCCGCCGGATCAGATCCTGCAAGCGTAGATCGCTGCGCCAGCCCAGCTTTGTGCAAAGCGGGCAGAGCCACTGCTCGACCATGGCGATGAAGCGATTGGTCGATTGGAAATGGTTGACGATCACCAGCCGCGCCCCGGGCTTGGCCACCCGCTGCGCCTCGCGCACCAGGCGGTACGGATCGCTCACCACGCTGATCACATGGCTGATGAACACATGATCGAACGTGTCATCGGCGAACGGGAGCGTCATCGCGTCGGCCTGGAACACGCTGACATGATCCAACCCGCGCTCGTTGATCTTCTTGCGGGCCTGGCGAAGCATCCCCGCCGACAAATCCACGCCCACGATCTGCCCGCGATTGGGATAATAACTGAGGCTGACTCCGGTGCCGATCCCCAGGTCCAGCACCCGATCGGTCGGGGATATCGGCATATGCTCGATCGCCGTGGCGATCCGCCGCCGGACCAGGCGCCCGAACGTCGCATCGTAGAAAAGCGAGTGAATATCGTAGATTTTACGGGTACTTGCTTCCTGCATGGCCGGTTGAGCCTTCCCTTGGGCGCACGAGAATCATCGGGGTGCCGAGAATCATCGGGGTTGTCGAGTCCTACAGCAGCTAAAAGCGTAGTCGGCGGCGGGGAAATTGCCAAGGGACAATTAATGCCCGGAAAGATCGGGCGTGCCCGGGCGTGCCGCGGGCGTGCCCGAATTTTGGGGGGAGCGTAAAAAATAGTGTAATCGGGGGGAATGACCGGCCTGGAGGCCGGGGTTTTTTATCGAGATGAGTCAGGGAACGGCTGTTGACGATGAAGCGGCAGGAATATGTGTCACGGAGCTCTCGAAGGGGTCGGGAGTCTTCACTGTTGTTCCTTCGGGGCTATCGAAGGGGTCGGGAGTAACCGCTTCGTGCCGGCGACCCCTTCGTGCGGGCCATCCCTTCGTGCGGGCCATCCCTTCGTGCGGGCAAGCGTAGCAGGTAGGGGCGGCTAGCCACCGTCTTTTTGGCGCAGCGCGTGAGAAGACGGCGGCTCTGCCG
>JBBQNJ010000098.1:0-14262 GCA_038329845.1 Tepidisphaerales bacterium | reverse complement strand
GGATCGACGGACTCGAAGATCCGCCCGGCCGGATCGTAGGCATAACCGGTCACCAGTTCGGCATCCGACCGCGCCGGCACGCTGGCGGGCCGTGCCCAGGCGACCCCGCCGGCGGTCCCGGCATCCACCGCCGCGACCATGCGTTCGGCGGGATCATAAAAGATCGCCGAATAGCTGACCCGCGCCTTGGCCGTGCCGGCGGGGCTGGATGGATCACCCAGTTCGCCGGTATCGGTCGCGTCGTGGAATCGTCGGCGGGTGGCCGTGAAAATCACGTTCCCATCGGCATCGTAACTGGTCTCGGCCTGCTCGAGGACGATGTCGTCGATCACATCATCGGCATCGGCCCACGCCCCAACGCCGCCCGCGGGCGCGTCGCCGCCGCCGTCGCTGAGGAATGATTCGATCAGCCGCCCGGCGCCGTCGAAGATGCGCTTGTCCACCAGGCCGCCGGGCGAGGCGGTCTTGATGAGATTCCCGCGCGGGTCATAGAAGCTGTCGGTGGTCAGGGCGCTGGTCGAGATCGCGCCGGTGACCGGATCGACGCTGAAGGCGCGCTGGCGGTAGACGCGGCCCCGCTCGTCGAAGTCGTAGGTGGTCAGGGCGCGCAGAGCCGAGGCCTTGGGCTGGTCGATGTTGCCATCGCCGTCGTTGTCCTTGGGGTTGATGCCGTCGCCGTCGTAGTCATAGGCGGCGACGATCTGGGAAAGGTTGTCCAGTTCGTAGTAGCGCACCTGACGCTGGGTGGTTCCCGGCTCGCTGGACTGCGCGCCGATCTTGCTGGCGACCATGCGACTTCGCCAATCATAGAACATCTTGGTCACCCGCGCCGCGGCACCACCGCCGGGATATTGCGTCATCGTGGTGAGATTGCCGTTGCCCACGCCGCCGGCGTCATAGTCATAGTCGGCGAGCTTGATCATGTCGTTGCCGGCAGCGCCGCCGCCGGTGGGGTTGCCGTTATAGGCGCCGGAGTCGTCGGTGCCAACCCAGGCGCTGGTCATGCGTCCTCGGGCGTCGTAGACCGTCCACTCGATCGTGCCGGTGGGCAATACAGTGCGTTTCAAGCGGCCGCGCTGATCGTAGGCGTAGGGGGTGGCGTAGTAGTTGACGTTGACGGCGCCAAGGTCGCCATCGTCGTACGACAGGCCGGTGAGATCGAAGTAATCACGCCGTTCGATGGTCTGCCCGCCGAGATTGGTGTAAACGCGACTTAGTGATTGAACTTCTCCGATCGCCTCGGCCCCGGTGGGAACGTATTCGCCCGCCGCCCCGCTGACCTGGGGCGGCGGGGCCATGGTCAGGGATTCGGTGTAGCTTCTCCCACGATCCTCGCGCCAGACTTCGATCGGACCGGTGGTCGTACCGGCGAGCGGATCCCATCCGCGATAGACGCGCACTTCATGGGCCGGATCGTTGTAGACGGTGTGGGTGATATCGCCGGTGGCGTCGGTGGTTTTGGTCACGCGGCCCAGGGCATCGACGACAAAGACGGACACCAGGTGCAGTGCCGCCGGCAGAGCGGGATCGCGGGTCGGACCGCTGACCGGAGGGCCGGCGATCAGGGTGGGATCGGCATCCTCGATTCGTTGGATCAGGGCCCCGGTGTTGTCGTCGTACTGGCTATAGGTGATGTAACCGGCGGGATCGACGGTCCAGACGATGCGTCCGAGGGTATCGAAATAGGTCACATCGGCATCGGCGACGCCGGCGCCGTTCTCGGCTTGCAATACGACGGGGCGAGTGGCGGTGAGCGTGGCGATCTGGTTGGTTGCGCTATGCCAGGTGTAGTCAAACGTCGTGACCTGCTGTCCGCCTCCACCTTCGTCGCGGTAGCGGGTTTCCGACGCGATGACGTACACTGTGCTGCCGGCGGCATCGGTGTGGGCAATGTAAGCGTAATCAATTTGCGGCACGTCGACCGTGGTGTCGCCGCGCTGAACTCGCGTCGAGCCGAGGTATCCCGCGGCGTCGCCGGCGGTGGTCGTCGTGGCGGTCGTGATCGTGGCGTAGGTAGATTGATCGATTTGCCCGACCGTGTTGCGGAGATAGGGCGAAGTCTGCGCCGTGGCGTCAAAGTTCATCAAGTCCGCCAGATTCGGCTTGTGATCCAGAACCGCCGCGGGCGTGGCGTGCAGAATCTGGCGTCCCTGAGAGTCGTAGCGGTAGTAATCGCGCCAGGACTGGCCGGTGGACTGATCAGTGAATACCTTCATCATCACCTGACCGAAGGTGTTCATGTAGACATCGTTGGTGTTGCCGTCGGGAAGCGTTTCGGTGGTGTGATAGCGCCAGATGTTGTAGCCGGCGGCCTGGTAGTCCTTGACGAAGCCGCTCATTTCGTAGCTGTAGGTGAAGGTTCCCAGCCCACCGGAACAGGATGAGCAGCCTTCACCGCCGGCTGTTTCCAGCGTCACTCGGCGATAGGAGTCATATTCAAAATAATTGTCGGCGTAGGGAACAACCTGAGTATTGGTGGCGGCCTGGGGATTTGCAAAAGCCGCGCTCAGACGCGCGTAAGCATTGGCATTGAAGACGTATTGCAACCCATGGGTGTACCCGATCGAGGTCGCGGCGGTGTAATAGCGGTAGTAGTGCTGGTCGATCATTCGAGCGGCGCCGTCCTCGATGGTCACCAGTTTCAGATCGCCCTGGTTGCCATACGCCTCAGCGCCATCGTAATAACCGTAGACGGCCTTGCGAACCACGGCGAAGCCCGACCCCTCATCGCGCTGGACCTCAACCGAGGCGATTTGCCCATCGTTGGCGGGTTGGGAAGGATCATTGACGTAGGTGTAGATCAGCTTTTCCAGCACATGGCTCGACGCATCGACGCTGCGCAGTTCGACGGGCCGACCGGCGGCATCGAGCGACTGCACCACCACCTGATTGCCCGCGGCATCCTGGTACCGGGCAAACGACCCTTGCTGGCGGTCCGGCAGGGCTGGGTCAAAGTCGTAGAATGTCCAGGTGCCGCCATCGGGCTGAGACAGCAGGAACAGCCCATTGACGACATCATGCTTCAGCGTTTGCTTCCAATTGTGATGGGCGACGTAATCGTAACTCGAGTAAATTCGATCGAAGTAGATTGCCTCGGTGCCGCTCAACACCGCGGCCACCTGATCGACGCCGTCCAGCGACAGCAGGTACGGCTGGGTGCTGACGCTCACGCCGTTGCCGTTGATCGAATCGATCGAGTTTCCGGCGGCATTGGACCAGGAGCGTCCGTGTCCCTCGAACGCCCCGAACGCCGAAAACCGCACATCCATCGAGTCGAGCCGAACCACGCCATCGATATAGCGAATTGGATTTGAACTGAACTCCTTGGGCCAGGGGCAGTCTCCCTCGCCCCCGTCCGTGGTATCCAACGGCGCTTCCCGCGACCACAGCTTCCATTCCGTCGGTCCACCGGCGTTATCGGTGTACGGCGAATCGGTGAAACTGCTGCCGATGCCTTGGATGGGGCTCGGGCCCACGCTCTCCCCCGAGGCCGGCACGTGGGCGATCGCCGTTGCCGCGTCCACGTACGGGTAACCGCTGCTCAACTTGCCGATTTCGTTGCCGTAGCCGTCAATGATGTCCGAGGTCGCCCCCCATTTGCCGTTGGGATACTCGGTGTTTGGTGTCGTGTAGCGGACCGCCCCCGAAACGTGCGTGACCCGGTACTCGTAGCCGATCGGCGTGTTGGCGATCCACATCGCAGTGTTGTGGACCAGCACGCTGTCGTTGGTCACGTTGCCCAAGTCCACCCAAGGGGACGTGGCCAACAGTATCCGATTTTCCAGCGATTCGACGATCGGCGCGATCGCCGAGCGGATGGCCCGTAGGTCGCGAAGTCTGGAACAATCGTATCCGAATGGGGAAAACAGATGAGGAAGTGAAGTTTCCATCGTCGTCGAGCCTCGGTGGACCAAACTGCCGATGCGAGCACATCGAATATTGTCGATGGGGTTACAATATACCGATCGCGCGCCGAGGATGCCAAGAAAAATCCGGAGCCATGAGATGGCGAAATGGCGAGGGTGCGTCTGGGGGATGCGTTTTCTTCCTCTGGACCCACTCCGGACCTACTCGGTTCTGAGCGGCGAGAGCGATCGGGGGAAAGACGAAATGCCGGGATGGGACGTAGGCGGGTAGCTATGCCGGCGGCTAAGATAAGGACATGATTCAGTTTCAGAGTCCAACTGTCGAAGTCATGTTCTATATTCTCGGGGCGGTGGCCGCCGGGCTGTTGTTGTTGATCGGGCTTCGCCTCGGGCGGTGGGTGGGCAACCTGTCGGCCAACAAACTGATCGCCGCCCGCGAGCAGGAGCTGTTCACCGCGCAAAAGGGCTTTAAGACCCTCTACGAAAAAGAAGTGGACGAGCTCAAGCAGACCAACGCAGCGCTGGCAGAGCGGGTGAAGAGCCTCGAACAGCGGGTCGAGGAATATCGCAAGAAAGCCGCCGGTTTCGGCGGGCTTTTCAACACCGGGGGCAAGCGGGCCGATGCGATGTACGCCCTGCTGCTGGAAAATGAGGCGATGGAAGAAGCGCTGTACGCCCAGAACGAAAAGCTCAAGCAGGAGCGGACCGATTCGCTCAAGGAACAACTGCGGGCCACCAGCTATCGCCGGGTGCTGATGAGCCAACTGCTCAACGACGATCGCATCAAAGGATATGTCGCGGAAATCCTCGACGATGAAAAGCGGCTTCCATCCGCCGAGCCATCCCATCCGGCGGCGGCGCAGTTGCCGGCGGATGCGGCATCGTCGCAGTCGGCATGAATCCCGGCGGACGCCCATTCGGCATGAGTCGCGGCGGCTACCCTCACGAACCAGCGCCCACCGGGGCTTCGGGTCCGCTGGGGATGCGCCGGGCCAGCACCAGCCCCAGCGCTCCGCGCACCGAAACGACCGAGCGGTAATTCACCCGTATCCACGCGACCAGGTCGTTGCCGTAGCGCGATTCACCTCCGAAGAGCAGCTGCCTGTTGTTGATCGCCATGCTCCAGGTCGTGACGAGAATATAGTCCGGCGGAGACTGTCTCAGTTCGTCCAGCACGACCGATTCGCCGCCGGCGGCGAGAATTTCGGGCAGTTGCACGTTGAACTCGCGGATGGGCGAAGCGCGGCGGGAAAGATAGTTGAGCATGGCCCCGTGCGGCACGCCCAGCAGCGTCTGATCGGGTGCCACCCGCACGGCGATCGCGTCCAGCGCCAGGTTTATCGGCGCCGCCCGCTCGTCGGCCAGAAACGCATCGGCCCCCGACGCGATCACTTCACCTTTGTGTTCGAGAAGCCGCCCCGTCGCCGACAGATGCGCGCCCAGCATCACCCCCCACGCACCCAGCATCACCGCCAGCGCCGCCGCGGCGCTGCCGCCCTGGCGCTCGACCGACCGCGGCAGTTGTCCCACCATCGCCTCGATCGCCACCAGCATCGCCGGCATCGTCAACGCGAACCCGAACCCCTGCACCTGCACGTTCAGGATCGTCTTGGCCAACAATCCCAGCGCCAGCACCGCCAACAACAGCCGCAGTTGCACGGCGTGACGTTGCTCCGGCTCCACACGACGGCCCAAGTGAAGAACCTGCACCGCACCGGCGATGATGACCACCAGCGGCAACGGTCGCGCCACCGATGGCCAGCGGATCCAATCCCCCATCCACAGCCCCACCCCCGCCACCGCCAGCAACAGGATCGGCGACAGCGCCGCCGACACCCAGCGCGAACGAATCGCCAGGCCCGCGCCCGCCGCCATCCCCAGCAGTAGCGCGTATATCGCCGCCGTCTTCACCATGAGGATCACGTTGCCGTAAAAGTCGTCCACCCCGAACACGCGCTGATAGAGCGGCAGCGAGCGGATCGCTTCATCGGCGAGCAGCCGCCACGATCCCAGCGTGCAGATCATCGCCTCGCCGGCCGGCATTCGCGTCACCAGCAGCCCCCAGGCAAGGATCGGGATCGCCAGCATCGGCCCCAGCAAGGCGGCGATGATCGCCCCTCGGCGGCCCGGCGATTGCGCCAGGGCCAGCGATCCGCCCACCGCCACCGCAGCGCCCACCCCGAGGAAAACCTCCGCTTTGGTCAAGAACGCCAAGCCGCTGAGCGCTCCGCAGGCGATCAGCCACCCGAGCCGGCGTCGGCCCCGAAGAAACTCGCCAAGACAAAGCACCACGCCCAGGGCCAGCACCACTCCGTGGGTCAACTCATGCGAATACGGCGTGACCCAGTTGTAACTGCCGATTTGCGCATACTGCCCGAATGCGAACAATCCCAGGAAGGTCATCCCCGCCAACCCCGCCACCAGCCGGCCCGACATTCGCGTCATCAGGATATAGATCAGCGCCGTCGTCGCGGCGATGATGAACAGATTGCTCCAGGCCAGCGTCATCATCCCGACGCCGAACAGCCTGAAGAGTGCGGCGTTGAAATACTGCGAAAGCGGCCCGCCGGTGATGTATCCCAGATCGGTATGAAGCGTCTGGCCCAGCGTGATCCGCCACGGCACGTACAACTGCACGCCGAAATCCATCAGCGGATCGACCCACGCCCGCCACGTCCACCCCGCCAGCGCCACCCCCGCCCCCGCAAGCAGCACCGGCCCCGCCATCACCTCAAGCGAAATGCGCATCGGCGAATTATCCCCGCCCCGATGTCCATTCACAACGCCGGCGCTTCAACTATCGCTGCGATCTCGCTCTTACCCCATCGCATCCAGTTCGCTCCAGCGGTGGTAGAGGCGATCGACGGCTTGTTGTGCCTCGGCCAGGGCGGCGTAGGCGGCGCTGAGGGCGGCGTGGTCGGCGAGGACGGCGGGGTCGACGACCTGCGCTTCCATCGCTGCGACGCGGGCTTCGGCGTCGAGGATGGACTGTTCCATTTGCTCCAGCTCGCGCTGCTGCTTCCACGTCAGGCGTTTTCTCACCGGCGCGGCGGTCGCGCCGGCGGGAAGTGAAACCGAGGGTGGAACCGGCGGCGATTTTCGCGGCGAATCCGCCGGGCGATGCGATCGGCGGGCCGATTCCCATTGGGCCAGGTCGGCGTAGATCGTCGCGCCGCCGCGCCCGTCCAGCGCCAGCAGTTGCGTCGAGACGCGATCCAGCAGATGCCGATCATGCGTGACCAGAACCAAGGCACCGGCGAACGAGTCGAGACTGGATTCCAGCACGTCCAACGTAGGAATGTCCAGGTCATTGGTTGGTTCGTCGAGGATCAGCACATCGGCCGGCACAAGCATCAACCTCGCCACCAGCACCCGGGCCTGTTCCCCGCCGGACAGCTCGCCCACGGACAGATCGAGTTGTTCCACGCGGAACAAAAACCGCCGGGCCCAGGCGGTGATATGCATGAACTGGCCTTGGAACCCCACGGTGTCGCCGGTGGGACACAGCGCGTGGCGCAGCGTCTGGGTCGGATCGAGTTGCTGTCGATGCTGATCGAAGACCACGATGCGCACGCCGTCGGCGCGGAACACTTCACCGGCGTCGGGCGCGAGTTCGCCGTTGAGAATCCGGATCAAGGTCGATTTTCCGCTGCCGTTTTTCCCCAGCAGGCCCAGCTTCTCGCCGGGGGCCAGCACCAAATCGATGTTCTCGAACAGCGTCCGTCCGCCCAAGCTCTTGCCGACGCCTTTGAGGCTGATCAGTTTGCGGGTCTTTCGATCCGTGGCGGCGAAGTCGATCCCCGCGGGCGATGCGACCGTGATGCGCTGGCGCAGCTCATCGAGCTGTTCGATCATCTGTCCGGCCCGCTCGATGCGGCCCTTGGCCTTGGTCGTGCGCGCCTTGGCCCCGCGGCGCAGCCACTCGACCTCGCGGCGGACGGCGCTGTCCAGCGCCTGCTGACGACCCTGCTGGGCGGCGAGAAACTCGGCCCGCTTCTCCACGAACCGGGAATACGTTCCCACGATGCTCAAGTATCCATCCGGGTACGCCCGGCCCAGCTCGATGATGCGGCTGCTGGTCCGCTCGAGGAATCGTCGATCGTGGCTGACGATCAGGCTCGCCGCGGCGGCGGAGGCGATCTGTCGCTCGAGTTCGAGAATTCCCTCCAGATCCAGGTGATTAGTCGGCTCATCCATCAACAGCAGGTCCGGCTCGCCGGCCAGGGCGCGAACGATCGCCAGGCGCTTGCGCCAACCGCCGGACAGACTCGCCACGTCGGCATCGAGGTCGGGGAAGTCGGCGCGGTCCAGCAGGATCGTCGCTTTCAACAGCCGATCGTGTTCGTCGAGGTGAGCAGGGTCGATCGCGTCGGCGACGCTTTGCCGGCAGGATCGCCCGGAGTCAACCGGGTCTTCCTGCGGGACGTACGCCACCCGCAAACCCCGGCGCGACTCGATCTGCCCCTCATCGGGCGGCTCGATCCCCGCCAGAACCCGCAGCAGCGTCGATTTGCCCGAGCCGTTGGCCCCGATCAGCCCGATGCGCTCGCCCTGGTCAAGACCCAGGGTGATCCCGGAGAACAGCAGCCGCGTGCCGTATCCTTTGGCCAGATTTCGTCCGGTCAACAGCATCCCCGGAGCCTAGCGGCGCGCGGGGGCGCTTTCCAACGCGGGAAGCGGGTCGGATCGCGTCACTTTGCACGAGACGTTGGCGGATGGAGCGCTTTGCGTATAATCGCCGCTCCCGGTCCTGGAGTGCGCCGCGCCGGTTGTCAGCGCGGCGCCGGGCAAGGCCGGGTGAACCGGAAAGGATTGATTACCGTGTCCATCGCCACCGTATCGGCTCCGTCCGCGCTGACGGCCCACCGCGAGTTTTTGCTGCGACGGCTTCACTCGCTCACCGGCATCCTCTTCGGGGGATATCTGCTGGTTCACCTGGCCGTAAACGCCACCATCGCCCAGGGTGGAGCGGTCTACCAGAACCAGGTGAACAAGATCCACGACTTGCCGTTCCTGCCGCTGATCGAGTGGACGTTCATCTACCTGCCGATCCTGTTCCACACGTTTTACGGCATGTGGATCATCGTCACCGGCCGGCCGAACGTCGGTTCGTATCCGTACGCCAAAAACGTCTACTACACCCTGCAGCGCATCAGCGCGATCATCATCGTCGTTTTCATCGCGTTTCACGTGCTGTCGTTCAAATACGGGGCATTCGGCTTGAATCTGAGCTTCGAGCCGCAGCGGGCCCTGGCGACGGTGGGCCGGCATTTCAGCGAGCATGGCTGGATCACGTGGGGGCTGTATCCGCTGGGGATTCTGGCCGCGTGCTTTCACCTGGCCAACGGGTTCTGGACGGCGGCGATCACCTGGGGACTCACGATCAGCGCCGGGGCCCAGCGCCGCTGGGGGCTGATCTGCGCGGGACTGTTCGTGCTGAGTTTCGCCGCCGGGATGATCGCGTTGATCGCCGGGGCGAAACTCGACTGGGGGCCGATGATGTCGGCGCCGCTGTTGCCGCACTAGTGCTTTGTCACACAATGGTTTTAGGGTAATGCACCAGGATTTACCCCAAAACGCAAGTGTGACAATACACTAGCCGGGGATTGCCAGCGTTTTTTCGACGATGCCGGTCGGATCGTCAATTGTGTGTTTTTGATCGAGATTTTCCGGAATGGGATTATGGCCGTTTCAAAAAAGCGTGTGATCGTGGTCGGTGGCGGGTTGGCGGGCTTGAGTTGCACCATCAAGCTGGCCGAGGAAGGCGTGGATGTGGACCTGTTTAGCATGGTCCCGGTGAAGCGCTCGCATAGCGTGTGCGCCCAGGGAGGGATCAACGCCTGCAACGAAATCGCGCGGCAGCAGGGGTATTCAGAGTGGATGCACTTCGACGAGACGGTGCTGGGCGGCGATTTTCTCGCCGATCAGCCCCCGGTGCTGGAGATGTGCAACTGGGCGCCGAAGATCATCGACCTGCTGGACCGGATGGGCGTGCCGTTCAACCGCACGCCCGAGGGCCAGCGGGCCTTGCGGCTGTTCGGCGGGTCGCTGTTCAAGCGCACGTTCTACGCCGGGGCGACCACCGGCCAGCAATTGCTCTACGCCCTGGACGAGCAGACCCGTCGCTGGGAAGCCGAGAAGCGCGTCACCAAGTATGAGTTCTGGGAGTTCCTCGCCCCGGTCATCCATGACGGGGCGTGCGTGGGGATCGTCGCCCAGGACATGCGGACCATGCAGATCCGCGCCTTCCGCGCCGATGCGGTGGTGATGGCCACCGGAGGCAACGGGCTGGTTTTCGGCAAGAGCACCATGTCGGTGATCTGCACCGGCGGGGCCGCCGCCCGCTGCTACGTGGCCGGGGCCAAGCTGGCCAATCCGGAAATGCTCCAGGTGCATCCGACGGCGATTCCCGGGGAGGACAAGTGCCGGCTGATCAGCGAATCGGCCCGCGGCGAGGGGGGGCGGGTCTGGGTCCCCAAAAAGAAACATGACACCCGCCCGCCCAACTCGATTCCCGAAGGTGAGCGCGATTACTTCCTCGAGCGCATCTATCCCAAGTACGGCAATCTCGTCCCGCGCGATATCGCCACCCGCGAGATTTTCCAGATGTGCCAGGACGGGTACGGCGTGGGCGGCGGCAACATGGTCTACCTGGACCTGCGCGACGAGGTGAAGCGTATCGGTCGGGCGGCGATCCTCAATAAACTGGAAGGAATTCTGGAAATCTACGAGAAATTCGTCGGCGCCGACCCGCTCGAGGAGCCCATGCGAATTTTCCCGGCGGTCCACTACACCATGGGCGGGCTGTGGACTACGTTCACCAAGGACGAGAAGACCGGCGGACTAAAGGCCGGCGCGCCCAACAACATGCAGACCAACATCCCGGGGCTGTACGCCATGGGAGAGGTCAACGTCGGGTATCATGGCGCCAACCGGCTGGGGGCCAACTCGCTGCTGAGCTGCATCTTCGACGGCCTGTTCGGCGGAAGTTGCATTCACAACTACACCAGCGCCGATTCGGTCAACGCCGCGGCCGTTCCGCAGCAGACTTTCGACGCCGTCGTGAAACGCGAAACCGACAAGCAGACGGCCCTGCTCAACAACGACGGCGATGAGAATCCTTACCTGCTGTGGCAGGAGATGGGCAAGTGGATGACCGAGAACTGCACGGTCGTCCGCCATAACGACAAGCTCCAGGAGACGCTGGACCGCTGCCAGCAGTGGAAGCAGCGTTACCAGCGCGTGCGGCTCAGCGACACCGGGACGTGGACCAATCAGAACCTCTCGTTCACCCGGGCATTGAAAGACATGCTCGTCTACGCCGAAGCCGTGTTGAAAGCCGCGCTGCTGCGCAACGAAAGCCGGGGTGCCCACTTCAAGCCCGCGTTCCCCGAACGCAATGACGCCGAGTTCCTCAAGACCACGATCGCCACCTATGACGCGGCGAATGACGCGACGGTGATCAGCTACGCCCCGGTGGACACCAGCCTGATCCAGCCACGGGCCAGGACGTACGGCAAGACCGAAGCCAAAGCCGCCGCCACGACGGCGCAGAAAGACACCCCTTCCGGACAATGATCGACGGCATGCGGATTCGCTATGAATCAATGTCCCTTCCTCGAGCGCTGGTGCTGCGCCGGAGCAGGGGTAGGATTGGCCGACTCCGCATTTTCGGATTTGAGATTTCCTGGTTCCGGAAGCACGAAAACCGAACATTTACAATCTGAACCCGCTCGTACAAAACGCCTGCCGGGACTTTCGTCGACCCCATTGCCTCGGCAAGCGCGCTGGACTAAACATTACATTGTCGAGTCGATCTGAACCTATAGGTTCACGACTACTTGACTGACCCTGACGAACTGCCCAATGATCGAGTTGGCCAAGAGACGGGAGAGAATGAGCCTGCTTTCGATGAATGATCACGGTGCCGGGCAAGCCACGGGCAAGACCGCGAGGCTGCGCATTCTCGTGGTCGAGGACCACGCTCCGACCCGCCTTGTGATCGGAAAGCTGATTCGCCAGACCGGCGCTGAGGTCGTCACCGCCCGCGATGGCGAAGAGGGCCTGGGATATCTGCTGACCCAGCGCTTCGACGTGTTGCTGACGGACCTGCGCATGCCGGTGATGGATGGCTTTGAGCTGCTCAATCACTGCATGCGGCTGCCGGATACGCATCGACCGGCCAAGGTGATCGCCATCTCCGGAGAGTACGAAGCGGGCGTGCTGCACGGGCAAACCGTCGCATTCATGGCCAAGCCGTTCAACATCACCGCCCTGCTCGACATGCTCGGCGGCAAGCCCAACTGACCAGGGCCGATTTTCCGCGATGTTCGTTGCCCATTGTTGCCGTGGGATACCCGCATTCCGGAAGGTTAGAACCTTCAGTAAGTAATGGTGATCCCAGGCGGCGTGGGGCGTGGGGCGAGGGGCGTGGGGCGAGGGGCATCCGGAACGCACGCGCACTCGCCACGGTTCTGCCGTCAAGATCGCTCCGGCCGCGAGATCAGCTTGGTAGGTCGCCCGCCTGCCGGACTGCGTTCGCCGCTTGGCCCGCGATACAACTGTCCAGTAGCACTCTCATGCCGCCGATCCGACGGGAAATGGATCGACCCGCTCATGGGCCACGAGTTTGTACGCATAGAGCATGCAGGCGCGAATGTCCTCTGGCTCGAGGAAGGGATACGCCGCGATCACATCTTCAAGAGTGTCACCGGCGGCGAGCATCGAAAGCACATGCTCCACCGCCAGGCGTTTTCCGTGGACGATCGGCTTGCCGCCGAAAATCGCGGGATCCGAGGTGATACGGCGTAAAAGGTCTGGCGCGGTCATGGGAGTGCGATTCTATCACGTCCATCGCTGCAAGCCACGCCGATCCCTTGCTGTGCGCATCATCGGGTGCGTGACAGTTTCTGCGGACGGATCTTATCGCGGATGATACAATAGGTTGTGGTGGTCGATTTCCCCTTTTCTCTTTTTTCATGGAGGATGCCATGGCGGCGCTGACGGATCGGCAAACGGCACGCGAGCGATTGAATCGGGTGTTTGGAGCGCTTCTGGACAAGATGGTGCCGGCGGATCAAGCCGTTGGCTTGCCGGGGGGACAGCAGTTTGTGCAGTGGGAGGACTTGGCCGACGAGATGGAGCGGACGATGATTCCGGTGTTCCTGGAAGAGCGTGCGGCCTTGGAGGTCAGCGCCCAAGCCCAGGTCGGGGGGCGTTGCCCGGACTGCCGCTCGGATCGGGTGTATCTGAACAAGGAATCCCGCCAGACGGAGGTGCGAACCCCGCACGGGGTGGTTGTGCTGACCAAGCAGTCGTGCCGATGTCGGCAATGTGGCCGATCTTTTTCCCCCTCAGGACCGCGACTGGGGCTTGCCGACGGAGGGGAACTTGTCGCCCAAGGCGGCGGCTCGGGTGGCACGAGAAGCGGCGACGCAGTCGTTCGACAACGCCGCGCGGGCGTTGAACATTGACTGGGCCAGCCACTACGACGGCACGCAGATCCAGCGTTGGGCCGAGGCGATGGGCCAGACCCTGGTGGACCATCGCCAGCAGGAATTGGCCGCGATGGCCCGGGGCGATCTTCCCTGCGCCAAGGCGAATGAGCATCAGTTGCTGGTGATCGGTGCCGATGGCGGGCGGGTGCAAACCCGCGAAAAATCAGAGGAAACCGGCAGTCGCTGGAAAGAGAACAAAGTGCTGACAATCACCAGTTGCCTCAAGGGCGACGGCGCTGAAAAGCCCCCCGAGAAGTTGGTCAGTACGTTCCTGGCCACGATGCAAGACGCCAAGGGCTTTGGTCCGATGGCCCGCCTGGAAGCCGAGCGACGCGGCATCCGCAACGCCGTGGAGGTCATCGGCATCCACGACGGCGGCAACTGGATCGACCCGCTGTGGGAGCAATACTTTGCTTGTCATCCCCGCATTCTGGATTACTACCACGCCAGCGAACACCTGCACGATGCGGCCAAGGCGGCCACGACGGCGCTCGGCGGCCACAACGCCGACACCCTGGCCGAGGAACTGTTGCAGTTGTTGTGGGACGGGCAGGTCGATTCGCTGCTGGATCGATTGCGGCAACTGTCCGGGCAAGCCGGAGCGCCGGCAGACCTCGAGCCGGCCAACGCCCCTCGTTGCGTGCTGGCCAATACCGTGGGGTACTTTTTCAAGCATCGCCAGCAGGTGGATTACCCGGCGTACCGGGCTCGAGGCTGGCCGATCGGCTCGGGGATCACCGAATCGGGGGTGAAGTTGTTTGGCAAGCGGGTCAAGGGGACCGAGCAGTTTTGGAGCGTGTCGGGGGCCGAGGCGATCATGGCCTTGCGAAGCAAATGGCTTAGCGAGGATGAGGAGTCCAGATACTACTGGTTGGGGTATCCCGTGACAGCGGCAGCCG
>JBBQNJ010000097.1:0-15279 GCA_038329845.1 Tepidisphaerales bacterium | reverse complement strand
CGTCAGTGCTGAAGTCGCTGGCGTTGATGGCGTCAACGACATTGGCCCCCCCTCGCCCTCTCCCCGGCTCATCCCCTCGCCCGCTCGGCCATTCGCCCCTCCGATTCCTCCTCCCATTTGTCGCGGGGGGAAACGGCGTTTAGGATCGCCGCGATGAGCAGCGAGAACGAGGACTTTTCCGGGAATTATGATCCATCGCGGGTCGAGGCCGCGGCGTATGCGGTATGGATGGATGAGGGGGCGTTCAAGGCCGATCCCGCCCGCTCCGGGCCGGCGTATAGCATCGTTATCCCGCCGCCCAATGTGACCGGGGCGCTGCATCTCGGCCACGCGATCAACAACACTCTCCAGGACATCCTCGTGCGCATGCATCGGATGCGCGGCGACAACACGCTGTGGGTGCCGGGCATCGACCATGCCGGGATCGCAACCCAGGCGGTGGTCGAGAAGCAACTGAAGGAGAAGGAGAACAAGACCCGCCATGATGTAGGGCGCGAGGGGTTGGTCGAGCGAATCTGGACATGGAAAGAACAGTTCGGAGATCGGATCATCGAGCAGCTCAAGCGGATCGGGGCCTCGTGCGACTGGGACCGCACGCGGTTCACCCTGGATGAAACCTGCGCGCGGGCGGTACGCCAGACGTTTTTCAAGCTGTTCCGCGATGGGCTGATTTACCGGGGCAAGCGCCTGGTCAACTGGGACGTGTTTCTCCAGACATCGGTCTCCGATGATGAAATTTATCACGAGACGGTCAAGACGAGCCTCTGGCATCTGCGTTACCCGATCGAGGGGTCGGAAAAGTTCATGGTGGTGGCGACGACGCGCCCCGAAACGATGCTGGGCGACACCGCCGTCGCGGTGCATTCGGAGGATTCGCGCTGGAACTGGGCGATCGGGCGGAAGGTTCGCCTGCCGCTGACCGACCGGCTGATTCCGATCATCGCCGACGATATCCTCGTCGATCCGAAATTCGGATCGGGCGTGGTGAAGGTCACGCCCGGGCATGATCCCAACGATTACGCCGTCTGGCAGCGACACGCCGGTCAAGGCGATGCGATCGAGCTGATCAACATTCTTACGCCGCAAGCAACGCTGAACGAGAACGCCGGGGCGTACGCGGGGATGGGTCGGGAAGCGGCGAGGAAGAAGGTGGTGGCGGATCTGGATCAACTGGGGCTGCTGGAGAAGGAGGAGGCGTACGAGACGCAGGTGGGCCATTCCGATCGGAGCAAGACGCCGATCGAGCCGTATCTGTCGGACCAATGGTTCGTGCATATGGCGCCGCTGGCCGAGCCGGCGCTCGAGGCGGTGCGCCAGGGCAAGGTCCGCTTCAGCCCCGATCGCTACGCCAGGACATATCTCGATTGGCTGGGAGAAAAGCGGGATTGGCCGATCTCACGTCAGCTTTGGTGGGGACATCGCATCCCCGTCTGGAGTTCGGCCACGGCGCGGATCGAGTTGGATCATTCGGGCGATGCATCGGCGGCGGCGTCGGTGATCCGCGACGGCGTGCAGTATGTCTGCCTGCGTGATTCGGATCCCGCGATGATCGAGCGGCTTGAAAAGGCCGGTTTTATTCAAGATCCCGACGTGCTGGACACTTGGTTCAGTTCGGCCCTCTGGCCGCACAGCACGCTGGGCTGGCCCGAGGCCACCGCGGCGCTCAGCCGCTGGTATCCGACAAGCACGCTGGTCACCTCGCGCGACATCATCACCCTGTGGGTGGCGCGGATGGTGATGACCGGGTTGTACAACCTGGGGCAGGTCCCGTTCCACGAGGTGTACATTCATCCGACGATCCTGGACGGCAAGGGCGAGCGGATGAGCAAGTCCAAGGGAAACGGGGTGGACCCGGTGGACATCATCCTCACCCACGGCGCCGATGCGCTGCGATTCACGCTGACGCAGATGGCGACCGAGACCCAGGACGTTCGGATGCCCGTCAAGCGCCTGCCCGATGGTCGCAACACCTCCGACCGTTTCGATGCGGGCCGAAACTTCTGCAATAAGCTCTGGAATGCCGCGAAATTCGTGCTGACCCAAGTGCAGGCGCATCCCCCGACGGCGGCAACCCCGGCATCGCTCTCGCTGGCCGACCGGTGGATCGTGTCGCGCTTTCATCGGGCGGTGGCCGAGGCCGATGCGGCCCTGGCGCAGTATCGGTTCGATCAATACGCCAGGTCCGTCTATGACTTTTTCTGGCGCGATCTGTGCGACTGGCATCTCGAGGCGAGCAAGCCGGCGCTGAAAGACCCAGCGCGGGCGGCGACGACCAACGCGGTGCTCGCGGCGATGCTCGATGGGGCCCTGCGGCTGCTGCATCCGGTGATTCCGTTTATCACCGAAACCCTGTGGTGGCGGCTGAACGATGCGCGTCCCGAGCGGGTGATCCCCGGGCACACGCCGTACAAACCGAGCCGTCGTCTGATCGCCGCGGAGTGGCCGAAGACCGGTGAGTGCGATGAAGCGGCTGAGCATCTCTTTTCGCGGATGCAGGAGATCATCACGACGATCCGCAACGTGCGCAACGAATACAAGGCCGATCCCAAGCGCCCCTCGGTCGTGTCGATCCTGGCGGCGCCGGACCTCGAGGCGGAGATCGACGCCAACCGCGAACTGATCGAAACGCTCGGGATCTGCGTGGTGCGGCGTGTCGAACCGGGGCACGTTGCGGGCGACGATGTGGCCCGGGCGACCGCGGCGGGCTGCGAGCTGTTCCTCGAGGGATTGGTTGATCCCGACGCCGAGCGGCAACGGCTAAGTCGGCGTCGGGACGAACTGCACCGCCAGATCGCGGCGCTGCGCGGACGCCTGGGCAACGATACTTATGTGGCCAAAGCCCCCGCGCACCTGGTTCAGCAAACCCGTGATCAACTCACCGCGGCCGAGGTGGAACTGACAAAGCTCGACGCCGCCTAGGATGAGCGGATGCCAGTCTTTGTTCCGGCAATATTCTCGCGTCCGGCGATATTCTCGCGTCCGGCAATATTCTCGCGTCCGCCGATATCCCCGCGTCCGGCGATGAGCACATCGGTGGCACTTTCATGACTGGGAGGCGAAGGAACTGGACGAACCAGACGTCACGTCGCGGCGGTGTCCTGAATCCGTTACCAGCCGGTCACGGCGATGCCAACGACGCCAACCGCTGAAGTAGCGTCGGCGTCGGCGGCGTCGGCGGCGCGGCGCGCTCGAGCATCGCCGACTTCACGGCCGACAATTCCCCTTCGGCGCGAGCCTTGGCCTGCTCGGATTGTCCAGCCTGAATCACCCACTCCTCAGCGCGCAACCGATCTCGCGCGGTCGTTTCCGAAAGGGTTTTGAGTTGCTCCGCGAGGTAGTGGCTCTGGGCCCGCGACTGGGTGATTTGCGACGTACTCCATCCCACCGCGACATACATGCCCAGCGACATCATCGCCACGGCACCCCACGCGATACGCGAACCCATCCGCGCCCGCGAGATTTCCGCCTGGCAGAGATTGGCGGTCTGGCGAAACGCCACGATGGCCAGCTCGGCCCGATGCACCTTTTCATCCGCCAGCGCCAAAGCCCCTTCGACAGAAGGGTCTGGTCCGGCCATGGCGAGATCGTAGCCGCCACGGTCATTGGAATTGGATTCAAAGCTCGTCGCGGCCGGAGAAGCCCGGGATCCGACATCGAGCGGCGCGGCAGCGCCGGGTTCGGCGACAGTGGAAGAAGCATCCGGTTGCGGATCCTCCTCGCTCAGGCAGACCAGCACCTCGCGGCGCTGGGCGTTCATCCGGCTTTCGATCAAACCGTCCTTGATCCGGCGGTTGATCGTGCGGGTCGAGAATCCCAACGTCACCGCCGCCTGCTCGACGGTTTGCCATTCGTATTCCATCGGACAACGCCTCCTTGCGTTGAGGCCGCCGGGGGGGGGAGCGGCCTGGTCAATCGTCGGATCGCGCGGCTCTGCCGCGCGGCGGATCGTCCGCGACCTAACCATATCGGCGAACGCCCCGCGAACGCTTGAAAAATTACCCGCCCCGCCCAGCGCGATCAAGCGCCGCCCATCAGCACCGCCAGCAGACCTTTTTGCAGGTGCAAGCGGTTCTCCGCCTGAGGGAACACGCGGCTGCGCGCGCCTTCCATGACCGCGGCACTGATCTCCAGCCCGCGATACGCCGGCAGGCAATGCAGCACGATCGCGTGATCAGGCGCGTCGGTGAGCAGGGCCTCGTCGATCTGGTATCCGGCGAAATCCTTCAGGCGCTGGGCCTTTTCCTGTTCCTGGCCCATGCTCACCCAGGTGTCGGTGTAGATCGCATCGGCCTGCCGCACCGCGTCGGCCGGATCGCGGGCGACGATGAACTCCATCCCGGGCAACTGCGCCATGATCCGATCCACATCGTCGCGCGGCAGCTCATAACCGGCGGGCGAGGCGATCACAAAACGAAGTCCAAACTTGCCGCACGCCGCCGCCAGCGAGCGGGCGACGTTGTTGCCATCGCCGATGTACGCCAGCGTCCTGCCCGCCAAATCGCCGAAGGTCTCCCGCATCGTCAATAAGTCGGCCATCGCCTGGCAGGGATGAGAATAGTCGGTCAGCCCGTTGATGACCGGAACGCTTGCCCACCTAGCCAAACCCACGACTTTTTCGTGCTCGAAGGTGCGGGCCATGATCCCGTCGCACATGCCGCTGAGCACGCGGGCCACGTCCTCGACCGGTTCGCGCTCACCCAGCCCCACTTCTTCCTGGCGCAGGTAAATCCCCGCGCCGCCCAGTTGGTTCATGGCGACGGAAAAACTTACGCGAGTGCGCAGACTGGGTTTTTCGAAGACCATCGCCAGCGATTTTCCGGCGAGAATCGGATCGTTGCGCGAGGTCTGCTTGAGCTGGAGTTTGAGCTTCGCCGCCACATCCATGACGTGGCGTAGCTCCTCGACAGTGCAATCGGCGATGGAAACAAAATGCTTCATGGGCATGGCCCGGCGGTGTCGGTTAAAAAAAAGATTGATCTGGCGGGACCGGCGCACCGGCCGGCGCGCCGGCTACGGAACGATTTCCGTCCCGACCCCCGAGTCGGTGTAAATTTCGAGCATCAGCGCGTGGGGGATCCGCCCGTCGATGATGTGCGTCTTGCTAACCCCCCCATTGAGCGCCGTCACGCACGCCTCGACCTTGGGAAGCATTCCGCTGGAGATCACCCCGGATTTGACCATCTCATCGACCTGTCCCACGGTGAGATGGCGGACGAGGCTGTTCGGGTCGGTCGGGTCCGAGCGGATGCCATGGGTATCGGAGACGACCACCAGTTTCTCGGCCTTCATCGCCGCGGCCACGGCGCCGGCGGCGGTGTCGGCGTTGACGTTGAGCTTGCTCCCGGCGCGGTCGCGGGCGATGGTGGCGATGACGGGGATCGAATCGGCCTGCACCAGCAACTGCAGCAGCCGGGCGTTCACCTGCTTGACCTCCCCCACCAGCCCCAGGTCGATGCGCCGACCCTCCGGACTTTGCACGTAGGTTTTTTCGGCGAACAACACCACGCTGCTCAGCGAGTGCAGCCCCATCGCCTCGCACCCCTGGCTCTGGATGAAGTTGACGATGTAGCCGTTGATCTGGTTGCACAGCACATGTTCGGCGATGGCGATGGTGCGCTCATCGGTGTAGCGCCGTCCCATGACCATCTGCGGGGCGAGTCCGGCCTTCTCCATCGCCTGGTTGATCGCCTTTCCCCCACCATGCACCAGCACCGGCTGCATCCCGACGTAATTGAGAAACACGATGTCGGTAAGGATGTTCGCCAGCGCGTGCTCGTCATCCATGATCGATCCGCCGATTTTGACGACGACGACCTTGTTATGGAACCGCTGGATATAGCCCAGCGCTTCGACCAGGGCGGATGCTTTGGAAATCGCCTCGTGCATGACGTTGAGTGCCGCGGAAGAACGCTCCGGCATCGCCGCTGTCGAGACCCTCTCGACGGCCGCGGGAAAGCGGGTGAGTATAGAAGTGCCCCGGTGGCTGTCAAAGCGTTGCAGCGCTACGATTGCCGCATGGTTTCGATGTCTCCCCCGCCTCCGCCCCCGTCCCCGCCCCCGCCCCTCCCCCCGTCGTCGCCGTCGTCGCCGTCGCCGTCGCCGGCGCAGCCGCCGCCCCCCCCGCAACAATCGCGCGGATATTTTCCCTGGACGCTGCTGGCCTGTTGTTCGCTCATTCTGGGGATCGCGCTGGCGTGGGGTTCGGATCAGTGGCGGCGGCGAAGCCGCCTGAGCGACGAAATCCGATCGCTGCAATCCCACACCGCGCTTCTTGAGGCGCGGTGGGCGGAGTTGTCGCGCATGCTGACCCGTCCGGACTGCCGGCTGATCGCGGTGAGGATGCCCCCGGAACTGGAAGCCGATCCGGCCATCGTGGCCGTTTCGCCGAGCGCCGCCCAGGCGTTTCTTCTCTGCCCACGCCTTGCCGATCCGGGAAGGTCCCAGTCGTACCACCTGATCGATCCTTCAACCCGCCCGCCGATGGCCCTGGCGACGCTCGCGGCTTCGGATGAGCCGCTCATCCGCGAGCTGCCGCCCACCGTCGCCCAGGCAACGCACGCCCCGCGCATCGTCCTTCGCCCGAACAATGAGTGAGCAGGACGGGAATGCCGGTCAGGTGCATAACATTTTTCGCGGGCTGAACTACGACTCTCCCCCCCGCCCCCCCGCGCCTCCGCCCCCCCGCGCCTCCAATCGCTCGATTCCTCTCCAATTGGAAATCGAGTTCCTGAATCGCCGAGGAGTCACCGACATGGAACCGGGAGCAGAAACCAGGATGAACACCGATGGACAGGATAACCGGGATCGAGGCGCGCGATGAAACCCGGCCCAGCGAGTGGGTCGTTGCGAGTTGATGATCGGTCGTTGCCAACCCGGGGCGGGGCGGGGCCGGCGGAGGGGGCATCGCCTTCTCGCCGCTGTCCACCCCGCGTTGCCAGTGGGTGCTGCCGTGGCAGGGCCGGATAAAATCGCCCCTGCCGGCCCTGTCCGGCGGCCCGCTCCGCCGCGTTCACGCGCGAATACAACTCTCTCACGCGCGAATATAACTCTCTCACGCGCGAATAAAACTCTCTCACGCGCGAATAAAACTCTCTCACGCGCATATAGGACGTCCCCACGCATGAATATGCCCCACCCACGCACGGTTTCGCCGAGTTCTCGCATGGTTTCTCGGCGTACTCGCGCGGATAGGACGCTCCCACGGGGGAACTGGGGTCAGGAGTCATACTTCGAGAAGGCCGAAAGGGTCGGGTCCATCGGGCGCCATTCGCTCACTTGCGCTCTCCGCGCTGGCGGCAAGCCCCCTCCAAGTGCAGCACCTCGGCCGTCCAAGCCTCACGCCCGACCCGCTGGACCTGATCCCTTCGGGCGTCCGCCCATCGGATCATTCGGCTCCCATCGGTAGCTGAAGGGCGGATTCGCCACGATCGCGTCGAACTTCGGCATCTTCGCGGGGTTCATCTCGCGCAGCGGACGTGAGTCGTTGGTCAGCGTGTCGCCGTGGTAGATGTCAAACTCCGTGTCCAACACGGGAGTGCAGCAGCATGTTCATCCGCGCCAGGATGTGGGTGGTGATGTTCTTCTCCTGCCCGAAGATTGTGCTGATCCCTTGATCGCGTCTTCGTGCCCGACGGCGCGTCTTTATTGGCCCGCCTCCGTAGACAACTCCGCCTGCTTCAGCACGAGTTGCGTCGCATCCTCGGATAAATCCGGCGGATACCCGTACATCGCCAGCAGCCGCCGCACCTTGCGCCGCAGGTCGGCACGGACCGATTCCCGCTGCGTCCAATCGAGCTTGGGCATCTTTCTGACCATCTCCGCCAGCTTGCGGGCCATCAGGCGCAGCTGATCGGATTGCATCACTTCTTTGGCCGATCCGTTCTCGGCCAACGCGTCGTAGAACGCGACCTCCTCTTGATCGAGTCCCAACTCTTGCCCGTGCTTCTTCGCCTCGCGAACCCACTTCGCCAGCTCCAGCAGCTGCGCGATCATCTCGGCGGTGCTGATCTGCTTGTTCGTGTAGCCGAGCATCGCCTTCTCCAGCGCTTCGCGGAACTTCATCGCCTGCACAAGGTTCGTCCGCTCGCTGATCTTGATCTGATCGGTCAGCAGCTTTCGCAGCGTCTCGAGCGCGAGGTTCTTCTGCTCCAAGGCGCTGACCCGCTGGAGAAAATCATCCGAAAGGATGTCGAGTCGTGCCCCCCCTAGTGCGTCCAGCCCGGCGGCGGCGAACAGGTCGATCACCTCACCCGCATCCACCGCATCCCCGATCACCTGCCGAACCGCCGCGTCGATGTCGGATGATCCGCCCGATCCGCCCGATCCGCCCGATCCGCCCGAAGGTCCGTCGTCGTCGGCCAGTCGCTTGCGGATCATCGCCGCAATTCGCTGGAAGAACGCCAGGTGCGGCGCGATCTCCTTCGTCTCCTCCCTCGGCACCGCCAGCGCGAACGCGGTCGACAGCCGCTTCACCATCCCGCGGAAGCGCTTCCAGCCGGTCTCCTCACCCACCGCTTGATTGACGTCCAGCACGTGATCGATCGCGCCCAGATAGATCCGCAGCACGCTCATCGGCTGCGCCTCGAGTGCCGCCGCGTAGTCGAAGCCGTGGAAATAGTCCCGCAGTTGCTCGAACGCCGACCGCATGGCCGGGATCGCTTCGTCCTGCAGCTCCCGGATCGGCTTCTCGTCTTCGCCGGTCGCGTTGGCGTAGGTCGCCAGCGCATCGGCCAGTGGGTCGGCCAAACCGATCAAATCCACGATCAACCCGCCGGGCTTCTCGCCATACACGCGGTTCACCCGGGCGATCGCCTGCATCAGGTTGTGACCGGCCAGGGGCTTGTCCACGTACATCGTGTGCGCGCAGGGCACATCAAAGCCGGTCAGCCACATGTCCACGACGATCGCCAGGCGAAAGTCATCCGCCGGGTCTTTGAATCGATCCGCCAGCGCCTTGCGCCTTGCTTTGGTTCGCCCGTGAACTCTCAGGGGTGCAACACGTTTTTCGTAGGCCTCCTCCGACTCCTTCTCCCGCTTCGGCCCAAGGGCCTCGTTCATGATGATCTTCATCGCGCCCTTGTCATCGTCGTCAGACGCCCAGGTCGGACGGAGTTTGGCGATCTGGTCGTAAAGCCGGGCTGCGATGTCGCGGCTCATGGTCACCACCATCGCCTTGCCTTCCATCGCGCCGCGGCGCTTCTCCCAATGCTCGATGATGAATTTTGCAACCCGCTCCAAGCGCTCGGGGGCGCCATACAGCGCTTCCATCGGGATCTGAATGTTCTCGGCCGCCTCTTCGCCGTTCTCATCTGCCTTCGCCGCCTCGGCGACGATCCGCGCGCCTTCTTCGGCGCCTTTCTCGTCGATCGTGAGCTTCACGATCCGCGGCTCGTAGTAGAGCGGCACCGTCGCGCCGTCCGCCACCGCCTGCCGGATGTCGTAAACATCCGTGTACTCGCCGAAGACCGCCTTCGTCGTCGTGTCGGTGTGAATAAGCGGCGTGCCGGTGAATCCGACGAACGTCGCGTTCGGCAGCGCATCGCGCATCCACTTCGCGCCGCCGTCGACGAATCCGTACTGGCTGCGATGCGCTTCGTCCGCCATCACCACGATATTCGCACGGCTGCTGATCGCGCGCTTCTCCGGGTCCTTTTCCGTGCTCTCGGTGAACTTGTGGATCGTCGTGAAGACCACGCCGCCCGAGGCGCGATCGAGCAGGTTCTTCAGATGCTCGCGGCTGTCGGCCTGCACGGGGTCCTGCCGCAGCAATGCCCGGCCCATGGCGAAGGTGTCGAAGAGCTGCTCGTCCAGGTCGTTGCGGTCGGTGACGATCACCAGCGTCGGGTTCGCCATCTCCGCCGCCCGCACCAGCGTGCCGGCGAGCATCAGCATCGTCAGGCTCTTGCCCGATCCCTGCGTGTGCCATACCACCCCGCCTTGACCCGTAGCAGCGGCATCCTGCCGCTGAGTTTCGCTCAACACCGTGGCAGTGGCATCCTGCCGCTGAGTTTCGCTCAACACCGTGGCAGTGGCATCCTGCCGCTGTCTTTCGTCCGTCACCGGCTGGAAGCCGGTGCCACGCCCCACCCATTCCCACGCGTCCAGCCCGGCCGCTCGCGGGTTGTTCAACACATAGGTGACCGCATGGGCCAGATCCTCATCGTCTCGGATCAAGTGGTCATACGATTCTTTCTGCCAGAACACACCCGTCCGCGCGAGCCGGCGGTTGGCCTCATTGCTCGTGAACGACTTCCATGAATGGGTGATTCCCGCCAGCGTATGCCCCGGCATGGGCTTGAAGACCACATGCACATGGTTTGGCATCACGCACCACGCGAGCAGCCGATAGCGCTGCCCTTGAAAATGGTTGAGAGCCTTGGCGACGAGGTCGGCGATCTCCGGACGCCGCATCCAGCATTCGCCGCTGCCGGCATCGAGATAGCTTTCGACTTTCTCCGAATACAGATGTTCGATTCGACGCTCTTCATCAGGGGTAAGCGGCCTGTTCATCTCGATGGAACGTTGGACGATCGCTTCGCGCTCTTGCTTCCAGGCAAGTACGACGGATTGCGGGAGAGAATCGCCCAGCCGGAAAGTGACGGCGTAAATGGCACCTTCACGTGTCCAATGGGGGAGGTAGGCACCTTGTCGAATCTGAAGCCGGGTAGCAGCGGCATCCTGCCGCTGGCTTTCATCCATCACCGGCTGGAAGCCAGTGCCACTCCCCGTGGCTGCGGCATCCTGCCGCTGAGCTGCATCCATCACCGGCTGGAAGCCGGTGCCACTCCCCGTGGCTGCGGCATCCTGCCGCTGAGCTGCATCCATCACCGGCTGGAAGCCGGTGCCACGTTTCACCGCCGCGATCACTCTCGCTCGCGTCTTGCGCACCGCGCGGAATTGGTGATACCCCGCGATCTTCTTGACGATGTTCCCGCGCTCGTCCTCCTCGAAGGCCACGCACGACCGCAGATAATCCAGCAGCGGCTCGGGCGCGAGCAACTCGCGGATCAACGCCTCCAGCGTCGGCTCACCGGGAGCGCGGCCGTCCCCGGCCGCATTCGGGTTGCGGGCGAGGACCCCCGCGCTCCCAGCCCGCCACGGCGTGAAGCGTGCGTGAGAGCTGGTGATGCTCCCCACCCGCGTCAGCAGCCCGTCGCTCACCACCAGCAGCAGGTTGGGCACGAAAAGGTCCGGCGCGGTGTCTTTGTAGCGCCCGAACTGGTCGATCGCCATGTTCATGTCTGCCGCGGCGTTCGCCGGGTCCTTCAGTTCGATCACCACCAGCGGCAACCCGTTGACGTACAGCAGCAGGTCCGGGCGGATCGTCTTGCCCGTGGCAGCGGCATCCTGCCGCTGTCCTGGAGAGGTCACCGGCTGGAAGCCGGTGCCACCTGCGATCGTGAGTTGCCGCACGACGAGAAAGTCGTTGTTGGCGGGGTTGTCGAAGTCGATCAGCCGAGCCCGCCCGCCGCGCAACTCGCCCGTTTTCGTGTCTTTGTATTCAACCGGCACGCCATTGGTCAGCAGGTCGTGGAACCAGCGGTTGTTCTCGATGAGGGTGGGGTGAGGTGGCCGGGAGAGGGAGGAGACGACCGCGTCAATCGTCGCGGCGGGAAGGTGCGGGTTGAGTTTGCCAAGGGTGGACTTCGCGGTAGTGGTGTGTGTGACCGCCGAAGGGCCCACGCGTTCACCGGCGTCGTCCATGTCCGTGCCGCGGCGCATTAGCACCCCCGACGCTCCGAAACGTGCGACAGCGGAGTCTTCGATAGTGGATTCCGTCAGGTGCGTCATACTGCTTTCCGCGATGCCCAATCAACCCTTACCCACCCAGAACACGTCCATTTTGCGACCCAAAATGGACATATCGCCTCGGACCTGTCCAAGGCTCGGACACATCAGCGATTCCCCTGTGTAGCCAACACCACGCCGCGCCGTCGCTAATTCTTCTACGTTCGATTCTTGCAACATCAGCACATCCCTTTGTCCGCCATTGTCTCGATTTACCGCATGGGCGATAGCGACGCGGAAAGCGGTCGTAGCGGTTAACGGCTTCATCATCACAGCAACGGCTTGCGTGCGATGCGCCCTGCTCGCCGGGCGGCCATCCGACCGCTAGCCTGATCGCAGTGTGGCTTGCGGCGGATCGCAAGTGCTTTGCATCGTGGCCGCGTGGGTTTACACCGCATGCGCTAATCCTCGCATAACGAAAGCATCTCCCCGCATAACGAAAGCATCTCCTCGCATAACGAAAGCATCTTCTCGCATAACGAAAGCAGACGATTTCGTTATGCCAGCCGTTACTTTCGTTATGCCAGCCGTTACTTTGCCCCCCCGCACATCCATTTGCACCGCGATAACGATCCCCCCACGCCCGATTTTATCGCTCGCGGCGGCACAGCCGCACCAATCGTCACCACCGGCTAAAGTCATCGCCGTTATGCGACGATGAAACGGTCGTATGCTGCAATTCACCCACGGCCGCAACACGCCCGCCATGAGCAACACCGAACGGCAGCGCCAGTTTCGCGAGCGGAACCCTGGCTACTACGGCCGGCTGCACCGCAAGCGCAACGCCGCGTGCAACGCATTCGCAGCGATGCAAGCCGCCCGTGCCGCTGCCCTCGCCCAGCCCGTGCCCGTCGCACTGCCAATCCCCGCACCCATGCTCATGCTCCCCGCCCCGGTCGAGACGACGTTGTTCGCCGACCTGTTCACCTTCGCCATCCCCCAACGCGAACGCGAACTCGTCCCCATCTCCCGCGAAGCCGCCTAACCCGACGAATCCCACCGCCCCTTACCGGGCTGATCAAGGATAGATTGACCATTTCTTCCACTTCTTCAAATCTCGGTCGTCGTTGTAGAAGATCGTGAACGGCTCATTGCAACCGAGCAGTGGGGATATTTGATGTGTGTATGCGCCCTCGTGCGACAATTCATAAATGATTGAGGCAAGCCATCGCACAATTTGAAGCACATAGAGTCGCGTGTATTTTTGTGCGACGATGTTAGCCCGTCCACGCTTATAGAACGTGGAAAAGTCGCCGATCGGATCGCCTTCTTCCGACGTGTGCACGACGTAGGCGCTTCCGTCCATGAGTGTGCTCATAAAACCTGCGTCGATCTCGTCCAATCGCCGAGCTTTTTCAGAATAGTGAACTTCGAGTATCGGTTCGCACACCGATGTCCACCAGAGCGAGATGGGATCCCGACGATCCGTCGTCGCGCCCGACAGGTACGTCAGGTTGTAGTAACGAAGATGCTTCGCAAAGAGCGAAAGAGTATTTTCTATGGCTTGATGGATGGGCGAAGTCGGACGAGCGCGGTATTCCCGGTCTGGATTCACTTTGTTTCCAATGAGACCGCACTTCGGCAACAACGCCTCGATATTGTGACCGATCTTTTTCATTTCCGTATCGGTAGGAAACGCTCCCTTGTGCTCAATGGCGTAATCCGCCAAGACTATTAGCTTGCCCATTCTTTCCAATCCAATCGACAGCCCGAAGAACGCCTCTGTGTAGAACCCAGGCTGAGCATGAGTCGCCTTGCCAAGCGCGGTAACGCCGTGTGCGATTTGCGATGCGGCAAGTTGCGCCTCCCTGATAACCGCAGTGTGCTGGGCATAAGCTCGGGCGTCGTGCTTCATGATGGAGCGCCTTGTCTCACCCCCGCACCCGCACCTTGCCGGACAGCAGACGCGGGAGCAGGTAATCGCGCAGGGTGGCGAGCTTGACGGATTCGGCCTCGCTGGCAAACATCATATCAAAGAGCGGCGCGGCAAACATATCAAAGGCGCTTAAGGTTGAAGTATTTGGCAGAGCAATGGGATAGGTCGGGACACCGACTTTCCCCAAGTGAAGAACGGTGCTTCCGTTCGTGTGCCCGTAAACGTGGCGCTGAAAATCTTCGGTTTTGCAGAGACAGTAGAGGTACGCGATTCCTAGACGCCCGCAAGGCCGAACAATGCCCAGGTCCAGGCTTGCGACCAAAATATCGAACCTCTCATCCCGCCGGACGATCGCGGGCTTCCCGACGACTGCGGCATCCTGCGTAAGGTCGGTGAAGGCAATAACTAGATCGCCTGCGTTCAAGATTTGATCTGGCTTGTAAACCCCAACATATGGCTTTAGTCCGTCTGGGCGGTAACCGCCGCCTCTCTCGATTGACTTCAGGGTGACCAATGCTGTACGGGATTCCTGAAGCTCCGTGCTCTTGTATGATCTTCCCTTCACTATTCGAATCTCATCACCCAGCAAGCTTATCTCCCACCCCTGCGGCACGGGGCCGAGGGGGGAGTCTTTTAGGGTTTTGGGGAGGGCGGCGAAGGTTTCGGGGGGCATGCCGGGGAAGGCGGTCGCGCCGGCGGCCTTGGCCTTCACCGGCTCGAAGTCCACGAACCACGCCTTGAACACCGCCCGCGCCAATTCCTCCAGCTTCCGCCCCGTCCGCCGATTCTGCTCGATCTTGTCGTCGAGGGATTGCAGCGTCTCGGCGATCTGTTGCTGCTCCTCGATTGGCGGAAGAAGAAACGGCACGGCTTCCATAATCGACGTGTTCAGATTCGGCATCGTGATGCCGACCGCGTGCCGGACGATCCAAGAACGGATTTCTGGATGCCCAAGAAAGAAAGCTGCGAACTCAGGAACGACTACGCCCGTGCCTAGCCGGAGCTTTAGGCAGCCTGTCCCGCAAAACCAACCGTCTTCGGCATCTCGCACGAGGGCGCGTCGCTCAACATCACCGCGTCGGCTGTAGATGATGTCGCCTTTGCGCACGATGTGTTTCGACAGTCGCTGCGCGTCAGCTTCGCTGATGCACGCGATTTCTTCGCGAATTAGCCGGTTGTCCCCGATATTGAAGGGCATGATCGAGGGCACTCCGACCGGAACGTAGTCGGACGCGTGCAATTGACTTCCGAACGGGCCGGTTTGAATGCTTCCGCCTCCGCGTTGGACGATTTCGCCCAACGTTGTGCGAGGCCAATTAGATGGAGCACTCTCAAGTAGTGAGATTTCCATCGTTCAGTTCCCCTCTTCAACGACGCCGCTCAATCGCTCGCGGACAATCGCCGTCAGTCGTTCACCTTCCACCAACTGTTCCTCCACCTCCGCGACCAGTCGCGGGTATTTCTCGGCGAAGGGTTCGGCGTCGTCTTCGACGTCTTCCGCGCCGACGTAGCGGCCGGGGGTGAGGACGTGGCCGTGCTTGGCGATCTCTTCGATCGTAACGGATCGGGCGAAGCCGGGGATGAGGGCGAGACAGCAGGCAAGGGTGAGCATCATT
>JBBQNJ010000096.1:0-15314 GCA_038329845.1 Tepidisphaerales bacterium | reverse complement strand
GAAGGTGCTGGACGAGATCGCCCAGGTGAGCGTGGTGGACGTGGTGATGAAAACCCGATGCGGGAGGGAGATTCGACGGCGGTGTGTCTCCTGTCCGACCGAATACCAATCCATCCTGCTGGACCGGCTACATCTGGCTCTTCCGAGGCGCCTGGCAATACGGGAGGATGTAGTGTCTAAAACCGTGTGACAATCGGCCCTGGCGCTAGCGCCAGGGCCGATTTGATCACGTAACTGCGGAAGTTGGGTTAATGTACACGCTGCGCTAGCTTGGCGTTGCGGTAATCGCAACCATCCAAGCCGCTGGTCGTGCCGAAACCAATTACGAAGGAGAATGATCCCATGATTCCCCAATGGTTGCATATTCTAGCCATCGCTTCGCTTGTCTTCGGGGGTCTGTGCCTGCTGGTGGTTCTGGCAGATGTCATTCGCCATCCCCAGCGCATGTGGATCATGAATATTGTCTGGCCGGTGGTGGCGCTGTTTGGTACGGCGCTGTCTGTATGGGCCGATTTCCAGTATGGCCGGCTGGCGACCAGGCGAAAGGTCATGGCCGCCAAAGAGCGCGAGGACCAACCCCCCAAAAAGCGCCTGACGCCTTTTGGGATCATGGTGGCCAAAGGCACCCTTCACTGCGGCGGCGGCTGCACGCTGGGGGATATCTGCGCCGAATGGCTGGCGGCGCTGGTGCCGGCGGTTGCCGTGGCCTTTGGTTGGAAGTGGTTGTTTGCCGCCGATCATAAAATCTTCGCAGTCTGGATTGTCGATTTCATTTTTGCCTTCCTCTTCGGCATCGCTTTTCAGTACTTCACCATTAAGCCCATGCGCAATCTAAGCCCCGGCCAGGGACTTATTCAGGCCGTCAAGGCCGATACCCTCTCGCTGACGGCGTGGCAGGTGGGCATGTACGGCTTCATGGCCGTGGCCCACTTCTGGATTTTCGGCACCATCCTGAACCACGAACTGCACGTTCCCACCCCCGAATTCTGGTTCATGATGCAGCTCGCCATGCTCTGCGGCTTTGTTACCAGCTACCCGGTCAACTGGTGGCTGCTTAAAAGCGGTATCAAGGAACGCATGTGATGGCGGCGCCCTATGGAGTGGGTCCACCATGCATCGCTCCGCCTCCCCACCCGCCATGGTGCATCCACAGGGGCATCCAACCGGCCATCCACATGACCAGAAAGACGAGCAGAAAGATCAGAAGGATCAGGCTGGGCATGTAGCCCCAATCTCGACTATGCGGCCACCGCGGCGTCGAGCCGATCAACAACAGCATCAGCATCAGACCAATTAACCAGAAGAACATGACAGACCTTTCGTGTTGTCATAGTGTGACCCGCCGCAGCCGTAGCGCGTTACCGATGACGCTGAGGCTGCTGAAGCTCATCGCCGCGGCCGCGATGATCGGGCTGAGCAGGATGCCGAAGAACGGATACAGCACGCCGGCGGCGATGGGGATGCCCAAGGCGTTGTAGATAAATGCAAAAAAGAGATTCTGGCGGATATTGCTCATTGTGGCACGGCTCAGATGCCGGGCTTTGGCGATGCCGCGCAAGTCGCCTTTCACCAAAGTCACGCCGGCGCTTTCCATCGCCACATCCGTGCCCGTGCCCATCGCCACGCCGACGTGGGCTTGTGCCAAGGCCGGGGCGTCATTCACCCCATCGCCGGCCATGGCCACTTTGCGCCCTTCTTCCTGCAATCGCTTGACGACCGCGGCCTTCTGGTCGGGCAGCACCTCGGCCTCGACACGATCCAGACCCAGCTTTTTTGCGACGGCGGCGGCGGTGGTCTTGCTGTCGCCGGTGAGCATCACCAGTTCGATGCCATCTTCCCGCAACAGGCGCACCGCCTCGGGTGTCGAGGCCTTGATCGGATCGGCCACGCCCACCAGCCCGGCGCCCTTGGAGTCCACGGCGACGAACATCACCGTCTGCCCGTCGCGCCGGGAGTCTTCCGCCCGCTGATCCAACGCCGCCGTATCCACCTTTTCGGCTTCCATCAAGGCATGATTGCCCAGCGCCACGGACCGGCCATCCACCTGACCCTTGACACCCTTACCCGTGACCGACTCGAACGCCTTGGCATCGGCGAGTTTGACCTTGCGATCGCCAGCGCCCGCCACAATCGCTTCCGCCAACGGGTGTTCGCTGCCGCGCTCGATGCTGGCGGCGAAGTGCAGTAGTTCTTCTTCGCTCCACCCCTCGGCCGGCGTCAGCGACACCAGTTTGGGCTTGCCCTCGGTCAGCGTGCCGGTCTTGTCCACCACCAGCGTGTCGATTTTCTCCATCACCTCCAGTGCCTCGGCGTTCTTGATAAGCACCCCGGCCTGTGCCCCCCGCCCCACGCCGACCAACACGCTCATCGGCGTCGCCAGGCCCAGCGCGCAGGGACAGGCGATGATCAGCACCGCCACCGCGTTGACAATCGCGTACGCCATCGCCGGCGCGGGGCCGAAAAATGCCCAGATGACGAACGTCGCCACCGCCGCCAATAGCACCACCGGCACGAACCAGCCCGCCACCACGTCCGCCAGCCGTTGGATGGGCGCGCGGCTCCGCTGGGCGGTGCCGACCATCTCCACGATCCGCGCCAGCAGCGTGTCGCTGCCGATGCGCTCGGCCTTCATCACGAACCCGCCGGTCGCGTTGACGGTGCTGCCAATTACCTTGTCGCCCGCCTGTTTTTCGATCGGGATCGACTCGCCGGTAATCATCGACTCATCCACCGCGCTCTTGCCTTCCAGCACCGTGCCGTCCACGGGGACTTTTTCGCCCGGCCGCACACGCAGATGATTGCCGATCTGCACCTGCTCAAGCGGGATGTCCCTCTCGGTCTTATCGTCGCCGATGAGGCGAGCCGTCTTGGCGGCCAATCCGAGAAGCGCGCGGATCGCGCCGCTGGTGCTGCGGCGGGCGCGCAATTCAAGAACTTGCCCCAGCAGGACCAGCGCGGTGATAACCGCCGCCGCCTCGAAGTAGACGCCCACGGTGCCGCTCTTGTCCCTGAACGAGGCCGGGAAAATGCCGGGAAACAGCACCGCGATGACGCTGTATATCCATGATACACCGATGCCCATGGCGATCAGCGTGAACATGTTCAGGCTGCGGTTGAGGACCGACCGCCAGCCCCGCACCAGCAGCGGCCAGCCGCACCAGAGAACCACTGGCGTGCCCAGAACCAGTTCAATCCACACCCGAACGGTGGGGGCAATCCAGTGGGCGGCGGCGGGAATCAGGTGCGCCATGGCGATGACCAGCAGCGGTGCACTCAAGATCACGCTGACCCAAAACCGCCGGGTCATGTCGCGCAATTCCGGATCTTCTTCTACCACTGCCGAGCGCGGCTCGAGCGCCATGCCGCAGATCGGACAACTGCCCGGGGCGTCGCGGATGATCTGCGGGTGCATCGGACAGGTATATTCAACCTTGGCGGGCATGGCCGTCGGCGTCACGGGTTCCAGTGCCATGCCGCATTTCGGACAGGCACCAGGGCCGTCCTGGCGCACCTCCGGATGCATGGGACAGGTGTACTGCGCCCCGGCATCGGCTGGCTTCGCCGGCGACGGCACCGGAGCGAGCGAAGCAGGCGGAGCAGGCGAAGCGGAGGCTTGGGTTCGCTCACCCGGGGCTTCGGCCACGTACTTCGATGGTTCTCCCTTGAACTTCTCGTAACACGACGGGCTGCAAAACGTGTATTCACGGCCCCCATGGTCGAGTTTGCCGAAGGCGTGGGCCGGATCGACCTTCATCCCGCAGACTGGATCGCGCGTGCCATCTCGGTACAGCCCCGGCGGGTGCGGACAGTGTTCTCGGTCGCTCTCATCGTCATGCATCGCTTCTTTGGATTCATCTGTCATGGCGTTCCTTTCACTTGATCTCGCTGACGCACACGATACGTCGAGGCTGGCGGCAAGAGCAAACCGTACTTTTTGATTGAGGAACGCGTCGGGCTACCCCAGCTTATGCCGGCGCTCGCTGTGTCCCAGAATCACATGTTTGCAAACCGGCATCGAGAAGCATCGTGGGACTGACCTCGCCAGTAAACGCGCCTTCTTCTTTGAGGTCGAGGTTTTGCGCGCCGGTCGCGACGTGGCCGCCGTTGAGAACGTCTCCAACAAGGGCCGAATAGGGAAAGGCGGGACACAGCGTGGTCGCGCCGCAAAAGTGGCGTACTGGCTGCTCTCGGATGTGCCGGAGCGTCGGGCACAACGAAACTTCACGTTCGTGCAGGTCACTCGCAACCATCGAAGATTTGTCTTTGACCAGCGCGTTGTCTTCCAATAGGAAGCTCAAGACATGGTCCGCGGCGAGGCCGACGCGTTTTGGCGTCTTAGGCAAGATGTTCGGGTGATCAGGCATGTTCCCTTTCCAGCAAGGCCAGCGCGCGTTGGCAGACGTTCTCGACACTGAATCCGTATTCGCGCATCACGATTGGCCCCGGCGCCGATGCGCCGAAGTGATCCACACCAATAACATCGCCCCGGTCACCAATGTAGCGATGCCACCCTTGAGTCACCCCCGCCTCGACCGCGAGCCGTGCGTGGGCCGATGGTGGCAACACCGCGTCGCGATACTCTTGGGACTGAGCCTCAAACAACTCCCAACTCGGCATCGAAACGAGGCGCACTGCGATTCTCTGCTCCTGTAATCTTTGTCGCGCGGTCACGATCAAACCGACTTCCGAACCGGTTGCGATGAGGATGAGGTTCGGTTTGCTCTCCGGAGCATCAGCCAAGACATACGCCCCACGCCGCAAACCATCTGCCGGGGCAAATTGAGTGCGGTCCAGCGTGGGCACATCCTGCCGCGTCAAGACCAGCGCGACCGGGCGATTTCGGGTCTCAATTGCGACGCGCCACGCCGTGGCGGTCTCGTTGGCATCCCCGGGGCGAATGACGAGCAGGTTCGGGATCGCTCGCAGCGAGGCCAATTGCTCGACCGGTTGATGTGTTGCGCCATCTTCGCCCAGAGCGAGGCTGTCGTGGGTGAAAACAAAGATCACTCCCTGTTCCATCAGCGCCGCCAGTCGAATCGCGGGTCGCATGTAGTCTGAGAACGTGAAGAATGTTGCGGTGAAGGGAATGATGCCGCCATGCACCGCCAGCCCATTCGCGATGGCTCCCATCGCGTGCTCGCGAACCCCGAAGTGCAGGTTGCGCCCGGCATAACTCCAGCCGCCGCCAGCCGATCCCTGCAGGTTGCCGGCCTCGTCGCGCGGGTTTTCAAAATCGCCCAGCGCTTTAAGCGCCGTGTGGGTGGAGGGATCCAGATCAGCCGAGCCGCCAATCAACGCGGGAAGGTTGGCGGAAATGGCGCTCAACACTTTGCCCGACGCAACACGGGTGGCCATGCCCTTCGGGTCGGTTGGAAAGATCGGGATACCGGCGTCCCAGCCTTTGGGTAATTCCCCAGCCATCGCTCGTTGGAATTCACTGGCGAGGTTGGGAAACGCTTTCGCGTAATCCGAGAATCTGGCGTCCCATTCCGCCTCGGCCTGTTTGCCACGTTCAAGTGCGAGACGGAACTGCGCGAGCGCCGGGTCGGGAATGTGGAACGGCGGATCGAGCGGCCAGCCCATCGCTTGTTTCGTCAGCTTCACTTCTTTATCGCCCAGCGGCGAGCCGTGCGCTTCAAAAGTGTCCTGCTTGTTCGGTGAGCCATACCCGATATGCGTGCGCACGAGAATCAGGGAGGGACGTGCCCGCTCGGCTTGCGCTACCCGCAGCGCGCTGTCAATCGCTGCTAGATCGTTGCCATTCTCAACGGTCTGAGTGTGCCAGCCATACGCTTCGAACCGCATGGCCCGATTTTCCGTGAAGGTGATGTGGGTCGCCGCGGAGAGCGTGATGTGATTGTCGTCATAGAGGCAAATCAATTTTCCCAACTTCAAATGACCAGCAAGCGATGCGGCCTCGGATGCTACCCCTTCCATCAAATCGCCATCGCTGACCAATCCGTAAGTGAAGTGATTGATGATCTCGAACTCGGGACGATTGTAGCGCGCCGCGATATAGGCCTCGGCGATGGCCATGCCCACACTATCGCCAAACCCCTGGCCGAGCGGCCCGGTGGTGACTTCCACTCCCGGGGTGATGCCGCGTTCGGGATGACCGGGAGTAATGCTGCGCCACTGTCGAAATTGTCTGATTTGTTCCAGCGGCAAATCGTAGCCGGTCAAATGCAGCAAGCTGTAGAGCAACATCGAACCGTGGCCGGCCGACAGGACGAACCGGTCTCGATTGAACCAATGCGGATTGGTCGGATTATGCCGAAGGAATCGCGTCCACAACACATAGGCCATCGGCGCAGCGCCCATTGGCAGACCTGGATGTCCACTGTTGGCTTTCTCTACAGCATCCACCGACAGGAACCGAATGGTGTTGATCGACTGTTCATCCAGTTGCTCTGGATCGAGACTTGAAGCGGTTGTCATACTCATGTCCTTTCCATCGCTGCACGGTATTCGCCACGGCGCGCGGCCCGATTATACCTGGCTCGATGTAGCAGGGCCTGCTGCGCTGCTTCTATGTTGGCCTCTTCGCCAGACCATATTTCCAAAGCGGGTTGCTGAATGGCGCGGGCAAACGAAAACGCCAACGCCCAAGGCGCGCGCGAGTTGAATCGAACGTTCATGGCATTCAACCGGGCCGAGGCCAGTTCAGCGGATTGCCCGCCGGACAGGAAGGCAATCCCCGGAACCGCGGCCGGGACAGTTCGCAAGAGGCATCGCACCGTCGCGTCGGCCACTTCGTCCACCGAACCCTGCTGCGGGCAGGTCAATCCTGGCAGCACCATGTTCGGTTTCAGGATCATCCCTTCCAGCATCACGCGCTGGCAATTCAACTGGATGAAGACGTTTCGCAGCGCTTCTTCGGTGACTTGGAGACACCGCTCCAAGGTATGATCGCCGTCCATAAGCACTTCCGGCTCGACGATGGGAACGAGACCGGCCTCCTGGCATAACGCCGCGTAGCGGGCCAGCGCGTGCGCGTTGGCCTCGAGGCCGCTGCGACTGGGCAGGCCATCGCCGACCGCAATCACCGCGCGCCATTTGGCGAAGCGCGCCCCCATTTGAAAATACTCTTTCAAGCGGTCACGCAAGCCGTCCAGACCTTCGGTGATTTTCTCGCCGGGATGACCAGCCATGTCCTTGGCACCGGTATCAACCTTGATGCCCGGAATGATTCCCGCGTCGGTGAGAACTTTGATCAAGGGCGTGCCGTCCCTCTTCTGCTGGCGGATGGTTTCATCGTAGAGGATCGCGCCACTGATGCTTTCACCGAGACCCGGCGTTGTGACAATCAACTCCCGATAAGCACGCCGGGCCTCCACGGTCTGTGGAATCCCCAGCGCCGCGAATCGCTTGTTGCAAGTTGGATTGCTCTCGTCCATGGCGAGCAGGCCCTTATCACCGGCCACCATCGCCCTGGCGGTATCGATCAGTTGTTGTGTGCTCATATCGTGCGGTTCCGATTGGCTGCGCCTGGCGTCCTGCCCGCCTGCGAGCGTTTATCCATCCGATTGCGAATGAAAAAAGCCGACGCACTTGAACTCGCCGGGATTCGATCGCGTCGGCTTAGTCGCTAACGAGTCTCCCGGCGAACCGGGTTACTCGATATGCAGTCATCCGAAGACTTCGATACGGCTCGAATACTGCCCAATCACCCGTTCCTCCATCCACCTGTATGATTCCTCATGATATTCCTCGCGTTGAAGTATGATGCAGCCACCACGATGCCCGGGAACAATCGTTTATTGCAGCGCATCGTGGTGACCGACCCGTTATTTTCTCATCCGAGGAATTTGCTTCACCCTTATCATCGGCCGCCCAGGGCGCTGATGACGATGATATACCCCTCGCGTAACACTTCAGTCGTCTGCCGCGATTCCCGTTTTGCGGCCTCAGTCAAGTTGAGTCTGTCTGCTGACCCGCGATATCAGCCTCAGGATCAGCGTGGCGGCATTCGGCTGAAATGTTACCCCCTCGCGGCCTTCAGTGAGACATCCACAATGGCTCGGGACCTGCGGGGTATCCCGTGTTTCTCCAAGTGAATTGTCTCACTATGGCCCGTGAACGGCATAAGCTCCCCAGCCGCTCACTGGTACGAGACTGACTCAACCATTTTCACCAGACCAGATCCGCGGCCCGCATCCGCCGAGTGTTGCGGTCCACGCTGGCGATTCGGCCGTCCGAGACATGGATCACCCGGTCGGCCATGCCCGCGATGACGGCGTTGTGGGTGATGACGGCGGTCGTGGTGCGCAGTTCGCGGTTGACCCGTTCAATCACCTCCAGCACGACCACACCGGTATGCACATCCAGCGCCCCGGTCGGCTCATCGCACAGCAGCACCCGCGGGCGCTTGGCGATGGCGCGGGCGATCGCCACCCGCTGCTGTTCCCCGCCGCTCATCTGCGATGGAAAATGGTCCATCCGCCCGCCGAGGCCCACTCGGTCCAGCGCCTCTTCCGGGCGCATCGGATCGGCCGAGATTTCCGTCACCAAGGCCACGTTTTCCCGCGCGGTGAGGCTGGGAATCAGGTTGTAAAACTGAAAGACGAACCCCACGCTCTGGCGGCGGTAGCGGGTCAGGGCCGCATCGTCGAAGTCGGTCAGTTCCTCACCGCGGTATCGCACGCTGCCGCTAGTGGGAAGGTCCAGCCCGCCGATGATGTTCAGCAACGTGCTTTTCCCGCTGCCGCTGGGACCCAGCAAGACAGCGAACTCGTTTTCGTACAAATCCAGGTCCACTCCGCGCAGCGCGTGGACGGCGACTTCCCCCATGGGATAGACCTTGGTCAACCCCCGCGCCGCGAACACCGCCTCGGCCTGATGCGCCTCTCGATTGCCGTTCGATTCGTTCATGCCGCTCGGAGGATATCACCGAAGCGGCGATTCACGCACCCTTGATCGGAAGGGAACTTCTCTCGCAACGTCGCAACGGCGCAACGAAAGGCGATGGAGGACATTCAGGCATTCCCCCGCAGACCGCCCGTCATCGGTCAATTGCTTGCCAGGATGAGTCGATCGTCGGTGTGGGTGTGGATGGCTCGTCGGAAATATTCTGGCAGTTCGCCTGCCCCGGCCCGACGCTCTGGATTCAAAAATCCCTCGTTGCGTCGTTGCGAGAGGTCCACGGTCGGGCCCCGCGGAGCGGGTTGTGAGAGATTCACAGTCAGGGCGCAGAGCGCGTTGTGAGAGGTCCACGGTCGGGGCATCGAGCAGGTTGGGAGAGATTCACACTCGCTGCGTCGAGCGGGTTGCGAGAGATCCACGGTCAGGTCGCAGAGCGCGTTGTGAGAGGTCCACGGTCGGGGCATCGAGCAGGTTGGGAGAGATTCACACTCGCTGCGTCGAGCAGGTTGCGAGAGATCCACGGTCAGGGCGCAGCCGGCGACCCGTCCATCCCCGCGAGCGGGTTGCAAGAGATTGCCGGTTCAAGGCGTAGGACGGCTCGGGGGGGTCTTGGCGGATGGGCGGGTCGCCGGCTTGGCCGTGTCGGCACCGCTCGATCGATATTTCGCCAACTGCTCCGGCGTGAAGACCGCTCGGATCGCGGCGATTCGCTCCTCCATCGCCTGCTGCGTGGCCCCCCGGTTTTTCTCACCGACCTCCGCCACCGCCGCCACTATCGCCTTTTCCGCGCCGGACTTGTCCGTCGCCAAGTCCCAGGCCTTCCACAACTCGCGCAACCGCGAGACGTCGGCATCGTCCAGAACCATCCCCGGCCCGCGCGACGCCCCGCGCAGCTTCTCCAACTGCGCCGAGCTTACCCCCAGCGTTTTGGCCCAGGTGGGATCGTTCAGCACGGCCCCGCGAATCTGCATCAGCTCCGTCGAACCCGCCGGTGTCGGCAGGTTGAAATAATACCCGTAAAAGACCGGCTCGCCGTTGTTCTGGCTGACCTGGATCGCCGTCTTGCCGCTCTTGACGACCATCGACTGTCGCGGACCCGCATGCACCCCGTCCGGCGCTGCGGCATCGACCAACACTCCCCGCCGACCGGCGTTTCGCTGCCCGTCCGTCCGTCGCTCCGGCCTCGCCGCCCGCTCGGCCCGCGCCGACGCCCCGGCATCGACCGGATTGGACAACATCACCGTCTCGGTCACCGAACCGCCCCCCCGCATTTGCCAGACCAGAAACGCCACCCCACCGGCGATGCACAGCAACACAATCACCGCGCTGATCCACGCGGGAATCTGCCCGCGCTCCCGCGGCCGAGGGTCCTGGAGTTCAGAAGTCACATTATCTGGGTGCTGATCATTCATGGCGTCAATGAATCATACATCCGAAATCCCTCTTCGTGGAATGGACCCGAAGAAAAAAAACGGTGATAATGACGGGAAGTTTGCTCTCGGCGGTGAGCGGCCAGATCGTGAATCAAGTCGCGGCGACTTGACCGAACTCTCGCGTGCAAGTCCGGTCGCAAGCATTGGACGCGCCGGTGGAACCCGGACATGGTGTCGTGTAAAATCGCTCGTGGATGGAGGTGCATTGATGACCGAGCCGCTTGGCCATGGCTTGTACACGTATGCGGAGGCCGCGCTGCTAACCGACCTTCGTCAGCTGCGGGTGCGCGCGTGATTCGAAGATCGGGCCGGTGCCGCACCGTCGCGCAATGGCAAGCAAGTCTTTCAGAGCGACTATGGCGATCAGGGGATCATCAGCTTTCTCGACCTGATCGAGGTCCTCGTCGCCGGTCACATGCGGAACCTGGGCATTTCACTCCCGAGTGTCCGCAAGGCCTACGCCGCGTTGCGGCGATATCTGGACACGGCTCATCCCTTCAGTCACCAGGATTTGCGGACCGATGGACACAAACTGTTCATTTTTCTAAAGAGACAATCGCAGAGCGACTCGGAGTTGATCGAAATCGTCAGCCGCCAACATGCGATCCCCCAAATCCTGTTGCCCTACCTCGAACGGGTGATCTATGGTCGCGGCAGTCGCCTGGCGCGGCAGTGGAATATCAGCGACGGCGTGATCGTCGATCCCGCCCGCGCACTGGGCAAGCCGATCGTCGCCGCGTGCGCGATGTCTACGTCGGTGTTGGCCGCATCCTTCGACGCCAATGGCCGCAGCGCAGTCCGAGTGGCCGACTGGTACGGGGTCACACCGGCCGATGTCGAGTCCGCGGTCCGTTTTGAAGGTCGGTATTTCAGGACAACGGCCTGAATTTCTTCTTCGATCGGCGCGTCGCCGTTCACCTGGCTCGAATGCTCAACGCTTACGACCGCGATAGCACCATCGCCCACCTCGACGATGACGGACGCTTCTCGCCGACCACTCCCGATGTAGAGTGGATTCGATGCATTGCATCCGACGATCCCAAGCCCGTGTTGACCACCGCCGATCAGAGGATGCGCCGCGATCCAATCGAGCGACACGCCTTGGCTCGAAGCGGCTTGACGATCATTTTTCTCCGGGCAGGCTTTCACCACCTGACCTTTCACGAGCAGGCCGTAAAACTCTTGACGATCTGGCCGAAAGTCGTGGACGGGGTGAGATGGGTCAAGAATCCGACCGCCTTCGAGATCACACCCGCGTCCCGCAAGGTCGATCGCCTGTGCGACACCGACCCATTGTGATTCAAGCCGCCCGGTAACTCACGCCTTTTATGCCACGTCGCCACGAAGAAATCCCGTGATCTCTCGGCGACGCAGTACGAACATCGGAAATCGCCCCCCCCCCCCTGTTTAGGGGATTGCGTAACCCTAGGCGACTTTGCTACCATCCCGACACAATTCATACAAGGGAGGTGCTTTGTGGCAGTGACAACGCGTCGAACAGGTCGTAAACAGGCTCTTATCATTGCGGCATGTGCCGCGTTATCCGCAGGTTCGCTCTGGGCCAGTGATGCCCACTGGATCGATTCCGCCGGCGGAATCTGGACCGATGCATCCAAGTGGTCCAACACCGACGTGCCCGACGCCGCCGCGGAGAATGCCATCCTCGACGCTGCCGGAACCTACGCCGTCACCTCCTACTTTCCCCTCTCGATCGGAGATCTGACGATCCAGACCGCCACCGCCGAACTGAAGCTGCAGATGTCCGGCAGCGGTGCCTATGCGTTCAATTCCATCTCCAATTCCGGCACGATCACCCTCGACGCCCCCGCGCCGCTGTCGCCCTAACCCGCGACCCCGCAAGGCTTACGGCGATTCCCCCGCCGCCGCCCGCGCGCTCGGTCCGTATCCGTGACGTTCGGGGTGCGAGCGCAACCTGCCGGGTTGCGCTCGGTGCCCCGGAAAGTGCCTCTCAAAATCTCGCGCTCTCTCGTTAACACACCCCAATTGGTTAACAGTCAAAAGACGATCAGGCCCCCGAACGGCGGTCCTCGAACTTGGCTGAACTCACGATGGCCCGCACCCGGCTTGCACTCAGTTTCGTCTCGCGTCGAAGGGCTTCTGTTACTGCCAGCACGGCGGGCCAAGCGCGGTCCATAATCGCTACGGCGTCTTGGAGCAGTTGGCGTCCAATCTCGGTGCGGCGCGGCTTGTCACGCTCGATTCGTCGAAGCAATGCATCGATCATCTCGGCATCGCCCTCCAACCCGACCAGCCTTCGCTGGCCGGTGCCCATTTCCTCGGCAACCAAGCCGCACCAGGCGATGACAACCTCGCGTTCAATGTAGCGTCGTGTTCTCGCCCGATTGCTGGCGCTTCGGATATCAAGGCGAGGATGCTGCGCGCAACGCAAGAGCCCAAATCCCCGTTGTCCGTTTACCCGAACCCACAGAAACCGCCGGTGCAACAAACGTGCTGCCACTGCGTGACCCGCCTCGTGCAAGTACAGCCGGTGTAGTTCGGCGGAAGATGGTTTGCCAGATCGTTGGATCAACCCAGTCGCTCCAGAAACATCATTTTTTGCGTACCCGTCTTCTCGATTTGTTCTTGTACAAATTCGAAGCGTCGATGACTGCACTTAGCACCTTCTCGATGCAGGCAATGGCCTTCAGCGTCCCCTCGGACAAGGCCTGCAGATCCACATCGAGCTCAGTCCAATATCCCCAGAAGCGGTGGGACATTTTTGCATTCTTGAGTTTCCAACGAACGTCGCCACACGGCTCAAACATCACTGCTGCGCGCGATTCGTTCCACGCGCTCCTGAAAGGTTCCAACGATCGCTTCTTTCGGCCTGCGACAATCGAGTTCACATAAACCCTTACCTCAAGACGGACCGTTGTGGTTTCGGTCGTCGATGGCACGCAGTGGCAAATAATCGCAATCGAAAGATTGTCATCATACAGAGCCCATCGCGGTTTGAAGTCCGAATCCCTTGGCATGTCCTTGAAAATGGTTCCCTTGGTAACTCGCAGACGTGCATCCGAACACTTCCTCTGGATGGCCTGGCAAAGGAACTCTTTTATTCGGTCACGGATGCCCTTTCGCTCTGGCAAGTCCCCCTCGTACAGATACGCCGCCTGCAGCAGCGAAGAATTGTTGTGACGGAGATACTCGGTCTCGGGCGAGCGTTCCCACCTCGGCGGCGCGCATACTTCAGAAACGGCTACAGCTCGGCGAGGAGAACGTAGTTTCAGGCCCTCCGCGTGCTCCAGCTCCTCGAAGCACTCGCAAATCCGCAGATACTCGTCGAAGACTGATGCCAATGCCGGGCATACCTCCTTGAGAGAAGGTGGCGTTCGGCCCCTCAGCAAAGCGTTCGTGTCCATGGAGAGTTGGCCGACATCTCTGGGAACGAACCGCAGCGCCCCGCCCAACTTCCTGCTCCAACGCTCAGCGTCAGGAAGGAAGTGATATTGATCAGCTAGCCGATCTCGTTGCTTCTGATCCCCAATTGCCTGGCCCAGGGGAGGGTACCAAAGCGCAATTTCAATTGCGGAATCGGAAGGCGAACGCAGTTTATAGACATCCGCCCTAACAGAGAACGACAGCTGGGGTGCCGTCCATTTTGACTGCGACCGCCCCTGCCAAACCGCTCTCATCCAAATGTACGGCCAGGAGATTTCCTCAGCCTCGACAGAGGGTTCCCCGTTGGTCCCCTCATCTTTATCAAAGCCTTCAACCATGCGAAGGCCCATTTTCCGCGCATGTCGGCCAACGCACACGCGCAACCGGGTTTCTATGGCTCCTGCCATTCCCGCGCGTATGAATAACCCTGTAGCTTTCTGTAGCAGGTCAAGGTTGCGAACGACGGCACGCTCTTCAGCATTGAACAACTGCGTCATACACGCCCTTTAAGGATAAAATCAGTGAAATCCCTCGCGATAACACTCCAGCGTTGCTCGTCGAATCCTTCCGGCGGACACGATTCTTCCAGACATTCATCAAGTACCCGCGCGACCTGTTCCCATGTGCAGTTCCTCCACCGCTTATCCCATTTAGAGACGTCGAGTGTGCCTCGTGTAAGGTAAAGACCGCATCCATGCTGCTCCAACTTCGCGTCGTAACGTTCGTGCTGATGTTCGTCGTAGATCGCATTCACTTTCGCTTCAATCACGATCTGGTGACGGCGGCTGCGAAGTGTTATGTCAAAGCGATCGTCGCCGGATCGTTCCTCGCGGCGGACTTCGAGCACCTCATCAGGACGGAGGTCAGCCTTGGTCCACTTTTTGCACAGACGTCGCACGAACGTTCCTGCCAGCCTAGGGCATGCTCGGGCATCCAAAAGCCAGCTAAGCACTTGACACCAGTTCACTTCCCGCTCACGAAGCAGCGTGCTGCCGACAAGGAAGTTCTGCGTCGGGAGACGCCCGCTCGGCAGGACAAGAGCGCGGTACTTGTCAAAAAAGTCTTCGCACTCGTGGAGTTCTCCATACCCTGCGAAAAAGCTGTCAAGGTCTTCATGACTATGATTAGCGGTGCGGTCTATCATCGTTCATCGCTTCGTTCGTCGGAGAGGCGGTGTCCCATGTCTTTTAGCGCCGTCGCTAAGTTCATGATCATCTCGCGCTTTGCCAACTTCTCACGCCAATGCTGCGGGATGGCCTTGACGCCGTAGAAGGCCCCTGCGAGTTGCCCGCATACAGCGGCCGTTGTGTCCGCGTCGTCGCCCAGATTGACCGCTGCCAGGATCGCCGACTCAAAGTCGTTGGTTGTGGCAAACGCCCAGAGGGCCGCCTCAAGGCACTCGACGACATAACCCGTCCCTCGAATAGCTGGCGGCTTCTTGGAATGGTATGAACCGGCGGCGACAGCAGCGACCTTCGCGGTCAAGGGCGAGGTGATCCACAGTCCATCCACCGGAGTGTATGCGGGGCTCAATACTTCCTTCTTCGAACGTCCCTCAATCACTCCGATCAGCAAAGCCGCGAAGTACCGACACGCATCTACGCACTCGACGTTCCC
>JBBQNJ010000095.1:0-15540 GCA_038329845.1 Tepidisphaerales bacterium | reverse complement strand
ACCCGCTGGCCAAGGTGATCACCGTCGGGACGAGCAAGGAAGGCCGCCCGCTTCGCATCGTGAAGATCGGCGGGGATGACGAACGACATGCCCGTGAAAACCCGTGCATTCTCATTTATGCCCGAGAACACGGCACCGAACCGGACGCGAGTTGGGCCGCCCAGGGTGCGATGAGTTACCTCTGTTCTTCTGACGAGTCGGCGGTACGGCTTCGCCAGACCCTCACCTTTCTCATCGTGCCTATGCTCGATCCAGATTCGGCCGCGGCCTCCCGGTACGAAGGAATGATCCGCAGCTTCTCGGTCGGTTGTGAGTCGGTGGAATCTGTCGCCTACGGCGAAACGTTCAAATTATGGGTGAACGAACACTTCCGGTTGGATATTATATTCAACTTCCACAATGTGGAATCAGCCGAGGCGAGTCACCTGTCGTGTCCGTGCATCCAAAATCAAATCCCTCAGAAACGCTATGCACGGCTTCTCCACGAAAATATCATCAAAAGTGCGGCTCGAAGTTGGCGAATTCCACTCCAAGGAAATCCTTGGGGCGACGACGTCCTTGGGGCTCGCCTCGGATGGTGGCTTAGCACATGCTACGGTCCCCTTCATCTCGCCTATGAACTCAACTCTCAAGACCGTGCCAGGCACCTAACTTTGGAAGATCTCAGAGCGACTTCGAAGCTTATCGTCATCGAGTCCGCTCGGTTTCTGGACTCGCCAGATGGCATATTGCTCAAACAGGCGGTTCAAGTGGAGCGATACTCACTCGATTCGCGATGGACACCCGACGCCAAAAAACACATTTATCAAAATATAATTGCCGCAGAACTTTTATGCAAAGCGAGGTGTGCCAAGAAATAACAAATCGTTGATTTTGCATTTCTGTCAATAGCTTTCGGCCAATTTAAGGAGAATCATATGAACTATTGTTTTCGGTTGGGGATCATCGGCCTTTCTCTCGCCGCCCTTATTACAATCTCAACCATTGGTTTGCTCCATGCAGCGGAGCCAACGGGCATTGGTGGCCCTCCCACCTGCAATGGAGTGGCTTATGATCCGTTGATTCAGGGCTGCTGTGGGGACGCAATTATACTTCTGGCCCACGAGTCGTGTGATTGCACGTCGCCTTAGCACCATTCACAACTCACCTGGCAAGCATTACTAACCTTATTTCTTCGGAGACCTCCTATGTGGCAGCGAAATCGTGTTCTACACTCCCTCGCGACCTCCATTTCCATTGCGATTGGATGTTGGACTTCCTGGATATCTCTGGCACCGGCGGCGATCGATGAGAGGGTGGTTGATATTCGCGGTGCGGCGTGCATGTGCACCAACCTCGACTCTGTGGACTGTGTTCCGGATAAGAGTCGCAATGATTGGAATCTATGTGCCGGTTCCAAGTACAGCATCTGCGAGGGTGGACCATTTCCATGCGTGAAGAAGGCTGGGCCTCAGAGGTGCATTCAACCCGGTTGCATCGGAACATACGACGACAAATGCAATTGACGCCACGAAAATCGTGACGGTGAATCGATTTCATCCTCTACGTTCCGAAAGGAATCAGCCATGAAGCCCTTTTTTCGGTGTCCGGGGATTGCGTTCTACCTGATTGCATATGCCGGGTTCGGGCCTCTTGCGATGTCTTGGAATTGGGCCCACGCCGCCGCCCCGTCAAATGGCCCTCGCGAGATTGCCCTGCGGGCTCTGGATCAATATGAATCCGGCGCCGAATTGCCCCCGGTGTTTTATCGGGTTCGCTCGGTGCAATACCGGTCTCGCGCTGTCACGCAACCGGTAATGATTCAGGAAACGGAGCGGATGCAGGTGGTCCGGGATGGTGCAACACAAGACTTCAGATCGGAGCGCACGGCGATTGACGAAAACGGGATTTCCCACCCGGAGTACCGTCGCTCGATGCGTCTGCTGATTAAGGATGGGCGTTTGTACGATTATAGCCTCAACCTCGACGGCACGATTGACACACCCGTCTTGATCTCCAATCCGCCCGCGTCGCCCCAGGCGATCGCCATCCGCGGCGCTTTTGCCCTCGAGGGATATCCTGACGGGTACCAAAGCGGGCGAGTGAGTGATTGGCTTCGAGCAAGCCCCGATCTGTTCTCGCAATCCGCTGGGGCTGACGGAGCTGAACGGCTAGTCATAACGGGAACGACGAGGCATGGAACGGTGAAATTGACTCTAGCGCCCGATCGCCGGTACGCGATGGTCGGCCTCAGGATTGAAAGAGGATCTGGCGATCTTCTCGGAAGCGATTCGCTGACCCCGGCGGGGTCCGATCCAACGCCACAGGATATGATCAGTAGTTTGGGCAATTTGGAGGGGGTCGAGCATCGCCTTGTTGACCGATGGGCGATCCCGACCGCCGGTGCATGGTCGGATGTCGCCCGTCGGCGCAACGGGTCGACAGTTGGCTATGTGCAAGCTTGCACTACGCCAGAGTTGATCGTGGGTGCGCTTCCGAAAACTGCCCACGCGGCGTTGGAATTGAATCTTCCCGACGGAACCGCGATTCATGACGATTCGGCGAGACAGATTCAGTACGTGTGGCGAAATGGACGTGTTACGCCGCGAGTCGATCTTCGAGTTGTGCGACAGATGGATCGAATGCTCGGCCGTACTACAAGCGGCACCCGTCCAACGTCGCGACCGAGTTCCGCAGTCGCAAAGGACCCTCGATGATTCCGCGGCATGGGAAGAACCCCCAAAGCACAAAGCCCGTCGCCATCGATCGGCGGCCGTTCGGGCGGATCCCATTAATTCTTGCGTGGCTTGCCACCGGATTGCTTGCGTCGTCCCAGGGACGCGCATCGACGGATTCTTTCGAGGCGGCCCCGCCCGGGCCGTATTGCGGCGTGTACAGCGTCTTTGGGGCCATCCGTGTTCTTGGCGGAGAAGTGGAGCTATCCGATCTTCTGCGTCCGGAGTATATCGGTTCCCGCAAGGGCAGCAGCATCAGTGAGCTTTGCCAAGCCGCATCGGATCAGGGCGTGCATGCGAATGGCATCTCAAACATGTCCATTGAAGGCCTGCGACAATGCGGCTTGCCGGTGGTCCTTCATTTCCGCTCGGACCAGGCTTTGTGGAAATTCGATCATTGGTCGCTATTTCTAGGGGAGGTGAATGGTCAAGCGAACATTTTGGACCTGCCGTCACCGCCCCGATTGATGACTTTTGCGACGTTGCGCTCGCGGTGGGATGGGCGGGCGCTATTGATCTCCGACAGTCCCATTGACTTGAAACGCGTATTGTGGCCGGATCGAAAGCGAACGGCGGAGATATATTTCACTGTGTCCGCGGTAATCCTTCTGGCGGCGATTCTGCTCCGTCGCTTTGCCGGCCGGTGCCCCAATTGGATGACCGATGGCAGTTTGCGTCCTGTCATTGTACAGGCGGCAGGCTTGCTATTCCTCGCTGCGGCCACTGGCGGAGCATATCATTTACTTGCCCCTGACGGTCTGCTTCGTGGCCCACAGGAGATTTCGGCGATTCAGCTCGCCCATGCGACGGATTTTATGACGCGCCTGCGGGTGGAAGAAGTTGCAGGACATATCGCAAACGGATCGGCGGTCATAGTAGACGCGCGTTTGCCAGAGGACTACCGCGCGTCTCATATCCCGGGGGCGAGGAACGTTCCGGCGAATGGCGATCCGCAGTCAATTGGCTTGATTCTAGTCGCTATTCCGAAAACACGTCTGATGGTCGTTTATTGCCAGAGCGCTGGGTGTGATTATGCGGCAACTGTTGCCGGGTGGCTTTATGAGCGCGGCTTCAGAAACGTCGCGCTGTTTCCCGGAGGGTGGGAGCGGTGGGCACGCTATTCAAGGGATAAAGATAAATGACGGATGAGTTGCCAAATCGTACTCGGGAGATTCTGGCGAGTAATGACGATGGACTGGATCTTCCCAGCGGTTGGAGAATGGCTGGGCGATTCCTCCTCCTGGTATTCCGGCTTGTGCTGGGGGCCACTCTCCTGGCCAGCGCGATTCCCAAGCTTCGCTATCCGTTTCAATTTCTCGATGCTGTCTATGGGTATCGGTTGGTAGGACCTGATGGGGGCTTATGGGTAGCCGTCATACTCCCCATGGTCGAAGCTGTGACCGGAACATGTCTGATCCTGGGAATCGTGCTTGTTCCTTCCCTAATCGTAGTAGTCTTCCTGGCGGCTGTCTTTGTGAGCGCACAATTGCATGTGTTGCGCGCTGGCATTAGCACTGCATGCGGATGCTTCGGCGAAACCGCTCGCGGGCCGGCGCTGGTGGACCGACAAACTCTGTTGCGTGCCTGGGGATTGCTTCTCGGGGCCTTCATCGCCATTTTGCTGCAAAGGCTGAATATGCGATTCAGGCGACCAAATCAAAGGGGTCGGGAGTCTTTTCAATGACTCCCGACCCCTTTGATTTTCCGTTTCCCCCTGAGGGGCATTGGCAGAGCGTGGCCAATGTTCTGGTTCAGACGGCGGAAATACCACAGCCTTGGAGGTTCCCCATGCAGACCATGAAACGATCCATCCTCCTCTTGGCCGTACTGCTTGGCGCGTTATTCGTCGCATTTCCCGCCTGCGCCGATCCCGCGACGTTGCCTGCTCGGGCACCGGTGAAGGCGCCCAAAGCCGCCAACGTGAAGTCATCGGCGAAGCCGAAGACCGAGGCGCAGCAGCGGGTCGATCGGATCGCCGGGGCGTTGGCGTCGAAGGATGCGATTCGCCAAGTTGAGGCAGTGGCGGAGGTGCGGGAGTGGCTGGCGAACGATCCCGACAAGGGATACGGCTATCTGCGAAGCCGCTGGCTGAAGCAAATGCTCATCGGCGGGATGAACGGTCCGGCGGCGGAGTTGGCGCTGGCGGGGGTGCTGGCCTCGCCGCAAAACACGGCGGCGGTCACCAGCTTCATGGAACTTCGCACTCGGGCCTTGTTGGCCGACGGAAAAACCGCCGAGGCGCTGGCCAGCGCCAAGAGCGTGTTCAACGTGGCGACGATGAACCGCACCGCCGAGGCGATGGGGATCGTGAGCGAATGCCTGCGGGCGAAAGATCCAGCGCTGGCCGAGCGGTTCCGCGATGAACAATTGGCCGCCGGCGCCGCCGCGGGTCTTCCGACTCCCGCAGCGGCGACGACCGTTCTCCAACCGCCGGACGGTGGAGCCGTTGCGACTCCCACGGCGACGACGGCTCTCCAACCGCCGGACGGTGGGGGCGTTGCGACTCTCGCAGCGACGTCGGCGCCCCAAGAGTCCGCCGACGATGGCGGCGATGCCGCCGTTCGTGCGGCCAGGCCGCAAACCCCGGCGGGCGACGAGGCCAAGGCCACCACCGGTGATCGGGCGGGCGACGACACAAAGGCCACCACCGGTGATCGGGCGGACGACGAGGCTAAGGCGACCGCCGGTGATCAGGCAGGCATCAGCGTGAGGAAGCCCGTGGCGGGCGGGTCGGCGCTGGCGGGAATCAAGGTCGATCCGGCGATTTACGCCGCCCCCGCCGCGGCGGGAAAGCCGCGGGCCGAGGATTACCGCTCGCTGCTGGCGGCGGAGAACTTGCTGCTGCTGGCCCATCAGCCGGCGGCGGCCCGGCCGCTGTTCGAGCGGGCGTACAGCCTGGCGAACGATCACGACCTGCCCGCCGCCACGGAAAATCTCGCCCGCTGCATGAAAGCGGAAGATGGGAACATCACCCGCGCGAACGCGTGGTTGGAAGCGTTGGCGGCGAAAGAATAGGGGAGAAGGCACGTAGGCACGTAGGCACGGCGGCACGTAGGGAAGGCGGAAAGAGGAACTTTCGTGGGGTGGGCATTGCCCGCCGAGACACGTTCGGCAAGCCGCACTGCACGGAAAATAGGCGGGATGGGGCGGGCGGGTAGGGATTGCCTAAGAATCGCGCGATCCGGCGGGTGGGATAGGGGTTGATTTCTTCATGTTCGGGCGTTGCACGGGGTTTGCTTATTACGGGCAGCCGAATGGAGGAGGCCGCTGTGACCTCCGGGCTTGACGACGGGGCAAGGGTTTGACAGAGTAACCGCCCGCGCTTCCCCATCGGCCGCGAACCGCGCGGACGATCGACCATTCGTCGTGTGAGATTCGGTTTTACCTTCAGGAGACCCAGCCCCATGGCCTCGACCGTGCGCCAGGACGCTATCCGCGCCATCGTCAGCACCCGTCATGTACTAAACCGGGTGGATTTTAAGCATATTCAGATCAAAGACATCTTCGGAACCATGGTGTTCTCCGAAGAGGTCCAGCGAGCCCGGCTGCCTAAGCCGGTGTTCAAGGCGTTGCAGCGGACGATCAAGCAGGGCGAGCCGCTCGATTCGGCCGTCGCCGATGCCGTCGCCGTCGCCATGAAGGACTGGGCCATCGAACATGGCGCGACCCACTATACGCACATTTTCCAGCCCATGACCGGGATCACCGCCGAGAAGCACGATTCGTTCATCGTGCCGACCTCCGACGGCAAGGCGATCGCCGAATTCAGCGGCAAGGAACTGATCAAGGGCGAGCCGGATGCTTCGTCATTTCCCTCCGGCGGACTTCGCGCCACTTTCGAGGCCCGCGGGTACACCGCCTGGGATCCGACCAGCCCGGCGTACATCATGGAGCATCCCAACGGCTCGACGCTGGTCATCCCCACCGCGTTTCTAAGCTGGACCGGCGAGGCGCTGGATAAGAAGGTGCCGCTGCTGCGCTCGATGGATGCGCTGAGCAACCAGGCGCTGCGCATCCTGCGACTGTTCGGGAACAACACCGCCGGGCGCGTCTACACCACCGTCGGACCGGAGCAGGAATATTTCCTGATCGACCGCAACTTCTTCTACGGTCGTCCGGACCTGCTCAATTGCGGGCGGACGCTGTTCGGGGTGAAGCCCCCCAAGGGGCAGGAACTCGAGGACCAATATTTCGGCGCCATCCCCGAGCGGGTGCTGGCCTACATGGCCGAATGCGAGATGGACCTGTTCAGGCTGGGCGTGCCGGTGAAGACTCGCCACAACGAGGTGGCGCCCAGCCAGTACGAGATCGCACCGATTTTTGAGAACTCGAATCTGGCGACCGATCACCAGAACCTGGTGATGCAGGTGTTGACCGCCAAGGCCGACAAGTACGGGCTGGTTTGCCTGATCCACGAAAAGCCGTTCGCGCGGGTCAACGGCTCGGGCAAGCACAATAACTGGTCGATGTCCACCGACACCGGCGAGAATCTGCTTAATCCCGGGGATAATCCTCACGACAACGCTCAGTTCCTGGTTTTCTGCACCGCCGTTATCCGCGCCGTGGACAAGTACGCCGACCTGCTTCGGCTTTCCGTGGCGTCTGCGGCCAACGATCACCGCCTGGGCGCCAATGAAGCGCCCCCGGCGATCATCTCGATCTTCCTGGGCGATCAACTCAACGACATCTTCGAGCAGATCGAAAAGGGCGTGGCCACGAGCAGCAAGCAAGGCGGCATCTTCCAGACCGGCGTGAACGTGCTGCCGCAGCTTCCCAAGGAGGCCGGCGATCGCAATCGCACCAGCCCGTTCGCGTTCACCGGCAACAAGTTCGAGTTCCGCGCCGTCGGCTCGAGTTTCAACATCGCCGGGCCTAACACTGTGTTGAATGCCATGGTCGCCGAGAGCCTGGACGTGATCGCCACCGAGCTGGAAAAGACGACCAAGGGCGGCAAGGAACTCTCCGTCGCGGTGCAGGAACTGCTCCCGAAGATCATCCGGGAACACAAGCGGGTGATCTTCAACGGCGACAATTACACCGAGGAATGGCACAAGGAGGCCGAAAAGCGCGGACTTCCCAACCTCAAGAGCACCATCGACTGCCTGCCGGTGCTCAAGGACAAGAAGAACATCGACCTGCTCGACAAGTATAAGGTCTACACGGGCAAGGAGCTTGAGAGTCGCTACGTGATTCTCAGCGAAAAGTACGTCAAGGAGATCACCATCGAGGCCAACCTCATGGTCACCATGGCCCGCACGATGATCCTCCCGGCGGCGCTGCGATACCAGTTGCAGATCGCGCAATCCGTCTCGGCGGCCAAGAGCGCCGGCATCGCCAGCCCGGCGGGCGCTGAACTGCTGGGCGCCCTGTGCGCTACGACCAATGAGTTCCAGAAGGCCACCGATGTGTTGGACAAGGCCGTTTCCCATCATGTCGATGGAGATGCCTTCGCCCATGCCAAGGTGATGAAGGAACATGTGGTCCCGGCGATGGAAGCCCTTCGCACGCTGGGCGACAAGCTCGAAACGCTGATCGCGGATGATCTGTGGCCGTTGCCGACCTATCGCGAGATGCTGTTCATCAAATGAGCCGCGCCGTGATGGCCGATCTGGTTCAACCCACTCCACCCCCGGGAACCGATCTCGGGGGTGGACTTTTGTTGGCCGTGCGCGGAGTCGGGGAGGATCAAGGGGCGACGCGGAAATACAGAATATTCCCTCATCGCCGTTCGCGTCGTGAAGGCGAGTCTTGCTCTCGCGGGCGATGTTGACTGTTCGGTGCCGCTAGGGGGAACATTCTGAATGTCCCCCTGGGCCGGACCGCGCGAGATGGGGTGAATATCCCCCTGGGCCGGACCGCGCGAGATGGGGTGTCCCGGATACGATGCGAACGTCCGGTGGTGTGGGAGGGCGGGAGTCACAATGTCCTCGCCGAGCCGATTCCAGCGCGATCCAAGCGGGCGAGTTGTGGTTGAAATGCCAGAAGACCGCTGATTTTCATGCCGCCGGGGTGAACACTTCCACCACCTCGCTGTGCGAAGGTTGGGGCAGGGCTTCGCCCGAGTCTCGCAGCAATTGCAGATGGGCGCTGATCGCTTCGCGGATCAACTCGCGGACTTCATCCAGGCTATCGCCTGCCGCCACGCATCCGGGAAGGTCCGGCACGTAGGCTCCAAATCCCCCCAGGCCCAGTTCATAGATGACGGGAAACTTCATGATCGCTCCTTGTACGGCTGAAGCGGCGGCCAGTTGGACGGTCGGGCATCCACATCATCCGCTGTTCGCCGGGTCTTTCAAGTAGGCCATGTTGTAGTCGGGAACCACGCCGAGTTGGGCGTAGCGCTGATGAAGTTCGGCGGGCAGGTGCTTGAAATCACGGATTCGCCGGCGGCAGAGTGGGCTGCCGCAGGCGCAGTCAAACTCGAAATCGTCCTCGTCCATCGTGGTGGAATAGTCGAACGTCAACTCCTCGCCGGCGGTGATGTCGCGCAGGCTGATCAGTTGCACCTCGGGTGCCTCGTCGGTATTGCAGATCGCCCGGCCGATGCGGATGCCGCAGTTGGGATAGCACGAGTGATTGACGAAATCATCCAGTCCGCCGGACTCACCCAGGTATAGGTCCAAGCCAATCTGCAGGGCCAGAGTCGCCGGCGTGGTCTGTGCATAGTGAAGCAGCGGCCCGCTGTACCGAAGAACCCTGGATCCGCCGGCGATCGGGCTATCGGTAAAGACGCCTCGACCCGAAACGCCATACTGGACACTCATCGCCATGCCACGGTTCTCCGCCGAGCGGATGATCGGATCATCCGGCCAGTTTGCACAGGATATCGCACCCTTCGGCGAGCTTTTCGTCCGTGGTGGCGTAGCTGATCCGGAAATGCGAATCGACCTGGCTGAAGACGTTGCCGGGGATAATCAGCACATTGTTCTCGATCGCTTTGGTGCAAAAGTCGCTGGCACTGATTCGTCCCGGGGCCTTGGGGAAGATGTAGAATGCCCCCTCGGGACGGATCACTTGGAACCGCCGGCTCAGGCGATCGAACACCAGATCGCGCTTACGCCGATAGGCGTTGACCGCCTCGTGCATCGGCAGGTCCAGCGCCGTCAACGCCGCCTGCTGAAACGGCGACGGGGCGCACACGAAGGTGTATTGCTGAAGCTTGGTCATCTGCGAGATGATCGGTTCGGGTCCGGCGGCATAGCCCAGCCGCCAGCCGGTCATGGCGTGGCTCTTGGAGAAGCCGCGCAGCAGGATCGTGCGGTCGTACAGCTTCATCGGGCTGATCCCCGCGACCCCGCGTTCGTACATAAACGGCTCGTAGATTTCGTCGCTCAGCAGCAGTAGATCGTGCTCGCGGGCCAGTTCCACCGCGTCGGCGATTTCCTGCCCGCTCATGACCACGCCCGTCGGGTTGCTGGGGGAATTGAGGATCAACATCCGCGTCCGCGGCGTGATCGCCGCCCGCACCCGCTCGGCGTGAAAGCGGAAATCCGGGTAGCTGTCTACCGGCACGGCTGCTCCACCGGCCAGCGTCAGCAGGTGCTTGTACATCACAAAGTAAGGATCGAGAAAGATCGCCTCGTCGCCGGGGTTGATCACTGCCAAGATCGCCAGAAAAAGCCCGCCGGAGACGCCGGAAGTGATCAGCACTTCTCCCACGTCGCGGCCGAACTCCTGCGACAAGTCCTTGCGCAGGCGCTGGCGCAGTGGCGCGATCCCCTGGGTCTGGGTGTAGCGGTTTTCCCCCTGTTCGATCGCCGCGATTGCCGAGGCCTTGGCGGCGGCGGGCACGTCGAAATCGGGCTGCCCGATCGAAAAATTGATCGGGTCGCGCATCTTCGCGGCCAGGTCGAAAACCTTGCGGATTCCCGAAGCATCAACCTCGTTGGCGCGGTCGCTGACAAAGTCATCTATGGCTCGCATGGTTCGCATGAAGATAACCCCGCCAGCGCCGATTGGGAACCCGCCCGCCGCGCCCGCAAGATTGCCGCAGGGCCGCGCGACGGCCGGCGTCAGATGGCGCATGCGACGCGGCCATCGTTTCTGCGCCTCAGTGGACGGACCCTGACGGTTTGGTGCCCCAGGCCAGGAACAGGGCCGGGCCTTTGGCCCGCGGCTCGGGAGCCAGAGGGCGCAGGGTCGCGCCGGTCAGGCCGGCGTTGCGGAGCATGGCGGTCATTTCTTCGGGGGAAAAGCCCAGACGTTGCTGGCCCAGATCACGTGCGAAATCCTCGCGGTCGTGCGCCAGCAGATCGACCACCACCGCCCGCCCACCCGGCGAGAGGATGCGCGCCATTTCCGCGACCGCCTTGGGGGCGTCCTGCACGTACGTCAAGACCAGCAGGGCCGCGGCGGCGTCGCAGACGCCATCCTCGATCGGGATCGCCCGAAGGTCGCCGTGACGAACCTGGACATTCGACAAGTCGGCGGTGCGCCCGCGGGCGGCTTTGAGCATCGCGGCCGAATTGTCCACCGCGATCACCCGGCGGACGTGGGCCGCGGCCTCGGCGGTCAACTGCCCGGTGCCGCATCCCAGGTCCGCCAGAACGGTCGTCCGCGGCAGCATCGCCAACGCCGCCGACTGCGCGAAATTCGAGCCATACAACTCCTGGCGAAGACGATCCCATTCTCCCGCTGCTCCGGCGAAAAACGCCGCGCCGTCGTCCCCTCGATCGCGCAGCACCCGCGCCAGGCGCAGCTCATCCTGGCGAGAAGTCGCCCATTGCTCGGTCTGTTCCCGCGCCAGCAGCCACAACCGCCGGGGCGTCGGGTCCAGTTCCTCGGGACGCATTCGGTAGCGGTGGGTCGTGCCGCTGCGCCGGCTGCGCAGCCATCCATCATCGGCAAGCACTTTCAAATGGCGGGAAATCGTCGATTGCGGCGACTGCAGAATCCCGCACAACTCCGCGACGCTTAACTCGTTTGCCTCGAGCAGGCGCAAGAGGCGCAGGCGCTTTTCATCGGCTAAAGCGTCCATCGACGCGAGCAGGACATCGGGTTGAGCGGCGGGGGGGCGATTCATCCGTTGAGCCGGATGAATTGTTCCGCGACCGCGCCCGCTGTCAAGGAAACGAGATCGTCCCCGGCGGCCAGCCCGTCGACGGAGACGACGGCGGCGGCGGCGGAATCGGCGGCGGCGGCGGCGGCGAGCCGGGCGATCCCGGGGGGGCCGAAGCGGCACGGCGCTGGTACTGCGAGTACGACCGCGAGAACGAATCCAACAGGCGCGGCACATGCGCCGCGGCCAGATGCACACGGCAACTCACCGCGCTTTTCGGGAAGAAATTGGTGATAAAGTCGAAACAGAATTCCGCCGGGGTATGTACGATCATCACGGCGTTGGCGTAGGCACCGCTCATCTGCTCCTCGGGCATCCGCAATTGCTCGTAGACTTCCTCGATCCGCGGCGGCGGCGTTCCCGGGGCGACCGCCGGCAACTTCGGCGGTGGACCGAAACGCTGAGTGTAATTGTGGAGATTCTCCTGAAGCGCCGCGATCAGGTTGGGCATCAACGAGAACGGAATCACCACCCGCGCCGCCACCTGATGCGGCTGAGCGATCCGCAAAAGAAAGTCGATCACGAACTCGTGGACCCCTTGAAGCACCACCGCGCCGGTAGACAATACCCCGGCGCGAACTCGCTCGGGCACGCGGGCGGTGACTTGCGAAAATCGCAAATCCTGGCTGAATTCATGGGGATTCGGACCGGAATTCGGCTGCGGGGACGACGGATCGGGCTGATCAATGCTCATGCGAAAAAATCCTTCTCCGGCGGAACCGGCGATGCCGCGACTTCAACGGGCGGCGGCGATCATATCGTCCGGGCCGCGAGTTGAAATCATCCTGAAGCGCAATTCGGCTTCGATCAAAAAACTTCCAGCTCGTCACCCTGAGCAACGCCGGGGATTGTTCAATTTTACCGCAAATCAGTGGATAAGTGGGGGTCGCGGATTTTTTTTTCACACACCCCTTGCATTGCGGAAACAAAGCCCCTACATTTCCGCCCGCTGAACGACGAAACGCCGTGACGACGAGGATGTGTGAGCGGCGGTTGAGCGGTGAGAAAAAAATTGGAGCCGACAGGCTTGACGAGACGAAAATGTTCGCTATACTTCTTCGCCTCACTCAAAACAGTGACCGCGAGTGAGTTAGAAGAAGAGGAAAACGAACCCGCAACTGACAGGCAACGTAACGTTCAAGGTCCGACTGCGAAGAGGAATCAACGATTGATTCGGATTCAGCACTCGATTAACCTCCTCCGGTAGCTCGACGGCAGCCCCTCAATGATGCGGGTCGCCGGTGAGAACCCGGTGACGCAACGACTCGAAGACGGAATGCGAACTTCCGCCGGTCGGGTTGATTCGTCGAACTCGAACGAGTCCGCCGCCGTGAATCGGCCGATTCGCCCGCGTTCGGCGGGAGGTTCAACGGTTTGATGTCGCTCGATCCTGAAGAGGGAACGGGCGGGATCGACCCGGTGAACCAGCTCTTTGACAAGTGAATGACTTGAGGTTCAAGGTAGAATCTGCGATTTCTCACCCACCTTTTATTTCCGTCGGGTGAGAGATCGTCGAGCACCTTTTCGGCGAATGATACGTTATCGGTCGCGGATTATCGGGTCGAAAGGCCCGGCGGTCCAACCGTTCACGGACACGCCCGTCCACGGTTTTCGCATGGCGTCAATGGCGTCCTGGCCGCAAGGCTGGGGAGTCGGCGGCGTGATGGGGAAGTCGATGTGACGGTGATCGATAAATGTGGTCAAGCTACTAAGGGTGCATGGTGGATGTCTTGGCATCGAGAGGCGACGAAAGACGTGGTAGCCTGCGATATGCTCCGGGAAGCTGGCAAACAAGCGTTGATCCGGAGATTTCTGAATGCGGAAACGCGGCTGGCGAAGAGCCAGTCACCTGCGGCTGAATGTATAGGCCGTATGGAGCGAACCCAGGGAACTGAAACATCTAAGTACCTGGAGGAAAAGAAAGAGACATCGATTCCGTCAGTAGCGGCGAGCGAAAGCGGAACTAGCCCAAACCGGGATTCGTCCCGGGGTTGCGGGCGCCTCGAGCTGAAAAACGCCTAGCGGAACTGTTCTGGAAAGTCAGGCCAAAGAGGGTGAAAGCCCCGTATGCGAAAGGCGAAATAAGCGTTGAGAGGCGTACCAGAGTAGCACGAGGCTCGTGGAACCTCGTGTGAAGCTGGCCGGACCACCGGCCAAGGCTAAATACTCCTCGATGACCGATAGTGAACAAGTAGGGCGATTGAATGATGAAAAGTACAGCTTCAAGCTGAGTTAAAAGTACCTGAAACCATGCACTTACAAGCGGTCGGAGCCCTATGCCCCGCAAGGGGAATGGGTGACGGCGTACCTTTTGCATAATGGACCGGCGAGTGCATGTTTACGGCAAGGCTAAGGTGTCAAGCACCGGAGCCGTAGCGAAAGCGAGTCTTAAGATGGCGCTAAGTCGTAGGCATGCGACCCGAAACCTAGTGATCTACCCGTGGCCAGGATGAACACTCCGTAAAAGGAGTGGGAGGTCCGAAGTCGTGAACGTTGAAAAGTTCTGGCATGAGCTGCGGGGAGGAGTGAAAGTCTAATCAAACTGGGAGATATCTGGTTCTCTCCGAAATGCCTTTAGGGGCAGCCTCGGGCAACTACCCGCTGGGGGTAGAGCTACTGAAAGGAGCCGTGGGGCTACCCGCCTACACGCTCCTATCAAACTCCGAATACCAGCGGGACTATCCCGGGAGTGAGTCCGCGAGGGATAATCTTCGCGGTCAAGAAGGAAACAACCTAGATCGTCAGCTAAGGTCCCAAAACATTGCTTAGTTCGGTAGGAAGTCATTCTGCGGAGACAGCCAGGATGTTGGCTTAGAAGCAGCCACCATTTAAAAAGTGCGTAATAGCTTACTGGTCGAGCAGAGTGGCGCCGTAAATGATCGGGAATAAGCGATGTACCGAAGCTACGAGTTGATGCGCAAGCGTCAGCGGTAGGAGAGCGTTGCACTCCGCATTGAAGCCGTACCGTGAGGAGCGGTGGAGCGTGTGCAAGTGAGAATGCCGGTATGAGTAACGATAATGCAGGTGAAAATCCTGCACGCCGAAAGCCTAAGGTTTCCTGGGGAAGGTAAATCCGCCCAGGGTAAGTCGGAAGCTAACACGAGGCCGAAAGGCGTAGTGGATGCACAGCAGGTTAATATTCCTGCACCGGCTGCGAAGGTTGAGCCCGTATGTGTGACTGGCCAAGGCAGATCCCCCGATCGGTTGTGGGGGTTGGGACGCACGCAAGTGCGTATCACGAGGACATTTTGTTTCCGAAGTCTGTGGCGGAGGGTCCGAGAAAAGCATACGGGGGACGACGCGGACGCCCGTACTAAAACTGACACAGGTAGGCGAGGAGAGTATCCTAAGGCGCTCGAGAGAACTGTGGTTAAGGAACTAGGCAAAATCACCCCGTAACTTCGGGATAAGGGGTCCCTCCTTCTTTTAGAAGAGGGCGCAGGATTCGGCTCTGGCGACTGTTTATCAAAAACACAGTTCCGTGCAAACTCGCAAGAGGATGTATACGGAATGACGCCTGCTCGGTGCCGGAATGTTAAGGAAGTCGGTTAGGGGTTCGCCCCGAGGCTGGCGACCGAAGCACCGGTAAACGGCGGCCGTAACTATGACGGTCCTAAGGTAGCGAAGTTCCTTGTCGGGTAAGTTCCGACGCGCATGAACGGCGTAATCACTTGGGCGCTGTCTCAACCGCAGACTCGGTGAAATTGAAGTGGCGGTGAAGATACCGTCTACCCGCAGCAAGACGGAAAGACCCCATGGACCTTTACT
>JBBQNJ010000094.1:0-15879 GCA_038329845.1 Tepidisphaerales bacterium | reverse complement strand
GGGGCGCGGGCCTCCATGGGGTCCGGCGCGTGGGCCTTGGGGGGGTGGGGCACGGCGGCCTTGGGGGGGTCGGGCGCGCCGACTCGCCCGCGCCCGATGGTCGACCTAGGCCCCGACTCGCCCGCCACGATGGCGGGATCGACTTTCCCTTGGGATCACGCCATCGCCGCCCTGGCAGTCCTGGCGAGCGTTGCGGGCGTGCTTCTGTATGGCGTCCCCGCCATTTTCGTATTCACCATCGCCACCGCTCGCCGCCTGCTGTCAACGGCCCCCACCGACGCCCCGCCCGCCTGGACGGCCATCGTCATCAGCGCCCTTGGCACCCTCGTCGGACTCACCGCCAGTTACCTTTGGCACAATGGCTGGCGCGGATTTTTCTAATCTCCCGCTCCAGCTCGATCCTTTTTCTCTTCACGCCCCCTCCCCTGCCCTGCGTGGCGACCTGCAATCGAGTCCGCGCTTTTTACCCCCCCCCCTGCGTAAAAAGGGACGCGCTCTAGCGCGTCCCCTTTGTTTCGGCGGGGGGCTTTTCATGGGGGGGAGGGATGGTAAACTGGTGGGCTTAAACGTGAAGACGATTTGTTGGTTATTGGTGGTGTTCGTCGCGGTGGTGGGGGGCGGCGGGTGTGTTCCGGCGGCGTTTGTCGACGGTGCCGATCGCGAGGTCGGGCGGTTGCTGCGCGATCGCCAGCGGCAGACGCTGGCCTATGAGCCGCAGACCACGGCGCCGTCGGATATTCCGATGAGGCCGACGACGCACGCCTACGCGCGCATTCCCGCCACGCCGGTGCCGCCGGCGAGTCAATCGGCCATTGAACGCACCCGGATCGACGTGCCCGTCGCGCCGCTGGGGCCGGAAATATACTGGGGGGGACGTTACGGCCCGATCGCCGAAAACGCCTTCGACGGCTTGGACCTGATCCGTGCCCGCGCCAGCCAATCGTATCGGCTGGGTCCGCCGGCGCCGGGAGAAGGGGCGGTTCATCTCGACTTTTTCAAGTCGCTGGAATACGCCGTCCAGCGAAGCCGCGATTACCAGACCCGCATGGAGCAGGTCTACGTCACCGCGCTCACCGTCACGCTCGAACGTCACCTGTTCGCGCCGCGCCCATTCGCCAACGTCAGCGTCGGCTTCGACGGCGGTCAGCAGGATATCAACTACCGCTCGGCGTTGTCGGCCACGGCGCAGGCGGGCGTACGCCAGCAGTTGCCGTACGGCGGCGAGATCGTCGCCTCGACGCTGGTGAGCTTCGTCAACGCCTTGAATGACAACACCCAGAGCGGTGAATCGGCGACGGTGGCTTTGGCGGGAAGCATCCCGCTGCTGCGCGGCGCCGGGCTGGTCAACCTCGAGCCGCTGATCCAGAGCGAGCGAGACCTGGTGTATCAGATCCGCTCCTTCGAGGAGTATCGCCGGCAATTTCTGGTCGATGTGGCCTCACGCTATTTTTCCCTGCTGACGCGCCAGCAGAGCGTGGACAACAGCACGCTGAACTATCTGAATCTCACCATCCTCACCGAGCGCACCGCCGCCCTCTACGCCGCCGGGCGGATCAGCTTTCTCGAGGTGCAGCGGTCGCTCCAGGCTCAGTTGCAGGCCGAAAGTCGCCTGGTCGATGCGATCGCGGCGTATCAGCAATCGCTGGATGACTTCAAGATCATCCTGGGGATGGCGGTGGAGACGGATCTGGCGATCACGGGCGTGGCGTTGGAGGTCGATATTCCGCACCCCGATCCCGAGCAGGCGGTGGCGATGGCGCGGGAGTATCGGCTGGACCTGCGCACGGCACAGGACCGGATCGAGGATGCGCGTCGAGGCGTGGGGATCGCGGGCAACGGGCTGTTACCGGATCTGGGTTTGAGCGTCGGGGCGGACCTGGGCAATCGCGCCGGCGCTTCCGCGGGGGAACTCGACAGCCGCGCACTGGGGTATCGCGCCGCCGTGCGCCTGGACCTTCCGCTGGATCGGCTCGCCGAACGAAATACGTATCGTCGGTCGGTGATCCAGTTCCATCAGGCGCAGCGGGGATATCGCCAGCTCGAAGAGGTGATCGCCGCCGATGTGCGCGATGCGCTGCGTGGGATCAACGCGGCGGAAAACAATCTTCGGATTCAGCAGTCGAGCATCGACCTGGCCAATCGCCGCATAGACTACGCCAACGAACTCCTGAAGGAAGGCAAAGTTACGGCCCGAGACGTGGTCGAGGCGCAGAGTTCGTTGCTCACGGCCCAAGACGGTTATGATCGTGCCAAGGCATCGTTGCAAAGTCAGGTGCTGCAATATTTGCGTGACACCGGGACCCTTCGCCTGGATCCGCGGGCCGGAAGCCTGGCCCAGGCGATGGATCGCCGAGCGCTGCTCGGCGGCGGGGGAGATTTGTCGAGATTGAACATTCACGCGCCGCGTGAGTACGAGAAGGAGAAGGTGATTCTCGATTCGCCGACGCCGGCGACGCCGTGATCGGCGCGTCGAGTCCGCAGTATGCGCAGCCTCGAACTACACAAGTAAGCCCCTATGACGTCAATCGCCGCTCCCGTATCCGCTCCCGTCCGACGATTTCCCTGGACCGTGATTGTCATCGCGGCCGCCGCCGCGTTGCTGGGGCTGGCGAGCTGGGGGGTGATCCGGTCGATGCGCGGCGGCAATTCCGCGGCACTCGAGGGTCGCAAGTTCTTCACCGTCATGCCGATGGACCTGGAGGTGAAGATTCTCAAGGATGGGGAATTGCAGGCGATCAATAACATCGACATCACCTGCCGGGTCGAGGGGTCCAACACGATTCAGCAAATGGTCAAAGAGGGCGCATCGGTCAAGAAGGGGGATGTGCTGGTCCTGCTCGATTCATCGCAGATCAAGCTGAAGATCGAGGACACGACGCTGGATTTGCAGAAGGCCGAAGCCGATCTGCTGACAGCCAGGGAGATCAAGGAGATCCAGGAGAGCCAGAACGCGGCGAACCTCGAGGCGGCGCAGGTCGCCTCGACGCTGGCCAAGCTGGACCTTCAGCAATACGTCGAGGGGACCTATCCTCAGCAGAAATCCAACGCCGAAACGGACCTGGCGATGGCGCAGCTCTCGCTGAAAAACGCCCAGGAGGACTTGGCCCAGACTAACAAGCTGTTCGGCAAGGGATTTGTGACGGCGGCGGACGTGAAGAAGAGCGAGCTTACCGTCACAACGGCCAGCAACAATCTCGATAAATGCAGGACCGCGCTGGAGGTGTTGACCAAGTACCAGTACGCCAGCGACCTGGCGACGAAAAAGAACGCGGTGGCGCAGGCGGATCAGAAACTGTATCGCACCAAGCGGGAAAACGCCAGCAATCTGGCGCAGAAATCGACGGACGTGACGGCCAAGACCCAGGCGTTGGAGCTGCTTAAGCGGCGAATGGCTCGATACAAGGAGCAGTTCGACAACTGCACGATCGAGGCGCCGGCCGACGGGATGGTGGTATACGCCTCGAGTAACGACCGCAACAGCTCCAGCCAGATCCAGGAAGGGGCGCAGGTGCGCGAGCGGCAGTTGCTGCTTCGGCTGCCCGATACCAGCGCGATGAAAGCGGTGGTTCGCGTGCAGGAATCGCAGGTTCCCAAGCTCCAGCTTGGCCAGCGGGCCTTGGTGCGGATCGTGGGCGTGGCCCGGCCGATCAGCGCGACGTTGTCGCGGATCAGCGTTCTGGCCGACTCGGCTAGCCGCTGGTGGAATCCAGATCTGAAGGAATACCCGGTGGACTTGGACCTGGACGTGACCCCTGCGGACCTCAAGCCCGGAATGCGGGCCGACGCCGAGATTTTCATCAGCCGCCATGAGAACGCCCTGGCCGTGCCGATGGGGGCGGTGTATGCGGTCGGTTCACGGCGGTTCGTGTTCGTGCGAGAGGGCGAGGGTGCCAAGGCGCGCGAGGTGCATGTCGGGGCGGTGACCGATACGCACGCGCAGTTGCTCGATGGGGTTAAGCAGGGGGATGAATTGCTGTTGCTGCTGAGCGGGGAGGGACGGGAACTGCTCGAGAAGCAGGGGATCAACGTAGCGCCCGAGCCGACGACCCGTCCCGGCGGCGGCCGGCGCCGTCGCCCGGCGTAGGCCGCCGGGGCACCTATCCCGCTCGCGGGCCATATCGAGACAATCCGCTTGGGGAAAATCGGGATATCCCGCAGGTTCCGAGCCGTTGCGGATCTTTCACTGAAGGCCGCGAGCGGGATGATCCAAACGCCTTGTGGTGCGGGCCTTTGGCCTGCATTGTTCCCACCCAGAATGTACGCTGGAAGCCTGTGCCCCAAACTCGCCCTGCCGCCGCACCCGGACCCCAGGTTCCCATTGAGTGTGGGTGTCTCGCCGAAGGCCGCGAGCGGTATAGTGGATGCCGGTCCGCCAGCACCCTTGCGCTATTCCCTGTCACAAAAAAACGACCCTGACGAAATCGTCAGGGTCGAGGCGGCCAATCCAGTCTTTTCAATCAGTCGGTCGGTTCAGTTGCCATCGGTGCTGGCCTGGGTGCCTCTGGGCATGAGGCTGGGTGGGATCAGCGTGGCGGTGATCGAGGCACCGACTTTGTCTTGGTCCACCGGGGTAAAGTCGGTGGGAATGATGACCTTGGCGCTGAGGGGACGGTCATGCTGAATCACACCGTTGACGCCGACGAACTTGTCGAGCATCGGCAGCGCTTTTTCATTGGCGGTTCGGATGTAGACGAGGGTTCGCCCGGTGTTCGGATCGGTCAGGCGATAGAGCGTTTCATTGCCGAGTTGCAAGCTGCTGGTGCGAAGCGTTCCGACGGCGGAGAAGACTTTCATCTCCCCGGCCTTGATTCTCGCCGTCAGCTCATTGCGCTCGGCTTGCATGGCCAGTTGGCGCTGCTGCGCCTCATCGTGAGTCTTGTTCGCCGCCAGTAGTTCGGCGCGGGCCTCGTTACGGATTTTCAACGCCACCAGACGCTGCTGGGCCATCGCCTGCATCGACGCGGGAAGCAGCCCGCCTCTGATCAAGTGCTCATAGCTCTGAATCATTTCCGGCAGGGGTTGGTCCTCGAGATTGCCGCGTGAGGCATCGGCAAACTGGGTCTCGAGCCGTTCGTAGTCGGCTTCGGCCTGAGCAAGCGGGGTGGGCTGTGTGGAGGCCACCGCCGTCGCTTCGTCGGGCTGTGTCGCGGGCACCTCGGCCATGACCTCGGCGATCGGGGTATCGATCGAACGGTCGGTGACCGAGGGGGTCTGGGTGCGGGCCGGTGCATCGTCGCGGGCTGCGGTGTCGACACCGGCGGCGTCGGCGACGGGTCCGAGCGACTTGACCGGATCGACGAACTGCTTGTGGACGAACAGGTACGTCCCGGCGGGGGGCTTGATCTTAAAGTACTCGTCCTCAGCGCCGAGGATTTGCACGGAATCGCCTTCGTTGAGCTTGGTGAGGATCATCGCCTTCATCGCGTTGAGGTTGCTGCCGGCGCGAACGTTCAGGTCCGGCTTGGTGACGCGACCGACCGATCCATCTCCGTGTTTCTCGACGAATACTTTGGCGACGTAGCAGAAGCTGCCTTCGGGGGGGGATATCTTCAGCCAGTCGAACTTGATCCCGACCACCGTGATGGGTGCGCCCTTGTCGAGCTTCATCGTCGGGTAATAGCTGTCGGCTGGCCCGGATCGGACATAGACCGAATTGGAATTGATCGTGCCGGAGAACTGGAATTTGCTGTTGGCCACGTCCGGCTGGGCGGTGGCGTCCTGCCCGCGGGCACCGACAGGCAGCGTAAAAAAGATCACCGCAGCCAGCATTGCCTGGGCAAAAAAGAGAATCGGCCGATTGAACAGGGAACGAAGAGCGAAGCAACTCAACGTCATGAGGCACCTCCGTGTGCGCTGATCCGAGAAATCCTACGGTTCGCCGTGACCGAACGGTCACGAAACAAACGTCTCGGACATGGTTTTTTTGCAGGCCCGAACGAGCCTGACTGCGCGTATATATACCAGTCCCATCGTGGAAAGCAATTCCTGCGCGTCGAAAATCGCGCGGTTTTTGCGCGATCCCTGGAGGCGGGGTCACACGACGCGAATATCCAAGCTTCCCGGTCGTCGCGCTCCGACTCGTTCCAGGGCCAGTTCATGGGCCTCGTGGTAGGCCCCGATCAGGACCGACCAGTCGAATTTTTCGCTCAGCCGTTCGACTCGATTGCGCAGCTCGATGCGCTGGCGGCGGTTGAGCTGGGCAAAGCGAGTGAGATAGTCCACCAGGTCGCTGGTGGCCGCGTCGAAAGACCGTCCCCGGCGCTTGATCACGACGATCCCGTTTTCCTGGTTGTCGGCGATGTGGTGCTCGACATAGGCCCCGAAGCCGCTGAGGTCGGTCGTCACCGCAGGCAAGCCAAGGGCCACCGACTCCATCGGGGTGTATCCCCACGGTTCGTAATAGCTGGGGAAGATTCCCATGTGGCAGCCGCGAACGAAGTTTTCGTAATCGAGGCTGATCAGCGGCTTGGTGACCGAGACGAAATCGGGGTGGAAAATCACCTTGACCGGATCGTCGGCGGAGTTGAAGAGTCCGCGATGGCGCAGATGGCGCAAGACCGGGTCGCTGGCATCGTCGAGCAGATCGTGGGTGACGATCAACGGCTGGCGGGGCGACCGCCAGGCATGCATCGCGCGCTTGAGGCGCACCTGGGCATCCTCATTGAGCAGCTCGGCAAAACCGGGCATGCGTCCGCGCACCGCCGCCTGGAACAGCCGCAGGCCCATCGCCTCTTTCAACTCATCGCACGTGCGTTCGAGATCCTCGAACATCGACTGGTTTTGCAGCACCTGCACATTGATGCTGCGCGTGGGGGCGCGGGTGATGATGAACGCCACGACCGTCGGCGGATCGCTGATCCGTTTGAGCCGCTCGTTCAGTTGCGCCATCGCCTCGATGAACATGTCCATCCCCTTGTTGCGATACTCATATCGCCCGGAGGTGAACAGGTAGATCGTGCGATCGAGGTCGAAGGTGTAGCTGGGGAAGAAATGCCCCATCACGAAGTCATGGATTTTTTCCTTGTACTGACGATGCAGGTTTTGGAACTCGTGCAGTGCCGCGAAGCGCTGGATGTTCAACCCGTTGGGCAGGATCACGTCGGCCCGCCGGCCGAGCAGCCGCTCGGCCTCGACGGCGGTAACCTCCGAGACGGTGGTGAAAACCGTGGCGGCGTGGGCCGCGGCCCGTTCGATCGCGTAGCGCGGGAAAATCTGGTACTTCGCCGCCTCGCGGTCGGGGTCCAAAAACGGCAGGTGATCATAAAAGTAGGGATTGTCGCCGGCGAGATAGCGCCCGAGCAGCGTCGCGTGGGTGGTGAAGACGGTGGTGACCGGTAAGCCCATGTGGGCGATTCGCGGCACGGCAAGCCCGGCCATCCACTCGTGAAAATGCGCGAGGATGGTTCGATCCCCCACGACCTGGCAAAGGATGCGGAAGAACTCGGCGACGGTGAATCCGAACGCCGTGACTTCGTTGACTTCACCATCGTCGTTGGTCGTCGCCAGGTGATGATCGGCCCAGAGGAGATACTTGTCGTCGGCGAGCCGTGAATAGCGGGCGCGATGATCCAGCAGGATCACGCGGGGTCGGCCGGGGATGAGCCAGCGCCCGAAATGACAGGGGATGCCCTGCTCGCGGAGCCGGTCGAGGGTCTGGCGGATGAATCCCTCGGTCGGTTGCTCTTCGAACTCGACGGCGGCGGTCTGCGGGTTGTACGGGCCGACCAGGAAGTATCGCTCGCCCCAGCGGGCGAGCATGGCGGCGGCCTTGGAGCGAAGGACGGTGTAGATGCCGCCAAGCTGCCAGCAGACCTCCCAGGCGACCTCGAACAGCAGCGGCGGAGGCGTCTTGGGTGTCGGCGGGACCAGGGGCGTCGCGCAGGCGGGTGCTTCGGGGGCGTGAGGGGGGGCGGGCGATTCGGCTGGTTCGGCTCGCGGCGCGGGGGAGTTGACCCCCGGAGAACTTGGAGCGGCCGTTTCGATGATCGGCACCGATGCGCGGGCAGACGTGGCGGCGGCCTTAATCGGGGTTGTCGAGATGCCGGCCGAGGCGCGATCGACCGCGCGGGCCGGTTCTCGCGCAGGCTTGGCCGCCGCGACGATTTGATCCGATTCCGAAGGAGTCTGGCGCGGCTGCGGGTGCGGCTGCGACCAATGGGCCAGCGGCGATTCTCCCAGTGCCGGAAGCGCGCCCGGCGCGCCGGTGCCGCAGGTCATCGAATCGGCGGGCAATTCCACGCGGACCGTCTCGGCCGTTGGCGATTTAGACGGACTCGAGCCTCTCCGGGTTGATCGGTGTGGCGAGGGTTCAGCGAGCGGTGCCCGCGCCGTGGCGGGGTGCCCTGAACCGCCCCCCGCCAATGCCCCCGTTCCCGAACGCTTTTTCCCTCGATGTGCCATCAACGCATTATGCCCCGAGGACCGCTGAACCGCCACTGGCGATCAGTGCATGCGCCAACTGGATGCCGACGTCGCGTGGTGGGGAGGTCAGGCTACTCTTCGTCGCCGAGCAGTTCGTATTCGGCGTTGTTGAGGATCGGGACCACCGGTTGCTCGCCGCTGGGAAGATTCATCAACGGGTCGGGGATCCACGCCAGGTCGCCGCTGACCCGCACGCGATGGCTGATGTAGCGGGCATAGTCCGACGGCATGTCGGTCAACACGAACGTGTCGTTGAAGACCACCGTCGGGCCTCCCATCGGCGTGAGTTTGGCGATCCCTTCGACGGTTACCCTTTTGCCCGAGGCGGTACGCAAATCCGCGCGGCTGCGGGCGATGGTCGTGCAACCGAGCAGCGCCCCGACCAGGGCGACCGCGAGCATTGTCGTGAACAGATTCATGGCGTTGTCTCCAGGTTCAAGGACTGCTTTCTCCGCCGAGCGACGACGGCTTGCCGTCGATCATCGGAATACCAATCGTACCGCATAATTGCCGGGTGTCATTCTTCCGTCGGCGAGTTGTGGTGCAGGCTTCCAGCCTGCCGTCGGGGGGATGCGGGCAGGATGCCCGCACCCCAATTGGCTCTTAAGGAATGTTTCAGCGTTCGTGTGGCCGCGGATTCAGGCGGCTCGCCTGATACGGCGGAGAAGGGTATCGTGGCCCGGCCATGAAACAGATCGGGCCGGGGAACGATGCATTGGAGTCCGAGCTGCGAGCGGCGCTGCGCGGGCGGGTGCGGTTTTCGGCGCATGAGCGGCTGCTGTATGCCACCGATGCGTCGATCTATCAGGTGGCGCCGCTCGGAGTGGTCGAGCCGAGCGATGTCGAGGACGTTCGCCGACTTCTCGAGATCTGCCGGCTTCATGGGGCCGCGATTTTGCCTCGGGGCGGCGGGACGAGCCTGGCCGGACAAGCGGTCAACCGGGCGGTGGTGTGCGACCTGTCGCCGCGTTTTCGATCTTTGCTGGAGTTTGACCCGTCGAATCGTCTGGCCCACGCGCAGGCCGGGATGTCGATCGACCAGGTGAACCGCGAGCTGGCGACGAAGCCGGGGGGACTGTTTTTCGCCCCTGATCCGGCGACCGTCGCCCAGTGCGCCATTGGCGGGGCCATCGGCAACAACGCCGCCGGGGCCCATTCGATCCGCTACGGACGAACCAGCGAGAATATCGCGGCGCTGGATGTGGTGCTGAGCGATGGCGAGGCATTGCGGCTGGCACCGGGCGCGGGTCGCGCCGATCCCCGCGCCCATCGGCTGGCGAGCGGCGTGGCCGAGATCGCCCGCCGCTATGCCGACCCAATTCGGCGGCGGTTTCCCAAGCTGAACCGGCGAAATGCCGGCTACGGCATCGACCTGGTCCTCGACCAGATCGACCGGGGAATCGCCGATGAGGATTTGGATCTGACGGGGCTGATCTGCGGCAGCGAGGGATCGCTGGCGATCGTCACCAGCGCGGTGTTGAAACTCCACCCGATCCCCCGCGCCAAGGGATTGATGTTGCTGTCCTTTCCCGATCTGCTGGCGGCAATCGATTCGGTGAACGCGATATTGACCACCGGCGCGGTGGCCGTCGAGCTGCTCGATGAGGAGGTTCTCACCGCCGCGGCCGGCAACGCGGTCTGCCGGGAATATCTGGATCTGATCGAGCCGATCCACGGCCGAATCCCCGGTGCGGTGCTGTATGTGGAATACCAGTCTGAGTTGGATGACGGCGCGGTGGACGAGGGGCTTGCGAAGCTGGCGGCGCTGCTGCCGGGGGTCGCGGCACACGACTGCTCGGATGCGCGGTCGATGGCACGGGCGTGGGCGCTGCGCAAGGCGGGGGAGCCGCTGCTACACGGGTTGTCGGCCCATCGCAAGCCGTTGAGCTTTGTCGAGGACAATTCGATTCCGGTGAGCCGGCTGCCGGAGTTTGTACGCCGATTCCGCCAGATCGTCGCCCGCCATGACACGCGGGCGGCGTACTGGGCTCACGCTTCGGTCGGGGTGCTGCATATCCGCCCGATGCTCGATCTGCACGATCCGCGCGACCTCGAGCGCATGCGCCTAATCGCCGTCGAGGCGTCGGACCTGGCCCGCGACTGCGGCGGGGTGATGTCGGGCGAACACGGCGACGGCCGCGCCCGCGGGCCGCTGCTGGAACGGTTCTTCGGCGACGAAATCATGCGCTGTTTCGCCGAGATTAAGCAGTTATTCGACCCAGCGGGCATTCTCAATCCGGGGATGATCGTGGGTGCCGGACCGGTCGAGAGCATCACTCAGCATCTTCGCGTGCAGCCGGAGGATCGACCGATCCAAGTCGGGCCGGTCGAGACCTATTTTGATTATCACGACCAGGAGGGCTTCGCCGGGGCCGTCGAGATGTGCAACGGCGCGGGGCTTTGTCGCAAGACCGCCGGGGGGACGATGTGTCCCAGTTACCGCGCCACCCTGGACGAGCGACATGCCACGCGGGGGCGCGGCAACGCCCTGCGGCTGGCGATCACCGGGCAGCTTTCCGGCGTGCTGGGCCAGCCTGATTTCAACGATCCGCAGACGATCCAAACGCTGGACCTTTGCCTGAGCTGCAAGGCGTGCAAGAGCGAATGTCCCAGCAACGTGGACGTGGCGCGACTCAAGGCCGAGTACACCGCCCAGCGCTATCGAATGGATCCGCCATCGCTTGCGACGCGGGTGTTCGGCCATGTGCGCCTGCTTAACCAGGCGGGGTCGCTGATGCCCGGCCTGGCCAACTGGATCGGTCGGCGTCGGATCGTGCGTCGCGTGATGGACCGGGCGCTGAACCTGGCGCCGAGCCGGTCGTTGCCGCCGTTCGCACGCCCATTGCGGCGTCGATGGGTCGATGATGCATCGCCGGATCGGCCGGTGGTGGCGCTGTTCGGGGACTGCTTCGTCAGCTACAGCGAGCCGCATATCGGCCGGTCGGCGGCGCGGGTTCTGCGGGCGCTGGGATATGACGTGGTGCTTGCCGATGCCGGCTGCTGCGGGCGGTCGCTGATCTCGATGGGAATGCTGAAGGATGCGATCAAGCAGGCCGACCGAACGCTGGAGCGGCTTCGGCGGTATATCGAGGATCCGCGGGTGGTCGGGATCGTCGTCGCCGAGCCGTCTTGCCTGAGCGCATTTAAGGATGACTGGCTGAGCCTGAAGCTCTCAATGCCCATCGAGCTTCGTCGGCGATTGGCGGGCAAAGCGTTTTTGATCGAGGAGTTCATCGACCGCTTCTGGTCGGGCCATCCCGCCGCCGGCGCGATTGTTCCAGCGCTCGATGGGCCGCCGATCCTGCTGCACGGGCATTGTCACCAAAAGGCGCTGTGGGGCGATCGAACCAGTGCTGATCTGTTACGCCGGCTGGCCGGGGATCGGGTGAGCGTGCTGGATTCGGGCTGCTGCGGGATGGCCGGGTCATTTGGATATGTCGCGCATCGCTACGAACTCTCGATGCGGATCGGCGAGCAGTCGCTGTTCGGCGCGATCCGCGCCGTCGGCTCCGACGCGATCGTGATCGCCCCCGGCACGAGCTGTCGCCACCAGATTCATGACGGCGTCCACCGCCGCGCTTTGCACCCGATCGAGTGGATCGAATCGCTGTTAGTTCCACATGGGCAGTGAAACGCGAGAGCGGTTCCCTCGCTGGGGCTTCGGGATAACGGGGTTTTTCCCTGGCTGGTGCTGCGGGGTAACGGGATTGGTCCCTCGCTGGCGCTTCGGGCTAACGGGATTGGTCCTTCGCTGGCGCTTCGGGGTAACGGGATTGGTCCCTCGCTGGCGCTGCGGGCTAACGGGATTGGTCCTTCGCTGGCGCTTCGGGCTAACCGGATCGTGCCCTCGCCCGCCTGGGCTTGCGGCCTTATCACGCCTGCGGCGTTGTCCGGACGGCGGCGGCGATCCTACAATCGCCGCGAGCGATGAATATTCAATCCCCGACGGTTCCCACCGAAGTCGCCGATCCGATCAACGCGCGGATTCTCGCGGTTTCCGAGGACCGCATTCACGGATTCGATCCCGATCCGCTGGGGAAGATCGCCGCCGCCGCGAGGCTTTCCACCGAGTGTGTGATCGAGCGGATCACGGCGATGCTCGAGACGGGGACGATCCGGCGGGTGCGCCAGACGTTGATGAGCACCAACCTGGCCCCGGGGGCACTGGTGGCTTGGCGGGTCCCCGAGGAAAAACTCGCGGGCGCCTTCGACTGGATGTTCGGCAATGACCCGTTTTCCGGGCATGTGGTCATCCGCTCGACCGATGCCGAATCGCCGGGGGCGGGCTATCGGCTCTGGACGACGCTCAAGGTGCCGCGGGGGTTCTCGATCGATGAGCATTGCCGGCTGCTGTGCCGAAAGACCGGGGCGACAGCGTTCAAGCCGATGCCCGCCCGGTGCCTTTTCACGCTGGGGGTCGGGCACGTGCGCCGCCGCGAACTGGCGCCCGGGAGCAAGTCCGAAGCGCTGGCCGAGGTGACCGATACGCGGATCGTCGAGCTGGACGAGATCGAATGGCGCGTCTTGGTTGCGCTGAAGCGCCCGTTCGAGCCGGCGGAGCTTCGCCGCGATTTGTGGGCCCCGCGGGCGGTCGAGGCGGGCCTGGATCTGGGGCGGTTCGTCGAGGTAGCGCGGCGGCTGAACGATCGCGGCGTCATCGGGCGGTTCTCGACGTTCCTCGAACATGTCAACCCGCTGAGCAGCGGGGAGCAGGTCACGCGGTACAACGCGCTGTTTCACTGGGCCGTCGCGCCGGGGCGGGAAATCCAGGCCGGACGGGAGGTGGGGCGGTTCGACATCATGACCCACGCCTACTGGCGCGAAGGGGGCGAGGAGTTTCGCAACGTGAACATCATGGGAGTGGCGCACGGCCAGCAGAAGCATCGCCTGCTCGAACACAAGCGGGCGATCGACGAGCATCTGGCTTCGGCGGGCATCCCGGTGAGCTACACCAACGTCTTCTGGGGCGGGCGCAGCGAGATCAAGCCGAGCGAGATTTCCCCGCTCGCGTACCGGACGTGGATCGCCAATCCGTGAGCCTCGCCGATCCGTGAGCCTCGCCGATCCGTGAGCCTCGCCAATCCGTGAGCCTCGTCGATCCGTGATCATCGCCGATCCGTGGGCCCCGCCAATCCGTGAGATGGGTCGATCAGGACCAGTTCCAGGATCTGGGGCGGGCAGAAGAGTCGCAGGGGAATCTGCGTCATCCCCAGCCCGCGGTTGACGATCAGCCAGGCGCCCAGGTGGCGATGAATCCCCGTGCAGAGCCGGCGCGGCAGGCGGTCGTGGCGAAAAATGGGGATGCGTCCGGGAAGGCACACTTGCCCGCCGTGGGTGTGGCCGGCGAGGAAGAGGTCCGGCTGGATCGCCGGGGCCACCCGCATCAGGTGATCGGGGTAGTGAGACAGGACGATTCGCGGCGGGGGGGGAGCGGCATCGGGCCGCGCCGGTGCCGGGGGCGGGGGGGCCGGGGGCGGGGCGGTGAGAAAATCATCGTGAAGGCTCTTGCGCAACGGGCCGGGAAGTCCGATCAGTTCAATCGCCGAATCGCCGCGCCAGATGAGGAGGCGCTCGCCGTCGATCAGCCGCACGGGCGAATCGTCGAAGAACGATCGCGGCAGGGCGGCGTCGTGATTGCCGAGGATTCCAAAAATCCCCAGCCGCGAGCGCAACCCGGCGAGGAATCGTCGCAGCAGCGGCAGGGCGCGGGATGGATCGCGGCGATCATCGACGAAATCGCCGGTGATCAGGATCAGGTCCGGCGGGTCGATCTGGGTGAGCCGCCCGATGCGCTCGTGGCCGCGGCACCAGTGCCGGCGAAAGTGCAGGTCGCTCAGATGGAGGATGCGGGTTTGATGCAGCGCCGCCGGCAATCGCGGGATCGGCAGTTCGGCGCGGGTGTGTTCGAACCGCGTGGGCAGGCGGTATTGGAGGATCGGTCCGCGCGGACCGATCCGGCGGACGATCGCTCCTCCCGCCGGGGCCGGGGCCGGGGCCGGGGCTGATGTCGAGGCCGGGATCGGGGCAGGCGGCGGCTGGGAGCGAACGACGGTTCCGGGGCGGGCGGGGTCGGGGCGGATCATCGAAAAAAAACCTTCCGTGGCGGGTTGCTCATGGGATGCGTCTCGACCACGCCGGGTATCGCTGCAACGCCATTTCCACCGCCGGCTCGAGCATATCGCGGTCCTGGCGGATCATCGCCTCGCCCATCAGCTTCATCAGCACCCCGTCGCGCAGTTCATTGAACTGCCGCGTCTGGAGCTGGCGCCGGATCGAGTGTTGAACATCCTCATCCGAGAACGGCACCACCCGCCCGGGTTTCTTGTCTTCCAGTTTCACCAGGTAAAACGCCGTCCCGGTGTCGATGATCGGGGAAACCTCACCGATCTGGAGATCCCAGGCCGCCTTCTCGATCCGCTCCTGGCGATAGGCACCCTTGCTCAGCCACTCTTCCAGCCCCTGGTTTTTCAACAGGTAGGGATCGTGATTAAACTCCCCGGCCAGCTTGGCGAAATCCACGCCCGACTCGAGCTTCTTGAGGATATACCCCATCCGCTCCAGTGCTGCGTCACGGCCGCCCATCTTCTCGACGTCGATCTTGATCAGGCGGAACCGCACCTGAGACTTCTCGGTGAAAAGCCGGGCCTGGTTCTGCTCGTAAAACCGCCGCATGTCCTCGGCCGTGACCTGCACTCGAGGCCAGACCCGGCGCTGAAACAGAATCTGCGACATCAGTTTGCGGTACTGATCGCGCACATGATCCTCGAACGCCCGGCCGTCGATCGCCACGGTGCGCTGCGCCGCCAGCTCGCGCGAGCCGCCGGCCTCGGTGATCTGCTGCTGTCGCCACGCCTCGGTCAGCCGCCGAGCCGCCTCGCGGTCCTCATCGCTTAGAAGCCGCTGGGCCGCGGCGAACTGCAGCTCATCGCGCACGAGCATTTCCCGATACTTGCCCAGCTCGCGCCGGGCATACGCCTCGAACTCACCCAGCGACATCTGCTTGGCCTTGGCCGAGAAGTCCGGCTCGGCCAGCGCCAGCAACGCGTTGGCGTAAATGGGCGTCTGATTGACCTCGGCCACCAAAGCGCCGACGGTGAGATATTGCCCGGTGGATTCGGCCGGCGTGGTCGATGATGACCGCGCATCTCGCCGCGAGCGGGGCAGATCGGCGGGCGGAGAGGCCGGGTCGGGCGGTTCGACGGCGGTGGTGGCGGCGGTGGCGGCGGTGGCGGCGGTGGCGGCGGCGGAGGCTGGGGCTAAGGGGGTCGCAGAGGCCGCGCCCGATGGCATCGTTGAGAGAACCCCATCGCCGCCGCCCGCCGGGAAGACCGAATCGGATTCCCCGGGGGGCTGGGGCGCGGGGGGGGGGGGCGCGGGCGGGGGGGTCGTGGGCGAGGGCGAGGGGGTCGAGGGCGAGGGCGAGGGGGGCCGGGGGGGGGGGCGAGGCGGCGGGCCGCC
>JBBQNJ010000093.1:0-16086 GCA_038329845.1 Tepidisphaerales bacterium | reverse complement strand
TTGGGTTTTCGCGGGGGCCAGACTGGGGGGCGTTCACACCCTCGGGGTGGGGGGTTTTTTTTCTGGGGTGTGGTGGGGGGTTTGCGGGGGGTGGGGGGTTATGGTGCTGGTGGGGGGGGGGGGGGGGCTATGCGCTGCGCGGGTGGCGGGGCATGGGATACTCGCCTGCTCCGCCGTGAACCGGACCAGCGCGACCTATGACGAACCGGTGCATTGCCTGGGGGCGTGGACCAACCTGCGCCTCGGCGATTTCCGGATGGACTTCGAGCATCCGCCGCTGTGGAAATATTTCGCGGCCCTGCCCAATAGTCGCCAATCTCTCGCCATGGCCGCGCCGGAACTCTGGGGGCAATTGCTCGATCAGCCCAACGCGAAATGGCCGTGGTGCCAGACGATGCTCTATCGCACGCCGGGGAATGACGGCATCGGCCTCGTCCGCCGCAGCCGGGCGATGATGCTGATCGTGTCGATGGTGCTGGTGGCGCTGACCGCGACATTGGCCTGGCGTCTCGGCGGGCCGATCGCAGGCATTGTCTCCTGCGCGCTGATCAGCCTCGATCCCAACTTCATCGCCCATGGCCCGCTGGTCAAGAACGACGTCGCCTTCGCCTTGATCACCCTCGGGGTCCTCTGGATCATCTGGAGAATTGGACAGCGACTGCCCGCGCGATCCGGCGAACTCCGCGGCCCCGTGAGCCGGCAAGCCGCGCCCTCGGCCAGACACGCAATCCTGCTGGGGTTGCTGCTCGGTGCCGGGGCACTGATCAAACTCTCGGCGCTGGTGTTGTTCCCGATCGCCGCGATTCTTCTGATCACTCGGGCGGCGCTGCCGGGGGACTGGAACGTCTGGGGGGAAATCCGCCGCGGCTTGTTCGCCAAATCGCTCGCCGCCATCGGCATGATGTCCGTCGCATCGGGAATCGCCTTTGCCGTGGTCTGGGCGGGCTATGGATTTCGTTTCGCCCCCACTCCCGACGGGGAGACTCTGAACATCGTCGCGCTGGTTCAATGGGTAAGTTATCGCCAACTCATTGCGGCCACGCCCGAACAGCCGCCGACGCCACAGGCCATCGAAGCCTGGTGCCCCGACGTGCCGGTGCGAGTGCTGCTCTGGGCCAACGACCGCGGACTGCTCCCCCAGGCGTTCATCGGCGGGATGCTGTTTTCGGCCGGAACGGCGGCGGGCGATCACGCCTTTCTGCTCGGGGACATTCGGCTCACCGGATGGTGGTACTACTTCCCGATCGCCGTCGGCCTCAAGACCCCTCTGCCCACGCTCGCGGCGCTCCTGGCCGGGGGATTGCTCGGGATCCGAGCATGGCGCCGCTCGCCGAACCGGATCGCATGGCGATGGGTCTGCCTGCTGGTGCCGCCGTCGATTCTGCTCCTGCTGGGGATGATGTCCAAGCTCGATTTGGGGATCCGCTACCTCTTGCCGGCCTGGCCGCCGATTTATGTAGCGCTTGGCCTGGCGGCAGCATCGGCATGGGATTCTCGCCGGCGATTCGCCCGGATCGTCATCTTCGGGTTGCTGGCGGGTCTGGCGATCGGGACCCCCTTGGCGTGGCCGGACTATCTCGCGTTCTTCAATCTTCCTTCGCGCCTGGCGGGCCGGCCGATCGATCTGCTGGGCGATTCCAATCTCGACTGGGGGCAGGATTTGCCGCGACTGGCTGAATGGCAACAGGCCCATCCCAACGAGCCGTTGTATCTGCTGTACTTCGGCACCGTGCTGCCCGAAGCATATGGAATCCGAACCCTTCCGACGCCGCCCGAAGGCGGCCTCACCGCCGCCGGTGAATGGACCGGCGGCCCCGGCGTAGTTGCGGTCAGCGCCACGATCCTGCAAGGCATTCACCTTCCGCCGAACCTGCGGGACCGGTTCCGAATCCTGGCCCAACGCCAACCGACCGCAGTGGTGGGAAAGACCCTCTATCTCTATCGGACGCGAGATTTCTAAGATCGCGACCCTATGGGTCCCCGTTTTCCCGGCCTCCTCCCCCCCGGCCTTCCGGGACCCCTATTCAGGGGTCCTCCATCCTGGAGCATCAATCTCTCCGCCGTATGCGATTTGCTTTGCCGATGGATAAACCGGCTTGTGCGGCCCGGCAAAGACAGGCATAATGGTTATCGAGTTCGTCGCTTGTCGGATGGGGTTTGGTGCAGTTAGCATCTCACGCTGCCCCATCGACTCGGGCGGGATGTGGCGAGGCGTTCAAGTCGGAATTTGTGAACCGCATGGCTCAAGTGTCGCAGGCAGTTTCGCAGGTGCAACGCATTGTCCGCGCCGTGCGGGATGTCGTGGGACCGTCGGCAGGGCCGCAACTGCTGCACGGCCCGCATCTGGCGGGGAACGAGCTCACCTACCTCAAGGAATGCATTGACACCGCCTGGGTTTCGATGGGTTCGTTCGTCAACCGGTTCGAGCATGAGTTGCAAAAGCTCACCGGCGCTGCCCGGGCGATCGCCACGGTCAACGGCACCGCGGCGTTGCACCTGGCGATGCGCCTCGCGGGCGTCGAGGCCGACGACGAAGTGTTGGTCCCGTCGCTGACATTCGTCGCCACCGCCAACGCCGTCAACTATTGCCACGCGGCGGTTCATCTCTGCGACATCGAGCGGCGAACACTGGGGATGGATCCGCAGAAGCTCAATGATCACCTGTCGAGCATCGCGGTTCGGACCGACGGCGTGCTGCGCAACCGCCAGACGCAGCGGCGCATCTCGGCGATCGTTCCCATGCACACCTTCGGACACCCCGCGGACCTCGACGGCCTGTGCGACGTGGCCGGGCGATGGGGGCTGCCGATCATCGAAGACGCCGCCGAATCGCTGGGCAGCGAATATCGCTCGCGCCACACCGGATCCTTCGGACGACTGGGCGTGCTGAGCTTCAACGGAAACAAGATCGTGACCACCGGGGGAGGCGGGGCGATCCTCACCAGCGACCAGGCTCTGGCCGAGCGGGCCGAGCATCTGGCCAGCACCGCCAAGGTGGCGCACCCGTGGGAATTTCTCCACGACGAGATCGGCTACAACTACCGGATGCCCAACCTCAACGCCGCTCTGGGATGCGCCCAGCTCGAGCAATTGCCCGAATTTCTGATCCTCAAGCGCCGGCTGGCGGCGAAATATATCGAGGCGTTCGAGGGACTCGACGATATCGAAGTTCTCGTCGAGCCGGCGCACTGCCGAAGCAACTATTGGCTGAACACGCTGATCCTCGGCGACGGCGCTCTGGATGCCCACGACCGTATCCTCGCGGCGCTAAACGGTGCCAAGCTGCAATCTCGCCCGGTCTGGCGGCCGATGCACGAGCTGCCGATGTTCGCCGCCAACCCGCGTATGGACCTGTCGGCCACCGAGGATATGGCCAGACGGATTATCAACGTCCCCAGTAGCGCCGCGCTGGGTGCCGAGGCCTAGGGCTTTTCCAATTCCTCCATCGCCGATGACGCTGCCTGTATCCCCAGCGACGACCGAACCCCACGCGCGCCGCCGCGAGCCGATGAACATCCTGCTGTGCGCCGCCGGTCGCCGGGTGGCGCTGATGCGCCTGCTCGAGGAGTCGATCCGATCCTTGGGGATCGACGGACAGGTCATCGCTTCAGACATCACCGACGCCTCGCCCGCCATGCGGCTGGCGGGGCATCGCCTGCTCGTCCCCCCCTACTCCGATCCCTCCTGCCTGGACTCGATGCTGAATGTCTGTCGGCAAAATCGGATCAAGCTGATCATCCCCACCATCGACCCTGATCTGGATTTCCTCACCCGCCACCGCGACCAATTTGCCCGGATCGGTGCCGAAGTGATGGTCAGCGCGCCCGAGGCGATCGCCATCTGCAACGACAAGCGGGCGACGCATTCGTTTCTCGAAGCCCACGGTTTTCCCACGGTTCGCCAGATCGAACCGGCGGACCTGCTGGCGCGCCGGGGCGCGGACTGGACGTTTCCGCTGTTCATCAAACCCGTGCGGGGCAGCGCCTCGATCGGGGCGAGAATCGCGATCGACGCCGCAGACCTCGAAGCGGCGATGCGCGGCCATGGCGACTTGATCGCGCAGGAACTGGCCCGCGGTCGGGAATACACCGTGGACGTGTACGTCGATCTCGCCGGTGCCTGCCGCGCCGCCGTGCCCCGCTGGCGGATGGCCACGCGGGGCGGAGAAGTCGCCAAGGGGATGACCGTTCGGTTTCCGGCGATGCAGGAACTGGCGTGGCGGGTCGCCGAAGCGCTGCCGGGCGCCTGGGGCGTACTGAACATTCAGATTTTCCACGATCCGGCGAGCGATCGCGTGCTTGTGAGTGAAATCAACGCCCGCTTCGGAGGCGGGTATCCGTTGACCCACGAGGCCGGCGCCCCGATGGCGCGCTGGATTATTGAAGAATCGCTGGGCCGGCCGATCAGTCCCCCGACCGATGAGTGGCGCGACGGCGTGGTGATGCTTCGCTACGATGAGGCGGTCTTCGTCGATGCCGCCGCGATCGAGGACGCCGGACCGAAGACGGGAAATCCGCCATGAACGACGAGGCATCGGGAATAACCACATCCACGGCGATCGTGCTGTTCGACATCGACGGCACGCTGCTGCGCAGCGGCGGGGCCACCACCCGATGCATCCACCGCGCCGCCGAAGCGATTTTCGGCGATCGCTATCGGCCTTCGCCGATTGTGCCGGGTACTTTGGATGGCGACATCTACCGCGCGCTCACCGCCGCCTGCGGCATCGACTCGACCGAGGCGGCTCGGCGATTTGACGTATACAAGGCCAAGTACCTCGACGAGCTTGAGCGCGACCTTACCCAAACGCGCGATCGGGTCATCACCCTCCCGGGGGTCCGGCAAATTCTGGAGACGATCGCCGCGCGCCCGGACGCGGTACTCGGGCTGCTGACCGGCAACTTCCGCCGCGGTGCCGATTTGAAACTCGCCGCAGCCGGACTGGATTTCGGCGCCTTTGCCATCGGCGCTTTCGCCGAAGATGGAATCGATCGCGCAGGGCTGGTCGGCGCAGCCCTAGAGGCGTATTCCCGTCGATTCGCCCGCCGCGCCCAACCTGCCAACGCGATCCTTATCGGCGACACCCCGCGCGACATCGCCTGCGCCCGCGAGGCCGGCTGCAAAGTCCTGTCCGTCGCCACGGGAAGCTATTCCGCGGACCAATTGAGCGCCCTGCGCCCCGATGCGATGGTTTCGGACTTGACTGATCCCAAACCCCTGCTCGGCCTGATCGAAGCGGTCGCGAGACAAGAAAACTGATCGCGTTGCCCGCTCGTCTGGCAACGCCGGGAAAGCTCAAATACCATAGGCACCGACATGACCTCAATGCTTACCCTGATCGGTCGAGACAAGCCGCTGTTCGCGGAGGATCTCTCTCGTCACGGCGCAGCGCTCGATGGCGCCGTCGCCTCGGGACGATTCCTGGTGATCGGCGGGGCCGGGTCGATCGGATCGGCGGTGGTCCGCGAACTGTTTCGCCGGTCCCCGCGCGTGCTGCATGTGGTGGATATCTCGGAGAATAATCTCGCCGAGCTGGTGCGCGACCTCCGCTCGTCGATGGGGTACATCCAAGGCGATTTCCACGCCTTCGCGCTGGACTGCGGCTCGCCGGAGTTCGACGCGATGATCACGGCCCACGGACCGTACGACTACGTGATGAACTTCTCGGCCCTCAAGCATGTTCGCAGCGAAAAAGACCCGTTCACGCTGATGCGGATGATCCGCGTGAACGTGCTGAACACCGACAAAATTGTCGCCCAGGCGATCGCCATGGGTGCTAAGAAGCATTTCTGCGTCTCGACGGACAAGGCGTCGAACCCGGTGAACATGATGGGCGCTTCCAAGCGGATCATGGAGATGTTTCTCATGCGCCGCAGTGAGCAGATTCCCGTTTCGACCGCGCGATTCGCCAACGTCGCGTTTTCCGATGGGTCGCTGCCCCATTCGTGGACCGTGCGAATCCGCCGCCGCCAGCCGCTGGTGGCACCCGACGATGTTCGACGCTATTTCGTCACCGACGCCGAGGGTGCCATCCTCTGTTTGATGAGCACCCTGCTGGGAAACAACCGCGATATTTTCTTTCCCAAGCTCAATGAAAAGCTCCACCTGGAAAAATTCTCGGCGATCTGTCGGCGATACCTCCAGAGCCTCGGATACGAGCCGGTCGAATGCGCCTCGGAAGACGAGGCCCGCGCCCGCGTCGAGGAATTGCTCCCCCAGCGCCGCTGGCCCTGTTATTTCTTCACCAGCGACACCACCGGCGAAAAGGACACGGAGGAATTTTACACCGCCGACGAACAAGTCGATTGGCAGCGATTTGCCGATATCGGAGTGGTGACCAACGATGTGGGCTGGGACTCGGCGGCGCTGGAGCGCTTCGAGACGACGATCGGGCAAATGCTGGAGTCAAGGCAATGGAACAAAGCGAGTTTGGTGGACCTGTTCAACCAGACCCTGCGCCGATTCAGCCACAAGGAAACGTTCAAGTACCTCGACGACCGGATGTAGGGCCTGCGGCAAGGCCGGCGTCGTCGCAGTCCCTTTCGTCGGCCTCCGCCTCCTCCGCCGCCGTCGCTGCGCCACCACCGCCACCACCACCACCACCACCACCGCCGCCGCGCAGCGCCGGAAAGCGGGCGTTCGATCTGCTGTTTTCCGCCGCGGCACTGCTGATCCTGGCCATTCCGCTGGGGCTGATCATGCTGATCCTGCGCCTCACCGGCGAAGGCGAAGTCTGGTTCCTCCAGCAGCGCGTCGGACAAGGCGGCCGCCGCTTCGGGGTCTATAAGTTCGCCACCATGCGCAAGGACGCGGAGTGGACCGGCTCGAAGGACATCACCCTGCAAAACGATTCCCGGGTGCTGCCGTTCGGGAAATTTCTGCGTAAGACCAAGGTCAACGAGCTGCCCCAGATCATCAACATCTTCGTGGGCGACATGAGCTTCGTCGGCTGGCGTCCGCTGATGCCCAAGAGCTTCGAGTATTACCCCGCGCACGTGCAGGAGAAGATCATCGCCCTCAAGCCGGGATTAACCGGGATCGGCTCGATCGTCTTCCGCGATGAAGAAGCGATCACGGCTCGCTCGGCCAAACCCCCCGAGCGGGTCTACCTCGAAGACATCGCCCCCTACAAAGGCGAACTCGAGCTGTGGTATCAGCGCCATCAGAGTCTATGGACCGACCTGAAAATCCTCTTCCTCACCGCCTGGGCCGTCCTGCGCCCGCACGGGCGGCTCTACGAACGTTGGCTGAAGGACCTGCCGCCCCGACCGCCATCGCTGAGTTAAGCCCAGCGTCTCATGGTGCCCCTGTCGCGGTCGCCGGCGCCGTCGAAGGCCCGGTCGCCGCGGCGGCAGCGGCCGCGGCGGCAGCGCGATAATTAAACAGCTTGTCCCTCAGCCCCCGCGGCAGATCGGGACTTTCCTTACCCAGCCATTTTTCCGCCTCATCGAGATAGCGCTCGGCCTCGTCCAGCCGTCCCATCTCCATCGCCACCAGCGCCGAGTAGCTCCAGACGTGCGAATACTCGGGAAATCGCCGGCGAACATCGCGCATGATCCGATCGGCGCCGGTGAGGTCATCCCGCTCATGCAGTTCCACGGCCCACATCACGTGCGCCTGCATCGAATCGGGCTGGCTCTGGGCGACATATCCGTAGAGCCGCGCGCGATTCTCGAATAGCCGCGCATATGTGACCGTCCTGACCGATGCCAGCGTCAACAGCACCGCCAGCATGATCGCCAATGGGCCCGCTGGCAGCCGCGACAAGGGAATCGCCAGCAAAATCAGGAAAAATGCCGACGGCAGATAGAGCAGACGCTCGCCCATGATCGTGCCGATCAGCATCGGAATGTTCGATACCAGCCCCCACAGCATCGCCAGGCAAACGAGCGAGAAAGCCGCCGCCCGATCGCGCATCCGAATCGCCGCGATCATCCCCGCCGCCCAGGCGACAATCGCTCCCAGCCCGATGTAAATCCACGGCTGATCCCACCGCACCGTCCAGTAGGTCACCCGCCAGCCGTAGTCCAGCGACAGGTGAATCGGTGCGATCAGCAGCCCCACGTATCGCCCCAGGATCTCGATCGGCACCAGCCATCGCGCCGCCCCCTCGGCCCGCACGATGGGATTGACCACCCACTCGAGAAAATACCGATCCCATGCCATCGGGGCCACCGATTCACGCACCAGCAGATATCCAGACGTGCAGAAAAGCATGAGCAGCAGCAGCGTCATCTTCGCCGGACGCGGAAACTCCGTCGCCTCGATCCGGCCGCGTTCGGCTCGGCCATGCATCCACACCGTCAACCACCACGTGACGATCATCGTTGGCAGAAGAATGCCCTGATCCTTGCTCAGCACCGCCAGTAGAAACAGCGCCGCGATCACCACCGCCCGCGCCGGCGTGAGGGCACGCCCCACCAGCACTCCCAGCGCCGCCAGCACCCCGATGGCGCACAGCGTCTCGCCGCGATTAACGATTGTCGCCACCGCCTCGACGTGAACCGGATGCGCCGCGAACAACAAGCCGGCGATGAATCCCCCAGCGATCCCGCGCCGTTCGCCGCTGCGCCGGGCGATCAGCCGGCGGGCCAGTTCCGCTGTCAAGGCGCTGGCGATGACGTGGGTGAGAATATTGAACAGATGAAACTGCCAGGCCCCGGCACCCAGGGCGTCGGTCTTGCCCGCAAGCCACGTTTGCACCGCCAGCGTGGTGCTGGTCAAGGGCCGCCATAGATGGTCGGGGGCGCCGGGGAAATAGGCATCGGTCCACAATTCACCCCAGCGCGACGGGTCTTGCAGGCGCTTATCGCGCAGCACGATCCACTGATCGTCGTAGATGTACGTCGCCCGCAGGTCGATCGCGTACAGCGCCAGCGCCAGTGCCGCGGCGCAAATGGCCGGGAGCCATGCGGAGAGTTGTCGCTGCGTCTGCGCGGGCGAAGGAATCATGCACGTCGAATCCTACGCCCCGGCCAAGCATCTCCCAAGCCCCGCTTGTCCACCGATGCCAGGCGACCAATACTTGATCGATGGACCAGCGCATCCCGATCACCTTGCGAGTGGATTATACGTCCGGCGAATTGAATGAATTGGACGCGGCGAACGATCCGATCGAGCAGTTTGCCCGCTGGTTCGCCCAAGCGATCGAGGCGAATGTGCGCGAGGCCAACGCTATGACCCTGGCGACCGCCGAGCCGGATGGCGCGCCCTCGGCCCGGATCGTTCTGCTCAAGGATTTCGACGACCGCGGATTCACCTTTTACACTAATTTTCATAGCCGCAAGGGTCGCACGCTCGCCCGCAATCCCCGGGCGGCCCTGGTGTTTTTCTGGCCAGCGCTCGAGCGGCAGGTTCGCATCGAAGGAATGGTCCAGCGGCTCGACCGCGCCGAAGCCCAGGCCTATTTCGATTCGCGCCCGCTCGAGGCCCGCCTCGGGGCCTGGGCCTCGGATCAAAGCCAAGTGATTGCCTCGCGTCGGGAGCTGGTTGATCGGTTCGAGCAGTGCCGTCGCCAATTCGCCGAAAACGAGATCCCCCTGCCCGAACATTGGGGAGGATACGTGGTCGTCCCCGAGTCGATCGAGTTCTGGCAAGGCCGCACCGGACGCCTGCACGATCGGCTGCGCTACCACCGCCACGACGGTGCCTGGCGCCTCGAGCGATTGGCCCCGTGATCACACTTCACGAGTGCTCATCAATTCAAAATCCTCATCCTCGGCGACCTGCCGCTCGAACCTGAAGTATTGCGCGCGCCGGGTGAATCCGATCCGCAGCCCGATGTCCACCATCTTCATGTCGTCCGAGCGCTGAAAGTTGGCGTCCAGGGTCTTAAGCCCATGCTCATCCAGCCGCTTCACCGTCTCGGCCACAACCCCGCTCTTCCAAGTCCGGCGGATCGTTACGGTCCGGATCCGCAGCCTCGGCAGCCAGTCCTCGACGTAATCAAATATCCAAAGCGCCGCGACCACCAGCAGCGAAACGATGATGCACAGCAGGTACATCCCAAACCCCGCCGAAAGCCCGATCGCCGCCACGCACCACAGCGCCGCCGCGGTGGTCAGCCCGCGCACCGACCCCTTGGTATGCACGATCGTCCCGGCACCCAGAAAACCCACGCCGGTCATCACACCGTAGGCGATGCGGGCCGGGTCGATGTTGATGTTGACCCCCACCGGCACCGGGCCCCATGGATGCGTGGCGAATCGCATCGAAACGATCATCACCAGCGCGCTGCCCAGGCAGACCAGCATGTGCGTGCGAAACCCCGCCTGTCTTCCGCGCAGCTCCCGCTCCAGCCCCACCAGCCCCCCCGCCACCGCCGCCAGCGCCAGCTTCAGCACCGCCTCCAGCGGCCAACCCAGATCGGCCCCGAACCGCGCCAACCAAGCCTCGAGTTCTTGAATGCCTTCGATCATGGCCCCTGCGTTTTACCCCCGCCCGTCTTGTTCCGAAAGACCCGAACGCCTCGACGACTTGAGTCTTGATCTCGTCGGCCGGGGTTCCTCCCCGCCATCGCGCCTTGTGGTGCAGCCGTCCCGGCTGCTTTTCTCAACAGTGGCCCGATCCGTATAATCCGCCCCGATGAGCGAATCGGAACCGGCGATCGTCCTCGTTTCCGGCGGGCTGGATTCGGCCACCTGCATGGCGATCGCCCGCGATCGCGGATATGCCCCGCTCTACTCGATGACCTTCGACTACGGCCAGCGTCATCGCCACGAGTTGGCGGCGGCCGAACGGGTCGTGCGGGCGCTCGGTGCCGCCGAACATCGCGTGATCCGCATCGACCTTCGCCAGTTCGGGCACAGCGCCCTCACCGACGCGATCGACGTGCCCAAGGATCGCTCCGAAGCGCAGATGGACCGCGATGTGCCCGTCACCTACGTTCCGGCAAGGAACACCATTTTTCTCAGCCATGCCCTGGCCTGGGCCGAGGTCATGAACGTGGCCGACGTGTTCGTCGGGGTCAATGCCGTGGACTACAGCGGATATCCCGACTGCCGGCCGCAGTTCATCGAAGCCTTCGAGCGCATGGCCAACCTGGCGACCCGGATGACGATCCAGGGACGGCGGTTCCGTATTCACGCGCCGCTGATGACGATGAGCAAAGCCGACATTATCCGCGCCGGCTCGGCCCTGGGGGTGAACTACGCGATGACTCACAGTTGCTACGACCCGACGCCCGACGGCCGAGCCTGCGGACATTGCGACGCCTGCCGCCTGCGCCGCCGCGGATTCATCGAGGCAGAACTGCACGATCCGACCGAATACGCCTGAATAAAACAAGAGGCCCCCGCCGGGAACCGTGTGGGGAATCCCGACGGGAGCCTGACGAGTGGATCCGCGCCGGGTGTGGGAGCCCTGATCGGGCCCCGACGCGGATGCAGTGAGATCGGCGCGTCGGCGGATGCCCGCGTACGCATGGGCATCGGCACGATTCACGCCGGGATCGACGCCGGGGGAGAGGGGGCCGGTTGGATCAGGTCAACCGCCTCGGCACCGGGCGCGTTCACCCTCATCGACGCACGCGGGCAAGGCGCGCACTGGCCTGGTCCAGCTTCTTGAGCAGTCCCACGAACGACCCCGCCGACGTGCCGCGCGGACGCGGCGTCGCGGAATGACGGCGGGAAGAAATACTGCGACGAACAGTCTTACATCGGGTCATGGTTCAACTCCTTTTGCCAAACGGAACGCCGCCCAGCATACCGCGTTTTATCCATGCGGGGTTGAACAAAGTGGGTTTGGCGACAGTCCGATAATCTCGCCGTTCACAGCCCCGCGCGGGCGACTTTTCCATCGCCCGCCCCGCGACCCTCCATCGAGCAATTTCCCCCAATCCGCCTTTCGGGTAAAACCATCGACCCACGACGAATCGTCCGTGGAAAGGAGCCTGACATGATTGATCTGCGCGACCTGCGCGAGAACCCCGAGAAGTATCGCGCCGGGGCCAAACTCAAGAACGTGGCGGTGGACATCGAGCAGATCCTTCAACTCGATGAGCAACGCGCCCAGCTTCAACGCGCATTCGACCAGATTCGCGCCGAGCAGAACGAGGCCAGCAAGCAGATCGGCAAGACCAAGGACGCCGCCGCCCGGCAAGCGATCATCGCCAAGGTCGGGCAACTCAAGCCGCGCCTCAAGCAGCTCGAGGAGCAGCGCCAGTCGGCCGAAACGGCCCTCGCGGCGCTGCTCGACCAGGTGCCCCAGCCCCCGGACCCCGAGGTGCCCGCCGGAAAGGACGCCGCCGACAACGTCGTACTCTACAAATGGGGCGAACCTCGCAAATTCAACTTCAAGCCCCGCGGACACGATGAACTCGGCGAAAAACTCGGCCTGATCGACTTCGCCCGCGGCGTGAATATCGCCGGCAGCCGAAGCTACTATCTCAAGGGCGCCGGGGCCGAACTGCATTGGGCCGTGCTGCGACTCGCGTTCGATATGATGGTCCACGAAAAAGGCTTTACCCCCATGGTCGTGCCCGTGCTGGTGCGCGAATCGGCCATGCGCGGAACCGGCTTTTTCCCCGGCGGCCGCGAGCAGGCCTACCGTGTCGGCGAACCGTCCGAAACCGGCGACGAAGAACGGTTCCTCACCGGAACCGCCGAAGTCGCCCTCACCGCCTATCACGGCGACGAGGTGATCGACGCCCAGCGCCTTCCCTTGAAATACACCGCCATCAGCACCTGCTTTCGCCGCGAGGCCGGGACCTACGGCAAGGACACCAAGGGGCTCTACCGCGTCCACCAGTTCGAAAAATGCGAGCAGGTCGTCATCTGCCGCAATGACATCGAAGAGAGCAAACGCTGGAACCGCGAAATGCTCTCCTACGCCGAGGCATTACTGCAAAAACTCAACCTCCCCTACCGCGTCATCCAATGCTGCACCGGCGACATCGGCGTGAAAAACGCGGCCATGATGGATGTGGAAACCTGGATGCCCAGCCGCGCCGCCGCAGCCGATCCCGACGCCGGCTACGGCGAAACCCACTCGGCCTCGAGGCTCTACGAATTCCAGGCGCGGCGGCTGAACCTGCGCTACAAGGACGACGATGGGAAAATCCGCTTCGCCCACACGCTGAACAACACCGTCGTCGCCAGCCCCCGCATCCTCATCCCCATCCTCGAAAACTATCAGAACCAGGACGGCTCGATCACCGTCCCCGACGCCCTGCGCCCCTACATGAACGGCCGCGAGTCCATCAAACTCGCCTGACCCCGGCAAGGCTTGGTCTTTCGAACCGGAATGAAGAATAATCTGCCCGGGGGATCGCTGACGACCGTTCCGTACGTGTCCCGAGCGACGATCTGATCGACACGGACCCGTAGGATTTGGCCCGGCAGAACCCCCCCGGCCGCGAACTTCACATCGAAATACCGCTCGCTACGCCCGTGCTGCCAAGGTTCGCCTGCCGACCGAGGCGCCGACCGTTCCACGATCACCCCGACGGTTTCCCCCACGAATCCCCGCCGAAATTCCGCGCTCAACACCGCCGCCCGATCGGTCAGTGCCGCGATCCGCTCGGCGACAATTCGCGGCGACGGCACGTCTCGGGCCCACCTCGCCGCAGGCGTTTTCTCCCGCGGCGAAAAGCCAAAAGCGTGGACATGAATAATCTTCGCCGCATCGACGACCTCCATCGTGGCGGCGAAATCCGCGTCGGTTTCGCCGGGAAATCCGACGATCACATCGGTGGTGATCGCCGGGCGATCCCACGTTCGCCGCACCCGCTCGATCATCTCCACGTAGTGTCCGCGCCGGTATTGGCGATTCATCCGCGCGAGGATTCGATCCGACCCCGACTGCAGCGGCAAATGGAAATGCGGCACGACCTGCTCCTGGCTCGCCAACGTCGATAGCAGTTCATCATCCAGATCCCCCGGCTCCAGGCTGGATAGCCGCAGCCGCGCCAGCCCCGGCACCTCGCGGCACAGCGACTCGACCAGCCCCGACAACGGGTGGTGTGCCGCCGGGCCTCGACGATCCCGCCGCGCCGTCGTCTGGCCATAGGCGCCCAAAAAAATCCCCGTCAGGATGATCTCGACATGGCCGGCCCCAACCAGACGGCGGGCTTCATCCACCGCCCGCTCGATCGGCTTGCTCCAGACCCCCCCGCGCAGCCGCGGGATGATGCAATAGGTGCAGTGGGCGTCGCACCCATCCTGGATTTTCAAAAATGCCCGCTGGTGGGTTGAATCATGCGCCTCCAACGCCGGCAGGCCGCGCATTCCCGTTTCCGAACACCCTGCCCCGATCCCCCTCGAGCATTCAGTGGGCATCGCGCCGCGGTCGCCCATCCACTCATCCAGCAGAGCATGAAGCTCCCCAGCCACATCGTCCTGGTGGGTCAACACGGCATCCACCCCGGGAATTCGCCTCACCTCCGCCGCATCGCTGGTGGCGAAACACCCGGTGACAATCGTGCGCATCCCGCTCCGCCCTGCCGTCTCCTCCCGATCGATCGCTCGCTCCGAACCCCCGATCACCGCCAACGCGATCCCCCCGCCCGCGCCGCGGGCCGGCACCGCGAATGGCGTCGCGCTCCCGCTGACCCCGAGACTCATCCCGCCGCGCCGTGCAGGCGAATCCCGATCGATTCCCTGCTCCGGACCCCCGATCACCGGCAACGCGATCCCCCCGCCCGCGCCGCGGACCGGCACCGCGAACGGCGTCGCGCTCCCGCCGACCACGCGACCTGTTCCGCCCGCCTGGATTTTCTCGCTCGCCCCGCCCATCCGGACTCGTCGCATCGCCTCCCCGGCCCGAGTTCCCTCGCTCGCCTCTTCTGCCCGCACCGTTCGCCGAATGGTCTGCCGGCTCTTCGCCGCCGCCTCGCGGGTCACACTGCACGTATGCACGATCCGCAGGTCCGCCTCCGAAGCCCGCGGCACCGGCGTCAACCCTCGAGCCTTCAGCATCGTCCCGATCTGCGCGCCCTCATACTGATTGACCTTGCACCCCAAAGTTTCCACAAAGAACGTCCGCATCGTCCGGCCATCGTACTCGCTCCCCCGCCCTCCCGCCCCCCCCCACCAAAACCCTAGCCACTCCCGCCACAATTCTAATACCTTAATTACACTACTAGTAGGGGACGTGGCTTGTAAATTATTTTATAACATAGTTTTATATCACAATTATGTACCACTTCGTCGCTCTATTCTGCGGACAATTCCACGCCCGCTTGATTTTCCTTCCGAGCGAGGCTCGGAAATGTGACATAAATACAATGCAAAGTCTTTCACTTAATGATTTTACAAGGAGCGTCCCCTATTTGGTGCCTATTTGGTGTGTGATTTTTTAATTGCAATGACAAGCGAAAGATTTTCGTGCAAATAGTTTTTTCCCTTGCATCGGGGGAAATAGGGGTTATATTCTAACTTGGATTTCTCGGTGAGGGTCGTACCCACTCGCCATCATCTTTCTCTTTTCAGGAGGCCCGCATGATTTCCCCCACGTACTTTCGATTGGCCAATCGTCGAAACGCCCTGCTCACCTTGGCCGCGGCCAGCGCCATCACCATGGGATCCAGCGCGCAAGCAGGCCAGTATGTCTGGAACGGCGGCGATAATACCTGGGACACCATTTCCGCCAACTGGACCGGTGCGGGCACCGTCTGGCCGAATACCAGCCCCAGTTCCGATGAGGCTCGGTTCAACACCGGCCCCCAGACCGTCACCATCGCCGCCGCGACAACGATTGATGTCAACACCATGAGCTTCGGCATCCCCGGCTACACCTTCCAGGGTGCCGATGGCGGCTCGGTCCTCCGTTTTTCCGGAACCTCGCCCCTTGTCACCAGCGCGACCAATAACGGCGGCGCGACGTTCGATAATCTTCGCCTCGACACCGGCGACAACTGAGCTGCTCCCCATGCGCTGGGCGCATTTTAGCCTTGGTTAAGATGGATTCATATGCCCACTGACGCCTGCCGTCGCGCAGGGAGCCCGACGGGCGACCGCAGCGACGGCAGGCGTCAACGCTCCGGACACAGTCCCTGATCTTTCCCCATCCCCGATGCCGTATACCTCCGCCGGCGTGCGGTACTCCAACGCCTGGTGCGGACGGCGGTGGTTGTAGAAGTCGAACCAA
>JBBQNJ010000092.1:0-16932 GCA_038329845.1 Tepidisphaerales bacterium | reverse complement strand
AGCTCGCCCACGGCGCGGGCCACCTCTTGCGAGAGCGTGCCATTCATGGCCGCTTCGAAGACGGCGTTGAGGTCCGGCAATGATCGAGTGTCGGCGTCGATCCCCGAGGGTATACCATACATCCCCCGCTGGCGCGATAGGCAAAACCTTAGGAAAATCGCAAATTCACAGAAAAGGCCCGCCCCTGACGGCATGGGGCTGAAGTGTTACCTGCTGGCCAGCAAGGCCGATGTCAACGCCAAGGACAAAGAAGGCGTGACGCCTTTGCACTTCGCAGCGGGTGGGGGCCACAAGAACGTGGCGGAATTGCTGCGCCAGCACGGCGGCAAAGAATAGCCGCCGAGTACAGGCGCGAGACAGCCCGAAAGGGTCAGGTCCATCGGGTCAGGCGTGAGGCTCCGACAGCCGATGAGCTGCACTTGGAGTGGGCTTTCCGCGAACGTGGAGAGCGCAAGTGCGCGACTGGGGCCGGATGGACCCGACCGTATCGGCCTTCCTGACTCTTTTGGCCTTCCGCCCCCTTTTTCGCACACACTGAAGGCCGCGAAAGGTATGGTAAGCGCGCAATTCGGGTAGACTGCGCGTATGGATTGGTTGGACTCATTGCGGGCCAGAATGGAAAAACGCGAGCAGCAGGCAAAGCAGCGAGCGGCGGCCGTCGATCGGTTGGCGCGCGATGACCCTCGTTGGGTCGCGCAGGATCATCTGTGGCTAACGGGTGCTGCGGCTGGTGCAGTAGCGGGGCTGCTAACCGTCGTGGCCATTGGGGTCACCTCTGAATCCTCTACTGGTCACTGATGAGTTTTTCCGTCGCGCTGCCACTATCTGTTGCTGGCGTGGTAATGACGATGCTCAGGATGTCCTACCCATTCGGTTACAGGTACGTTTCCAAGAAGCTGGCATGCTTCGCTGGCTTGGTTCTGACAATTGCCGGATACTATGCACTTGTGCACCATGCCAGTACCGATGCAGCCAAAGCGTTTTTACTAGCGTGCCTCGCAGCATTGGAGATCTCGGGATTTTACTCGGTTGGTTTGAATGCCGTTAACAAATCGAAGTCAGACTCCTCATCAGAATCATATCCGGTTCCGCCTCCTGAGGGAAGCCCGAAAGGGTTAGGTCCATCGGGTCAGGCGTGAGGCTTGAACGGCCGAGGTGCCGCACTTGGAGTGGGCTTTCCGCGAACGCGGAGAGCGCAAGTGAGCGAATGGCGCTGGATGGACCCGACCCTTTCGGCCTTCGCTCAGCCATGCCCGCGATTGTAAAACTCCGGCATCAGAAGGGATAGAACCACGAAAATTGGGGATGCTTCTTCGGTTTCCGAAGCGTATTTGCCCGCCGCACGCCAGCCAGATGCCACCCATACATGCCGTCGATCCGCACCACCTTCTCGATGACCGCGCTGCCGACAAGGCATCCCGTCGCCAGGGCCGCATCCGGTTCGAGCAACCCAACCTGCTCCGCCAGCTCGATCATCCACTGCGGCGGATGTCCCACCTGCAAATCCCCCGACCAAGCGTGAGGCTTTGCCTCCGCGATCGCCCGCGATGCCGGCGTCTTGCTGGCGTAGATGTAAAATCGCCGCCCGATGATCCGCGTCGGCCGCGCGCGATACTCAACCGTCTTGATCCCCCGCAGGATCAACTCGGCGTAGGGTTGGCGGATGGAGAGGGCGAGCATTCGGGCTCTTTCGGGAGCCGGTTGCGTTGCAGGCAACAAGTGGCATGAGCATCTTGCTCATATGCCTGAAAACAAGTGGCATGAGCATCTTGCTCATGTGCTTGAATGAGGCTGTTGTTTGAGGGACCACGGGCTGGAAGCCTCAAGTTTATACACATCTTGTGATCGCCCCAAGTCGCGCTCCATCTACCATCTGTTGTAGTTTACTCCAGCCACGCCACAGCACCAGCCACCCAGGCGGTCGATCGTGACGACGATTCAGATGCCCGCCCAGTTTCGCCAGCGCCATGCAAAAATCCCCCACGCTCATCCCCGGACGCAACGCCCCGAACCGCCAGGCGCAAAGCGTCGCAACATATTCCCGATCCACCACCTCCGTCGCCGGACGCACCGCCGCATCCTCGCGCCGGCTCAAGTCGCGCAGCCGCAGCAACTGCGTCGCCACCACCGACACCATCGCGATCCCCGCCCGCAACGCAGCGCCGGTGGTGAACTGCATCAACTCCACCCCGCAGCCGGTCTTCAGCGCCTTGTGACACTCCTCGACCACCGGCCGGCAGGCGTACCAGTCGGCCCGCTCAGCGGCGGCGGCGAAGTCGTCGGCGGGGACGTTGCTCAGCAGAATCCATTCCACCGCCATCTGCCCGGGCGGCGGGTTGGCCTCCACCACGCGCGCCACCCACGCCGTCAGCGGCTCGGGCGAATGCTCGCCCCGGGCGAAGTGCGGGGCCTGGATCGACACCTTCGACGCCGAGATCGTCACCGTCGCGCTTCGGGCCTTGTTGCCCTTGTTGTTCGACACCTCCACTGTGCGCTCGCCCATCGGACAAAGGCCCTGCGCATAAGCGTGCAGCTTCGTCTTGATCGTTCCGCCCGATCCATCGTCAATCTCGATATTCCGGTCTGATTTGCTGCGAATCACGTAATGATCCCGCCCGGCCTCCACTGCCTCGATGAACTCGAACATGTCCGCGCCCCGGTCGGCGATGTTCACCCGCATTTGACCCGCAATCGCCGGCGGCAGCGACAGCCAACCCTTCTTCCACAATCGGCTTTCACGCTGCGGATGATCGCGTTTGGCCTTGGGACTCTCGGCCTTGGGAACCTTGCGGCGAACGTGGATCGTCTGGCCCGCCAGCCCCAGCACCTCGCGGGCATCGTAGTCGTAGGCCAGTGAGTTGTGGCAGAGATAGCCGCCGCATCCCCCGTGGCCGATGGGCCCCAGATCCTTCACCGACTTCAGCCCGCTGAAATCAATTTCGGTGGTGTCGTGGATGACCAGCAGCACGCCCTGGCATGATCGCATCAGCGCGGTGGCCGGCGATCAGCTTGGCATGGTTGACCTTGGGGTTGTTGGCCAGGCGGTAGAAGCCGATGAGGTCGGCGTTGCGGTTGAGTTTGTCGGGCAGTGTGCCGCCGGGGTGCCGAACCAGCAGGTCGGCGGTAGCGACCGCCCGCCGGGTTCGCCGCTTCTCGCCCAGGTCGCATTGTCCAAAATGATCCATCCCGAACGAAACCATCTCCGCGCGATTGTTGGCGTCCATGCCGTCTCCAAACAGTGATAACACTTCTGCCGCAACCGCTTTGCGGCTGGAATAATGATACCAGAGATGTGTATAAACTTGAGGCTGGAAGCCCGTGGTCCCTCAAACAACAGCCCCATTCAGGCCCTGGCGACGGGATGCCTTGTCGGCAGCGCGGTCATCGAGAAGGCGATGCGGATCGACGGCAGGTACGGGCGGCACTTGGCTGGCGTGCGGCGGGCAAACACGCTTCGCAGCCGCCCCCCCGCGAGGGCTGGACCCCTGACAGTTCTAATGGGACAACTACCCGTGACACTTCTATTGGGCAAACAGATGTCAATTGACAGTCTCCTCGGCGCGGTCTACGGTGGGAGGATGCCGCTGACGCGACATGGCTGGCGGGAAATGCTGATCGGGTCGGTGGTGCTGGCGATCACCGCGGTGGGGTTGGGTTATGCCTGGTGGCCGCTGGCGCTGCTGGTGGTCCCGGTGTTGATCTGGCTGTTCGCATTCTTCCGCGATCCCGAGCGACCGATTCCCGCCGAACAGCACGCGGTGGTCTCGCCCGCCGACGGCGTCGTGTCGGACATCACCCCACTGGACCACGTTGAAGCGCTCGGCGGTGCCGGAATCCGCATCGGGGTTTTTCTATCGGTCTTCAACGTCCATGTGAACCGCAGCCCCTGCGATGGGCGTGTGGCATCGGTGGTCTATAAGCCGGGAAAATTCATTAACGCGATGAAGCACGGGGCGGCGTCGGACCAGAACGAATCGAACACGGTGGTACTCCTCGAGCCGAACGGCGAACGCCCGATCGCGGTGGTCAAGCAGATCGTCGGCCTGATCGCCCGGCGAATCGTTTGCACAGTCTCGCCGGGGGATCGCGTGACCCGCGGCCAGCGCATCGGGATGATCAAGTTCGGCAGCCGCACCGAGCTGTATCTGCCCGAATGGCTCAAGCCGCGAATCCAGGTGAAGGTGGGACAATCCGTTCGCGGCGGCGCCGACATCGTGGCGATCCTCGATGAGCCGATCGCCACCGAGGCCCCTGCCGCCGCGGCCGCCGACGACGACGCCGCCGACGCCGCGGCCGCCGGGGTCGCGGCCGAGTTTGAGCCGTTGGCGCCGCGGGAGACCCCGGCATGACCGAGGCGATTCCCCCGATGGGCAAGGATGAATCCGGCGTGCGACGAGCGCCGGGCCGGCGCGATGAGGATCGTCGGGCCCATCGTCGTCTGCGCATGCGCCGGCGGGGACGCCGGGCCTACATTCGATCCGTCTATTTTCTGCCCAGCATGGCGACGCTGGGCAACGCCATCTGCGGGTTCGGCGCCATCTACGTTGCCGCCCTGAGCCCCGATCTGCTCAGCCGCGATCGGCTGACGATGTGGTTCGCACAGCATCAGTTCATGGTCGCGGCCTACCTGATTTTCCTGGCGATGGTCTTCGATGCCCTCGACGGGCGGCTGGCGCGGTTCGCCCGGCATACCACCGACTTCGGCGGGCAGCTCGATAGCCTCGCCGACGTCATCAGCTTCGGTGCCGCCCCGGCGTTCATCGCCCTTCAGTTAATGAAAGCGGGCTTGGGCGCGCCCGGATTGGATGTGATCGTCGGACGCCTGATCTGGGCGGTGGGAGCGCTCTACCTGTCGTGTGCCGCGATGCGCCTGGCCCGGTTCAATGTCTCGAATGAACACGGCGAGCAGCATCACTTCAGCTTCCTGGGCCTGCCCAGCCCCGGTGCCGCCGCCGCTGTGGCGGGGTGGATTCTCATGCAGCAGGAGATGAGCTCGCAAGGTCTGCATGGCGTGGCCGCCGTGAGCCTCTACGTGCTGCCGCTGATCGTGCTGGGAACCGGGCTGTTGATGATCAGCAATGTGCGCTATCCCCACATGATCAACCGCTACCTGCGCGGCCGGCGCTCGATCGCCCGACTGGTGGTGGCGGTGATGGTGCTGCTGATGTTGATCGTCGCCCACCAATACGCCCTGGGTCTCGGCGGACTGGCGTACACCCTCTGGGGCCTGTGGCTGTGGGGCTCTGCGCGAATCCGATCGCGCGCCGCGGCGAGACAGGCGTAAGCTCCAGGCCCGCGAATCCCTGGCCTCACTCGACCACAAAGAACCGCGACGAGGTGCCGCCGTGCCCGACCGCGAACCGCACCGACTGGCCGCAGCGCGGGCATCGCCCCACATACTGCGTCGCCTCGGCGTTGCGGTAGATGCGCGCAAACGTATTGCAGCAGGCGAAGCGAACGCTGAGAAACGGTCGGCTGGCCCCGCGCCCGTCGGTCGCCGGGGGGGCCGGGGAGGCCGGGGGGCCGGTGAGATCGAGCCGGTAATCGCGCGGATCGCTTGCCATGGTCGGATCGGAAATCGCTCAGGTGCTTCGGCTGGCGGCATGACGGGCCCAGATTCGCGGCGAAATCCGCTGAATCCGCTCCAGCGCGTGGGCCAGAACCGCATCGGTCATATTCTGGAACGACATTCGCTCCGATTCATCGGCCACATCGCACAGATTGACCCGCACGTTGTGCCCGGCGCTTCGGCACGTCGCCATCGCCAGGTCCGCGCACACCGCTAAGTCCGAGAGCAGCCACGGATTCACGCGATCGACCAGCGTCTCGACGATGCGCAGAATCTCCGCCGCCGCCGCGGCGATCGACTGCGGGCCGCGAATGCACGCCAACAACGCCGCGGCGAACCGCCCGGCTCGCTGCGGATCAGACTCCGGCAGCTTGCGTGCCGCGGTCAGCGCATCATATCCCGCTTGATCCTCGACCATCAGACCCAGGAGCATCGACCGGGCCTTGCGCAACTGCTCGATCGACGTCTTCAACTCGTTCTGATGCGCCTCAAGCCCCTTGCGGCCCAGCGAATAATTCACCACCATCTCGCCCATCGCCGCCGCCAGCGCCCCGGTGAGCGCCGCGACGCTTCCGCCGCCCGGCGTAGGCCGTCTGGCAGCCACGGCGTCCACAAATCTTTCGATGGGGGTCGTTGGGTCGTGCATGAGATCAACGCTCTTTAATCGCCCCGAATCAGATCACCGGTTTGCCCCCGACTGTCAGCGGGATCGGCTGCCCGGCCGGCCTGTAGCTCGGCTCGATCGCCAATTGCAGCGGCCGGCGCACCCCCGCCGGCGGAAGCCCCTCTTCGTCGATGATCCGCTGGATCGCCATGATCCCCTCGATCAACGTCTCCGGCCGCGGCGGACAGCCCGGCACATACACATCCACCGGCATGAACTGATCGATCCCCTGGATCGTCGCGTAGGCGTCGAACACCCCGCCCGTACTGGCGCAGGCGCCCATGCTGATGACCCACTTCGGCTCGGTCATCTGCTGGTAGATGTGCTGAAGCACCGGCATCATCTTCGTCGTGACCCGCCCGGCCACGATCAATAGGTCGCTCTGCCGCGGGCTGAACCGCATCGCCTCGGCACCGAAACGGGCCAGATCGTACCGCGAGCTGGCCGTCGCCATCAGCTCGATGCCGCAACAGGCGGTCGCAAACGGCATCGGCCACAACGACGACCGCCGGGCCCAGTTGACGACCTTCTTCAACTGCGTGGTGAGGATATTGTCCGAAAGATTCTGGGTGTCCATGATGTACCGACAGAATGATAGTGGAGTCGTGGGCATGCGGCTAGGGGCGATCGGTTAGCAGCGCCAGCAAGGGAACGTATCGGTTAGCCCGCAGCGCCAGCAAGAGAACGTATCGGTTAGCCCGCAGCGCCAGCAAGGGAACGCATTTGTTAGCCCGCAGCGCCAGCAAGGGAACGCATCGGTTGACCTGAATCGCCAGCAAGGGAACGCATCGGTTAGCCCGCAGCGCCAGCGAGGGAACGCACCGGTTAGCCCGAAGCGCCAGCGAGGGAACGCCGGGGCGAACGGGCAGAGGACCCCGGCGCTCGGCGGGGCTTTTCATCCCAAAGCCGCGACGGACAAAAAAAACAAAAAAGGCAATCCCTTCGCGCCCTCGCGTCTTCGCGTTTAATTCCCTTTCTTCATCGCCTGGGAACGATTAACCGCGCAGGGCCGTCGCCAGATGATGCGGGCTTCCAGCGGGTTTGACGGTCACGCGGGCTTGAAGTTATGCTCAGGGCCAGAATGACCGCGGCGGTGGCCTTTATTCGCCCGGCGTCCGCCGGTGCCAAGCGACTCACACCCCCTGCCCGACGAGCCGCGGCAATCTACATCCAGGAGCTGCAACCGTCATGATGCATCCGAACCTTCGACCGCATAATCGACCCTTTTTCTCCGCCGTGGCGACGCTGTTGATGGCGGTGTTCCTGGCGGACCTGGGCGCTGGCTGCGCCCCGAAAAACCGCTCGGATTTCGCCGCCGGGCCCGTCGGGCCTCTGGCAGTCAACAGCTTCAAGCGGGAGTGGTCGGCCGATTTGAAACTCCCAGGGCGCGATGACCTGATCGAGCTTCATCTGCGCGACGACCTGCTCTTCGCCTACAGCCGGGCCCATACCTCATACTGCCTTAGCCGCACCACCGGCGTGACCAACTTCATCAATGAAGTGACCGGACCGAAAGGCAATCTGCACCCGCCCGTGATTCTCAAGGACTATGTCGTCTATCCGACGACCACCTCGTTCGAGGTCTACAGCCGACAGGGGCGCAAGGTCAAGAGCTACCAGATCGACTACGCCATCCGCAGCGATGCCGCCGGGGCCGGGACGAATCTGTACGCCGGGGCCGATGTGTCCGGCGGCGGCCGGCTCGTCGCGGTCGATCTGGATCGTCCCTACCGCGTTTTTCGCTGGGAGTTGATGACCTTCGGCGGCATCAGCGCCGCCCCGGCGATCCACCAGGGGGTGATTTACGCCGGCAGCGAGGATGGCCGCATTTACGCCGTAAACGAAAATCGCGCGGCCGTCTGGCCGTTGGAAAACGGCGTGTTCCTCACGCCCGGCCGGATCGTCGCCGATGTCAAGGCCGATGATTACGGCGTCTATTTCGCCTCGACCGATTCGAAGCTGTATTGCGTCGATCGCGGCGCTGGGAAAGTTCGCTGGCAGTATTTCGCGGGCAAGGCGCTGACCCAGCCACCGGCGGTGCTGAGCGAAATGGTGCTGCAATACGTGCCTGGCTCGGGCATCGTGGCGATCGATAAGACCCAGGGGAAATACAACCGCGAGGCGCGCTGGAATGTCCCCGAGGCCGTTCAGGTGCTCTCCGCCGATGAGATGCACATCTACCTGCGCCGGCGCGACAACGTGGTGATCGCCGCCGACCGCAAGACCGGAAAAGTCGAGTTCCAGACCCGCCGTTCGGACCTGGCGGTCTTCGCCACCAACACCAAGGATTCGCTGATCTACGCCGCGACCCGGGATGGGCGGGTGATCTGCATCTCCCCGGTCATCAAGGCCGGCATCGTGGGAGAAATGGTGCTGCTGGATCACCCGGCCCCCGCCGATCAAACGGCGATCGCCGGGCGATGATATCTTCGGCGGGCGTTCGTTGACCGATGGCTCGCGGCAGCGGCGCCCTGGCCACGCGGTTCACCCCGCCTTCGGTCCACGCACCGCGGTCTTCGATGGCACCGGCCCCGGCGCGGCGGAAACGATCGTTGACCTTGATCGGCGTGAATCGGCGTGCATCGGCGGTGAATTGTACAACATCCGCCGCGAATTGGCGGCGCATGGGACTCGGCCTCGGTTCGCAAACCACCGATAAACGCCGATCCACGCCGATGGCCCCAACGTGCTTTGGATCGAATCAAGTTCGCAGAGGGGCCAGGGGACACGCAGATTATTTCTGGTGGACCGTTCTCGCCCCCGACGCCGGCTGTGCATATTTTGCCCGATGGCCGCGGCTGGCAGCGGAATCGGATAACCTTAAAAACCGCTTTGTCCATCAACCGACAGACTTCGAACAGGGACCGCTCGATCCGCGTCGCCATCGCGGGGGTGGGCAACTGCGCCTCTTCGCTGATCCAGGGTTTGTCGTGGTATGGCCACAGCGCCGAAGGCGACCGCGACGGCCTGGGTCTGATGCGGCCGATCATCGGCGGGTACGCCGTCGAGCATCTGCGCATCGTCGCGGCCTTCGACATCGACCGGCGAAAAGTAAATCGACCGCTCGATGAAGCGATTTTCGCCGAGCCGAACAACACCAAGGTTTTTCAGGCGAGTGTCGATTTCCACGAGGTGCGCGTGCGGATGGGACCGATTCTCGACGGCGTAAGCGAGCATCTGCTCAAATATCCCGTCCACCAGCGATTCGACCCCGCCGACGCCCCGCCGGTGGACATCGCCGACATCCTGCGCGACAGCGGCGCTGAAATCCTCATCAACTACATGCCGGTCGGGGCGCAGCGGGCCACCGAGGCCTACGCCGAGGCGTGCCTGAAGACCGGCGTCAGCCTCGTCAACTGCGTGCCCTGCTTCATCGCTTCCGACCCGGCGTGGGCCCGGCGATTCGAGTCGGCGGGCATCCCGTGCATCGGCGACGACATCAAGGCGCAGCTGGGTGCCACGATCGTTCACCGGACTCTCGCCAAGCTGTTCGCCGATCGCGGCATGCGCATCGACTCGACCTATCAACTGAACACCGGCGGGAACACCGATTTTCTGAATATGCTCAATCGCGCCCGACTCTCGAGCAAGCGATTGTCGAAAACCGAAGCGGTGCAGAGCCAGTTGCCCGTTCCCCTGGCGGCCGACCAGATCCACATCGGCCCGGCCGACTTCGTCCCGTTCCAGAAGGACAACAAGGTCTGCTTCCTGCGCATCGAGGCCACCGGTTTCGGCGGCGTACCGATGAACCTCGAGCTGCGGCTGAGCGTCGAGGATTCGCCCAACAGCGCCGGCGTGGTGGTCGATGCGGTGCGCTGCTGCAAGCTCGCCCGCGATGCCGGCATCGCCGGCGCCCTCGAGGCCGTCTCGGCCTGGACGATGAAGCATCCCCCCCGCCAATATTCCGACCTCGCCGCCCGCGAGGCCACCGAGCGATTCATCGATGCCTGCGAATCCTGACCCGGGCGAAAGCCGGTCTTCTTGCTTCCGCGCCGCCGCCATTTACCATACCAACATCTACTAGAAAGGAACCAGTTCGTGAACGAAAAAGTGAAAGTGGGCGTCGTGGGTTGCGGAGCGATTTCCGGGGCGTACCTGGGGATGGCCAAGAACTTTCCCCAAGTCGAGATCGCCGCGTGCGCGGACCTGGACTTCGAGCGGGCCAAGGCCAAGGCCAGCGAGTTCAATATCCCCAAGGCCGTCAGCGTCGATGAGATTTTCAGCGATCCATCGATCGAGATCGTTCTGAATCTCACCGTCCCCAAGGCCCACGTTCCGATCGCGCTGCGGGCGATCGAAGCGGGCAAGCACACCTACGCCGAAAAGCCCCTGGCGATCGACCGTGCCGATGGACGAAAGATGCTGGATGCCGCCAAGGCCCGCGGCGTGATGGTGGGCTGCGCCCCCGACACGTTCCTGGGCGCGGGGATCCAAACCGCCCGAAAGTGCATCGACGATGGGGAAATCGGCAAGCCCGTCGCCTTCACCAGCCTGTGGCTTTCCCGCGGCCACGAGAGCTGGCATCCCAGCCCCGAGTTCTATTATGAAGTGGGCGGCGGACCCATGTTCGACATGGGACCATATTACCTCACGGCGTTGCTGAACCTTCTCGGACCGATCCATCGCCTGGCTGGCTCGGCCACCGTGCAGATCCCCGAGCGCACGATCACGCACAAGAACAAGGAAGGCGGACCGGGGCCTAAATTCGGCAAGAAAGTCCCCGTCGAGACCCCCGATCACATCAGCGGGATTATCGAGTTCGCCAATGGCTGTTCCGGCTGCATCATGACGAGTTTTGCGACGATGTTTTCCGGCCACGACAACAAGCAGCCGATCACCATCTACGGCACCGAGGGGACCCTGCGCGTGCCGGACCCCAACGGTTTCGACGGCCCGGTGAGCCTCCGCAAGACCGGCGAAAGCGAATGGCGCGAAGTCCCGCACGCCTTCGTGAAAGGGTACGGCCGAAGCGTCGGCCTGGCCGACATGGCCTACGCCATCCGATCGCGCCGCCCGGTCCGGGCCAGCGGCGCCCTGGCCTTCGCGGTCCTGGATGCCATGCAGGGATTCCTCGACAGCAGCAAGAGCGGTCAATACCACAAAATGACCGCCCCCTTCGAGCGCCCGGCCCCCATGCCGGCCCACCTGCCCTTCGGCATGCTGGATGAATAAGCGGGCGCGGTTGAACGCAAATCGGCCGCGCCGCTCACAAGCGGCGCGGCCGATTCTTTTTCGCGGGGCCGCATCCGCTCCCCCCACAGATCAACGGCATGCCCAGCGTCATTCCACCGTGAGTTCCGGGCGGGACTGCATGTTGCGGATGCTTACCTGGCCGGCGAGGTTTTTGGCCAGGGATTCCAAGGCGTCACGCAGGGCCGGATTGCCTTGGAAATTCGCCGTGGGATTTCCCAAGTCGGAATTGACTCGAAGTTCGGTGAACATCGGCAAGGCCCCCAGGAACGGCAGGCCCAGTTCCTGCGCCGCCCGCTCGGCACCGCCGCGACCGAAAATGTCGATCTCGCTTCCATCGGGAGCGACCAGGTAGCTCATGTTCTCCACCAGCCCCAGGATCGGCGACTGAAGCTGCTGGAACATCCGCACAGCACGGATGCAGTCGTCCAACGCCACCTGCTGCGGCGTGGCCACCACCACCGCCCCGGTCAGCGGCAGCAACTGGCACAGCGTCAACGGCACGTCACCGGTGCCCGGCGGTAAGTCCACGATCAGGTAGTCCAGATCGGGCCACTCAGTGTTGTCCACCAGCAACTGCTTGAACGCCCCATGGGCCATCGGCCCGCGCCAGATCAACGGCTTGTCCGGATCGACCAGCGAACCGATCGTGACCACATGGATGCCATGCACATGGTGGGGAATAATCCGCGGCCCGCGGACCTGTGGGACCACCCCCTTGATTCCCAGCATGGTCGGCATGCTCGGGCCGTAAATATCGCCGTCCATTAGCCCGACCCGCGCGCCCGTGCGGGCCAGCGCCACCGCCAGGTTCACCGAGATCGTGCTCTTGCCAACCCCCCCCTTGCCAGCCCCGACGGCGATCGTGTTGCGCACCTGCGGTAGCACATCGGCGGGCCGAGGCGCAGCGCGGGTATTGGCGCTGAACTCGACCTGCACGCTGCTGGCCCCGATCCCTTTGACCGCTTTCTCCACATCGCGGCCAATCACATCTTTCAACGGGCACGCTGGCGTCGTCAACTCGACCTTGACCCGCACGTCGGTTCCTTCCACCTGCACGCCCTTGATCATGTTCAGGCTCACCAGGTCCTTGTGCAGTTCCGGGTCCATCACTGTCCGCAGGACATCGATCACTTGTTCTTGTCTCAAAGCCATGGAATTCCATCTCTTTCGTAAAAGGGTGGGATTATAGCCCCCGGCTTGGCGGGAACATACGCGTGATTCTCCGCCGCGTTGCCAGGATGACATGCTGAGCGGCGATGGAGTGGGCGAGGGGGTCGGGACCGGTGATCGTCACGCGTCAGCGAATCGGACGAAAAACTGTCCGAACACATGACCGTGACCGCGCGGCGGCGAATAGGGCACCGGACGGATGTTCTGCCCGCTCATGCCATTTCCTTCCCCGCCGGCGAAGGGTATCATCCAAAATTGTCCTATATTTGCGATCGAGCGACCCAGGTGAAAGCGACCGGGAGGCGCGGCGTGGAGCAAGGCAAGTCAAGAGTCGGTGGAATCGCCAGACGACGGTTCTTGTATTCCCTGGGCGCGGCCGCGGCCGGGGGGATCGGCGGCTGGATCGCGCTGCGCGAAGGCCGGCGCGGCGACGCGACGCCGACGGAACGGCCGGCGCCCGTCGCGGCGACGGGGCATTGTCCGCGCTTGGCACCGGGGATCGAGGCGCGGGCGACGGTTGACGGGGGGGATCTGATCGACGATGGCGTGGTGGTGGCGCATCTGAACCGCAGCGGGTGGCGGGTGGTGGGACGGCTGGACGGACGTCACGACATCGCCGAACTCGCCGACGCCGTCGATCGCGCCCCAGGGACCGACGCGACGGCCGCGGTGGCGAGCTTTCTGGCCGAACTCGGCACCGGCGGACTGTTGGCCGAGCCGTTCTTCGTGAACATCCATGCCATGGAGGTCAAGGCGTGAGCGCCGTCGCCCCTGGCCGCGACGAGGAGTTGTTCGTCCTCGAGGACGGCACCGATCGCTATTTGCTCTACGCCCCGCTGCGACGAACGGTGGTCGCTCTTAACGGCGGGGCCGTGGGCGCGGTGAGGCGGCATCTGGACCGCGGGGGAAACGGCGCGATTCCCGGCGACGCCGCGGTGATCGATCGCCTGCGCGAGGTGGGATTGTTCGACGCATCCGTCCCCGCGCCACCGACGACGCCGCCGGATTATCTGTTTCGTCCCCACGAGGTCACGCTTTTCCCCACCACCCGCTGCAATCTCCGTTGCGTCTATTGCTACGCCAACGGCGGGGATCGTCGCCAGGACATGCCTTGGGAGATCGCCCAAGCCGCCATCGACCTGGTCGTGGCCAACGCGGTGGAAGTCGGACGGGAGGACATCATCCTCGGCTTCCACGGCGGGGGCGAGCCGACGATGGCTTGGTCATTGCTCACCCGCGCCACGCTCTATGCCCGCGAGAAAGCCACCGCGCACGGGCTGCAAACCAAGGTGCATTGCGCCACCAACGGGGTTCTCTCCCCGGCGCAGCGGCGGTTCATGATCGAGCATTTCACGGGCGTGAACATCTCGTTGGATGGTCCGGCCGAATGGCAGGACCGCCAGCGCCCGCTGGTGAACGGGCGTGGGTCGTTCGGTCGCGTGATGCGGACCATCGGCGATTTTCGCCAGGCCAAGTTCCCCTACGGCATCCGCGTCACGCTTACCGCCGACGGGGCACCGAGCTTGCCGGGGATCGTGCGTTTTTTCCACGAACATTGCCCGGAGATCGACCAGTTGCACGTCGAGCCGGTGTGGTATTGCGGGCGCTGCCGGACCAGCGGGGAGCATCCGCCGGCGGAGGTGGATTTCTCGCGATGGTTCCTGGAAGCACGGGAGATCGCTCGCGAGTTGGGGTTCCGGCTGTTCTATTCCGGGGCGCGGCTGGACGCGATAACCAACAAGTTCTGCGCCGCCCCCGGCGAGGGATTTTCCGTCACCCCCGAGGGATGGGCCACAAGTTGCTTTGAGGTGAGCGACCCATCGGACCCCCGCGCCGAATTGTTCCACTACGGGCGCTTCGATCGCGTCGCCGGGCGGTTCGTCTTCGACCAGGGGAAGTTGGACCGCCTGCGCCGGCTGTGCGTGGAGAACATCCCCCATTGCCGCGACTGTTTTTGCCGTTGGCATTGCGCCGGCGACTGCCTGGCCAAGTCGCTGCCCGGGGATTTCACGCCGCAAAGCCACCAAGGAAGCCCCCGCTGCGGACTCAACCGACAACTGACGCTCGCCGAGCTGCGCGATGTGGCCCATCGTGCCGCCGAACCGGTGGCGTCGGGAAGGATGGACAATGGCTGACCGACCCGACGATCGCATCAAACCCGCGACGGCCCCGGCCGGGGACGATCCGGCACCGAAGGTGTTCCTGGTGATAGACGGGCACACGTTCGGTCGTCCGAGCCTGGAGACGTACTACGCCCGCACGCCGGACCGCCCGGCCGAGTCGGGCGTGGTTTGCTCGTGCAACACCGTGACCGGGACGTATTGCGGCTGCAACAAGGTCTGCACCTGCAACCTGGTCTGCTCCTGCCAATCGGTCTGTTCATGCGTGGGCTATACGCCGTCCCCGAGCCGGGGCTATGGGGGCGGGGGGAGCTATTGCAGTTGCAACAAGGTCTGCACGTGCGTCCCGGTCCATTAATGCGGAGGTGCTGCGATGAAATCATACCGATTCGACACCGGGCTTCCGAAATGGATGTCGCTTTTGTTGCTGCTGGCTTGTCCGTTGCTGGTGTCGCGTTGCGCCGCCGGGGACAAGGACGCCCAACCCAAGAAGGGGCAAATCAAAGAGGAGACGCCGCGTCTGGAAATGGTCGGGCGCGATCCGCGGGCGTTCGCCGATGCCAAGGCGATGTACGACCGCGCTCCGACGACGCCGCTGGACGACACGGTGGCGGGAGCGCTGCTTGACGATCTGGAGCGGGCGCTGTCCGGGCGGGATGGGCGGACCCCGCTGTCGCCGCAGTTTGTGCCGGCGCTGGGGAAATTGCGCCAGACGTCGATGTCGCCGACGATGATCGAACGTCTGCGCCGGGTGGCTGGCGCGGGGGCAACAACGGTATCGCCCAGGCCCCACGACGCCACCGCCGCCAATGCGGCCTTCATCGCGGGCAACACCGCCTATGAAAACGGGCGCTTCCTCGAGGCGATTGACGCTTACGAGCGGGCGTTGCAGGCGCATCCGACGTTTTCCGACGCCTGGAATAACCTGGCGCTGGCGGAGATGCATCGCGGCAACGACCTGCTGGCGCTGTTCCTGTTCGAGGCGTTGGCCAAGTCGGCGCCGAGATATGCCGGGACGAAGATCAACCTGACGGTCTGTCTCGAGCGGATGGGCCGGTCGGACGAGGCGCACAAGTCCGCCGTCGAACTCACCCGCGGTGGCCCTAATCTTCCGTTGGCGCTTTACAACTTGGCGTGGCTGGAAAATGCCCGCGGTAACTCTCCCCAGGCCACCGGGGCGCTGGGGCGGGCAATCGCCGTCTTCGCCGATTATCCATTGGCCTTGTGGTTGCGGGGGGTGAACACCCTGGAGTCGGGCAAGGCGATCACGGCCGAGCAGGCGCAGCCTTTCCCGCCTTCCGAGCGGTCGTCGGCGTTGTCGGCCAAGCCCGTAATTTGGCTCACGCACGTCCCCACCGACGCCTTCGACGGGGCCGGCGTGGCGGCGACAATCCCGGCTGAACAGTTCTTGGTCGTCTCGGAAAAGCGCGGGGATTGGACGGCGGTGTATTGGCCGATCGAGGGGGTGAAGCATCGGCTGTGGATTCGCGGGGCACCGACGAACTCGCAGCCCCGGTCGGACGCGGCGCCGTCCCGCTCCACGTCCCGCCCGGCCTTGGCGCCGGCACCGCCGACTCCCGTCCCCGCTCCGGCCCGCATCCCGCCCGGCAAGCCCCTGACCCTCGACGCCTTTGTCGGCACCTGGGGCGAGCGGTGGGCCGACATCAATAATCCCGGGAGCATCACCATCCAATCGGTCAACGGCACCCCGCGCGTGACCATGTCCAACATCTGGCGCGTCTGGGGGGAAACCTTCCAGGACGGGCAACTTGTGTTCCGCAAGCGCGGCGGGAGTTCGAACTGGGAGTTCGAGTATCGCATCGGGCTTTCCGATCGCGGCGTCCTCGAGCTGCGCATTCACCGCGTCCACGACAACCGCGACTTCGTCGGCGAGCTTTACCGATAGCGCTTCGATCCACGGATCCCCCATGCACGTCGCGTTGATCCGTCCACGTGCCCTCTCACCCACCTACGACCCCGAGGCGCAGGAGGCCCTGGGGATCGCCAGCTTGGCGTCATATCTTCGCGCCCGCGGGCATACGGTGGCGCTGTTAGACGCCATGCTCGACGGCCACGACGCCGGCACCACGGCGCGACGGCTGGTTCGGCTCGATCCGCTCATCGTCGGTTTCACGGCGATGAGCGACGGCGACCTGCCGTTCATCCAGGACGTGTTGTGGGAGGCCCCGGCGGCGTGGCGCATCGTGGTCGGTGGG
>JBBQNJ010000091.1:0-17791 GCA_038329845.1 Tepidisphaerales bacterium | reverse complement strand
GGCCACGGAGGGGAAGAGGGAGGGAAGTCTTTCATACCGCTCGCGGCCTTCGGCGGGACCTCCACAATGGCTCGGAAACTTCGGCGTGGTCCCGTGTTTTTCCAATCGGATTGTCTCAAAACGACCCGCGAGCGGTATAATCGGCCTTGGCGCTTGAAGAGCCGGATTTGAAATCTGAAATTTGAGATTCATCGAAGGAGCCTTCGCCGGGGGCCGACGGTCAAGGGGGACATCAAGAATACTCCCGCAGCCGCGCTGTCGGGGCGGGCAATTCCTTGAAGGATATTCTGGATTTTTCCCTTCTTGTGGTGCATGCTTCCGAGCCTACGACCTCCCAGGCAGGCAGGATGCCCGCGCCACAAGCAACTAACCCTTTTCCCAATAAAGATTAACGCGTGTCGGTGGACCCGCGACGCTCCCTCAGACCCGTCCCTGACGGCTTTGGGACTCGACAGCGCCGGGGAAATTCGACACAATTCTCGGACCTTGCCCGCCGGCGACGATCCATCGGCCGCCGCGGTCGTATTACCTGTTTCCCGTGCAACTGAATATCACCCTTGAACAACCCGAGAAGAAGCTGGCCCTGTTCGGGTCGGCCGACCGACACCTGCGAATGATCCGCGATGCCTTCGGCGTCCAGGTGGTCAATCGCGACGAGGAACTGCGTATCCTCGGCGAGCGCGATGCGGTGTCACGGGCCGCGGCGGTGCTCGAGCAGCTCCAGCGCAAGCTCCGCCGACAGGACTGGATCAGCCTCGAGGACATCGGCGAGGCGATCAGCCGCGTGGCCCATCAATCCGACGAACCGTCCCCCGACTCGATCGAGGTGTATTCCCGAGGCAATGCCATCAAGCCGAAGACCGATGGGCAGCGACAATATGTCCAGGCGATGATGACCCATGACCTGACCTTTTGTATCGGACCGGCCGGTACGGGCAAGACCTACCTCGCCGTGGCGGCTGCGGCGAATCAGCTTAAACGCGGCAAGGCCAAGCGGCTAGTGCTTGCCCGCCCGGCCGTCGAGGCCGGCGAGCGACTGGGATTTTTGCCCGGAGATCTGCAGGCCAAAGTCAATCCGTACCTGCGCCCGCTGTTCGATGCTCTTAACGACATGATGGACTTCGAGCAGGTCAAGCGGTTTATGATGAACGACGTGATCGAGGTGATTCCCCTGGCGTTCATGCGCGGGCGGACGCTCAACGAATCGGTCATCATCCTGGACGAAGCCCAGAATACCACGGTCGCGCAGATGCTGATGTTTTTGACTCGCCTGGGCCATGAGTCGAAGATGATCGTCACCGGCGACACCAGCCAGGTCGATTTGGACAAGGGCGTGCGCAGCGGTCTGGTCGATGCCATGGAAAGGCTCCAGGGGATCGAGGGGATCGCCACGATTGCGCTGGATCGAGCCGATATCGTTCGGCACCGGTTGGTGCAGAACATCGTCAACGCCTACGAGCGGACGGCCTCGCACAACGTTTAACGGGCTAGCGGCCATGAACTGGCGAACGAAAAAGCATTCTCCGCGTCGTGCCGCCATCCATGACAGTCGGCGCTGCGCGACCCTAAGCTACTGGCAGGAGATTCGCGCCAACGGGGCCCTGGGCGCGATGGGGATCGCGATCATCTTCTGGCTGGTCGCATCGGGCATCTTGATGCTGCGCGAAGGGGTGCTGGCGTATCGTCCCGGGCAATTTATCCCCACCGATCTGCACGCCCGGGTCGCCTTCAGTTATAAGGACAAAGATCGCCTGGTACTGGCCCAGCGCGAAGCCCGGGAGATTGAGCCTCGAGTCTACCGCGCCGAGGGGGACGTCTGGCAGGAGATCGAAGAAAAGTTGCTGGCCCTTCCCGACGAAATGGCCGGCGCTACCCTCGAGCAGTTGCCGCCCAAGCTGCGCGATTCGTTTCAGATTGTCGGCGGAACCAGCGCCACCCAGCTCGACGCCGCCGCCGTCACGGCGCTTCAGAGTTTTCAACCCGCATCGAGGCGATCGGCGTACACCGAGGCCGCAAAGGCCTATATTTCGGCCCTTCGTCGCCTGATTATCCTGGAGCCCGACACGCAGGCCGAGGAGCTTCGCCGCCACCAGGAACTGCGCGGGACCGAGGAGGCCGGGCGCATTCGCATCGGGAGCAACGGACTGGTCGAGATCGATCGTACCTATGCGCTGCTGGCGTCGCAGGAGCTGCTGTCCGAGCTTCGCAAGGCGGCGTACACCAACTTCCGGGCCGAGCTACAGCCCAAGATCGTCGCGTTCACGCTGAATCAGCTTCGTCCCACCCATCTGCTGGATGAAGAGGCGACAACCGAGGCGCAGAACCAAGCCGCCGGCCGAGTCCCCGCGTCGCGGGCGCAAGTGTCGTTCAAGGCGAACCAGATCATCCTCAAGTCCGGCGCCCTCGACACTCGCGGCTGGGAGATGCTTCGGGCCGAGCAGCAGGCTTATCTCGATTCGCTGCCGATCGAGCATCGCGTGGCGTTTCGAGTCGGGATCGTCGGATTCGTCTGGTTGATCACCGCGGTTCTGGCCGGGTATGTCTGGCGATATCAGCCCCGGGTCGTTCGTAATCACGCCCGGGCCACCGCGATCGTGCTGCTGATGCTTTCGATGCTGTTGGTGGGCCAACTGGCGGGGATCAAGACCGCCCCGCTCTATGGCTTCGGGATTTTCCCCACCATTCTCACGGCGATGATCCTCTGCATCGCCTACGACCGGCGATTCGCCCTGGGACTGAGCTGGATTCATGCCATACTGGTCACGGCGGCGCTGAACGAAGGGCTGGGGTTTTTCCTGATCCTGTTCGTCGGGGTGTTCGTCTGCTGCAACCTGCTGGACGAGGTGCGGACCCGCAGCAAACTGATCGAAGTCGGCGGGGTGACGGCGCTGGCGATGATGGCCGCGACGGTGGTGGCCGGGACCATCCGCCTGGACGTGATCGAGCCGCTGCGCTACGTGGGGACCAATGCCTTGTACAGCGGGGCGGCGGGGCTGGCCGCGGGATTTGTCGTGCTGGGGATTCTCCCGTTTATTGAAAAGACGTTCCGTATCACCACCAGCATGACGTTGCTCGAGCTGGCCGATGTCTCGCAGCCGCTGCTGCGGCGGTTGGCCTTGGAAGCGCCGGGAACCTACAACCACTCGTTGCAGGTGGCGACGCTTACCGAGGCGGCGGTCGAGGCGATCGGAGGCAACTCGCTGCTGGCGCGGGTGGGAAGCTACTACCACGACATCGGCAAGATGAACAAGTCGGACTACTTCGTCGAGAATCAGCTCGATGGACGTAATCGCCACTTGAATCTTTCGCCCAGCGTGTCGCTGCTGATCATCATCGGACATGTTAAGGACGGCGTAGAACTGGCCAAGGAATACAACCTGCCGACCAGCATCATCACCTACATCCAGCAGCATCACGGCACGACGCTGGTCGAGTATTTTTATCGCCAGGCGATGCAGAGCCAGCAGGGCGTCGATCAGCCGGGGATCAGCGAGACCCAGTATCGCTACCCGGGCCCCAAACCCAAGACGCGCGAGATTGCGGTGGTGATGATCTCCGATGCCGTCGAATCGGCCTGCCGATGCCTGGGTGAACCGAGCGCCGGGCGCATCGAGACGCTGGTGCATGAACTGGCGATGAAACGCCTGACCGATGGGCAGTTCGATGAATGCGACCTGACCATGCGCGAGCTGGAGATCGTCGAGCGCAGCCTGGTCAAGAGCCTGCTGGGGATCTATCACGGTCGGATCGCCTATCCACCGGCGCCCGAGCAGCCGCAGTCCGCGGCGGGGCCGGCGATGAGGACGGCCTGATGGCTCGATCGCGATCTCGCCCTCGCCTGGCGATCAGCTTTCACGCCACGACCGGGTCGGAGCATGTGGAATACCTGTCGGCGATGCTGTCTGAGGCGCACGGATTATTAAGACCGGCGCTTCGGGAGATGACGGTGGCGCTGGTGGGTGATGCGCGGATGGCCGCGCTTCACCAACGGTTTTTCAACGTCGAGGGAACGACCGATGTGATGACGTTTCCGCTCGACCACGACCCGCTCGAACGTGTGACCTGCGGGGATGTGATGGTCTGCGTCCCCGTGGCGAAGCGTCATGCCAAATCGCGTAAAACAAGTTTGGAAAAGGAGTTGTTGCTATATGCCCTGCACGGCATGTTGCATCTGTGCGGGTTCGACGATACAACCGTCGCCAGTTACCGGATCATGCACCACAAGGAAGATGAAATCCTGACCAAGCTGGGCGTCGGTGCGGTGTTCGATCGCCCGCGAGTTACGGGAACAAGGGCCGGACGCAAGTGATCTGGGGATTTGGCGTTTTCGATTCGGGCATCGCGGCATGATCTCCGCGGGTGTCCCACGGGTTGTGAGTAATTCGGTTGGCCGATGGCATTGTATTTGACTCTGGCGGGGCTGTTTCTGGCGATTTTGGGTTCGCTGCTGTTTTCCAGCCTGACCTATTCTTTACGCGATATGTCGCGGACCCGGTTGGCGGTCCAGCTCGAGAAACGGCGGTTGCAGCGCTGGCTCGAGCCGACCTTGGACCACGCCGAGGAATTGGTCTTCCTCACCGCCGTGGCCAGGCTCTTTTTCAACACCGTTATTCTCATCACCGTCCTGCTGTTACTGGATAACGTCATCGCCAGATCGTGGGTCCATTACATGCTGGCGGTGATCATCACCGGCTTGCTCGCCATGGTCTGCTCGGTCGCCGTCCCCAATGCAGTGGCCCGCTATGCCGGGGAAGCCATGGTAGCGGCGGCGGTTCGACCGCTGAACCTGCTGCGGTCGGGGTTCTGGCCGGTCAGCACGGTGATGCATGGGACCGATGCGATGTTTCGCCGGGCCACCGGGTCGAACGACGAGGTCGAGCCCGAGCAGATCGAGCAGGACATTCTCTCGGCGGTTGAGGAGGGTGAGAAAGAAGGGGTAGTCGATGAGGACGAGCGGGAGATGATCGAGTCGGTGATCGAGTTCCGCGACACCCACGTGGCGCAGGTGATGACCGCCCGACCGGACATCGTGGGATTGGAAGTGGGGGCTTTGCTTACGGAAGTGAAGAAAGTGGTCGAGGAATCCGGCCACAGCCGCATCCCCGTTTACGATGGAACGCTGGACCACGTGGTCGGGGTTTTGTACGCCCGCGATCTGATCAAGCACCTGGGACTGCCGCCCGAGCAGTTCGACATGCGATCGGCGATGCGCCCGGCGTTCTACGTCCCGGAAACCAAGCCGCTGCGCCACCTGCTCCAGGATTTTCGGCTGCAAAAGGTCCACATCGCCATCGTGCTGGACGAGTACGGCGGCACCGCGGGCCTGGTCTCGATCGAGGACATTCTCGAAGAACTCGTCGGGGAGATCAGCGATGAACACGAGCCGATCGAGCCGGCGGCGATCAAGCGGATCGACGATGCGGACTGGGAAGCCGATGCCCGCGTCCACATTGATGAACTCAACCGCGTGGTGGGGCTGAACCTGCCTGAAGAAGCCGGCTACGACACCCTGGGCGGATACATCTCAACCACCCTGGGCCGCATCCCCGAAGCCGGCGTCAGTTTTGAAGGCCCCGGCGTGAAGCTGACGATCCTCAACGCCGAGCCTCAGCGCGTGAACCGCGTCAAGCTCCACCTGACCCTCCAATCCGCCGACGCCGACCGAGCAGGCTGAAACGCATGGATACCGTGGCTTGGGCCCCGTAAGTGGGGGGGCTCGCGCGCCCGCCGGCACGCCTAAGCATTGGGAGGAATCACCCCGTCGCGGGGTGGGGCGTGGTCGAAGCCGAAGCCGGGGATGGCGGGGTAGGGGGCGTGGGAATAGTGGCTGGAGAAGTTGTCCCCGGTCTTCAAGCACCAGTCGAGAAGCAGGCGGCGATGCTCCTCCAGCACTCCGGCGAATCGGCGCTGGACCGCCAGATTCACCATCTCCCCCGGATCGTCCTCCATGTCGAATAGCATTTCCCGGTACTGGCCTGAGTGCATCAGCACGTATTTGTGCCGTGCCGTTCGCACCATTCGTCCCTGGATGTCGGTCTTGTCGATGCGCGTTTCGCATACGATGTGATCACGGACCGCGGCAGCGCCACTGGCCTGGGCAACAGCGCGCAGGCTGATCCCCGGCAGGTCTGGATCGGCCGGTGCCCCGGCATAGTCGAGCAGCGTCGGCAAGAGGTCGATGCCGCAGTTGGTCAGTTCATCGCAGGTTTGCCCGGCGCGATCGCGCCGGCGCGGATCTCGGATGATGCACGGAACTCGCGCTGACTCCTCGTACAGGACCGATTTCTGGATCATCCCATGGGCACCGGCCATGTCGCCGTGGTCGCTCAGAAACATGACCACGGTGTTGTCGGATAGCCCCGTCTCGTCCAAGGCGTTCAGAACGCGCCCGATCTGGGCATCGACCTTCTCGCACAGCCGGTAATAGACATGCCGATATCGGCGCCAGCGATCGAGTGAATAGCCGAAGGCCGTCGGGGGCATAGCCGAGCGGCGCGTCTGAAGAATCGCCGCCTCAAATGCCGGCGGGGCGAAGTTTTTCGGCAGGTTGGGGTAGTCCCGAGGATCGCCGTCATCCACCTCGCCCCAGGGCAGCACCTGGTCGCGCGAGTGTTCGCAGATGTTGTGCGGATTATCGAACGACGCGACGAGCAGGAAAGGGCCCTGCTCTCCGCGCCGACGCCGGAGAAATCGTTCACTCTGCTCCGCCAGGTGCTTGTCGTTGAATCCGCAGACGAAATCGAAGCCGAATTGTTCGGCCTTGCCGTTGGCCAGATCGATCGACGGCACGTGCCACTTGCCGCCCCAGGCGGCGTCGTACCCCTGCTGGCGCAGCCGAAACCCCATGGAACGGGCGATCTGCTCGTCCGGCAGGCTCGAGCCATTGGTCATGCAGCCGATCTGGTGAGGATATCGCCCAGTGGCCCAGGACGCCCGGCACGGTCCGCACAGCGGAAACGTGCTGTAGGCCCGGGTGAATCGCACACCTTCGGCGGCGATTCGATCAAGGTTCGAGGTGCGCAGGTCCGGATTCCCGGCACAACTCATCGCCGCAGCCTGTTGTTGATCGGTGAAAAGCACCAAAAAATTGGGTTGCTCGGTGATTGCGTTGGGCATTGAAAATGGTTTGACGCAAATGGGCGGGATAGTCAAACGCCGCTTTTGATCGGAGGCAGGAGAATAAGGATAGCGCAGGCCAAATTTCTTCTTGACTTCCTCAAAAGATGCGTTATTATAGCCCTAAAGTTTTACCGTTATCCCAAGTATGCGAGGCGGCATGACGTTCGATGGTTCGATAGGTTCCGGGCTTGTCCTCTGATGGCTACCACCCTCAAAGAAATCGCCGCTCGCGCCAAGGTCACCGAAATGACGGTGTCCAACATTCTCAATGGGCGCTATGTCCCGGCCCGAGCCAAGGCTGTAGCCCGCGCGGATCGGATCCGGTCGATTGCCGCGGAACTGGGATACCGCCCCAACGGGGCCGCCAAAGCCATGGCTACCGGTCGATTCGGGGCGTTCGCTCTGTTGCAGAGCACCGAATTCGCCCATTCGGTCCTCCCCGGCGGGCTGCTCTCGGGGATTCATGCCGCCATGGAGCCCCACAACCTCCACCTGGTCGTCTCCCGACTCCCCGATCAGCAACTCACCGCCCGCGGCTTCGTCCCCAAACTGCTCCGTGAGATGTCCGCCGACGGCCTGCTCGTCAACTACAGCGCCAACATCCCCGCCGAAATGATCCGTCTCATCGACCGCCACCAACTCCCGGCCGTCTGGATCAACTCCCAACAACCCGCCAACTGCGTCTATCCCGACGATCTGGCCGCCTCCATCGAAGCCACCAAGGCCCTGCTCGTGCTCGGCCACACGCGAATCACCTACATCGACTACACCCGCTCGGTCGCCAAACCCGCCAGCCACTACAGCGTCACCGAGCGCGAGGCGGGCTACGCCACCACCATGCAAAACGCCGGCCTGACGCCCCACCACACCGGCAGCGTCGAGGCCCTCCATGAACTCCTGCGAGTCCACCGCGAATTGGTCGCCCTGCTCAGCGGGCCTGACCGCCCGACGGCGGTGGTCTGCTACGGCCCGCGCGAGTCGCGCTCCGTCGCCGCCGCGGCACTCACTCTCGGCCTGGATCTGCCCCGCGACCTGTCGATCATCATGTTTGCCGACAGCGGTTCCTACGACGAAATGGGCATCCACTTCGCCACCATGGTCGTGCCCGAAGCACAGGTCGGCCAACGGGCGGTGGAGATGCTCATCAAACGCATCGACACCCCCGGCGTCTCGCAACCCGCAGTGTCGCTACCCTTTACCTTGAAACCCGAACAAACACTTGCCGCTCCCCCACCAAAGTGATGGCGCGGCTCATTTTCTTCTTCCTGTTAGGAGGCCTTGCAATGACGACTCGAAAAACACTTTCCCTCGTACTCGCCGCCGGCGTGACCACCGGGCTTGCCACCGCCGCCTCGGCGGCTGTGCTGTCGCAGTACACCATCCCCAACGATACGACCCTCACACCGACCACCGAAGCGGCTGGTGTGGCCGCCAGCAACCTGACCGATGGCGGGACGGGCACGTTCGGCGGGCTAGATCGCACAATCGGATCCGACTCCTCCAACCTCACGTCCTCCACCGGCGTGACCGTGCAGGGCTCGGCGGTCTTTGCGAACGGAACGTCTTCGGGCGCTGTGGCGCGGAAGGGATACCCCACCAGCTTCAGTTCCCCGGTCACTGCCAGCACCCGATACATCCAGTTCACCCTCGCCCCCGAAAGCGGCACGACGATCTCTCTGAGCAGCATCACGCTCGACGCCGCCAAGGGCGGCACTTCGTCGACCCGGTCCTTCCGTCTGGGTTACAGCACCGATGGCTTCACCACCGCGACTGACCTGGGCGGGGCCGATTTCGGCTCAACCCCCGGCGCTTGGGCGTTCGGTAACTTCTCGTTCGATGTCAGCGCGATCACCGCACTTCAGACCACCTCCAACACCGTCACCTTCCGCCTGTTCGGCAAGGTGCCGGGCGACAACACCCAGATCGGCTACGACAACATCACCATCAACGGCTCGGTCGTCCCTGAACCCGCGTCCCTCGCCCTCTTGGGCCTCGGCGGGCTGGGCCTGATCGGTCGTCGCCGCAATCGTCCCCAGTCGGCGTGATGGCGAAGTACATTTTGCTTTTCCTTTGCACCATTTTTCTTTGCCCTTTTAGGAGGCCTTGCAATGACGACTCGTAGAACACTTTCCCTCGTACTTGCCGCCGGTGTGGCGCTGATGCTGGGGGCGAAGGCGCATGCGGCGATGATCGGCATCAACCTCTATAACCTAAGCAACGGTTCGGATGATCTGGCGGCTACGGATTCCACCGGTGTCGTCCCCCAGGATAATTGGGTGAACATCAAGTACAGCAGTAGCGGTGCCACGAATATCAAGGATGACAGCGCTAATCCTACGAGCTTGGACCTGACGCTGGGCGGTTCCACTGGCGGCTACTACACCCAAACTACTGGTACTGCCACGAATCGACTGTTCCACTATTTCCGCACCACGAATGGCAGCGCTAATCCCATCACGGCCACGTTGGATCAAGTGCCCTACGCTCTGTATGACGTGTACGTTTACGTCACTTCCGACGCCAGCAGCCGTACCGGCTATGTCACCCACAATTCAACCTCCTACTATCTGAAGACCAACAAAGAATACGGCACGTTCACCCAAGCGACCGCCACCACCGCCGGCGATCGTACAGTGGGCAATTACGTCCTATTCGCGGGCCAGACGGCCAGCAGTTTTTCCTTCTCCCTCACCCAGGAAAGCGCTAGCAATCTGGGCATGGCGGGAATCCAGATCATGCAAGTCCCCGAACCCGCATCCCTCGCCCTGCTGGGCTTGGGCGGGCTGGGCCTCGTCGGCCTACGCCGGAATCGGCATCAGTCGGCGTGATATCGGATTACCCTCAAACCCCCGGCGGGTCGCCTGACCGCGACCCGCTGGTTTTGTTTGCGAGCCTTTTCTTCGTGGTTTAGCGGGTGACGCGAAGTGTCCCGCGTTCACTTGGCACCACCCCTAACTTCTCTCCCCGGAAGATTTTCATGATGAAATACGCCCTGATTGCCGTGTTGATGACATGCCTGTCCGCCCGGTCGAGGGCGGAGAGCATTGTGTTTCCCGAGGACGCCGGGCTGGTTGACGTGGTGAAGATGTTTGGGGCCAAGGGGGACGGCAAGACCGATGACACCGCCGCGATCCAGGCGGCGATCGCCGAGGGGATCAAGCCGGGCGGGAACAAACGCATGTACTTCCGCAACGGGACCTACCTGCTCAGCGAGCCGGTGGGTTTGTTTGATGCCAAGGCGCACAGCGAAAAGCGCTTCATGACCGTGCAAGGTCAGAGCGAAGCGGGCACGATCTTCAAACTCAAGGACAACTGCGAGGGCTTCCAGGACCCGAAAAAGCCCGGCATCGTCTGGTCGTTTTATGAGGGCCAGAGCACCGGCGACGCGATGCACAGCTACGCACGAAACTTCACCGTGGACGTGGGCAGGGGCAACCCCGGGGCGGTGGGGGTGCGCTACATGACCAACAACGCCGGCACGATGGCGCACGTGACGATCAAAAGCAGCGACCGCCAGGGCGCGGGGGCGATCGGGCTGGATTTGCGGCAGAGTCAGAACGGCCCGGGGCTGGTCCAGTACGTGACGGTCGAGGGGTTTGACAAGGGCGTCGCCACCGGCAACACGTTTTCCATGGTGCTGGAACACCTGACGATCAAGGGCCAGCACGAGGTGGGCTTCGACAACCCGTTCGGGCGGATGACGTTGCGCGACTTTAAGAGCGACAACAGCGTGACGGCCTTGCGCACCGGCAAGGACGGTGAGTTCACGCTTCTCGGGGCCGAACTTAAAGGCGGGGATCGCGGCAACGTCGCCATCGTCACCGAAGGCCGCAAGGTCTATCTGCGCGACATCACCCAACAGGGCTACGGCCACATCCTGCAAACCGCCGATGGCACGAAAATGCCCGGCGACAACCTCAAGGAATGGCACGCCCTCAAGGCGCTGGCGCTGTTTGATGTGCCCAAAATCGAAAGCCTTCGGCTGCCCATCGAGCAGACCCCCGAAGTACCGTGGGATACGGACCTTTCCAAATGGATCACTCCCGACCTCAGCCAAGGGAAGGATGTCACCGAGCCGTTGCAGAAAGTGATCGACGAGGGGTCCGAGCGGGGTGCGACGACGCTTTATTTCCGGATGAAGAAGAAATATGCGATCTCCGGCCCGATCCGCGTGCATGGGAGCATCAACCGCATCATCGGGATGGGGGAGTTGGTCGATATCGCGGATCCCGCTGGCGTGTTCAAGGGTGAGAACGCTCCGGCGGTGTTCACCTTTGAGGACCTCAAGAGCGACACGGTGGTGATCGAGCAGTTCTTCCTGCTGGGCGGATGGAAGTGCCCAAGCCATGTCGTGTTGTTCGAGAATAAGACAAAGGCAACCATGGTCATCGAGAGCCTGGGTCTGCGCGGGCAGATCAAGCGCGCCCAGCCGGGCGGGCGCTGGTTCATCCAGGATGTGTCGCCGGGTCGCCAGACGACGCTGCAGGTCGGCAAGGGCGAGCGTCTGTGGGCGCGGCAGTACAACCCCGAGACGTACGAGGCGGACATGATCCACGTGGACGGCGGGCAGTTGTGGGTGCTTGGCCTCAAGACCGAGGGCCGCACGCGACATATCGTGGCGGAGAACGGTTCAACGGTCGAAGTTCTCGGCGGCGTGAGCTATCAGTCGTGGGGCAAGCAGAAGCTCAACCCGCCGATGTTCACGATCATCGACTCCGACGCGTCGATCAACTACGGCCTGTACAACAGCGGCACGTCGTTCAGAACCGTCGTCGAAGAAACCCGAAATGGCCAGACCCGCGCGCTGGAGGCCAAGGACCTGGATGGCTACTACCTGCCGCTATACCGCGCCTCTGGGCGGCGATGAGCCGGCAAGATATCGACTGTCGCCCGCAGCCCGGAGCCATGCAGCCGCCGGCTCGCGCATCGGAGCGGACTGGGCATCCAGGATATTCATCACACGCCGCATCGATGGCGCTGCAGTTGGCGATTTGCTGACACAACTCGAACGCGAAGGCATATCCTCGATTGGCCGGCGTGCCGATCCGCTGGATCTGTTGCAACTCGGAGCGGCAATCGCCGTCGCCGCGGCCAGGGCCGCGCCGACCCGGGGCGTGTTCCGACAGCTTGAGATTCTCGCTTGCCTGAATCGGCATTTGGAATTAACGTGCAAATGCAAAAGTCCAGTGAATTCTTAATCCAACGGTAATTGACTCCTTACCCTCACGAGTGAGCGCATGTTCAATCTGCTTCCGAAGGACACGGTGTTTTACGACCTTTTCGAGGGTCTGTCGGCCCATGCCGTCTCGTGCGCCGAGCATCTTCGCAGGCTGTCGCAGGCGTTCCCGAGGTTTGACGATCAACTGGCGAGGATCCGCGAAGAGGAACACAAGGCCGACGACCTGGCGCACAAGGCGCTGGATCGGCTGGACCGGACCTTCATCACGCCGTTTGACCGGGAGGACATTCATACCCTGGTCAATGAGCTGGATGATGTGATCGACATGATGGATGCCCTGGCCAAGCGATTTTCGCTCTACCACGTCAAACAGGTTTATCCGCTGTTCATCAAGCAGACCGAGGTGCTGGTCAAATCGACGGTCGCGGTGGCCGACGCGGTTCGGCGGCTTCGCAAGAGCCGGAAATTGTCGGAACTGTCGCCGTTGCTGATCGAAATTCATCGGCTGGAGTCGGAAGGGGACGACAACCACCATGCCGCCGTCAGCCAGCTATTTAAGGGCGAAACCGAGCCACTGGAGGTGATGAAATGGAAGGAGTTGTACGAATACGTTGAAAGCGCGATCGACGGCTGCGAGGACGTTGGAAATACGCTCGAGCGAATCGTGTTGAAGAACGGTTGAGCAGGTCGCCGGTGGAAAGCGGGACAGGGGAGTGAAAAGTGAGTAGTGGCCGGTGGAAACTGAAAAGCGAGTCCGCCCTCAGGGCGGGCGATGCCCACCCCCATAGCCATTCCTCCCTCCGTCCCTTCGTCCGTCAGTCCCTCTTCTTAGATAATCTATGATCCCCCTCGTCCTGTTCATCATCTTCGTCGCGTTGATCTTCGACTTTCTCAACGGGTTTCATGACGCGGCCAATTCGATCGCCACGATCGTCTCGACCCGCGTCTTGACCCCGACCCAGGCGGTGATCTGGGCGGCGTTTTTCAACTTCGTCGCCGCGTTTTTGTTCGGGACCAAGGTCGCCGGAACGATCGGCAAAGGGCTAGTCAATGACGGCCCGCAGTTCCTGGATGTCTACGTCGTTCTCGCCGGGCTGAGCGGGGCGATCATCTGGAACCTGATCACCTGGCTGCTGGCCCTGCCGACCAGCTCATCGCACGCCTTGGTTAGCGCCACCGCCGGCGCCGCGATCGCCAAGGGGGGCTTCGGGGCGATCATCCTCGGCAAAGGGTGGGGGCTGCTGCTGCTGTTCATCGTATTGTCCCCCCTGACGGGCTTCATTCTCGGCAGCGCCGTCATGGTCGCCACGGCGTGGATATTCCGGCGAGTCACTCCGCAGCGGGTCGATCGCACCTTCCGGCGATTGCAGTTGTTGTCGGCGGCGGTTTACTCGCTCGGGCATGGCGGCAACGACGCCCAGAAGACGATGGGGATCATCGTGCTATTGCTGTCGGCGGCGGGAATGCAGCACTGGGCTCATCCCAATCCCGATTCTTGGCTGAATTCCTTCAATTTCTTCGGGCACGATCACAATGTCGCCTGGTGGATCATTCTCTCCTGCCACGCGGCGATCGGGCTGGGAACGATGTTCGGGGGCTGGCGGATCGTCAAGACGATGGGATCGGGCATCACCCGTCTGGCACCGGTCGGGGGTTTCTGCGCCGAAACTGCCGCCGCCACCACGATTATCGCCGCCACGCGGCTGGGGATTCCCATCTCGACCACTCACGCGATCACCGGGTCGATCTTGGGAGTGGGCACGACCAAGGGCGTGCGATCGGTCCGCTGGATCTGGGGCCAGCGGATCGTGTTCGCGTGGATCCTCACGCTGCCCTGCAGCGCCTTCATGGCCGCGATCGTCTACCTGCTGATCCACCTGCTTATCGAGCCGTTATTCTAGACCTCAGGATGCCGGTCGCTCGCCGGCTTGGGGCTGATCTCGCGCAGGTAGCTGAACGAGTAGATGCCGGTGTCATGGGAATCGGAAAAGGTGATCTGAATCGCGTAGTTGCCGACCATTTTGGCGTCGGTGGCGACGAGAGGGCCGTCGGATCCCGCCGAGCCCAGGACATTCAAGCTCAACGACTTGCTCGCCTTTTTGCGTTCCTGTTCTTCCCGCGCATCGCGGCAGGTGGCGCAGGGGCACATCTTTCGAAGATATCCCACGGGGTAAATGCTCCGCAGCCCGTCGGCCCACTCGATCTCGAGATGGCGGTCCTTTTTGAAATTCAGTCGAAGCGGAATGGCGGTTTCGGCCATAGTGGATTCATCCATGAGGTTGGCGAGTCAGAAGATATTGAGCGACGATTCCAGACCCATCGGCCTGTCGCCGACGCCCGGCCTTATGCAATGAACAAGCCAACATCCACGGCGAACCTCTTCGCCAGTGCCTTGGCGTATTTAATGCCGATTTTCCGGTTGCCCCGGAGAATCTTGGAACCCAGGGTTCGTTCGCCCAAGAATTTGCCCAGTTCGTCGGCGGTCATGCCGTGCTCTTCCATCAGCGCCCTGAGCGCCTCGACCGGGGCGAGGCCGGCGGCGTTGATGGCATGATGCTTGTCCTCGTAAACTTCGACCAGCGTCGAAAGCGTGTCGAGATACAGCTCCTGCTCGTCCGTCAGGTCATGACCGGCCAGTGCATCCATGATCTCGATCGTGTTATCGAGGTCGATCCGGTCGTGGATCACCTTGGGCATGAACATCAGGACCAGGCCGCGGTAATCCTTCGGCATGGCGTTGAAAGTCGGCCTTGTCGCGGTTTTCATAGCTGCGCCTTCCAGAAGTCTTTGTCATACTCGGCGTGGGTGAGAAGGAAGAACACGAAGATCTTCCCGTCGATGACTTTGTCGTCTCCTTCGCGATCCTTCACCGACTTGCGGTAATGGACGGCCGTGATCAATCGGTAATCGTTGCCCTTGACATTGAACACGACCGCCGATCTTCCGCTGTTCACCCGTACCTCATCGGCGGAGGGAAACGTCCGCCGCATCTCGGCGAATGTCCCCCAGCAAGCCTTTCTGACAAGGGCGTACCACTTGAGGAGCGGCTTCCTGGCCTGCGGATACACCGAGCAGAACTTCTCGAGCCTGCTTCTCTTGATGACCCGCATGTGGACATTATTGTCCACAGTCGCTCGAAAGTCAATGCGAAGTGGACAGGTGATCGGATCGACCGGCGCGCCGGCGTTCGTCGCTTTCTCACTCGCCAAGCTATACCGCTCGCGGCCTTCACTGAGACATCCACAATGGCTCGGGACCTTCGGCGTAGTCCCGTATTTCTCCAATTGGATTGTCTCAAAACGGCCCTCGAGTGGTATATCTTCCACCCCCATGACTTTCCGCGATTCGCATTCGTTTGAGCAATGTGCGACAAGGATCGAAACAATTCTCGAGCCTCTGTCCGCTGGCGGGGGCGGGCATCTTGTTCATTGGGCGACGGGTGTATACATTCTCTCGTCCTTGAGGCGAGGACGAGTCGCCAGAGATTGTGACAGCAGGGTGGGCTTGGCTCACCAAAAATGCGATGCCGTTTTTTTTAGGAGATTTTCATGGCCAGACAATGGCGGTGCGCGGTGGTGGGTGTGGGTGTGGTTGGGGAATGGCATGTGCGCGTGCTGCCGCGGGTGAAAAATGCGACGCTGGTGGTGGTGTGCGATCTCAACGCCGCCAAGGCCCAGGCGGCGCTGGACAAGAACAAGCTGGCGGGGATTGCGGTCTATACCGACGAAGCCGAGATGCTTGCCAAAGAGGGGGACAACATCGACGTGGTGCATATCTGCACCCCCAGCGGCAACCACCTCGACCCGGCAGCAATGGCGATGGCGGCGGGGAAAAACGTCATCAGCGAAAAGCCGATGGAAATCCACATCGACCGGATCGATCGAATGATCGAGGCGGCGGAAAAACACAAGGTTCGCCTGGCCGGGATATTTCAGAACCGCTGGGACGAGGCCAATCGCGCCCTGCATGCCGCGGCGCAGGAGGGTCGGTTCGGGCGCATCGCATTCGGCGGATCCTATACGCCGTGGTATCGAACCGATCAGTATTACGCCGACGGCGGCTGGCGCGGAACGTGGGCGCTGGATGGCGGGGGCGCGATCATGAACCAGTCGGTCCATGCCGTCGATTTGATCCAGTGGATCGTGGGTCCGGTCAAGACGGTCAGCGCGTATGCGTCCAGCCGCATTCATCCGTCGATCGAAGTTGAGGATACCCTCACCTGCTCATTGACCTTCGCCAACGGCGCCCATGGGATCATCATGGGATCGACGGCGATGTATCCCGGCGGTGGAGTGCGGATCGAGGTCGGCGGCGAACACGGGACGGCGGTGTCGGAAGGAGGGCTGCGACGGTTCAAGTTCCGGGATGAGCGGCCCGAGGACAAGAAGCTGCTCACCGATCACGCGCCCGGGCTGGACGAGCAGTGGAAGAGCCGCATCGCCGCGGGTCTGCCCGCCGAGCAGCGCGACGCGATCATGCAGAACCTGGGGCTTTTGGCCAAGGCCAGCACCGGAGGCGGCACCAGCGCCACCGACATGGGGACCGAGCTGCATCGGCGGAATATCCAGCATATCCTCGACGCCTGGGACGCCGGAAAGGAAGCCGATACCTTCGGCCCCGAGGCCCGCAAGGCCGTGGCGATCATCGAGGCGATGTACGCATCGGCGAAAAAGCAGGGAGAGCCGGTCGAGGTAAAGTAGCGGCGACCGAGGAACGACCCCCGGTTCGAAGCGTCCGCGCGGATATTTCTGGTGACGATGCCCGATCCTTACGTCAATCGCTTCGGGCGCAAGCAGAGCCGCGGCATCCGGCCGTGGTTGCTGTTGCCGAAGGTGCTGAGCGTGGCCGCGGCGGTGGGGGGGATGGCCGCGACATTTGCGGTGTGGATGATCAATGATCCGGGAACGTTGCCCGCAGGCGACCCTCGAATCGAGTGGACCTGCCGGACCGTGTCGATCCTGCTCCGCGGATTGGTGATCCCGGCGCTGCTGGCGGCGATTGGGTTCGGCGTGGGGCTGACGATGCAGCATCCCGGCATCCTGTTGGGGCGGCGCTGGCTTCAGGCGAAGCTGGTACTGCTGATCCTGTTCACTCCCGCGGCCCATTTCTACCTGTCCGCCCAGTTGAACGCCGTGCGCCGCATTTCGGCCCTCGGCGGCGATCTGTCCGCCCCGGCGCGTGGATTTTCCATCGGCCTGGCCCTCACGCTGGCCCTGCTCTGCCTTCTCGCCCTCCTCGGCCGGCACAAACCCCGCCTTGGCCAATAAAGCGATAGCACAACGACAATCCCTTTGCGTTTCACCGTTGCAACCCCGGGAATTTTTTTAAGACGCGCCTCTTCAACGTGCTGCCTGCGTAAAAAGGGGACGCGCTGAATGCCATTCACTTAACGCTCCCCGCTTTCATTGTTTTCTTCAGTTTACGTCGGGGAATCGTCATTTTTCGATAGGTGTCCTGCAAGTCCTTGATGACCCGCGGCTCATGGCGGTCACG
>JBBQNJ010000090.1:0-18127 GCA_038329845.1 Tepidisphaerales bacterium | reverse complement strand
AGAAGTCTACCACGCACCGGCGAGTGACTTGGTCTTCACTACATCGACATTTGCATCCTCCAACGGCCAGGGTTGACAGGGATCGCCGATTCTCGGCTCGGAAAAATTATTTTAGAGCGCGAACTGCGGAAGTTGGGCTAGGGGCGATAGATCGCCGAGTTCACCGAGGTTTCCCACACACGCACGCTCAGGAGATTGACGCCGACGGGCAGGCGCAGGGATTGGCCGATATGCAGCGCCACGTGTTCGGTCGAGGGATTCAGACCGGCGGCGAAAGGCGGAACGTCGTTGAGATGGCGGTTGTGCATCGCCGCCACGATCGCGTCGACCTGGCGATCGAGGTCGTGGAAATCCATCACCACGCCGATGCCGTCGAGCTGGGGCGATCCCACCGTCACCGTGACCCGCCAGTTGTGCCCGTGCAGCGGCTCGAGCGATCCATCGTACAGCCGCAACTGGTGCGATGCGGCGAACTCGCGAGTTGTGGTGATCTCGAAGGCCATGGGCAGCTTCACATCGGGCGCGAAATCACGAAATCCGCCATCGCCAGCAGCACGCGCTTAGGCGGTGAATCGGGCAACAGGGCCAGCGATTCCTTGGCCTCGGCGATGCGAGCGGCGGCGGCGGCGCGGGCGTAGGGAATCGACTCGCTGGGAAGCACGAGGTTGCGAATCCGCTCGACCTTGTCGCCATCGGGAGATTCCAGCAGCGATCGCAGCAGCAACCGATGTTCTCTGGGGGCGTGGCGCAAAAAGTGGATCAGCGGCAGGGTGAGCTTGCCCTTGCGGATGTCGCTGCCCAGCGTCTTGCCCACGACCTCTCGATCCCCGAGCAGGTCGAGGATGTCGTCTTGAATCTGGAACGCGATCCCCAGCGACAGGCCGTAGTTCTCCATCCCCTTGACCACCGCCTCCGACGCCGAGGAGAACTGCGCCCCGAGCATGCAGCAGACCGCGCACAAAACCCCGGTCTTGCGGGCGACGATCGCGTAGTACTCGCCCTCTTCCAAGTCGAGATTGTTGCGATTGTGAATTTGCAGCAACTCCCCTTCGCACACCTGGTTGGTCGTATGGGCGATCACCCGGCTGACCCGCGGCGACGAGAGGCTGCTGCACAGGTGATAGCTGTGGCTGATGAGATAATCGCCCAGCAGAACCGCCGCCTCGTTGCCGCGCAGGTGATTGAGCGTGGCACCCTTGCGGCGCAGCTCCGCCTCGTCCAGCACATCGTCATGGACCAGCGTGGCCATGTGGACCATTTCGACGACGGTGGCGATGGTGACGTGGGCGTCGGAGACCGCGCCGACGCGACAGGCGGCCTTGCCCGACAGCAGCACCAGAATCGGGCGAAGCATCTTCCCGCGGAACCGCGCCACATGACGGACCAGTGCATTCACGCACTTTACGTCGCTGCGCAGCTCCTCATTGAATCGGCGCTCGACCAGGGACAGTTCGGCGGCGATGCAGTCGATCATTCCCGTCAGGGCTGCCGAGGCTCCGCGAGACTGGCTCAGTTCCAACGTGGGGCTCATATGGACTCGATTGTAAAGATGCGATGGCCCGCCGGCGAGTCGGAATTGGAAGTTTCGAAAATTGTGAAAGTTGCCCGCCCGCGACGAACCTGCCCAGGGGGCGCTATTCCCCGAATCGACGCCGGGCTGGCCGGGCCCACAGGAGCGCCGCGGAGAGAACGGTGAACGCTGCAACGGCGCCCAGGATGATCATCAGCCGTCCCGCCGGCGCGCCCATCGCTTGGCGGATTTGCACAAACTGGATCGTGGCGCGAATCCACTCCAAGGCTCCGATGACCAGCAGAATCTGCGCCGTCCGGCGTGCCCAGGGGCGCGGAATGATCAGGATCGGCAGGATCAACAGCGACGCGATCATCCCCGGCACGTTTTCCGCCCGAAAGAAATGAGCCGCCAGCAACAGTGTGCTGAGCAGGGCCGGGATTACCAACAGGAAGGCGAACACGTTCACCATTTCTTCAAATTGTACATCATCGCCGCCCTCTAGGGCACCGCCGCCGCCGGCGATTGTTGCACCCGCCTTGCACTGACCTGGATTCGAGTGGATCCCGCGATGGGGCACCGCCGCCGCCGGCGCTGTTCGAGTCCAGGCAGCGCGCTGCCTCGGATCCGGATCTCAAATCCGAGATTACAGGTTCGCGGATTCGCGGGGGAACGGGGAAACGGGGAACTGGGAACTGAGGGCTCGATAATTCGCCATGGCAGTGGTCGGCGACGATGGTATGATCAAGGCTGGAGAATATGCCGCGCCGAGGCGCATGACGACGATGGATCGTCGCATGGCCATGGTTTTTTGGCGCGTCGTGTCCGCTATGTTTCCCGCTTGTTCCAAGGCCGCTCTGGCCTGTGCGATGTTTGCCGCGGCATCGTGGTGCCTTGCTGAGCCTGGCTCGATCGACTGGGGCGATGAGCCGGGGGTGCTGGCCTGCTGGCAGGTGAGCGGTGCCGTCGCCGGGGCGGTCCGCGCCGAGGGCGTGGGGCCGCGATGGTCCATCCGCGACAGCCGAGGCAGGCGTTTCTCGCTGTTCGAGCAGGTCTGGCTCGAGGATCTCAACGATCGCATCGGGTTGATCGCCAATCGCGACAACGAGCCTGACTTTTCCGCCGTCGCCGCGAGATTGAGCGATGGAGTCAATGATCTGATCGAACTGGTGATGGATATGGGCGGGATCAGCGCCGGCGCCTCGAGCTTCGAAGCCGATGCCTGGCGCGACCGCCCGTTTCTGGATCGCCCGGACTTGTTCGGATCGCGGATCGACGCCCTGACACTGGACATCGAGCGGCTGTGGGTTCGGACTCCCGGGGACAATCCCAATGGAGACGGGAATTGGTCGCAGGTTGATTTCGACGTGACGGTACGGTTGATCGGCCTGCCGATGGCCCCGATACCGTTGCCTCCGGGGGCTTTCGCCGCCGCGCCGCTGCTGGCGATTCTCGCTTGGCGCGGTCTTCTCGGCCCCGGATCGACCGCGCCCCGCTGGAAGCGGCGCGGCGGGTGCGTAGTATGGCGCACGCCATGAAGGCCTTGTTGCTGCTATATCTGCTGTTGGGACCCTTGGCATGGGTGGTCTATGCGGCGGGAATGTTTCTGCTTCGAAAGAAACTGGCGCTGCTCGAGCGCCATGCTCCGCCCCTGCCCGATCCTGCGCCGTCGGCGACGATCGTGATTCCCGCCAAGGATGAGGGAGCAAGCATCGCCGAATGTCTCGATTCGGCGCTCCAGCAGGACTATCCCGATTTTTCCGTGCTGGCGCTCGATGATCGCAGCCGCGATCAGACCGGCGCGGTAATGGACGCGATGGCGGTGGAGAATCCGCGGCTGAATGTGGTTCACAACACCGAGCCGCCGCCACCAGGGTGGACCGGGAAATGCAGCGTGCTGCATCGACATTTGCCGCGGGCGCGGGGCAAGTGGATCCTGCTGATCGATTCGGACGTGACCCTGCAGCCGACGGTGCTCGCTCGCACCGTGGCGCTGGCCGAGGCCCGCGGATACGGGATGCTCAGCCTGTTGTTGCGGCTGCAAAGCCACACCTTCTGGGAATCTTTGATCATGCCCCTGTGCGGCGGGGCGGTGGTGGGATTGTATACGGTGTCGCTGGCAAACAACGACAAGTATTCGTCCAACGCCTTCGCCAACGGCCAGTACATCCTCATTCGCCGCGATGTATACGACGCGATCGGCGGTCACGAGGCGGTGCGTGACAAGCTGTCGGAAGATGTGGCGCTGGCGCGGCAGGTCAAGGCCAAGGGGCTTCGGCCGCGGGTGGCGTGGGGAGTAGACTTGGCCGCCGTACACATGTACGCCGGGCTGGCGAACCTGCTTCGCGGATGGAGCCGCAACTTTTATGGGGTGGGGCTGGGTTCGCCGTGGCGCATTCTCGTGGGGATGGGTTTCTTCGTCGTTTGCGTCCTGAGCGTCTATCCGATGCTCGCCTGGGGCATCTGGGCGCTGCTGCGCCCCTCGCCGCGGTGGATCGACTTCGCCTGGCTGGGGCTGGCGGGCACCCACTGGATATTGATGACCGCGACGATGTGGGTGCATTACCGCTGGAGCGGCAACCCCGGGCGATATGCGGTGTTGCTGCCGCTGGGCGCTGTCATGATGCTTCGGATTTTCACCCGCTCCCTGCGGCTTTGCGCGACGGGAAACGTCGAATGGCGCGGCGACCGAATCCAGATCAAAGACCCCAAATCACCGACGCCACCCACCCCGCAAGCAGAATCACGACGATGATCCCGATCACGAACAAAACTCCCGTCGCCGTCCAGAGCCACCCTTTGCGGACGATGGACATCTCGTCGCCGGGGGAAACGGACAGGAACCGGTTGCCATAGTCGAGCAGCGGCGGCGAGGACCCCGAAACGCCCGGCGTCGAATGGATGGGAGCATCGCCGGATTGTTCGTTCATCTGGGCCACGGCGGAGCATACAATACCCTGCGTCGATCGCTCCGGTCCACCCGATCGACTCGCAAAACCCGGTGGAGCCGATTTTCCTATTCCGACGGCGCTCGTCGCGGTCGAGAGTTTATGAAGGAGACGCTATGAAACGCCCGCTGCTGATCGGATCGCTGTTCACGTTGGTTCTCGCCTGCGGCGCTGGATGGCTGCTGGGGCAGGGTCGCGGGGATGACACCTCGAGCCTGAAGGGAAAACAGGCGCCCGCGTTTCGGCTCGATGCGCTCAAGGGCAAGCCGGTGGCGTTGTCGGATCTGAAAGGGAAGGTCGTGGTGGTGGATTTCTGGGCCACCTGGTGTCCCCCCTGCCGCGAATCCCTGCCGCATCTGGACGCGCTGAGTAAGGACAAGGAATACGCCAAGAAGGGGCTGAAGGTCTACGCCGTCAACCTGCGCGAGAGCGCGGAAAAGGTGCGGGCCTACGTCGAGAAGCAGAACTTGTCGTTCAACGTCCTGCTGGACAAAGACGGCTCGACCGCCCAGTCCTACCTGGTCCGCGGCATCCCCACCACCGTGGTGATCGACCGCGAGGGGAACATCGCCGAGGTGATGATCGGCTTCGGCGGCAGCGATGCCCCGCTGAAAAAAGCGGTGGAAAAAGCGCTGGAATAAAGCCAACCATCGTCCGAGACGACGGGAAATCGCTTCAGGACTTTCTTCCTGGGATTCCTCCTAAGATCCTCACGATTTTGCCAGCGCCGTCGCCCCGTGGACCGTTCGACGGCGGTCGGCTAGGATTCGCACTCGCAGGGGATGTGCGGGCGGAGAGAGTTCCAGACGAAGACTTTTTGGCGGGTGCTTTGACTATGGCTTGGACGGTTGAAGATCGACGAAGCGGGATCGAAAAGCGGGTGGAGCCTTATCTCACCGTCGCGATGAAACAGGCGATGCAGAAGGAGTATTTTCATCGCTACCCGACCCGCCGGGCCTGTTTGTTGCCGGTTTTGCACGCGATTCAACACGCCTACAACTGGATCCCCCCGCAGGCGTTGGAAGAGGCGGCCGAATTTTTAAGTCTGGCACCGGCCGAGGTGCTGGACACGGCGAGTTTCTACGAGGAGTACTGGCTCAAGCCCAAGGGGCAGTATCTGCTCCAAGTCTGCCGCTCGCTGTCGTGCGAAATCTGCGCCAGCCGTTCGCTGACCGAGCATCTCAAGCGCAAGCTGGAGATCGATGTCGGGGAGACGACCGCCGATGGGCGATTCACGCTGATCGAACTCGAGTGCCTCGGTTCGTGCGGGACGGCACCGGTGATGATGTGCAACGAGGTGCTGCACGAGGATCTGACGATCGAGAAGCTCGACCGAATCATCGGCGCCCTGCCGGCCGATCCGCATCAATATCGGGATCCGACGGTGACGTGGGATGAAGCATCATCGGATCATTCATCGTCGGGAAATGGGCACAGGGATTGAAGTTCGTGAGCGATCCAGCCGCCAGCGTCGCCGTTGATCGGCACCCAAACCGCCGAATGATCTGGACCCTCGTCGCCATTGTCGCAGTCGTCGCGTTCGCCGGCGCGTGGGCGTGGCGCCAGTATTTCCAGACCTATCACCTGCGGACGGTTCAGCCCAACGTGCTGTACCGCGACGGGCTGCGCTCGATGCGCGAGTTCAATACGGCGATCAATACGATTCAGCCCAAGGCCGTGGTGAGTTTGCTGGATCGCAGCGAGCGCGAAAAAGAGCCGTTCAGTCTGGAAGCCGATTTTTTGCGGCGCAGCCGCATCCGGGCGGTGAACATCGCCATTCCCCTCGGCGGTTGGCCCACCACGGCGCAGGTTCAGTCGTTTTTGAAGACGGTTGAGGACCCGCGCCGCCAGCCGGTGCTGGTCCACTGCGCCCAGGGGGTTCGCCGCACGGGGATGATGGTGGCGGCGTATCAATTGTCGGTGCTGAAATGGGACAAGGATCGCGCCAAGAATCAGCTCGAGACCTTCGGGCACAGCGAGCGCACGGTCGGGGATATCAAGCGGTTCATCGATGTGTATGATCCGGTCAAGCGGGAAGTCACCCAGACGCTGGCGCCGTCGAGTGAATGAAAGCCGCGGCGCGGGGATCGGAATCGAGCGATGCCGAAACAGAAACCCGGAAAAGGCCTGATGGGATGGCTGGGCCGGCAGATCGGCTACGTGAAGAAGGCGGTGGCGACCCCGGTGGATTCTCCCCGGGTGATCGCTCGACGCCGCACGATGAAAGAGACAGCGCATCCGCGGCGATCGGACTTGACGCTGCGGCGAACGACGATTGACGAAGTGATTGCAGGAAAGGAAGCGATCGAGGACTTGCGCCGCGATGTGTGAACCCTCACGCTGTCGCGGCCGCCGGGGTCTAAGCGCTGAAGCGAACATGGCATTTACCGAACCGGTCTTGTTGAAGCGAATTCCTCAGGATCCTGCCAGTCGAAAGATCGTCTGGTACGACGACTACGTCGCCAGCGGCGGCTACAAGGCCCTGCGCCAGGCGATGGAGATGACGCCCGCCGACATCATCAAGACGGTGACGGAATCGGGACTTCGTGGGCGCGGGGGGGCGGGTTTCAGCGCCGGACAAAAATGGGCGTTCATCCCCAAGGAAAAGACCGGCCCGCACTACCTCGCCGTCAATGCCGATGAATCCGAGCCGGGGACGTTCAAGGATCGCTACCTGATCGACTACGACCCGCATCAGATGCTCGAGGGCATCGCCATCACCGCCCTGGCCACGCTGGTGGACGTGGCTTACATCTTCATTCGCGGGGAATATCACCGCCAGGCGAAACTGCTCGAGCAGGCGCTCAAGGAGGCCTACGCCCACGGCGTGTTCGGCGCTGCCGGGGTGCTGGGGTCGGGCCGTAAGCTCGAATGCTATGTGCATCGCGGCGCCGGGGCCTATATTTGCGGCGAGGAGACGGGGCTGCTCGAGGCGCTCGAGGGCAAGCGCGGCTGGCCGCGAAATAAGCCGCCATTCCCGGCGATCGCCGGAGCCTTCGCCCGGCCCACGGTCATCAACAATGTCGAGACCCTCTGCTGCGTGCCGCACATCATCGAGCGCGGGCCGGAATGGTTCAAATCGATGGGAACGCGCACCAGTCCCGGTCCCAAGCTGTACGGCATGAGCGGCCACGTCAACGCCCCCGGCGTTTACGAAGATGAGCTGGGGATCACGCTCGAGTACGCGATCAACACCCTTGCCGGCGGGATGAAAGGCGGGGCCTACAAGGCCGCGATCTGCGGGGGTATCTCGATGGGCGTGCTAGGCCCCGATCAGCTCGACATCAAGCTCGACTTCGACGATGTTCGATTTCGCGGCGGGTGCCTGGGCCTGGGGACTGCGGGGATGATCGTGATGAACGAACACACCGACATGGTCGAGGCGCTGCGTAACTGCGTGCGCTTCTACGCCCACGAGTCGTGCGGGCAATGCACGCCGTGCCGCGAGGGATCGGCGTGGATGCGGAAAATCCTCGACCGGATCGTCGATGGCGGCGGTCGCGTCGAAGACCTGGACATGCTGCTGGAACTGGAGAAAACCATGGGCATCATGCCAGGAACGACCATCTGCGGCCTGGCCGATGGCACCGCCTGGGCGACGCGCACGTTCATCAACAAATTCTACCCTGAATTCGCCGCCCGCTGCACCACCGATGCCAAGCCCCTCACCCCTTTGGTGATCCGCCGCGGCAACCAAAACGTCGCCACCCCGATGGGCAGCAACACGCGATAGCGGGAAACGGGACATCCAGAATATCCCGTCAGCGGGCGCCGCCGGGAATGTGATCGCCACGAGGAGTATTCTGGATTTCCCTTCCGGCATCCCCCTCCGGCGTTTACCGCTGGGGCGGATAATCCCACCGTGGATCAGTACGCCTGGGCGAAGATCACCTGGGTGTCGGTCGGCTCGCCGCTGAAGATACACTGGCCGGAACCGCGGGGTGGGTCGAAGGGGATCACCCGCACGGTCGCCTTGGTCTGCTCCTTGATCTTCGCTTCCGCGTCGCGCCCGGGTTTGAACCAGCAGCGGACGAAACCGGCCTTTTCCGCGAGAATCGACTTGAGTTCATCGTAACTCGATGCATCGCGGGTGTTCTCATCGCGGAACGCCGTGGCCTTGGCGAGCATCATCGCCTGCACCTCATCCAGCTTGCCCGTCAACCACTCGGCGGTGATCGTCGCGGCGGGAAGGACCTCCTTGCCGCGATCGCACCGGCGTTTGACGACGACGTTTCCCGCCTGCACGTCGCGCGGGCCGACCTCGAATCGAAACGGGACGCCGCGCTGCTCCCAGTGATACTGTTTGTCACCCGGGCGGGCGTCGCGCCAGTCCACCACGATCCGCTGATGGGTGAGGGGATTGAAGAAATACCGCTCGATCCCATCGCGCCCCGGGCGCTTGGCGCCGGCGGCGAGTTCATCCGCGCCAACCAGCCGCTCCAGCAGCCCCGCGATGGCCTGGCGGACGGTTTTCTCCTCCTCGGCGCCCTTGTAGATCGGGACGATCGCCAGCACATCGGGCGCAACCCGCGGCGGAAGCACCAACCCATCATCGTCGCTGTGGGCCATGATCAACGCCCCGATCAGCCGCGTGCTGACGCCCCAACTCGTCGTCCAGCAGAAGTCCTGCTTCTGATCGCGCCCCAGGAACTTGATCTCGAACGCGCGGGCGAAATTCTGACCCAGATTATGGCTGGTCCCGGCTTGCAGCGCCTTGCCGTCCTGCATCAACGCTTCGATCGCGTAGGTCACATCGGCACCGGGAAACTTCTCGGCGTCGGTCTTTCGCCCCTTGATCACCGGGATCGCCAGAAATTCCTCGGCAAACGCGGCGTACACATCCAGCATCGCCAGTGTCTCGGCCTGCGCCTCCTCGGCCGTCTCGTGGGCGGTGTGGCCTTCCTGCCAGAGAAACTCCGCCGTGCGCAGGAACAGCCGCGTGCGCAGCTCCCATCGCATCACGTTGGCCCACTGGTTGATGAGGATCGGCAGGTCGCGGTAGCTCTGGATCCACTGGGCGTACATGTGCCCGATGACCGTTTCGCTGGTCGGGCGGATGACCAGCGGCTCATCGAGCGGCGAGGCCGGGCGCAGGCCCGGCTTGTCCGGATCCTTCTCCAGCCGCGAGTGGGTCACCACGGCACATTCCATGGCGAATCCCTCGACATGCTGCGCCTCTTTGGCCAGAAAACTCTGCGGGATCAGCAGCGGAAAATAGGCGTTGACGTGCCCGGTCTGTTTGAACCGCCGATCGAGATCGCGCTGGATCGATTCCCAGATCGCATACCCGTCGGGACGGATGACCATGCACCCGCGCACCGGCGCGTGATCGGCGAGCTGGGCCGCCTTGATCACGTCGAGATACCACTGCGAATAATCCTGCGCCCGCGACTTAATGTTCTTGGCCATGAGGGACACTAGCCTATGGATGCCGCCCGGCCGGTCAACGCCGCGACGGCCCTGGCCTCGCCGGCGGGTCCACGCCGGCAAGACGCACATCATGGCAACGTAGAAGAGCAGAAGGAACTGGTCCGCCTCGAGTCGCTCTGGATCGACCAGCTTCTTCCCCAGTGCAACTTGTTCGGATACTGCCAGGTCGCCAGCGCCTACGGCTCGGGCAACTTCATCAACGTCCTGCACGAGCATCTGCACAACGATCCCAAAGTCCTCACCAGCCGGGTCAATGCCAAGGACGACATTTACGATTCGATCAAAACGTTCTTCGCCAAACGACATTGATCCGGCGCTTTCCCCGCGATCCCGGGCCGCTACAATGCCTCGCGGCCATGACGCAGCGCTCCCGAGGAGCGGCTGATGGAGCCGATACCATCCATTCACGCGCCCGCCGTGGTTTGGGCGAGCGGCTTGGCCCGATCCGGCGAATTAACACTGAAATAGACCCTTCACCGCGAGACAGTTGACGATGATCCATCCTTGGCACGATGTAACGCCCGGCGAGAATATCCCCCAGGAATTCAACGCCGTTATTGAAATCCCCTTCGGATCGAGCGTGAAATACGAGCTGGATAAGTCCAGCGGGTTGATCAAGCTGGACCGCGTGCTCTATTCCGCGGCCTATTACCCGGCGAATTACGGGTTCGTCCCCCAGACGCTGGCCGAAGACGACGATCCCCTGGACGTGCTGGTCTTCTGCCAGGAAACAGTCGTCCCGCTGACCCTGATCCACGCCCGCACCATCGGGCTGATGACCATGGTGGATGCCGGGAAAAAGGACCACAAGATCATCGCCATCGCCACCGACGATCCGGAGTTCAACTCGTATCATGAAGCGCACGACATGCCCCCGCATCGAATGCGAATGCTGCAGCGCTTTTTCCAGGACTACAAAACCCTCGAGGGCAAGGCCGTCGAGGTCGATGAAATCCAGCCCACCAGCAAGGCGTATCCGATCATCGAGGATGCCCTGGCCCGCTACTCGCAGCAGCGGCGAAAGGGATTCCGCTGATCCCATCGGGCGGGCGCCTTTTAGGCAAAGGCGATATCGGCCACGCGATGGCGCGTGATGGGGATCACATGCGCCTCGCCGATCGGCGCATCGGGTTCCCAGGGACGCCAGGCGATCAAGCGCTGCCGATCCGGGCAGACCGCCACGATCAGCCCCGCGCTGCCCGCGGCCATGCGTAACCCGCGATAGTTCGACAGGTACTGCGTGATCAGCGGATCGTCCGACGACAGGCACAGCACCGGACCGTCACCGCTCACCAGCAGCACACGCCGCTGGCCCATCCACGGCATCGAACCGGCCGATGTCACTCGGCCCGCTCGGCGCTGAATCGAGATGATTTCCAAGCCGCGCCGGCGGCGGCGAACCACCTGCCCGTCCTCGTGCGCCACCACGAAATGAAGATCATCATCATCGACAATGGCAACGATCTGGGACTGCGGCTCTCCCGCCGCCAGCGCGATCCCGCCCATGCGGTCCACCGACAACAACTGCTCGCCCACGCTGAACACCAGCGCTGCATCCCCGGCGATCAACAGGTTCCGCACCGAGGCCGGACGGGTCCGGATCGAACTCGACGATCCGCCCGAGAGCCGCGCGCTGTCGCCGCCGCCGGGTGCCTGCAGCGCTGTGGAGGCCGGAAGCTGAAACGGCCGCACCGCCAGCGCCGGCCGCTGGCGATCCCCCTCCCGGTTCCACGCCACGATTCCCCCATCGGCATGACAGGCCCACAACTGATCGTGCCAGGCGACGCACTGGCTGAACCCCATCGCCGTGTCGATCCCGGGATCGGCATAACACGCGATCGCCTCCGGCGAGCTATCGGCCGGATCGACGACCATCATGCCCGAGCGGGCCCCGATCAACAGCCACCGCTCCCCGTCGATCCGCGCTGGCTGTACGCTGCGCAGCGGCCCCAGCGACTCGGGGATCTCCAGCCGCCGCACGATCGGCGCCGACGCCGCCGAGAAATCCACCCGGGCCAGCGACGGCCCGGAAACCAGGAACAGCTCGGCCTGATCCTCGCGCGCCTGCGACATCAGCAAGGTGCGCAGCACCGATGCCTGATCTCGCGGGCTGAGCCTGCCAAGCACCTGTCCGGGCGAAAGCTCCGGCGATGCGGTGCGAATCTGGTTGAACTGCCCCAGCAAGTCCCCCGCCCGACGCATCTGTTCCAGTTCGCCCGCGGCCCGGCGCTCGGCGATCTGCCGCTCCATCAAGTCCAGTCGTTCCCGCCGAAGCGTCGGGCTTTCCATCTCGAGTTCATACGGCGACAGCGCCTCGATCCCGCAGGAGAACCCCACCCGTCCCAGCGCCGACTTGACCGCCTCCAACACCGGCTGTCGTGCGGCATCGCTCAACAGCGCATCGACCGCAAGCGAACGCGCCGTCTTCCCGATCGCCGATTGCAAGGCGGGCCTGAAATGCTCGATCACCACGCTGATCGGCGCCGAGTCCGATGCGCTTAGGAATGTCTCGGTGAACATGCGTCGCTCGGTCGGATCGTCCAGAACGCGCAGTCCGCAGCTCACGATGCAGCGCACCTCGTGGTCATCGGCGCTGAGCAATCCCTCGTCGATCGTCCAGCGGGCGCGGATCGCCTCGGGGCGCACCTGCACCGCCGAGCCTTCCCGATGCGCCAGTTCTCCCTCGCGGATTGCCATCGTCATTCACCTTCTGCCCGCCCGTTCCCCATCGCCGCCCGCGACCGCACCGGCCGCGTCCACGCGACATTCTACTCTTGCCCCGCCGTCGTGGGGATATAAAAGAAGACGATGATTAGAACCGCATACAGCGCTAACAGCAGCACCCCTTCAAACCAATTCGTCTTCCCGTTCGATCCCAGCACCACGACGATCCCCACCGCCAGGATCACCGACACCACCTCCATCGGCGTAAACAACATGTCCAAGCCCGGACCGTCCTGGATCCCCATGGCCACGAACGCCAGACTGATGAAAATCAGCAGCGGAACGGCGAATAACGCGATTTGCAGGCTCGACTGATAGGTGATCGTCATCGCCGTGTCCATGTCGTCGCGGTGCGCCATCATCAGGGCCGTGGAATGCTCGGCGGCATTGCCGACGATCGCCAGAAGAATCACCCCGACGAAAATAGGGTTCCACCCCATCGTCGCGGCCATCGCTTGGGCGCTGCCGACCAGTAATTCGGCCACCACGCCGATGCCGGCGCTGGCCAGCAGCAGCATCCCGATCGACCGGCCCACCGACCAACTGGCGTGATCGGCCGATGCCGGCGGCTTGGACCCGCGCGGCTCGCGCGAAAAAATGTGGGCGTGGGTCCGAAGCGTGAACAGCAGCCCGGCACCGTACACCAGCAGCAGGATCGCGCTGGCACCGTAGGAAATCGCGTGTTCATGCTCGCTGAGGCGCAGATCCCCCGCCGCCGCCGCCGAGTGGTGAAACATCGCCGGCAGCAGCATCGCCGCCACCGCGATCACCAGCAGCCCGGCGTTGGCCTCGGCCGCCGCGGCGCTGAACGACTGCTTCTCCCGCTTCCAACCCCCCACCAGCATCGCCCCGCCGCCCACCAGCAGCAGGTTACCCAGGATCGAACCGGTGAGCGACGCCTTGACCACTTCGTTCATCCCCTTGGTCAACGCGATGATGGCGATGATCAGTTCCGCGGCGTTGCCGAACGTCGCGTTGAGCAGCCCGCCCCACGTCGGCCCGGTTTTCTCGGCCAGATGCTCGGTCGATACGCCCATCAGGTGCGCCAGCGGGATCACCCCCAGCGCCGCCAGGACGAACGTGGCGACCGGCTCCCAGCTTTTCCCCGCCGCCAGCCATAAGTGGACCGCGAACGCCAGCGGGATCGCAAGATATCCGGCAATGTTGAGATACTTCATCGTCAAGACCTCCTCGAAACAGTGCCGCCGATCCAGTGGGGTGGCCGGGGTCTATCCGCGCACCGCCGCCAGCACCGAGTGCGTATGACGACCCCGAAGATGCTCCGCAGGATGCGGAAGTCTATCCGCGCACCGCCGCCAGCACCGGGTGCGTATGACGACCCCGAAGATGCTCCGCAGGATGCGGAAGTCTATCTTCGCACCGCCGCCAGCACCGAGTGCATGCCCGCATCGCGGCGAAGCACCTGGACATCCTTGAACCCTTGAGCCTGAAGATCCTCACCCAGCTCGGCCACGGTAAACGTTCCCCCGGCCTTGGTCCCCACCAGCATGTTCACCGCGAACAGCGCCCCGGCGAGAGGCATCGTCCGCGATTCATCCATCAGAATATCGCGGATCAGCACCCGCCCTCCCGCCGGCATCGCCGCGGCGAGCTTGGCGAACAGCGTCCGATTCTGGGCGCGGGAATTCTGATGCACGATCGCGCTGACCCACGCCAGATCGCACCCCGCCGGCAACGCGTCGGTCTCGAAGTTTCCCGCGACCAGGTCCACGCGATCCAGCAGACCCTGCTCTCCCAGGCGCTGCTGCGCCTGCGGAATGACCCGCGGAAGATCGAACAGCGTCGCCTTGGCCTGGGGATAAGATTCGAGAAATGCGATCGTCCACGAACCCGAAGCGCCGCCCACATCCAGCAGCCGGGTGAACGACAAGCGGGGAAGATCCCCCACCACGCCCGCCGCCGCCGGTCCGGCGAGATTATCCATCGCCTCGATGAACGCGGCATAGTCGGCCTCGCGGCCGCGGATGCTCGCCCGCCGGGCGGGAAGCTCACCGCTCTTGACCACCGATGCCAGCTCCGTCCAGCGCCGAAGACAATTGGCCTGGTGCAGCACCATCGCCCGCACATTGCCCTGCCCGCCCTCGGTCAGCGCCGCGATCGCCCCGGGGGCCGGGGCGTACCGATCTTCTGATTTTTCGAGCAATTTCAATCCCGCCAAGGCATCGAGCAGGATGGCCATCCCCCGCGCATCGGCACCCGCCGCTCGCGCGATTTCATCGCCGCTCAGCGGGTGTTTAGCGAGAAGTCCGAAGACATCCAGCTCGACTCCCGCCGCCAGCACGCACGCCGGCTGATAGGCCCGCATTAGTTCCAGCACCATCGCCGAAGTCCAAGGTTCGTTCATGCGGCCATCTTACCGCCGTCATACGATCGAAGGAACGCCCGGCGCGGGTTGGCAAGCCCTCCACGAGGGATCATCCCCGGTGCGACATGCCACGGCAAACCCGGTGCGATCGCCCGGATCGAGGTTCACGGTCATCCCCGATGGGACATGGCCCGGCGGATGTCACGGTCCTGCTCTTTTCGCCGGATCGAATCACGTTTGTCGTGTTGCTGCTTGCCGCGGGCCACACCGAGTTCGACTTTAGCCCGACCCGACTTGAAGTAGACCGCCAGGGGAATCAACGTGGTGCCTTTGACCTGCAGCTCCGATGAAAGGCGCTTGATCTCGCGCTTATGCACCAGCAGCCGGCGCTCTCGCAGCGGAACATGATTAAACGCCCCCGCCGCCTTGTCATACGGGTCGATGTGCATCCCATGCAGCACCAACTGCCCGCCCTCGATGCGGGCAAACGCCTCGGCCAACTGGGCCCGTCCCAGGCGTAGACTCTTGACTTCGCTGCCGGCCAGAACGATGCCGCATTCGAGCTTGGCCGAAATGAAATACTCATGCATCGCCCGTCGATTGGCGATCCGGGGCGTGTAATTATGCCCATCCTTTCCCATGCCCTGCGATGATACCCCCCCCGCCCTGCCCTGTCGCCCACCAAGGTCGAATCAACCCATGGGTCGGAAAACAAGGTGTCCAAACAAAGAGCCGCGCACGCCAAACAAAGAGCCGCGCACGCAGTAAGCGGTCTTCGCTCCCGAGGGGTGACACCCGCTTACTTCGTGCGCGGCTCATACACCCTCCGGGGCTCATACATCCCGCGGCGATGGAAAAATTGAGGAAGGCCCAAAGGGTCAGGCCCATCCGGCCCCATTCTCTCACGTGCGCTGAGCGCGTTGGCGGCAAGCCTACTCCAAGCCCCGCACACCTCGGCTGTCGGAGCCTCACGCCTGACCCGATGTACCTGACCTTTTCGGGCGTCTTGACCCTTTCGGGCGTCTGCACCCTGGCGGGCATTTGTTTTGGGGGGTGCGAGGGGGGGGGGAAACTTGACGTTTTCGCGGGGGCGTGACAGAATAGGAGTTGTTGGTCCTTTGTGTTGGTCCTTATGGGAGATTCTCGATGAGGCGGTTCGCGTGCGCAGCGGCGGTGGCGGGAGTAGTGGGAACGGTCGTCGCATCATCGGCGTTAGCCGCGACGGAATGGAAATGGAAGGGAACCACCAGTGCATGGGGCACCCCATCGAACTGGAGCCAGGGCGATGTCCCTGATGTGGACACGGAAACCCCTATATTCGATTCCACCGGATCGAGTACGACCGTCGATCTGGGTGGAAATAGCTACGCTGCCGGCTGGATTACCCTCTCGGGAAAAAACTACACGCTCAAGAATGGAACGATCCTCTGCGGCAAATCCCGCGCGATTCAGGCCGACAGCGGCACGCAGACCGTTACCGCCGCGATCAAGCCGAGCAACACGTATCAACTGACCAGCAACGGCTCGGCCGTTCTGACCGCCGCGTCGGCCAAGTTCACCGGCTCGGGCACGAACCCACTAGCATTTGGATTTGACGGAAGCAGCACCGCTGGAAACGCGCTACAGAGTCTCGATTATGCCGGCACATTGAGCGGTGGGGCCACGTACGGGGTCCGCAAGACCGGTACCGGCACCTGGTCGATCGGGTCGATCGCCAGTACTGTCAACGGCTGGCTTCACCTCGAGGACGGCACGTTCACGATCACCGGTACCGCCGCGTACAGCGGCGCCACCGAGTTCCGACCGATCTTGGCATCGCAAACCGCCGCGGCACTGTATGTCAATGGAAGCATTACCAACACCAGCGCTTTGAACTTTGCCCCCAGCCCCTCCACCGGCTTCACCCACGTTTCGGCGCGTCTGGGCGGCAGCGGGTTGATCACGGTGCAATCGGGCAACATCTCGATCAGCCATTCGGTCGCCGGGCGAACGGTGACGATCGCGCCGGGGCGGGCCGCGAACACCGTCGCGGCACTGGGCCTGACGGCCCGCAACGCCAATAAGCTGCTCCTCGGTTCCGGCGGCGTCTACGAGGTGAACCTGCTGGACGCGATGGGCGGGGCCGGCGTCGGCTATGACACGCTGAACGTGGCGGAGGGGCAGGTAGCGTTTTCGGCAACCAGCGCCAACCCGTTCACGATCAAACTATCCTCGCTTCAGGCCGACGGCCTGGTCGGTCCGATGTCGCGGTTTAATCCCTCGGGCGGATATGCCTGGACGATCCTCACCGCCGCGGCATTCAGCACCGGCGGCGCCGAGTTGTTCAGCGCTGAAAAGTTTATGCTGGATACCACCGGGATCGCCAATACCGGGTTCGATTCGTCGAAGCTTCAGCTCCAGACGTCCGGTTCATCGCTACAACTGGTATACGGCACAATCCCCGAACCAAGCTGCGCCGGCCTGCTTCTCTTGGGCACCGGCATCCTGATGCATCGCCGCCGCCTGGCATAACGCCCGCGCTGGCAAGCAGGTCCGTTTTGCGTCCCCGAGGCCCGCGAGGCAGACATCCACCTTGTCTTCTTGAACATCCCTCGGCATTGCTGATCCCTCATTTTTCGCGACCCGATACCGAGAATCACCGCCCGTCTCTCCCCCGCTTCTTTTCTGAACGCGGAGCATCGTCTTTTTTGCCGGCGAGCCGTCAGGTGCGGTCGGGGGGAGGGGTCGGGGGGGGCCGGAGAGGTCGAGGGAGGCCGAAAGGGTCAGGAGTCATACTCCGAAGCATGACTCCTGACCCCTTCGGTTCCCCCCATATCACGTCTGCGTGGAAAGGATGTTAAACACGATGTGACGGTGAGCATTTTGCCGCGATTGAGAATGCCCTTCACAACGCAGAGGGGTTGACCGTGCTGCTTGTCCCCGTGGTTGAATGAAAAGAGCGGGCGGACGCCGCATTCCCATCGGCGAATATTTCATCCGCATCAGCTTAGTAGGGTTCTCCTCGGCGGACCCCGATTAGAGCGTTTTTCAAATCACAGTAGCGCGGTGCTATTTGTTTCAGTATACTGTCGGTCACCAACAAGGAGACTGACACGATGGCATACGCAATGGAGTTTCGAATCGCCGTGGCTAAGGCGTACGACGAATGTGGCTCTTCGATCGAAGTGGCCGAGCAGTTTGAGTGCAGCG
>JBBQNJ010000089.1:0-18497 GCA_038329845.1 Tepidisphaerales bacterium | reverse complement strand
GTGGGAGCTTCGCTTCGACCGAACCGCATCGGCTGGCGGCGATGCTGCCGGCGAACGCGGCGATCATTCGCCACGAGGGGGAGCGCCCGCTGGCGCGGTGGGTGGAGTCGTCCGAGCCGTCGAGCGGCGTCGTGGCGACCGGGCCGGAGGACGCCATCGCCGATCTCGACAAGTTGCCTTGGCCGGCGCGCGACCTGCTGGGTGATGCGTTGGCGAGGTGCGGGGTGGCGAACGTCCAAGGATCACGCGGATGCACGGGCAACTGCGCGTATTGCTGCGCCCCGGGGATGCCCCGACCGGCGGGTAGACCTTGGCGGGGTCGGTCGGTTGAGAACATCGCCGGCGAGTTGCGGATGCTCGCCGATCGCTTCGACGCCCGCGCCATCAACTTCATCGACGACGACCTTCTCGGCCCGGTCGGCGCCGCCGAGGAGCGGGCGCGGGCTCTGCGCGACGCGCTGGCGCGGCGAGCATTGACCATCGGGTTCGGCGCGCAACTGCGCCCGCATCGGTTGACCGAAGGTGCCGTGAAGGCGCTGGTCGAGGCGGGGCTGGCCTACGCCTTCGTCGGCGTTGAAAGCGACGAGCCCTCGGTGCTGCGCGGGTGGAACCGCTCGGCGGGCGGGCAGGCGTGGGGCGCGGTGGACCTGCTGCGGCGAAGTGGCGTGGTCGTCGCCGCCGGTTGCATCCCTTTCCATCCCGAGGCCGATCTTGCCTCGGTCGCCCGCCTGTTCGGGCGGCTGGGGCGGCGCGGGCTGCTCAACTATCGCACCGCCACCAATCGCCTGCACCTGCTGCCGGGATCGGAGCTGTTCGAGCGATGCCGGCGCGGGGGGATGATCCCCGATGGGTGGACCGGGGCGTTCGCGCCGCGGTTGCCCGAGGCGGTGGAACGGCTCTACTCAGGGTTGCTGTGGGTGCTGGCGCCGCTTCGTCCGGCGTGGGTGCAGGTGGCGTCGCAACTGCCCGGGCTGGTCGCGATCCAGCGGGCCTCACGGGATGCGGGCGACGACCGGACATCGCGGCGCCTGGCGGCGTCGAAGTCGGTCGGCCAAGCGCTCGACGCGATCGTCGGGCAGGTCGCGGCGACGCTGTTGGATCGTTGTGGCCGGGGTGATGACAGTGGGGATTGCGCGATGGAACTGCGTCGCTTGGCGCACGAGTCGGCGGTCAAGGCCTGCGCGGACCTCGAGGCGACGGGATTATTGACGCACGGCGAGGAGCTGCGATACGCCATTGAAATCGAGGGAGGATGCGCCGATGCCGTCGCGCCCGAGTCGGTTTAGGATCGTCGCCCCGGCGACGGCGGCGTCGGACCTGCGGGCGCTCGCCGAGGCCGGTGCCGACGAAATCTATTGCGGCGTGCTTCCGGCGGATTGGGTCGGCCGATACGGCGACTGGGACAGCCTGACCCGCCGGCAGGGGACGGTGGCGAATCTTTCGAGCTTGGAGGACCTGCGGGCCATGGCGCGGGAGGCGCAGCGAACGGGGATCCCCGCGGCGCTGGCGCTGAACGTGCGATACTCGGCCGAGCAGGTTCCATCCATCCTGGACTTGGCCACCCATTGGGAAATGGCGGGTGGGACGGCGGTCCTGGTGAGCGAACCGGCGGTGTTACTTGGGCTCAACGAGCGCCGGTCGAGATTGCGCCGCCACCTGTCGATCCTCGCCGGCGCTGGAAACATTCAGGCGGTGGCGCTGTTCGCCGATCTTAGCATAAGCCGCGTGGTCCTGCCGCGTGAGCTGTCGCCCATGGCGATGAGGCGAACGACCCGGGCGTTTGCGACGGTCGAGTTCGAGGCGATGGCATTGCACGATCGCTGCCCGTTCGTCGATGGGCTTTGCGGCTTCTATCACGGGCACGCCCACCCGCGCGGAACGGCGTGCGCTTTTGATTACGAACGCGCGCCCGATGGAAGCGCCATCGCCTGGTCCAATGATCCCGGCTATACCGGACACGGTTGCCAGTTGGCGTTGGCATCGCCGGACGGCGCGTGGGTTCCCCGAAGCGTAAGCGGCCCTGAACACCCCCATTGCGCGGCCTGCGCGCTGCCGGACTTGGCGGAGGCGGGAGTAGATTGGCTGAAGATCGGCGGGCGCGGATTGCCGCTGGAGGACAGGGCTCGGTCCGTTCGATATCTGCGTGCGGCCGTCAATGTCGTCGCCACCAGCCCGGACCCTCGGGAGTTGCGGCATCTGATGCGGTCGCTGTATGCCGCGACGTTTGGCCGGGCCTGCGACGAGGCGTGCTATTACCCGACGGGGGCGTGATGGAGCGAGCCGTATGGGTTGACTGGGGGGATCTCACCGGAGCCACCGGCACCGAGCGCGCGTACGTCGGGGATGAAGCCGACGAGCGGGCGCTGCCGACGCCGGACGATGCGGTCCGGGCGCTCGACCTCGCGGCAGCGGTGACGCTGGTGACTCCGCCGGTGTCGCAGTGCGGCTTGGAGCGTGCGCTGGCGGTGGCCGATGCGATGGCGTCGGTCGGTTCACGGCTGGAAGTGGTTTGCAACGATTGGGGGATGCTGCGCGCCGTCGCCGCCAATGCGAGATTGATCCCGGTGGTGGGTCGGCTCTTGGCGCGGCAGGCGACCGATCCGCGTTTGGGGGTGCTCGACGACGGTGCCTGGCAGGCGCGCTTCGAGCGCGACGTGCCCCACGCCGATGGAACGCTCGTGCGCTTACGCCATCGCCCCCCGACGCCCGACCTGCGACGGCTGCTGCGGACGTGCGCGTTGGATGCCCCGGTGACGCTGGAGTGGCTCGCGCGGCTACGAGTGTCGCGACTGGAGGTGGGCAATGTCCTCCAAGGGCTGGAGCTGACTTTGCGCCCAGGTTTCACCGCGACGCTGCACATGCCGGAGGTGCTGGTGGCGGTGGCGCGCGATCCGTGGCCGGGCGGGCCTGGCGGTCGGTGCCACCCCAGCCTGCCGGTGGTTCTTCACAGGCATGGGTCGGGGATTTATTACCGCAATGACCGCTTGCCGACGAACCTGGCGACGTTGCCGGTGGATCGCCTGGTGGTGCGACGGCGGGCGTCGTCCATGACGGTCCAGTGATTCCCGGCGGCCGCCGAAGCACCGTCTTCATGGGCGAGTCAGTCGCACTTGCTCGAATGTCACGGTCACTTGTTGATCGATCGCGCCGCTGGTGGTGAACAGGCCGACGAAGGCCTCCTCGGGCAGGTGTTTCAACTCCTGCTCGCCGAACGGTTGCCAGGTTTTCCCGTCGGCGGACCGGAAACCCGAAAGGGTCTGTCCGCGCCGTTCCAGCTTCAGCCACACTGGATTGACGGGCTTGCCGTCGGGCTTAGGGCCATCGAGCTTGGTGCGGGCACCTTTCTTGTACTTGAAGATGATGCCGTTGGAGGCCGAGGCAAGAAGCGCGGTCAACGGGGTCATATGGATGCGCGGGACCGGCCGTTCCCACCAGGTGTCGGCGACCTGGCCAATGATCATCAAGCCGGCGAGCGAGCCTTTTTGCGCGTCGGCGGGCAGCATGACGCGCGCGACCAACGTGCAGTCGCCGGCGATGAGTTGATGCGCCAGGTGGAAGAAGTGGCGGCGACCAAACTGCTGGGGAAAGAACCCCGAGCCGGTAAGGGTGAATGAGTCGCCGTTGACGGTGGTGGCACCGGGCTTGGCGAAATAGATCGGTCGATCGCCGGGCACATCTCCGGCATACCAACCCGGCGGAAGGCCGGATTTTTCCGGGGCGTATATCTCCTTGTCGCTGGCGTAAAGCCGCACATCGCCGAACACCGCATCGGCCGGGCCGCTCTGACCGCTGGAGATCGCCAGGCCGGCGTGCAGGTCCGCGTCGGCTGGCCAATTGGCTTCCCCAAGCGTGCGCCAAGTCTTGCCGTCGGGGCCGAACTGGGCGACGACCTTGTTCCCGTCGCGCTTCAGGCGCAGCGACAGCGGCAGTTGCTCGAACGGAACGGCGGCGATTTCCCTCACTTGGGCCCCGGCGCGATCGCGCACCAGAAGGACAATTCGTTTGGCATCTTTTTCCCCGCCTCGGGCGCTGGGGCGCTTACGGTTGCTGAAGCCGGCGAAGACCATCGGCGCGTTCGGATCGAGGTTGGCGCGGAACATCAGTCCGCTCATCTCCCGATCGCGCAGCACCGGTCCGCGCAGCAGCACGGCCGACAGATCGGCATCGCCGGAAACCGGGTGATGGGTGAACTGCATGGCATCGGATTTGTCGCCGATGCTGGCGGCGGTATCGACGGCGGTATCACCGCGGAGGCTTCCGCCCGACATCATCCACAGCCGGTCGTGAACACGTGAGCCTTCGCCAAGATTGTCTACAGCGCCGATATTGCTCACGATCCATCCATCGGGCAGATGCGTGGGCGGTTCGCTGGGAGCGTTGCGATCCAACGCCAGCGGCTGGGGGTGGTAATCGCGGGTCGCGTAGGCAGTCATCAACGGAATGACGGTGGCCGGCCCGTAGGTCTGTTCAAGCCGGTCCGCCATGGGCCGGGTGAATTGCCGGGTAACGCCGTCGCGGGTGACTTGCAACTCGACGTAATAGTCCTTGTCGATATCCATTCCCCGGCGGTGGAAATTGAATCCACCACTGAACGCCGAATGATCATCGACGCTGAACGCCGGGACCATGCCGGGGACGCCGGCCGCGGGGAAGATGAAGCCGCCGAGCACTTCGGTCTGTCCGCCACCCATGGTTTGGATCAGGTGGCGCATCCCCTCGACTTTGTAGCCGAGAATCCACAGCCGGGCACCGTTGTTGATGATGCGGTCGAACTTGCCTTCGGTGTCGAGCTGACGGGCGAAGACCTCCTGGGGATGCAGAAAACGGAAGTCGCTGCCGACGACATCCTCGATAAACAGCGGCCCGCAATTCGGGCGATTGCGGTAGGCGAAGTTGGGTTGAAACGACTTGAGGACCAGCGGTCGCCTCGAGGCATGTTCGACCATCATGGCCGCGTGGCGGGTGATGGGCCGTGAGCTGAAGCGCGAACTGGCGTAGTCCTGAATCGTCACCGGGACATCGGTCTGTCCCTCGAAAACCCAGACCGGGACATACGAATACGGCACGTCAAAATCCCCACCGTCGAGAATGTCGAACTTGTTGCTCATCCCGTAGATGGTGCGGACCGACGCCGGCACGTGGAGGGTGCGACTGATGCCGTACTTCACGCCGCTGGCCAACTTGGGGAAATAGACGATGGGCTTGCCCGAGTTCAACGCCGCCTGGATCGCGGCGGTGTGATCCTCCAAGGCGTTGTTGCCGTCGTCTTCCCCCTGCCCGTCGCCGTCATCGGCCTCTTTGGCCTCTTTGGCATCCGCCTCTTTGGCATCGGGCTGCTCCTGGGCGACCGCCGGGCGCTGCGCGACCGGCTTGATGCCTTTAGTGAACGACAAGACGTTGGCCCATTGGGAAAAGTCGTTGGTGTGGAAGGTGTCGGGGGTATCCTTCACCGGCAGGTTCAGCGACTTCGGGGGCGAATCGAACAGCGTCACGGGCGGATGGGAGGTGTACTCCTCGATGAAGTTCCCCTGGACCTCCCCGCCGGTGCGAGAAGCGATGGCCTTGCCGTAGCCCTGGACCTTGACGTTGCGGGCGAAGAGAAACGCCTCGTTCTGGATGGCCGGCTGCGCGGGATCGCCGCCAACCAGCTCGGAATCGATCAGCGTGACAAACCCGGCGTACTCGGTCTGCGGCAGCCCGCGCCCCTGGGCCTTGAGGTTTTCCAGGCGTTGGGCGCTGGCACGCGATTCGGATTTGTCATTGATGATGGCCGGGACCTTGTTGTCGCTGTGCAGATGGCGGATGGACATCGGGTACTGCTCGTTATAAATGCCCGCGAGGCGCTGGTGGCGCAGGGTGATGTCCTCGAAAGTGCCGTTGAAGCTCTCGGTCTTCGTACGAATGCCATGATCGAAGCCTTCGATGGTGACGCGTTGGATCAGGCACGGGCCAGGCTCGACGTACATCATCGCCAGCCCGACGCGGCCGGCACCTTGCGGATCGCTTGAGCGAATGGTGACATCGCTGATGGCACCCTGGTTGTTGGCGGTGTAAATGATGCCGATGGCGCCGGGATTGCCGACGCCCACGTCGATGGTGAGATTGCGGATGTAGTTCTGGATGGCCACGGCGCTGTTGCCGCGGTCGGCATTGGTGCGGATGACGGCGATGGCATGTTTGGGGTCGCGGGGATTGAGCGTGTAGAGGTCGAGCTTGTCCTTGCCGAATATCGGCGAGCGGTCGGCGAGCTGGATGATCGATTCCTCGCGGCTTTCCCCGATGAGGGTCAGAAACGCGGACGGAATTTCCTTCACCTCGCCGGTCTTGGGATTGGCGTTGGGGCGCTGGAAGCGCAGTTGCCGAGAGACCAGGTACGTGCCTTTAGGAAAATAGACCCAGCCCATGGTCTTCGGACCGGCCACCGAATCCATGGCCTTCTGGATCGCATCGGTGTCATCATGCACCCCGTCCCCGCAGGCACCGACGTCGCGCACATTGACGTATCCGGCGTCGCGCGGAAACGCTCGGTGGTTCTCAGTGCCGGCGGCGCCGGGGCCAGCCCAGGCAACGGCGACGAACAGGATCGACATGACAAGAGCTTGGGTTCGTGTGGACATCGGCTTGCTTCCTGAAAAGTGTGGGAATTGCCCAGGAATCGGGTTCGTCTTACGCCGTCGCGCCCTCGGTCGCCGCCGTGGCCTGCCGATGCCATTGCTCGGCGGTGCGTCGCAGCTCCGCGGCCACCTGCGGTCGTTCGGCGGCGAGGTCGGTTTGTTCGCCGGGATCGGCATCGAGATCGAACAACAATGCGTCGCCTTGGCGCAGGTCGGGGATCAACAGCTTCCAGCGATCACGACGGGCGGCGAGTTGGTGCTCAAAGGTCCAGAACAGGGTCCTGGGCGCCAGCAGCTGGCTCGCCAACAAATGACGGTCCAAACTCACGCCATCCAGCTCATACGAGGGATGCGAGGCACCGGCCATTTCGAGGATCGTGGCGAACAGATCGCAGGTCGTGGCGGTCACTGACGTGGTAACGCCCGAGGCGATCCTGCCCGATGAGCGCACCAGAAGCGGCACGCGAATGCCGCCTTCATACAGTTGGGACTTGAATCCGCGATACGGCGCATTGGACCCGTGCCCCCGCGGAGCGCCATGGTCGGAAGTGAAAAAAACCACTGTGTTTGAGTCCAACCCCAGATGCTCCAGACGCGACAAGACCCGCCCCACCGCTCGATCCAACGCCGCAAGCATCTCGCCATAGACTTGCGGATCTTCGTGGCGCCTGCCGTAGATGTTGATTTCCCCACCGACCTGGCGTTCGGCGCGATCGGTCGGCCCTTGATAGGGATAATGGGGGGCGGCGTGGGCGATTTGCAGGAAAAACGGCACCCCGCGATGCCATTCGATAAACTCGACGGCACGATCCGTCACCAGGTCCGTGACATACCCTTGCTCGTCGCGGGGCGTCAAACCGTCCCACCAGTCAAAAACCCCGCTCTGATCGACGTGGGAGAAATAGTCCACGTTGCCGGCCAGATACCCGCGGAACATGTCGAACCCATGGCGGATCGGGTTGAACTGCGGACGATAGCCCAGGTGCCACTTGCCGGATAACCCCGTGGCGTAACCGGCCTCTTTCAGCAGACTCGGCAAGCTCCGCCAGACCTGCGGATCCAGACCCTTTTCGCGGTGTTGGGCGGCGCTGAGCACACCCGGCACGCCGCAGCGCTGCGGGTACACGCCGGTCATCAGGCTCGCCCGCGTGGGGCTGCAAACCGCGCCGGTGCTGTGGAAGTCGGTGAAGCGAACGCCCTGTCCGGCCAGGCGGTCGATGTTCGGCGTCGGCGTCGATCCGCCTTGACAGGACAGATCGCCGTAGCCCAGGTCGTCGCAGATGATGACGACGATATTAGGGGTTCGGTCACCGGGACTTCTATCGTGCATGTGGGTCAACTCGATTCGTTCTGTCCGGTCTGCGACGACGAAGTCGCGCCCCGGTCCCGGCGGCGGCGATCCCGGCCAATAGGCGAGAACCCTCACCCCCAGCCGGCGCTCGCCGCCGGCGGCGCGGCGGTCGTGCGCCACATCGCCTTGGCGACGCGAACCATCAAATCATCGCGCAGGGCGCGGTGCTTGGGATCGTTCCAAAGATTCTCGCGCTCCAGCGGTTCGGCGGCCATGTCGTACAACTCACCCAATTCCTCATGATCGGAAATGACGATCTTGTGATGATGATCGCGGAGCATAAATTGGCTGCCCGCGTCGAACTTGGGCGATCCATCGACCCAGGTGAACTCGCAGACCACCTCGTCCTTGTGCTTTTCCAGCGGCGCTTCGCCGCGAAGCATCGGCCACAGCGAACGGCCCTGAAGATGAAGCCCCTTGTCACTCACCCCGGCGGCTTCAAGCAGCGTGGGCGTCAGGTCCACGAGTTCAACCAGGGCCGGACTCACTCGGTCCGGGGCAATCGCGCCAGGGGCGCTGAAGATCAGCGGCACGCGCACGCTCGGATCGTACAGGTACGGTCCCTTGAGATAATTGCCGTGATCGCCGAGCAATTCGCCATGGTCGCTCATGAACAGCACGATCGTGCGCCGGCGTTGCCCGGTGGCGTCCAAGGCGGCGACCATCCGGCCGACCTCGCGGTCGATGCCGTCGATCATCGCCCAATACGCCGCCCGCACCAGGCGGTGTTCCTCGAGGCTCATCTCCGGATAAACCCACCGGCCATAGACATCCGTCGAGGCCGCCCCGCTGCGATGCTGGCGAAGCTGGTATCCCGGCTTGTTCGCCAGCTCGCCCGGATCGAAATTAGGTGCGGGGATTTCCCCCAGGCGCGGCACATAGCGCGCCAAATCCGCGGCGGTCGGCTCGAACGGATAGTGCGGCTGAAAGAAGTTCACACTGAACATCCACGGCGAGTTCGCGGCACCGCGGCGGGCCAAAAAGTCGATGGCGCGGTCGGCGCACCAGCGGTTCTGGCTGAATTCCTCGGGCATCGACTCGAGGACCAACCCGCGATCGCCCACCGGACGATGGTGGAACTCCTGTCCCTGTTTGGAAAGCCAGGCACGATACTGATCGTGCGGGAATTCCGGCCAGAGGTGCGGCGACCAATGAATCTCATCGTAGCCGCTGTCGAACGGCGGCACGCCGTTCTCACCGTCCTTGCGGGTGATGTGGAGCTTGCCGCTGTAGCCGCAAACATACCCGGAGCGGTCGCGCAGCAGCCGAGGGAGCAACAATTCCCGCGAGTCGATGTCGCGCCCGTTCTGGGCGCAGCCGGTCACGCGAGGATACCGCCCGGTGAGAAAACTCGAGCGGCTGGGCATGCAGACGGTGGACTGGCAATAGGCCTGATCGAACCGCACGCCCGACCCGGCCAGGGCATCCAGATGGGGCGTCTGGACCCACGAGTTGCCGTAGCAACCCAGCGTGTCCCAGCGCTGCTGGTCGGTGCAAATCCACAGGATATTCGGGGCGGCGTGTCCGGCCGGCGCACCGGCCGCGGGGCGAGGATCGGGTACAGGGGGCATCGGCTTGCCTTCTGCAAGTTGATCAAGAAGCAGCGCCCCCGCGCCGGCAGCGCCGGCGCGGAGCATCTGTCGTCGAGAGAGGCCGGATTGACCGGCAAGGGATGGGGCGGTCGCAGCGCTCATTGCATTGCCGCCAGGTCGCGGATTTCCGGCGAGCCGTCACCCGGATCCGTCCAGTTGCTCGGACGCAGAAAAACCCCCTTGCCTTCAACCGCCGGAACCGGCTTCCATGAACTGCTCGGGCCATAGGGGATCGACAGCATTCGACTATTCTCGCTGGTCACATGCCCGTCGGCCCAGCAGTAGTTGGCCCGCCCGCCGTGGATGTACTGATTCCACGAGTCGTACCACGAGTTGTCGGTTCCCGAACGATAGCTGGCGTTTTCGATCAGCGCCAATTTCCGGACGGCATTGGCGATGGGAAACTTGTTGAAGATCACGGTGGAGATGTTGCCTCCCGACCGTCCGCCGAAGGTCACGAACGGGATTCCGCCTGTCAGGTTCCCCTGGCCTTGAATGATCGCGTAGCTGTAGTTGTCGGAGACCACCCCGGTGAACGAAATCCGCGAGCGGAACTCCGGGCAATACAGCCGCGCATTCGCGCCCAACGACGCGTTGTTGTGTTCGGGCGTAATCGAGACGTTGCCTTGCGAGGGAATGACGCGCGACTCCTCGAGGTATTCCATCCAATGATTCGGCCAAGTCGCCGGCGCCCCGCTGGGCCGGGTAACCAGCGGGAGCGTCCCGCGATACAGGTCGGAATACATCACCAGCATCATGTAGACCTGGCGCATATTCGAGGCGCAGGCGATGCTGTTGGCGGCCCGCCGGGCACGGACCAGCGCGGGCATCAGAATCGCCACCAGGAGGGCGATGATCCCGATCACGACAAGCACTTCCACAAGGGTAAACCCGGTGCGGCCCGCGGCATCGCCCGCGCGGCGTGCGGCAAGCGACGGACGGCAGCAAGCCGTTCGCCCGGATTGGGCGCTGTCCCCGCGACGGGGGCCAAACCCCTGAACTTGACTGCGCAATGTTCTCAACATGCAGCGCCTCGCTTTCTTCTCGTCCATGCCCCCGGCGAAACAACGCCCCGGCGACTCGGCGCTGTTAGCGCCGAGATCGCACGGGTACGACTCGGACATTCAGTTCAACCGACGAGCCGGCGTCGCCGACCGAGCATCAGTCCGCCGGCCGATAGACCCGCCAGCGCCATCGCGCCCGGTTCGGGAACCGCGGTGAAGCTGAGGTCGTCCACCGACAGGCCGTTCGACGACGTACCCGTCTTGTACCAGCGGACCCACAGGTAATCCCCGTTGGCCCAGCTAATGCCCGTGACCGTGTGGCCGATGGCGGTGCGGTTGGCGGCGTTGTTGCCGTCCAATGTAGCGCCGCCGCCCGTCACCAACGGCGCAAAATTGAGTTGCGTAACGGCCGTTCCCGCCGCCGTCAGCCCGGTGGTCGCCGACGAAGAGGTGATCAGGTAGCTGAACTGGAGCGGATCAGTCCCACCGGCCCGGCGCCATTGCTCCCCGGTGAAGTCGAGGGTGAACTGCGTCAAGGTCGCGCCGGTGGTGTTCTGAAGCTGAGCGCCAATGGTGAAGGTTCCAGCGCCTCCGCTGAGTCCACCCAATGCGCGGTCCGTGGCGCTGGCAGTTCCATAGCTGTAGGCGCCGGCGGTGTTGGCCGATCCATCACTCTGTAAGAAGTTTGGCGCGGTAAAATACCACCCTTGCAACTCCGTATAGCTGGCGGTGAAATCGGCGGGCACCGCACTCTGCGCCGGCACGGCCTTAATGCCGCTGGTGGTTGTCAGCCCACCGCTGGTCGGCAGCGTGTTAAAATTCTGCGAATACGTAGCGCTGGGCGTCGTATACGAGATCGGCGCCGCCCAGGCGCTCGATCCGGCCACAAGGCAACCCGCCGTCAGGCAGGCCATTTTCAAGGCAATCGTCCCACGCATAAGAACCTCCGGTGAAAGAGTGAAAAAGTGATGAGTCCGCGACACGTTCGGACAAAAAAGCGATTCTGTTGTTGACATTGCGATCTTCACGGCGGCGGTCCCGCCGTGCCTCCCGGCTCAAAATCAAACGAGATCGAGACCGGCGGGGCAAGTTCGTCCGGACGGGCGATCTTCCGCCGGATCATGTCCACCGACTGCTGCGCCAGCCCGGCCCAGGGGATCAGGCACGTCGTCAAGGTTTGCCCGAATCGCTCGTAGGACATTCCGCTGAACGCCGCCAACGACACATCGACCGGGATCCGCAGGCCCTGCCCCGCCGCGGCATAAGCCAGCGTATTGGCCTGGTCGGACGAGTACGTGATAAACGCCGTGGGCAGACGATTCTCGCGGCGCATCGAGGCGATCAGTTCGCCAAAGGCTTCGGCCAGCTTCCCCTGCGCCACCAAGGGCCCGGGCGTGATCAAAACCGGCTCAAGCCCCGCCAGACCCATGGTGCGTAAATAGCCGTCACGCCGCGCTGCGCCGCTGTAATGGCTGTGAGCGCCGCCCCAGCTTGTTACGTAGTCGAGGTACGCGATTCGCCGATGACCCAGCTTCAGCAGATGTTCGGTCAATCGCTCGGCGGCGGCGAAATCATCGGGATAGACGCAGTCCGCGCTCTTGCGCGAGTTCACCCAGACGCAAGGGATGCGGAATCGCTTGAGCAGCTCGAACATCTGCGCGGGAACCTGGGTGTCGTACTTGATCAGTAACCCGTCGGCCATGAGATGGCGAAGAATTTTCGACATCCGCGTATCGTCGGTCAGTTCACGGTCGCTCATTCGCGCCGCCGTCAAATGCATCCCTTGATCGGATAACGCATCGGCCACGGCCATCAACAGCGGCTCGGAGATCATGCTGTTGTGTTCGACGGTCCCCAGGAGCAAGCCGACGGCGTTGTATCGTCCGGTCGCGGTCGCGCGGGCCGCGAGGTTGGGCCGATACCCCAGGCGCGTCGCCGAATCTTCGATCCGTCGGCGCACGGCCAGACTGGCACCGGCGGTCCCGCGGGCACCGTTCAACACCGCGCTGGCCACCTGCTGAGAGGTGCCGGCTTCGCGGGCGATGTCCTTTAACGTGATCGGCATCAACGAGATTCCCTATTGAGCGTACAATATCCTATCACGACCGTGGTCGTTGTCAAGAGAAATCCGGGGACTGGCCCCGTGATTTTCCCCAGACGCCAAACCGGACCCCCTCATGAAACCACACCGTTTGACACTCTTCGCCCAGTTCCCCGTCATTTTCGCCGTCGTCCTGTTTCTGATCAGCGGTGGAGCAGGGGTCGAAAAGTCCGCCGGGCAACCCGCCCCCGCGCTGGTTTACCCCGACGACGCCGGGCTGCTGAATGTGCGCGCCGAGCCCTTCAACGCCAAGGGCGATGACATCCACGACGACAGCGACGCCATCCAGAACGCCATCTACGAAGCCCGCGCCCAGCGGCTCAGCGGCGTCTATCTTCCCGATGGGGTCTACAAGGTCTCGCGCACGATCGACTGGGCGAGGATCAATCCCAAGAACAATCAGCCCATGCGCATGGCCCACATCTGGATGCATGGGCAGAGCCGCGATGGAACGATCATCCGGCTCGCCGACGGCGCTAAGGGGTTCGGGCGCGAAAATCTCGATGCTTATGAGAACAACGCCGCCAAGGCACCGGCGGTGTTGCGCACCGAAAGCGAGGGCGCTCCGCCGGACGCGGCGATCGAGAACCACATCACCAACCTGACGGTCGATGTCGGCAACAATGCCGGAGCGATCGGCATCAGCTTCCTGGGCAACAACGTCGCGTCGATCCGGTCGGTGACGATTCGCGCCGCCAAAGGCGCGGGTGCCGTCGGACTGAGCATGATCCGAATCCCCGGGCCTTGCCTGGTGCAGGATGTGCGCATCGAGGGCTTCCGTGACGGGATCGTCTGCGACGGACCCGATGGCCTTCTCACGGTCGTCCTGGACCGCGTGACCGTGCAAAACCAACGCCGCGTGGGGATCGAGAACCGCTCGATCATGGTGACCATCCACGACCTGCAAAGTGTCAACGATGTCCCGGCGATCCGGAACATCACCAAGGCCCCGTCGGCGGCGCAACTGAAGAAGGATCCCAACGCAAAGCCGCGCGAAGTCGCCATGACGCAAGTGCTCAATGCCGACCTGCGGGCCGAGAAGGCCGATCCCGCCATCGCCGCGATCGAGAACCAGACCTACATGTTCGCGCGCGACGTGAAAATCGCGGGATATGCGATGGGACTGCGCGAAGGAGACAAAGAGGTTCGAAAAGTCGGCGCGATCGACGAATATGTCACCGGCGGGCCGATCTCGATCTTCGAGAATACGCCCAAGCACACGCTGGGGCTTCCTATTCCGCCGGAGCCGGAGGTTTTTCATTCCAATGACTTTTCCCAATGGGCCAACGTCAAGAGCTTCATGAAAAACGTCCCACCGGCACCGGCGCCCGAACCGGCCAAGGACGCTCAGGAGAAGCCCGCCGAGGCCAACAATGCCGACGAACCGCCGCCGGAGACAGCCGATGCGGACTTGGGAGACATGACCGATGCCATCCAGTCGGCCCTGAACAGCGGCAAGAGCGTGGTCTACCTTCCCAAGGGCGTTTATGGCGTGTCGCGCACGATCATCATCCCCCCCACCGTGCGGACCATCGCCGGGATGCGTTCGCAGATCGTTGCCACAGACAGCGCCGGCGGCGAGTTTGGAACCCGCTGGGGCCGCAAGCCGATTTTCCGCGTCGAAGGAAACAGCGACGTCCCCCTGACCATCGAGTTCCTGGTCTTCAAAGTCCACGGCAACGCCCCCTACGCCCGCCAAGGGGTGATCGCCATCGAACATGCCTCGCCGCGCCCTCTTCACTTGATCGACGGCAACTGGCGCGGCTATGTGGGCCTGGTCGGCGCTGGCTCGCTGTTCGTCGATGACGTGACGGGGATCGACTGGCGCATCGCGCCGGGGCAGTCGGCGTTCTTCCGGCAGATCGACCCGGAGACCAGCGCGCTGGATCAACGTATCCTCAACAACGGCGGGCGCGTGGTGATCATGGGCCTGAAGACCGAAGGCCCGCGCCCGGTCATCCGCACCACGGGAGGCGGACAGACCGAACTGTTCGGCGGATTCACGCGGCCCTCGGCCGGCTATCCGCTGGGCGAACCGATGTTCATCGTCGATTCCGGCGGCGCGTTCGTCGCCAGCTTCGGAGGCAATGCCTACCGCGAAGATCGGGATTACCAGGTATTGCTCAAGGAAACGCGCGGCAACGTGACCCGCACGCTCACCCGCCAGGATGCTCTCGACCGAGGGTTGATGTCGCGCGGGGCGTCGCAAATTCCCCTGCTGATCGCTTACCAGGACGCCGAATATTCCCCCAAGCCCGTCACCATAACGCCCGATCGGGATCGCCTCCCGACGCCGTGGCGGATCGACGACTTCGGCGTGACCGACTTCCCCGGCGAGGCGATGTTCGCCGGCACCGGGGCGGCCCAGATTTCCGGCGCGGGCATCGCCCAGGATCGACGGACCATGTCCGGCGTGATCGGCACGGTCCGCGATGCCGCGAGCATGATCTGGGTGCCGTTGCCCGGGGATGGAGAGCTATCGGCGCGCATCGCGCAGGTGCAGACCCGTCAACGCGAGCCGCGCGGCAAGGCCGGGTTGATGATCCGCCAGAACAGCGAACCCGGGTCGCCGATGGTATTTTTCGGGGCACACGTCGGAGTGCGCGAGGGCGGTCCGCATCGACGTGATGTCGCCAAGGACGACGGCGCGGCGTATCACGACGAGCCGGCCATCATTCTCATCGCTCGGACCAAGGCCGATGAGCGCGCCAGCCTGCTGGCATCCCTTCCTTATGATCCGGCGACGCAATTGCCGTTTGTGCGCCTGAGGCGCGACGGCGATCGGGCCGTGGCCGAAATCTCCGACAACGGATCGGATTGGAAGCCGGTCGGCAAACCGATTGAACTGCCGGCGGGGCCGTGGATCATCGGCATGGCCGCGGGGGGAGAATTCCCCAACACTCCGGCGACCGGGCTGTTCACCCACCTTCGTTCCAGCGGAATCCCCGGGTGGAGCGAGGGTCCATCGTCCCAAGTCGGCCCGTGGCTCAGTGCCGATGCCGATCCCGGGCTGTTGATCCCGGGTAAAGTCGAAGCGGCGGGTGCCGATGGGCTGCGCATCACCGGAAGCGGCTGGCTGTTCGCCCGGAATCTGGCGCACTTTTATCATTGGGCCTTCCAGGCGTTGGCCGGAGATCGCGCGCTGTCGGCCAAGGTGCGATGGGCGGATGACACCGGCGCCCTTCTCGACGCCCACGCGGGATTGACCGTGCGCATCCAGCTCGATCCCAAGAAGGAGACGCAGGTGCTGCTGGCACGAAACGGCGGGCAGGTGGTGATGATCGCCCGCACGGTGGAATGGGGAGGAAATCCCATCAAAACCACGCCGTTTACGCTAAAGGATCCGAATCAACCGGTGTGGCTGCGTCTGGTGCGTCAGGGGAGCGACATCACCGGTTTCGCATCGTTGGACGGCAAGGAATGGTTGCAGGTGGGCAGTGCCACGCTGCCCAAACTCCCGCCGGTAGCGCTGTGGGGCGCGTTCGCCACCAGCGGCGACCTGGCCCATTCGGCCACGGCTGTTTTCAGCGATCTGGAAGTGTCGGATGCGCCCAAGAAGGCCGTGGAGGCCAAGCCGGCGCCGGATGCCGAGAAACCGGCCCGCGGGCGACGTTGAGCGGCCGACGGCTCCGGCGCGCGCCGGGGATTGGTCGCGTCGGGCGGACGGCTCCTATCATTGGTTTTGGACTTTTCATCCCAACGCCAATTTTGTGGACCTTTGATTCATGAGCAACCATCCCAAGCCCGCGACCATCGGACAATTGAAAGAAACCGGATACGCCCCTTGCGGCGTCAAGGACGAGCTTCGCCGCAATCTGATCGCCAAGTTGCGGGCCAAAGAGCCGCTTTTCCCCGGCGTGCTGGGATACCGAGATACGGTGATCCCGCAGATCGTCAACGGGATCCTCTCACGCCATGACCTGCTGTTTCTGGGCCTGCGCGGGCAGGCCAAGACGCGGATTCTGCGCCTGCTGCCCGAACTGCTGGACGAGTGGATCCCGGTGCTGAGCGAAGTCGAAATCAATGACGACCCGATCGCCCCGATGAGCAAGACGGGCCGGCGCATCGTTGCCGAGCAAGGCGACGATGCCAAAATCGAGTGGGTGCATCGCTCGGATCGCTACCAGGAAAAACTGGCCACGCCGGACGTGACCATCGCCGATCTGATCGGCGAGGTGGATCTGGTCAAGCACGCCGAGGGCAGATATCTCTCGGATGAATCGACGATGCATTACGGACTGATCCCGCGATCAAACCGCGGGATTTTCGCGATCAATGAATTGCCGGACCTCGCTCCGCGCATCCAGGTGGGGCTGTTCAACGTGCTGGAGGAGCGCGACGTGCAGATTCGCGGCTATCCGATCCGGCTGAATCTGGATGTTTGCCTGGTCTTTAGCGCGAACCCGGAGGATTACACCAATCGCGGCCGGATCGTCACGCCGCTGAAGGATCGCATCGGTTCGGTGATCCGAACGCATTATCCCGAGACGGCGAAAGAAGGGATCCAGATCGCCGAGCAGAACGCATGGACCGATCGGACCGGCGGGGGTTCCGGTTCGGGCGTCACGGTGCGGACACCGGCGTTTATGGCTGAGATCGTCGAGGAGGTGGTCCGCCAGGCGCGATCCAGCCCGCACGTCTCGCAGGCATCGGGCGTGTCGGTTCGGACAAGCATCGCTAACCTCGAGACGCTGGTGAGCAGTGCCGAGCGCCGGGGGATTCTGACTGGCGAAAAGAGCGTGGTCCCGCGCATCTGCGATTTGCAGGCGCTGCCCGCGAGCTGCCGGGGGAAAATCGAGATGACCCTGGCCGAGGAAGAAGGGGCCGAGGACAAGCTGATCCAGTCGCTGATCGGTGAGTCGGTGAAGAAGGTGTTCAACCAGTATGCCGACGCCGAGGAGTTCGAGACGGTGATCGAGCAGTTCAAGGGGAATCTGACGTTCCCCGCCGGCGATGACTTGGGTGCCGATGAGTTCGTCACCAACATGAAGGCCGTCAAGGGCCTGATCGCCGGTGCGACCAAGCTCGCTGGTGAGATGGACCTCGACGGCACCGACCCCGCCTCGCTCGCCAGCGTCGGCGAGTTCCTTCTCGAAGGGCTCTACGTCAACAACCTCCTGAGCAAGTACAACGCCAAAGGCAAGACGTTCTTCCGTAAGTAGCCCCCGCAGAACACACCCGCACGCAGCGCTCCCCGAGCAGGCGAGGAACGCATGAGACAGAGCGCGTCCCCCCAAAAAGGGGACGCGCTGAATGCCATTCACTTAACGTGAAAACGGCTGGGGAAAGTCGCCTTATTGGTCCAAGACTGCTGTTGAGTTCGCCGACTTTGGCCCTTAAGTGAATGGCATTCGGTTAAGCTATAAGCCGCGCTGTTGAAGTATCTTACATTAACTTGCGCGAAGCATGGCCTCCTGTCATAATGGGGGTGGTTTCTCAGACCCCAACCCACAGGAGGCCAAAGATGGCTATCGTCGCTTCGGTTCTCAAAGATCAAGGATGATCCGCTGGCCTGCTTCGGCGGCCACGATCAGGTCAATGCCATATTTGCCAGCGTCGGCCACACCTGGCGCGATTGTTTCTTCGATCCGGCACGGACCATCCAAGTGTTCATCATGCAGGTGCTGCATAAGAACACTGCAATGACGGACCTGTCGCATAAGCTTGGTTTTGAAATAAGTCCCTCCACCTATTGTGAGGCCCGACAGAAGTTGCCGGTTACGGGAGTGGCCAAGCTGGTGGAAAGTGCCTGCACGCGCGCAACCCGCGACCAACCTCCCTCTTGCTGGGACGGGCACCGGGTGAAAGTCGCCGACGCCAGCGCCATCTGTACCC
>JBBQNJ010000088.1:0-18683 GCA_038329845.1 Tepidisphaerales bacterium | reverse complement strand
GCGGCAACTGCTCGAGCGCGCCGAAGGGGTCGGCGCGCCGAAGGGGTCGGGAGTCTTCACCCCTGCGGGAGCTGGGATCGCAATCGAAGACTCCCGACCCCTTCGCATCTCCAGAACTGCTCCAGCGCGCGACCGCGTACTGAGGCCCAGTGCGCGTACTATTTTACGCGGCGCGCGTACTCTGTTGCGCAGCGCGAGCACTCTGTTGCGCAGTGCGAGTACTCTGTTGCGAGGCGCCAGCACGCTCTGGCGCGGCGCCAGCACGCTTTGGCGCGGTGTAAGCACGCTTTGGCGCGGCGCCAGCGGGAGTTTCACGGCGCGGTACCGGAATTTACTTCACTTCCCCGCCGTTGCGGCAGTCGCGGCCTCGACGATGGCAATCTCCTCGTCGCTCAGGCCGTAAAGCTGATAGACAAGCTGATCGATCTGCCGATCGGTGGCATCAATCTCCCGCTGAATCTGCTCCCGCCGCTGCGGCAACTGCTCGAGCGCGCCGAAGGGGTCGGCGCGCCGAAGGGGTCGGGAGTCTTCACCCCTGCGGGAGCTGGGATCGCAATCGAAGACTCCCGACCCCTTCGCATCTCCCGACCCCTTCGCATCTCCGCTCCCCTTGACGATGCCGGCGGATTTGGAGAAGTAGGCCTTGAACTGCTCGAATGAGCCGTATTGCTTGTCAATCACATCGGCGATTGCGCCGACCGGCTTTCCACCGGCGTTGGGGGCCATGGTGGCCCAAAAGAGGGTGTGCAGGACATGTCCGCCGCCGTTGAAACTGAGGTTGCGTTGGACGGTTTCGAGGGTGATGGGGTCGATCTCGCCCTTGGTCGCGCGGGCGGACACGAGGGCTTTGTTCAGGCCGTTGACGTAGCCCTGATGGTGCTTGTCGTGATGGAGGCGCATCGTCTGCTCGTCGATGTGAGGCTCGAGGGCGTTGTAGTCATGCGGCAGGGGTGGCAGTTTGTATTCTCCATCGCCAAACGCGGCCATGACGGCGGCTTGGACGGGATTTACTTTGTCGGATTTAACGGGATTGGCCTGCGGCGGAGCGTCTTGGCCGAAGGCGTTGAAAACGCCGAGGGTCGAGCCTACCAAAGCGGCGGCGGGCAGGGCGCGGGTAAGCATGTCACGGCGAGTGATGGGATCGAGCATGGGAATCTCCTTGCGTAATAAGGGTGCAACGACATTGGACTATAGTTTCAGACGATGCCGGCAAATCCGCAACGTGAAATCTGCAAAGCGCGTCTCACTACTTTACCGTGGCCGCCAGTTGCCGGGCCTGCTCGACGATCTGCTCATCCGTGAGATCGCCGCGGGGGGTTAGTCGCCAGAGGACGGTGTTGGTGAGGGACTCTCCGGGCAGGAGGTGTTTGGAGGGGCTGAGGAGTTCGAGTTCGGTGTAGTTGCCATCGAAATAAACCTGGACATTGGAGGCGTCGAGGTACATCCCGGCGGGGTCGAATTGGGTGGCTTGATACCAGATGTGGTCGGCGCTCACCGCCGCGAGCCAGCGGCCGAGGGTTCCGACCTTGCTGCCACCCTTGCGATTGGGGTCTATCTGCAAGCGCTGCGCGTTGTCGCCGATGTCTTGCATGATGTCATCGAGACTCCTGGGAAAATAGATGCGTTTGGCGGGCGCGGGTCGATCCGCGGCGACATCCATCAACACATAATCCGGCCAAATCGCCTGCGAGATGGTCCAGATATGAACGGGAAAGAGATTGGGCTTTTGGCGGGTGATGGTGTTGGTGATGGTGACGACGGGTTGGTCGGGGTCGAGTGTGATCTGGCGCTGGACGATGATGCCGAGGGCTTCCTGCGGCGGGCTTTGCATGATGACCTTGTGGTCGGTTTTTTCGATCAGGGTCCAGGGCTTGCCGTCAATGACACCATCGGGCGGCCAGCCGGCGGGGGGGCCGTAGATGCGGGTCCACAAGTCCTGCATGGCGGGCCAGAGTTTGTCACCACCGATGTTGCGATAGAGTTCGCCATTGCGTTGCGGGCCTTTTTCCGCGCCGGCGGGGGTGTTGATCCAGAAGAGGTTTTGTCCATCGGCGAATCCGAAGTGGGTGATTCGTCCGACAGACGGCGCGACCTCGACGCGGATGAGGGGGTTGGTTAGTGCGATGGCGTCGGGAAAGGTCAGCGGTGTCCTGGCCGCCGGCGCGGTGGCGGGCGGCGCTTCAGCTCGGGCGCTGTGCGGCTGGGCGCAGGCGGCGAGGAAAATGCCGGTGAGTATTGCGGCGGCGATGAAAATACGGCGATCGAATGTCATGAGGTGTCTCCAGAGTTGAAGACAGTCTATAGAGGGATACGGGTAGGGGAAAGCGGCAACGCGCCGAAGGGGTCGGGAGTCTTCACCCCTGCGGGAGCTGGGATCGCAATCGAAGACTCCCGACCCCTTCGCATCTCCCGCAATCGAAGACTCCCGACCCCTTCGCATCTCGCATCTCCAGGTTACTCCAGCACCAGCACACCGGCCTTGTCCAGTTGCCAGGTCTGGCCCAGGGCACCTTGCCAGATGATCCATTCACCGGTCTCGCTGCGGAACACACCCATATTGAAGGCCAGCTTCAAGCCAGGCTCATATGCCAGACCGGCCGCCGCCAGCGGGATTGCCCACTCGCCGGTCCAGCCATCGGCACCGACCTTGGCCGCGAAGCGCGTGGAAGCAGCGAGTTTGGCCACGGCGTCCGCCGATGCCCCAGCCTGGTCATCGCTGGCAGAGTGGCCACTGGGAAAACCATGCAGCACCAACGCGGGGTCATTTTTGGCACTCGCCAGGCGCATGCAGACTTCCATGCCATCATCCTGACCCCAATGCTCACCCGCCTTCATGCTTCGGGGCGTCTCCAGGGGGATGGTGATCGCGATGTAGAGGGTCTGGCCGTCATGGGCGATGCGGGCGATGGCGGGCTTGCCCTTGATCTTGGCCCGGCTGGGATCTTCCTGCAGCATCAGCACCGCCTTCGGCCACTCACCGTCACCGATGGTGCCATCAACGACCGGCGCGGTAGCGACTCTGGACACAGCCGCGGGCGGCAGCACACGACCGGGGTCGGCCACCCCTGCCGGCCGTTCCGGGGCCAGACGCACCGGCGCAACCACCGGCCAGGATGCCCGCAGCGGGTCTGCATACAGGCCGATCTTCTCGATGGGGATCGTCTTGAATCCGAGCGCAAACGCCGGTGACTGCGGCTTGAGCCGGAAGTCCTGCGCCGCCGCATCGACGAACAACGGGTCGGCGTCGATCAGGTTGTCTACCAGCGCAACGCCCTGGCGGGCACTGGGCTCGATGTCGGTCCATCGCCCGCCCACGGAGATGTTGCGGGCCACCAGGTTGTTGAACGGTGTGCCCGGCTGCTGATCGGGCAACGTGAGCATCTCGGGATAGCGGCTGCGCCAGGGCTCCTGACGGTACGGCACATCATTGAGCGCATTGAGCAACGCCGCCACGCCATCTGCCTGCCAGTTGAGCCCGCGTGCATCCACATGCACGGCCGGGTCACAGTCAACGAAGACGTTGTTCTCGATGGTGCAGTCGCGTCCACCACCAATGAACGTCGCCGCGGGCACTCGGAGAAAGACGTTGCCAAACATCGTCGCGGATGAGAACTGGTCGTCTAGATAGACCCCAACACAGCCTCGACGTTCAAATCCATAGATGTCGTGGATGTAGTTGTAGCGAATCTGGTTGCCGCGCATGGTCATGTCTCGGCCGGTGTAGATCGCGCCGGCATCATTGGATTCGTAGACCACGCTGTGAATCTCGTTGAACTCGATGATCTGGTCGTTGCCACTGAAACCGATGGCCATGTGCGGGGCATCGTTGAGCAGGTTGTGCGCTGCGCGGTTTCCCACGCCATCCAGGCGGATGCCAGCCTTGTAGACCGGGTTCCAGCGGCCAAACCGGAATATGTGGCAGTTCTCGACATTGTGGCCGGCCGGCGTGAGGGTCTTGCGGTCGCCACCGCTGAGGTTCACCCCACCATTGCCCAGGTTGTACATATCGCAGCCGATGACCTGGTGCCCCTTGCCCCCGGACACGTTCACCGCCGAGCCGCCCACGTTGCGCACCACGCACGCCGCCACCTGGCACGCTTCGCCGCCGCTGATGTTGATGGCACTGCCCTGGGACGCCTCAAAGCTCAGCCCCTGGAACCGGACATAAGAAGCATCCTTCAGGTTCACCAGGTCGCGCAGCAGCGACACAATGGTCGCACCGTCGGTGATCGCCTTGGGCGGCCAGAAGTACAGCACGCCAGCCTTCCGGTCGAGATACCATTCGCCGGGGGCATCCAGTTCCGAAAGCGCGTTATAGACATAGAACCACTGCCCGTTGCGAAACCCAAAGGCATGGCGGTGCGCCTGGTCATCCAGGGTGATCGTCCGCGTCTGGGGGTCGATGGATTTCACACGATAGCGTTGGTCGGCCCAGTCCCACATCCAAAAGCCATTAGCCATCAACTCAGGCTCGGCGAGCCATCGGCTGGGGCGGTCCCCTTCATAGGTGAACATGCCCTCAACGGTGCCCTTGGTGCCGCGGATGTCCATGGGCGTGGCCCCTTTGGCCTGGTCGATATGCGTGTAGCCACTGTTGGGCCAGCGGGCCAGGGTCATGGGATCATCGGCGAAGAACACCTCCAGGCCAGGCTCGGAACTGCCCCATGATTGGGCACTGGCCATCGACGGAAACTCGGTGATGCCCATCGTCCGCAGGTCGGCACAGAGCACATGCCCCCGCGCGGCCGGGTCCAGCCGCTCCAGCACCGCCAGGTCGCTCACCGGGGCAAAGCCCCTGACCACCTTCCCGCCAATGATGCGCACCTGGGCACCTTGGGCAGCGCGATAGGTCACAGGGAACTGCGCTGTTCCCGAATCCTCGGCCGTGAGGTTGAACGTGTTGGTGAGTTCATAGACGCCTGGTTGCAGTTGGACGTCCATCGCCGTACGCCCGCCGCCGGTTGCCGTTTTGTGCACCCGGACCAGGTCGCGGGCCCGCCCAAGCGTCGCCACCGGGCCATCGGTCCCGGCCGCGTTGGCCGTGGCAGAACCGCCCTGCCAAGCGTCGTTGCCCTGCGGCGAGACATAGATCGTCGTCGGCGACATGGTCATTTCCTCCGCGGCCATCACCACGCCGCACATCAGCGCTACGCACAACAGCGTCAAAGACCTCATCATCATCGCTCCTTCTTGCACTGCCAAAAACCAACGCAACCAGCCGTCGATCATACCAGCCCAGCGGCCTGACGTTTTTGCCGGGCCTGGGTGGGCGCGCCGAAGGGGTCGGGCGCGCCGAAGGGGTCGGGAGTCTTCACCCCTGCGGGAGCTGGGATCGCAATCGAAGACTCCCGACCCCTTCGCATCTCCCGAGCGTCGGATAGAAACCGATGTTTTGTTCGGAAGACTGCCGGTCGGGTGTCCTTTGCCGCCACGCCAGGATGCGGCGCGGCTCCTTGGACCAGAAAACATTGTGTTCGGAGTAGTTCTGCACGAACTGGGCCATCGGATCGTCCTCGCCATAGTGCCGCATCTCTTGATAGCCCACGTCATTGCCAAACAGCAGGCACTGGGTCATGAAGTTCTGGCGGAGACAGAAGGTGTGCGGTCCCACCCCCCATCGCAAAGCGCCGGCCAGATAGCGCTGAGCGCTGCCCTGGTCCAGGCCCTGCTCCTGGGCCTTGGCCAGTCACTGATAGGAAATTTGATTCCGCAGAGGCGTGCTTGAGTGGGCGGGGGTGAGGGGTTATTGTTTGTGCCTGCAGAGCAGGCGTTGAGCGACTCGATAAAAAAGTGTAATGTAAGGAACTAAGGTGCCGCCTGCGTCTGCGCAGGGATGGAGACCACCCACGGACGGCAGATGCCGCCGCGGTGCGTCGAGCCGGGCACTGCAGCCCCAGGAACGCCGTTGTGACTCGTCTGCAGAACGGATGCGAAGGGCCCGTTCCGCAGCGTTGTTTCGTAGACCGTGAGCGCGATGCTCGAATTCTCCGCCACAAACATCGGCAGCGGATTCTCGGCGCGGTTCGCGAGAATGAACGTGTACAGTTCCGACCGGCCACCGTTCTTAGTCCAGACCTTCGTGCGGTTCTGCTCAGTTTTGAGCCCGAAGAGCCAGAAGTTCCCGCCGTCGTTCCAGGTGTTCGGCCGGGGCGTGGGCTCCTTCTCTGGATTGAAGCTACCCTCTTGGTTGAGCTGCCGCGCCCAGACGTTGCCACCGAGGATGTCCACCGAACCGCAGCACACGTCGTCGAGAAACAGGTCGCCTGCACCCTTGGCCTTCAAGATGTAGTTGCAGACCAAGTGACGCACGGCAAGCGTCCGGTTGGATCGGTTCTCAATTTTCATCTTCGCGTAGAGGGCGTCGAACCGCTCGATCACCAGGGGGGCGTCAGCATCCTCGTCAATGACGAACGTAACGCCATCCATCGAGTCGACGGGAACCAATTCCGCCTCGCAGCCCACGATCCTTCCAACATTCTTGCGGACGTGGATCGTGCCACTCGCATGCCACTTGCCTGCGGGGAAGTAAATGGTGTGCGCACCGGAGTCGATGGCCGCCTGGATTGCGGGTACCCAGTTGTCCTGTTGCTCCCAGCCCTTGCCGCGCACCAGCACCTTCAAGGACTCCGGCCGACCGGTCGTAGCGTTCGCCCAGCCTTCTAGGCCTCCCCATGGAATGTCGGGCGAGTCTCGAACGGGCAGTTGCACGGCATCTTCCGCCGCACCGTTGAGCAGGATCGGCGTCTGCGTCGCCCAAAGCTTGATCGCGTTCCCGTCGACGCGGGCACCCTTCGGTCCGTCAAGAACGCGGGCATAACCGGACGACTTCACGTTCCGGATCAATGCGTTGGAGCCGATGATGATCGCCGCAGTCTCCGGGCTGCCGCCCTCCAGGAGGCCGTCCACCAACACGAACATGTGGTTCTTCGAGATCACGGCCGGAACCTTGTTCACACTCCTGAATCCGTGGACGTAGGATTTGAGACCGGACTCCAGACCGACCTTCCGCTGGTTGGCAACGCGAAGTCCTTCAAAGGTAGCGAGGGCGTTGGCGGCACCCAAAACCCCTGTGTCAAAGCCCTCGACCTCGACGTTCCACACGAGCAGCGGGCCATTGTCGCCCGTCAGCGAAAGGCCAATGTGGCCGGTGGTGGTGTCCATGGCACGAATTCGGACATTCTTCACGTACCCCTGATTGGAGGCGAAGAAGGCCAGGGCGATCGCACCCGGATTCTCCGAGCCAACTTCAAGAGTCATGTCACTGACCGCGTTGCGAAACGCCTGGGCGACGCCCCATGCGGTCGTCAGTACCGCCTGCGGGGCAGCGGGATCGCCGAAACCAGGCGCGTGGTCCGCGAGCCGGATGATGGTACCGTCCCGACTCTGCCCCTGCAGGATGCGGCGGCAGGGCGCGCTCCCTTTCCGTGGCGGAGCCTTGATGGGACGCGTGACCAAGTAGGTTCCGTTCGGCAGATAAATCAGGCCGGTCTGGTCGTACGCAGCCTGGATCGCATCGGTATCATCGTGCACACCGTCGCCGACGGCGCCAAAGGCCTTGACGTTGAGCACATTCGCGTCAAGCGGAAAAACGAACCCGCCGCCGGAAACTGCGGCGTTCGCGCTGAGCAGTTGCTCGGGTGACGGTTTTACGACGACCATGACACTGGCGGAGGGTTCGGCGAAGGTGGTGCGGGTAATAAATCCTCCGAATGCGGTAAACATCAACGAGAGGGTCAGCCAGCGGTTTGTAAGGATCATCGGTTTATCCTTTGGATTGTGACTGCTAGGGTTGTGGGGAGGCAGAGGATCCGGCGCGACTGAATCTGAACGGGGCAGAACACGCCGGACACACCAGATGAGGCTGCTCGATCTTGGACAAAAGCATTTCAACGGCTTTCCGTCCCATATCGGCATCCGGTACCAGCCAGGTATCCAGCTCCTGCCCGATGTAAGCCGTTTCTCCGGCAAAGGTCATGAGCGAAAACTGCTCTGAAAATACGTCTTACGCGGCCTGACCTGCGGGTCGCAGTATTACCTGGTGCCCGAGGGATTCTAACCGTTTGACCAGGTAATGGGTGAGACGTTGGGGTTGGAGCTTATCCAGATAATCGTGTCCGAGTTCCCGGTAATCCACGCCCTCTTTGAGCATGTGGTAGATCATCACCAGCAGGGTGTGGCCCACTGCCACAATGGCACGCTTCTTGCCCCGTCGGCCGGCCAGCCGGCGATACTGGGCCGCCAGGTAGGTGTTCTTACTATGACTGGCCGCCCACGCCGCCTGAACCAGGGCCGTACGTAGCCAGCGGTTGCCGTGGTTGGTGTGGCCGCTTTTACGCTTGCCGGCACTCTCACGGTTCCCCGGACACATCGCCGCCCAGGAGGCCAGGTGCTGGTCGGTCGGGAAGCGGCTCATGTCCGTGCCGATCTCTGCCAGGATGTTCTGCGCCGTAAGCTCGCCCACTCCCGGGATGGTCGTCAGCCGCTCGATCGCCTCCTGAAAAGGGCGCATCAGTTCCGCGATCCGCTGCTCAAACGCGGCGATCTGCCGGTCCAGATACGTCAGGTGATCCATCAGTTGCCGCAGCATAAACCGATGGTGGTCCGTCAGATGTCCCCGCAACGCCTCCCGCAACTCCGGCAGCTTGTTACGCAGTTTCCTGCGGGCCAACTCCGCCAGTTGATTGGGGTCTTCCTCCCCGGCGATCAAGGCCGCGATCATCTCCCGGCCCGAGACGCCCAGGATGTCCGTAGCCACCGAGGACAGCTTGATGTTGGCATCCTCCAGCGTCTTGTGAATCCGGTTGCTCACCCGTGACTGTTCGGCGGTCAACTGGCTGCGCTGCCGCGTCAGGTCGCGCAGGTCCCGCTGCGGACGGTCGGGCACAAAACTCGCCCGCAGCAAGCCGTGCTGGAGCAACTGGGCGATCCAGTCGCAGTCCTTCACATCCGTCTTGCGCCCCGGCACGTTCTTGATGTGCCGGGCATTGACCAGGATCAGTTCCAGCGACCCTTCCAGGATGTTCCAGATCGGCTTCCAGAACACCCCGGTCGATTCCATCGCCGCCGCCGCGACGCCCTGGGCCAGGCGCGCCGAAGGGGTCGGGAGTCTTCACCCCTGCGGGAGCTGGGATCGCAATCGAAGACTCCCGACCCCTTCGCATCTCCCGATGCGCGTGACGCACTCTGGAACTCAACCCCCCTCGGCTGGGCAACCCACGAGAAAAAGTCGCTCGCCGAAGCCTTCCTTACGTCTTTGGGAGCACAGCGATGAGGTTGGGAGAAGGGGTCACTATGCATGCCCGCGCACGTTCATGACGTAGGAGTAGTGGCTGCATTGCCGCTTCCCCTGAATGCTGACGCTCGGGGAGAGTGGGTCTTTTTTTGTGGATTTGCTGATCGAGGTTCGGGCGGCCAGATCGTGCACGTTCGCAAATGCCAGGTCGACTCGGTCGTGAACGGTTGTGGTGTAGCAGATGTAACGATCATTGCAGCAGAATTGCGGATGCGGATGGAGGTGGCCGCATTGCGTGAGATGCGCCGCCAGCGGCGGGCGGTTGACAAGCTCCGCCTTTGCGCTGGTCTTGGTGTCGCGGAACTCCACGTGGCAATCCGACACTCTGGGATCAGCCATCATATCCGCCACCAGGTAGCGACTCGTGCGGTCGGTAAACGCATGAGACAGCCGGCCGGGCCAGAGGTTCTGCTCGACCTGGCTGGCGACGTTCACCTTCTTCACGCCCACGCCGTAGTGCACATACCACACGTGTTCACCATCGGCATCCCACCATTCGTGTCCGCTATGGGTGACCGGCTGGGAGAGAACCGGCTTGGCCTCTTCGCCGCGGCGGAGGGTCCACATGCGGTGATAGCGATGTTGACCGTCGAAAGGAACGGTCGGATCATCCTGCCAGACATCGTGCGCGAGCAGAAGCAGGTCGCTGTCGGTCGGGCTGAACTGTGCGTGATTGTAAAAGCCCGTGAGTTCCGTCCAGATGCGCGGCGGCAAACCATCCAGCGGAATGTCGCCGATCAAGCTGCGGCCATTGCTTCGGGTGTCGAAGTTGACCGATTTGCCGTCGGCTGAGAGTGTGAGATGCGTGGCCAGGCGGTCGAGCTTTCGGCCCACCATCACATCATCCGGCAGACGATTAATGCGTATCGGTCGATCGCCCGCCTGCGGCCCGCGCTTCCATAATTCCATTCCACTGGTGAAGTAGGCATCGCCGGTGGCGGGATCGATGAACGGCGAACTGGTGTGCTGGGTGTCGTGATAGACGCGTAGGTCATCACGCTCGAAGTCGATCACGCCCAGCACCGGCACGGCCAGCCGGCCACCGGGCGGGACAAACTCGCAGGATAACCAGCAAAAGCGGCCATCATCGGTGAATCCGCGGTTGGTGTAATAGAAATGTCTCTGCACCGACGCCGGGCGTTCGGTGAGGATAAAAGTCTCGACACCGCTGGCCGGGTTCGTCCAGCGAGTAAATAGGCGCGATGTTTCGGGTGTTTGCATGATGATCTGTCGTCATTATTCGCCACGTGCCAAACTCATGAGAGTGAGGTGGGGACGCGGCGAGTGGTAAGCAAATCAAAGGGCTATGGAAGTTGGCCTTCCCCACGAACGGTGGGCGCGACGGACGTAGTTAAACCGGACTGGCCTCGAACGCTTCGGGGCTTTTGTATCCTAACGAACTATGCAGCCGCTGGCGATTGTAAAACACCTCCACGTACTCGAAGATCCTCCCCATGCCCTGCTGCCGGGTGGCGTAGGGATTCAGATAGACCTCCTCAGTTTTGAGCGTGGCCCAGAAGCTCTCCATCGCCGCGTTGTCCCAGCACTGGCCCTTGCCGCTCATGCTGAGCGTGATGTCGTGCTTCTTAAGAAGCTCAGTGACTGATACTGCCGTGAAAATAGCGGACCGGCCGGTGACACCCAAGCAAATTGATGGAATCTGCCGTGCGTGCTTCCGGCAAAGTGCCGGAGCAACAATATGGGGTGCCCGAGGAGGTGCCAGGTTCAGACTGTTCTGCGGCCTCAATGGGACCACAGTAAGACGACCTTCGCCCGGCCAATCCACCGTGATTATAGCACTTTTTCATGCTATGCGGGTGGGCCAAAGGCCCGTGAGGGACTGCTCTGAAAATAGGATGTCAGGAAGTAAGGCTCACCCAAGACCCGCGAGCCATAAGTCCATGCCTTTTCAGTGTTTATGGGTGGCCCGAAGGGCCGTGTCCGACTGATAGGAAATTTGTTTCCGCCGGAGGGGCACTGCGTGGGGCGGGGGTGAGGGGTTAGGGGAGAGGGGGAGTCTGGAGCGTCCATCCTTCACCGGCCTAGATCTCGAAAAGACCAGATCCACCACCGAAGCGCTCGCCCAGCGCGATTTCGCGGTCCTTAGGCGGCCCAGGGAACGTCCCCGGGCAGTTCAAGGGCAGTATACCCCCGGCCCCGGCGGCGTCAACGCCGAGTGGAGGGGCTTCCGATGGGAGAGGATCACGGCCCCCAGGGCAGGTCGGGCTGGTCGGCGCGCCGAAGGGGTCGGGAGTCTTCACCCCTGCGGGAGCTGGGATCGCAATCGAAGACTCCCGACCCCTTCGCATCTCCCGACCCCTTCGCATCTCCGACCCCTTCGCATCTCCCTACCCACCGACAACCCGCGAAAATAGGCACCCCAAACAGTCAGAGGCATGGATTTGCCCATCGGCGATTACTGCCGCAGCTATTTTTCCAGAGGTTATGCAAGAGGCTCATAAGACAAAAACAGACGGATGAGGGCATCTTGATTGAATATACGGCGGGCCATCCGTGCAACTTATTCGATCCATCCGCCGCGGAAGCCGGCTCTTCGCAGGGCGGTTTTGAGGTATTCGCATTGACGCATCAATCGCCAGACCAGGCCTGATCGGTAATTTTCGACCATGAGAACGATGGGGCCTTGGTTGAGGCCGAAGGTGTCGGCGGAGATCCAGAAACCGGTTGGGGAGTTTTCATCTTTGAAGGTTTGGTTGAAGGTGGCCTTGAAGCCATATCCGCCTGTTGCGCCCAGGCCCAGGTGCATGAAGTGATGCAGGGTGGGCAGGACGATGCCGGGGGCGAAGGTGAGTGAGGCGGCGACGGCCCATGGGGATAGGGTTCCATCGTCGGGGTCTTGCTTTCCGCCGCCCGGGGCGCTGACGCCTCGGGCGGTGTAATCGAAGAATTGGAAATCACGCCCGTCAATTTTGCGTTTGGCCGGCCCGGGGCCGTTGCTGGCGGTCAGGCCCCAGCAATGCTTGCCATAGCCGACAAATCCGCCGGGGTTGGAGAGGGCATAGCCCTGCTGGACATGGGTGGCGGCGGCGCTGTTTTGGAAATAATCGCTTCCTCGGGCGCGCATAAACTCATCGGCGATGTCGCGGAAATCGACAAAGCAGTGAGTGAGTTGGTGGATGAACAGCGGCCCGGCGCGGAGGTGTCGGTGGCCGAACTGCTCAACCCAGACGTAACTTTCGCAAAAGGCCTTGTAACTATCGGGCGGGATGGGGTGGGTCGGCGATCCGATCGCCAGCAGCATCACCAGCAACCCCTCGCTGTATCCCAGCCAGCGCGGGGGCATGAAGCCGGACTCGGGCTTCCATCCCATGCGGGGCGTCGGGCCGCCATCGTGCATCCATTGCCAATCAACGCCGCGATAGAGGTCGTCGGCGAGTTGGCGAATCTCGAATTCTTCAGAGTCATCCTGATCGAAGAATTGCCGGGCGACCAGCGCGCCGGCTATCAGCAGGGCGGTGTCAATGCTGGACAATTCACTGTCCTGGTGTCGCCGGCCGGTCTGCATGTCGAGGAAATGATAAAAAAATCCCCTGTGACAGGATGCGTCCGACCGCGACAGATTGGCGAAGGTTTGCAGGGTGGCAAGGACAATATTGCGGGCTTTGTCTCGCCGGGCATGCCCGGCGTGGACGGCGCAGCACCAGCTGGCCAGCGCCAGTCCGACCGAGGCGATGCTGCATGCGCTGTTGTCGGCGGTGCTGTCGGGGACGAGCCCGTTGGCGGGGTTTCGCTCGATGTCGAAATAGCCCAGTACATCGCGCTGGAGGGTGTCGATTAGTTCATCGTCTTTGAGGGGATAATGGGGTTGGGCGGGTTGACTGGTGGAATTATTCATCGCCATCCTCCGGGATGCCGGGGGCGGGTGCGGTGGCGTTGGGGAGATTTTCGACGCTCGTTTCATTGCCGCTTTCATCGCTGATCGAGGTGATGATCGTTAGCAGTGCCAAGCCTTGGGGCGGGAGGGTGAGGGTTGCATCGACGTTTTGGCTGTCGGCGTCATACTGATACTCGATCGGCCCGGCGGACGGACGACCGGCATCCTCCAGCAGCGCCACCTGCGATTCATCGAGATATCGCGGGCTGCCCATCTCCTGCCACAACCGCTTGGGGTTGCAATGCTCATCATCGACCCGCTGCACGTAGACGCCCCCCGGTTGGGGAACATGCTTGAGCTGAAGGCGAACGGTCTCGGCTTGGATGTCGTGCTCGGGCAGTGCGAGATTGACGAGCATGACGGCGATTTTGCGCTCACCGCGCGTCGCCCAGCAACAGACGGTTTTGTGTCCGCCATCGACGATCAACTGCTCATCGCCCAGTCCATTCATCAGCCGATAGGCGGCGTAGGCGGGCTTGGGGGTGTTGTAGATTGTCAGCAGACCGAACCCACCTTGGAAGACTTGGGAGGGGAAATAGTTTTCTTCAAAGATGTCGCTGAAAGTCCACCAGGAATAGGCCTCGACCAGGCGGGCGTTGTCGAGAATCGCTTTGACGGCATAGGCGGCGGCGAACGATTCATCATGGAGCGGATCGCGCGGGTTGGAACTGCTCGACCACTCGGTGTACCACACCGGCCGACCTTTGGCGGCCTCGAAAGCGGCTTGGGCTTTTTCTATCAGCATGTCGCGCTCGCTATGAGCGAGTTGCGAACGGGTGTCGTCGCCTTCGGCCCCGAGGGCGTCGGTGGGGTAGATGTGGGTGCTCAGAAAATCCAGCGGCAGGTCGCGTTTTTCACATTGTTCGACGAACTGGTTGAGCCACTCATTTTTGGCAGTCACCGGGCCGCCGACCACAAGACGAGAGTCGATGTTTTTGATGATCCGGCTGGTGTGCTCGTAAAGCGTGATGTAATCATCAAATTTTCCGGTGTAAAATGATTTGAGATTGGGTTCGTTCCAAACTTCGATGGGCCAGCGGGCGACTTCATCAATGCCATATCGTCCAACCCAGTGACGGACTAACTTCTCGATCAGCGACTCCCACCGCCCCCAGTCCTTGGGGGGGGTGACGTTGTCGGCGTAGTGCATGACGGTTTGTTTGCCGCTGGCCAAGGCGGAGGGCATGAAAGACAATTCGACGACAGGTCGCACGCCCATTTCCAGCAATGCGTCGTAACTGGCGTCGATGTTATGGAAACTATAGAGTGGTTTGTCCTTGTGAATCAGAAACGTTCCCATGCTATCCGACAGCAGACCGTGAAAACGAACATGTTGCACGTCCAGCTCCCGTCGACAACGACGCAACTGTCGTTGCCAATCCGCTCGTAGCGTCAAAGCGGCGTTGCCTGAGCCAAGACACTTGGCCCATATCGGCGGCAGAGGTTGGGTGTTTTCTGTTAAATCACAAACAAATTGAGGCATTGAGAACAAACAATGCAACTCATGTGCCATCAGCCAGAGTCATGAGAGGCATAGGCCCGAAACGGAAAGTCCACGACACAAGGAAAATAACGCGCAGAGACCCCATAGATTGCAGCATCCCGCAGAGATTGTCCCCTTGCCCTGCCCATAGCCATTAAGGCGGTCGGCAATCCCGCCGTATAACACCAGGGCGCAACGCGGCCATTGCGTTTTCCACGAAATGGCCGCCGGGGTCCGCGACGATGACATGGCTCTCACCGACGCCTTGGTCAAGGTCGCCCGTGACCACAGCCTGACTCTGCCCATAGTCAAGCGGGTGAGCGAGGCGTACAACATCATCCGCACGCTGGCCAACCACCAGATGCACACCGGGTAGAAACGGGCCGCGCCGTTCCCCATGAGCGACTACGACAAGGCCATCCCGGCTCTGTTCCCCACCTCCCACAAAACCTCCTCAGTGCATTCACAACCGACTCCGGCTGCGGAAGCTCAACCCCCCATTTGGCTTCCCCCGACTCTACCACCGCCGCCGGGGCACTGAGCGCCGTTCCATCGGTCAACCAATACGTGAACGAATCGGTCCCCACGAACCCGGACGACGGCTGATAGGTGAACGTCCCGTCGAGATTGAGGCCCACCACGCCGTTCGCCGGCTGGGTGAAGCCGTCCGGTGGGATGGAGATCGTCCCGCCGTCGTAGTCGATGTCGTTGCTCAACACGTCGAACGTCAGCGGCGTATCGTGCTTGGTCGAAAGCCCGCTGAGCGTCCCGCGCTCGTTGGCCCCGGCGTTGTCATCCCCCCACGCCACCGGCGGGGCGATCGGATGAACGAGAAGCCCCGAAGAAGCTTCGCTCATCGCCGGATCGTCCCCCGGCCCGAACGCCCGCACCCGATACCACTGATCGCCGAGGATGGGATACTCGTCGCTGTACGCCGGATCGATCGTCTCGTCGATGGCGAACCACTCGGTCTGGTCGGCACTCCACTCGATCACATACCCCGCCGCCCCGGCAACCGCCTGCCAGGCCAGCGGCACAACGTCGATCCACGCCGTCCCGTCCGTCGCCAGACCCACCGGCGCCGACGGCGGCGCGGATCGCACGATCACGCTGGTGGTGAGATCGGAAAAGTCCCCGTCCTTGTCCGTGATTCGGCCACGAACATTGAACACCCCCGCGGCGGGGAAGGTGTAGGAAAGCACCGGCGATGCGACGTTCTCGGCCTCGCCGGGGTCGGTGAAGTCGCCGTCGTCGTTGAAGTCATAGCTGTAGCGCAATCCCGCGGCGATGTCCGCCGGAGCATCGCTGGGGTTGGCGAACGACACTGCGACGGGCGTTCCCAGATCGACCGGGCCATCGTTTACCAGCGTCGCGGTGGGGGCAGCGTTCCGCACTGTCAGCGTAGTGACGGCCAGATTACTCCAGCCCGTCGCCGGGTTCGTCGCCCGCAGCGCGATCGAGCGCGTCATCGGGCCGTCGAGGTCCACGGCGGAGAACGACAGCACCATCCCCGCGGCATCCACGTTGAAGCTGGCACCGTCGTAATTGAAGTCCCATTGGAAACTGAGCGTGCCGCCTTGCGGATCGAGGCGGCCCGAGGCGTCCAGCGTGACGACGCCGCCTTCGTCAACGATGTACGCACCGCCGATCACCGCGATGGGTGCCGCCGGCAACGTCGCGGCGACGGCGGCGGGGTAAGCCGATTCACGCGTCGTCAGGCTGAAGGCGCACACGCGATAGTAGTAGGTCTGTCCGTCTTGCAGTGCCGGGTCGGTGTCGATGAAGCTGGTGTTGCCGGCGGGCAGGACCGCAACCGGGGTCACCGTGCCGTCGGCGAAGCCCGCCGAGGCGCTGCGAAGCACGCGGTAGCTGTTCTCGTTGTTGGCGTTGTCGAGCCAATCCAGGTCCACGCGCGGCACGCCGGGGACGCCGTTGGCCACGCTCGCCGTCAGATTCGTCGGCATCAGCGGCGACAGCATGCCGCCTGTACCCGTCGGCGTGATCGTCACGTTGTCGAACGTCGCCGTGGCGATCATCCCATCATTGCGGCTGGTGACGGCCAGGCCGACGTACACGTTGCCGTTGTTCGGGCCGGTCATGGTGCCCATGCTCGTCCAGTTGCTGCCGTCGAGGCTGTAATAGCCGGTCCCGCCGCCGGTGGTATACACCATTCGCAGCCAGATCGGCGTTCCCGGCGGCGAAACCGTCGCCGCGTCGTAGCTGGCGTAATCCCCCTGATAAATCCGCCGTTGGAAACGAACACCGCCCGAACGGTTTAGCCCCACCGCGCAGTAGCACGCATCCGGCGCGAGACTCTCCCGCACCATCACCATCGCCTTAGCCAACGGATCGCTCGAGGCATCCCCCAGGCCCGTCAAGCGTGCGGTCATTGTCGCTACCTCTTCCAATCAGTGATGTCCGACTCTCCTGACCTCTTTGATTAGACGTAACACTTCAGCCGCCTACCGCGATTCCCGTTTTGCGGCCTCAGTCAAGTTGAGTCTGCCTGCTGCCCCGCGATATCAGCCTCAGAATCAGCGTGGCGGCATTCGGCTGAAATGTTACGATTAGACATCACTAAGCCGCGGCTCAAACATGAAACGAAACATCTCCTCAAACGAATCAAACTGTCTGATAGGTTGTCGATAGACATCGAACTGATAAAACTCCCCGGAGCCTAGATTCATTCCAAATAGATAGTCATCACCAGTACCAAAACATAGTCCACCTATTATCTCGACCCCGTCCAGTTTCATCCCTTTATTGGCCTCAATAATTCCATCTTCGGCCGGGGATTCATCACCAGGGGAATAGTAAATAGGTCGCGAGGCGTATATTCCATAGCCATCGTATCCGAAGCCATTTGTCAGTCGTAACATATCAAGGTATTCCCGAGGCAATGGAATCCCATAGTCCTCGTTGACCACAGTTTTTAGGCGATCAATTTCCTCTTCGCTACATCCGGGGAACAGCTTCTCCCCCATTGTCTCGTAAATCCCCCGAATGGCTTGAACAATCTGCGGCACGGTCATGCTATTTCCCCGTATAAATGATGAGACCGGTGAATAGCGGGAAATCAACTTCACAGGCCTCCCCAATTTCCAAGTCATTTACACAGCGATACTGCTCGGTAGTCAGTGCCGCGTGAAATGGCGACTGCTTAACGATGATAAGATTATCAAAAGAGTTATCTCCGCCGCCGTCGAGGGGGACTTTATGATGAACTTCAAATCGTTGGCCGCGAATGCTGGGAACCGTACCATCAACCGCCATCCTGCTGATTTGTGCCTGCGAAAAGCCGGCCGCACGAAGTTCGCTCGCCTTGTTCGCCCCTATGTATCTTACGAAATGTCGACGTTCGACATTCTCGAATGCGGTCCGAAGTGCGTCTCGCTGTTGCGGTGAGACTTTGCGGAATGTGATGCGCCCGGGGACTGAATTCTTAAACTCGATCCTCTTCCCCTTATAAATCCCAAAGAACTTACCAGCTACACATTCATTATGTACCCATATCGCGTCGCCCGCGCCTTTTCCGTCTTCGACGAAGTAGGTGTGGTCGGCCTCGACCTCCAGGTTGTAAACCGCGATGCCTTCGGGATGCTCCTGGCGATCCGTCGCCAGGACCGCTTGCCAAGTACCGGCGGCTTCTTGGAGCCGATCACCCGGGCGAAACTCCGCGGCCGCGATCCAGCCTCTTCCATCGACCCAGAACGGATGATTGTCCGTCGTGCGGATCACCTCAATGTTCCCATCGTCACCGGCGACGGTCAGGAACCGCAGGTGATCGCTTGTTCTGGCGAACACCGCCGTCACTCGCCGCAGGGTCAGGTCATCGCCGGGATCATACTGATCCCGCGACAACACCCAATCCCCTTCGCGGATATCCTCGATGGGCCGGGTGATCACCGTCCCATCGGCCGCGTAGCCCACCGCCACCGCCGTCCCGGCGACAAAACAACTCGAACCCGGCGGCACCTTGCTCCGCGCCGCCTTGATAAACGCGAATGTCTGAT
>JBBQNJ010000087.1:0-19131 GCA_038329845.1 Tepidisphaerales bacterium | reverse complement strand
GCCCTTCGGGCTCCCTGCGCGACGGCAGGCGTCAGTGGGCATATGAATCCATCTTAACCAAGGCTAAAATGCGCCCAGCGCATGGGGAGCAGCTCAAGAGACGCGCTATTTGCGAGACACTACACCAGGGCTTTGTCAACGTTTGGTTTTAGGATAGAGTGTTTGTTTCCGGCCCGCTTTCATGGGCACAATCGAGACAATCAAACCTAATGTCTACTATTGACAAAGCACAAGACCCGGCACGCCTTATGGCGAGTAACGTCCTCGATATAACCAAAAGAGTGTGAGTAAGGCTTCAGAAACAACCCTTCGTGCTTTTCGCGCCTTCGTGGTAAAGTCCTTACTTCGAAGTCAAAACTCGCTTGCTGGTGAAGTCTTTCTTGGGAGCTAAGACTTGCTTGGTGGTGAAATCTTTCTCCCCGACTGCCTCGGTGAATGTATGCGTGTTCCATTTTTCCGATTGATCGCGGCGATCGTGGTTGTTGCGGCGGTCGTGCCGGTTCATGCCGCCGGCGAAGCGGCGGGCAAGGCGGGCAACGCGGCCAAACCGCGGAAAAACGCCGCCGTCGAGCAGGTCCGCACGCGGGCCGAGAAGATGGCTAAATTGCCGGCGGCGCGAATCGACGAGGTGGTTCGATTCGGGTACGCCAGAGGCAGCCTCACCGCCGAGTATCTCGGTCCGCGCGATTTGCCCGCCGGGGGCCGATTTGCGGTTCCCGGCTCCGATGATCTGTGGACCTTGACGGCCCGCTCCGGCCCGGCCGCACCGAATTCCCCCGCCGCCAAGGCGATGTTGGTCTCCATCGCCTGGTACGATTTCGACGCCGCCGAAGGCGACGACATCTGGCAGATCATCCTGAGCCTCTCGATCGACCGGCTGACGATCACCGCTCGCGGCGGGACCGAGTCGGACGTCTCGCTGGTGACGTACGCTCAGACGCCCGGTTCGGTGCGGCTGATGATCCGAACCAACCCGGCCCATCAACAGGCGGCGGCGGTGCCCGTCGCCGCGGCGCGACCCGGTGCCAACGCGCACAATCTGGCCAACACGGTCTCAGCCGAAAGCCTCGCAGCCCTGCTCGAAGCCGAGCCGGAGCTGGTCCGACAATATCTGCGCCCGATGCTCAAGCGGATCGCGCAGAAAGACTTGTTGCGCCCCGGCCCGGCCGATGTCTATCGCGCGTTCACCGACGTGCCGGCCGATCCGGCGGCGACGACCGATCTGGAAGCGCTGTTGCCCATGCTGGATTCACCGGTTTACCAGGAACGCCTCAAGGGCGTCGAGCAGCTTCGCCAGCGCCAGCGACCGGCGGTGCTGGCGGCCGTCCGCTACGACCCGGCGCTGTTGTCGCCCGAACAGCGGATGCGACTGGAGGAGTGGTTGAGCAGTCATGCCACCCGCGCGCCCAGTGCTTCGGATGCGGGCCGCGAAGATTCGGAGTTTCTCACCGACTGTCTCGTTGACGAGGATCGCCGTGTGCGGGCCGCGGCGCTGGAAGCGCTCGAGAAGCTCGTCGGTTGCGACCTCCCGATCGACATCACCGCCGCTGAGCCGCAGATCGCGGCCGAAATCGCAGCGGTCCGCCCATGGTTTCCCGCCCCCTCGACCGCCCCGGCCACCGGGCCTGGCACAACCACCGCCCCGACGACCGCCCCGGCCACCGGGCCTGCCTCGGCCACCGCGCGCTCAACCCCTCCGGCCGCGCCGCCAAGTAACGATGCGAAGTTCACCCCTTATTGATCGTCGGCCCGCGACAAAACCGCCCTGTCCGCGTCATCCCCCCGACGAATTGACCCGAAATCGCGCGATTCCGCAGCCGACTCAGCCGTTTCTTCATCGCCAGCGGCCTCACCCGTAACTGGCACACATTTTGATCCGATGCCCCTACGCACCCCGTGCTACGGCGCTGCGGGATGCGCACCAACTTCGCGCCGGACTTTTCAGGAGATCAACATGATCACCCGTTACCTTTTGGCGTCCCTGATGGTCGGTTCCCTCGGGCTCGCCGTCGTCGGCTGCCATAGCGATCCCATGAACTCCGACGCCGACCGCGTGGAAGTGAAGAAGACCACCGTCACCGAGCCTGACGGCGACAAACGCACCCACACCGAGGTACACGAAAAGAACTATTGATGCGCGATGTCAAGCGCATTGCCAATCTTGCGTTTTAGGGTAAATCCTAGTGCATTACCCTAAAACCATTGTTTGACAAAGCAGTCGCGCTGTCGAATCGGGGTCGCGGGGTTCTTAAAAAGCTCCTCGCGGCCCTTGATTCGCGCGCGCAAAGCCACCCCATCGCGCTGGGCTTCGTGTTCGCCTGATCGCCCGATCACCACCACTCGGGCGACTCGCCCATTCCGCGGCGATCCCAATATCGGGGAAGTCTGGCGACTCGACCTTCGCCACGCCGCGACGAAGCCGTCGATCCATGTGCCCACCACCCCAGCCGTTGACCGACAGGTCGAACAATCGGTGAAGAAGTGGTTCACCACCGTGTATACGCAGGCTTCCAGCTTGCCCTCTTCTTAAGAGCAGCCGGGATTGCGGGAATGCTCACTTCACCGCTCTCGTACGGAACCTTTGTGCCGCTTGCGGGGTTGGGTTACAAGGTCTTCTCGGTTCACTCGTCGAATGATCAACGGCTATGACATTGCTTACGGCCTGGGGCTGGGGATCAGTGCCCCCGTATGGCTGGCGATGCCCCGGGCGCGGCGGAAGGTGTTCAACGCGCTGCGCCAGCGAATGGGGCGAGGTCTGCCGAGGCGCGATCCATCTCGCCCGGCGATCCTGATCCACGCCGTCAGTGCCGGGGAGATCAACTCCACCCCCGCCCTGCTGCGGGAGCTGCGCGCCCGCCGCCCGGAGTTGCAGTTCATCGTCACGACAACCACCGACGTCGGCTTCGACGCCGGGATGCGCCACTTCGGGCACGATCCCGACGTGATGCTCGTTCGCTATCCGCTTGACTTCACCCCCGCCGTGGATCGCCTGCTGGCGGCCACGAACCCTTCGGCGGCGGTTCTCATGGAACTCGAGGTCTGGCCCAATTTTCTTCGCCAGTGTCGGCGTCGGAAAATCCCCGTCATCCTCGCCAACGGTCGGATCACCGATGAAAGCGCCCGGCGCTACCGGCGCATCGCGCCGATCGCGGCGGCGATGTTCCGCCAACTGACGGCGCTATGCGTGCAGGATCCGATCTACGCCGACCGATTCCGCCGCCTGAGAGCGCCGGCGCAGCGACTCCATACCGTCGGGACGATGAAGTTCGACAGCGCTGCCGTCGCCGACCGGATCGACGGCGACGCCGAGCTGGCGTCGGCGGTGGGCTTGAACCCCGGCACCGAGCCGATCTGGGTCTGCGGATCGACCGGCCCCGGCGAAGAGTCGATCGTTCTGACTGTGTACGCGAAACTGCGGCAGTGTCATCCAGATTTGCGGCTGGTGATCGTTCCCCGGCAGCCGGCGCGGTTCGATGAAGTGGCCGAAATGATCCTCGCGTCGGGATTTGCCCTTCGCCGCCGAAGCAAGCCGTTGATTGCGCCCGCGAAAAACGGCGTGGCCGTCTCATCGGTGCCGGACGCCAAACTGCCCGTCATTCTCGGCGACACCATGGGCGAGCTTCGCCTTTTCTATAGCCTGGCGACGGTCGTTTTCGTCGGTCGATCCCTGGTCGATCTGGGACCGCGCCAGCACGGCAGCAACATGATCGAGGCCGCGGCATTGGCCAAACCGGTGGTGGTCGGACCGTTCACTGGCAATTTCGCCGAGCCGATGAATCGCTTCCGCGCCGCCGGCGCCGTCGTCGAGGCCGACTCACCCGAGGCGTTATCGCGCATTCTCGATGGCTGGCTCACCGACCCCGCCGCCGCCGCCCGCCTGGGGCACACCGCCCGCCAAGTGGTGATCGATCAGCAAGGCGCCACCGCTCGACACGCCGAGATCATCGTCGAGATTCTCAATCAAGAAATCGCCCCTTTCCAGGGGTGATTCGGCGGGCAATTTCTGCTCAGTCGCGACGAAACCGGATATCCTCATCGCCATGCGCGATTCAGCGATGGTTCTCAACGATTATTTTCTGGAAATGCGCTGGCGATGCCTCTCTCTGGCCGCAGATCTCGACCGGGTGCAGCGGGCCGACCGCTCGCATCGCCTGCCCGATGATCCCCGCCTGATAAAGCTGCGCCAGGCGATCGGCGTGCTGACATCAAACGATCCCAATCGCGCCGAGCAGGTGCAGATGATCTTCAGCGACATGACCCCCTCGCCATCACGGTAGAAACCTTCTCGAATTGAATCCATGCGCTATATTGACCCCCACATTCATTGCATCAGTCGCACGACCGACGATTACCTTTTCATGCAGCGCTGCGGCGTGGTGGGCGTGAGCGAGCCGGCCTTCTGGGCCGGGTTCGATCGCTCCTCACCCGAGAGTTTTTACGATTATTTCCGCCAGTTGATCGACTTCGAGCCGCGCCGCGCCGCCCGCTACGGCATCCAGCACTATTGCTGGCTCTGCATCAACGCCAAGGAGGCGGAAAATGTCGAGTTGTCGCGCCAGGTGATCGACTTGATCCCCCCGCTGCTGGACCACCCCACCGTACTGGGCATCGGAGAGATTGGGCTGAACAAAAACACCCGCAATGAAATCACCACCTTCGAGGCCCAGGTGGATTTAGCCGCCCGATTCGATCAACTGATCCTCGTCCATACCCCGCACCTCGAGGACAAGCACAAGGGCACGTCGATCATCACTTCGATCCTCAAGAACGACCGGCGCATCCGGCCCGAGCGCGTGTTGATCGACCACTGCGAGGAACACACCATCCGCATCGCCCGCGACAACGGCTTCTGGGCCGGATTAACGCTTTACCCCGTGAGCAAAGTCACTGCCCAGCGAGCCGCCGATCTGCTCGAGCAATACGGGCCGGACATGATCGTGGCCAATTCCGCCGCCGACTGGGGCGAATCGCACCCGCATTATTTGATGGACACCTGCATCGAATTTCTGCGCCGCGGCCACAGCGAAGTCGAGGCGACGCGGCTCTTCCACGACAACCCCTGCCGATTTTTCGGACAAAATCCTAAATGGAAAATCCGGTGCGTGGTGCGCGACTGAGCCGGCGACTTTCCCCATCGCCTCGCGGACGCAATGGGGACAATCAGAATATCCCCAGCGGGGTGCCGATTAGCCCAAATTCTCTGGATTCAGCCCTTGCAGCGATTTGGGCACAAACCGCCCGTCCTTGCGGATCAGTTTCCCATCGAAATAGATCTCCCCGCCCCCGACCTCGGGGGTTTGTCGCATCACCAGGTCCCAGTGAATCGCGCTTTTGTTGCCATTGCTCGCTTCGTCATAGCAGGCCCCGGGTGTGAAGTGGATCGACCCGGCGATCTTCTCATCGAATAGGATGTCCTTCATCGGGCGGGTACACCAGGGATTGAATCCGATGGCGAACTCTCCGGCATATCGCGCGCCGGGGTCGGAATTCAGCACCTCGTTCAAATGGTCCGTCGCGTTGCTCGACGCCTCGACCACCCGCCCCTTGCGGAATACCAGCCGCACGTCCGTATGCGTCGCACCGCGGTAGATCGTCGGGCAATTGAACTGGATCGTCCCCTCGACACTGTTCCGCACCGGCGCGGTAAACACCTCGCCGTCGGGAATGTTCAAACGCCCGTCGCAGCCGATCGCCCCGATCCCCTTGATCGAGAACGTCAGGTCCGTCTCGTCCGGCCCCTTGAGCCGAACCTGATCGGTCCGGCTCATCAACTTTTCCAACGGCTTCATCGCCCGGCTCATCTTCGCGTAATCCAGCGTGCAGACGTTGAAGTAAAAATCCTCGAACGCCTCGGTGCTCATCTCCGCCATCTGCGCCATCGATGCCGTCGGCCAGCGCAGCACGCACCAGCGCGTCTGTTTGATGCGAATCTCGCGGTGAACCGTGTTCCACACCGTCGATTCGTACAACCGCTGCTTTCCCGCCGCAACATCGCTCAATTCCGACACGTTGACGCTGCCGCGAACGCCCAGGTAGCACTGCACGCTTTGCATCTGCGTCTTTTCAACCTTGGCGATGGTTTTCCATTGGCTCGCCGTGCCGCGCATCATCAGCGCTCGGTGGACCGCGTTGCTCTTGAGCAGCACCAACGGATCAGCGCCCGCGTCGAACGCCGCGGCGATCAGCGCCTGCGTGAACTCGTGGGGAATGTCGATCGCCTCGATGAGAATCTTCTCCCCTTCCCGCACCGCGCACGAGTAATTGATCAGGACGTCGGCCAACTGGGTCATCCGTGGATCGATCATGGCTCGAAAAATCTCCGTAAAAAGCATTATCGGATGTCGGAACCATCGCCAAACGAGGCCCGAGGCCGCCAATCGCTCCAAACTACAGTGTGGACGCGGGCAACGCCATGACGATGATGAGAAGATAGAGCATTGGAGAAGCAATTATGGCCAACATCAAGCGCATCGGGGTTCTGACCGGCGGGGGCGACTGTCCCGGACTTAACGCCGTCATCCGCGCCGTCACCAAAGCGGCGCTCAATCACCACAAACTCGAGGTCGTCGGCGTCGAGGATGGATTTCTCGGGTTGATCCAGAACCGCATGCGCCCGCTTCAGTGGAATGATGTGTCCAACATCCTCACCCTCGGCGGAACCATCCTGGGCACCAGCAACCAGGCCAACCCCGAACGATATCCCATCAAGCGCGGCGACAAGATCGAATACGCCAACGTCACCGACCGCGTGATCGAACACGTTCAGGCCAACCACCTCGACGCCCTGGTCTGCATCGGCGGCGACGGCACCATGACCGGGGCCGCCAACCTCGTGCGCAACGGCGTGAACTGCATCGGCGTGCCCAAGACCATCGACAACGACCTCGAGGGCTGCGAGCAGACCTTCGGCTTCGACACCGCCGTCGCCACCGCCACCGACGCCCTGGACAAAATCCACACCACCGCCATGAGCCATCATCGCGTCATGGTCGTCGAAGTCATGGGGCGCAATGCCGGCTGGGTGGCGCTGCATTCGGGCGTCGCCAGCGGCTCGGACGTGATCCTTATGCCGGAAGTCCCCTACGATCTGAAGAAGATCTGCGAGCTGCTGACCTACCGCAGCCGCCTGGGCAAGCGATTCAGCATCATCTGCGTCAGCGAAGGCGCCCGTGAAAAGGACGGCGAACAGATTGTCGCCCGCCGCATCGAATCCAGCCCCGATCCCGTGCGCCTCGGCGGCATCGCCAATAAACTGGCGGCCGACATCGAAACCTGCATCGGCCTGGAAACCCGCGCCACTATCCTCGGCCACATCCAGCGCGGCGGCACCCCCACCGCCTTTGACCGGGTCCTCGCCACCGACTTCGGTTACCACGCCCTGGAGCTATTGATGTCCGGCGAATCCGGCAAACTCGTCGTCTGGGCCCACGGACAACTCGGCCACGTGACGATCGAATCCGTCGCCGGCCGACAGCGCAAGGTCCCCCCTTCCAGCCCCCTTCTCGCCGCCGCCCGCGCCATCGGCACGGCGCTGGGGGATTAAAACGTCAAGCCGCTCCGGCGCCTGAGCCGTTCCGTTGAAAAAAAAGGCGTGAGTGGGGGACGAATGCCGGACGACCGAGTCTTAGATCCGACGCCGGGACAGGAACATCAAGCCACCCAAGCCCAACAGAGCCATGGACGCCGGTTCGGGGATGACCTCGAAACTCAATCGCGGCGCCGTGCCGGTCTGGCCGGTAGTCGTGCCGGTTTCGGAGGAAAGATACCTGAAGATCGGTGTCGCATTCGAGTTGTTCGTCGCGGCGATGCCAATGGTCACCGTGTTGTCCGCTTGCAGGAAACTGCTCAGTGTCGGGAGTGTAACGCTGAACATGGTTCCTGCAGTGGTCTTGTTCCCACCCGAGTTGTCGATATTGAACGAGGATCCGACCGAGGAGAAATCGGCAGTGAACGTAGACCCTGAGGTGCTGTTGCCGGGGGCCTTGTTCCAAGTTATCGCCGTCTCCGACCAGTGGGTCCCGAGAATCCCAGTACCGGGCGTGAAACCGGTCTTCAGGGCGTAGACCTGCATCGGGTGTGTATCCCCCCCATCAGTGCTTGACCCGTCGTAGGTGACGGTAAAGGTCGCGGCTTGCGCCGGGTCGGCGTTCTGCCCCGTCAGGTCGAACTTCATGTAGGCCTTACGGCGGGTGGTCGAGGGATTCTTCACCAGCAGATCCCCATCGTAATCCTGCACGGTGGTTGTAGCGCCGGCAGCGACAAAATTGTCATCCACCGCATACACCACCGCGGCGGCGGCCGGGTCGGTAAATCCGACCAACCCGCCCATGGTAAAGCCGACAAGCAACATCAGATTTTTCATTTCGCCTCCTCTGTGCGGACGGGGATCGCAAAAGCCCAAGCTGGGCAACCTCTTGTCCTACTATAACACGAACTCTTTGGAAAGGGGAATTAAAACACCAGCTTTTTGAATTTTTGATAAAGAGCCAAAAAAGGTTCAACTCGCACGTGAATCGGCGAGACAATCGGCTGCAAACCTCATTCCTCGCGGCTATCGAATGGAAAACGCGCGGCGGTATAATCCCCGCGGCGGGCCGAGATAATGTGGACCGGGGTGCACGAACCGCGGGCAGTCATATGATGATGGTTCATGCGGCCAAGCCAGCCCCGGTTGTCGTCCCTGCCGGGGCAAGACGGATCAAGACGTGCCGCGCGGCACGCTCAACAGCGTTTTGAAGCAGGCCGGTCTGAAGTGAGCATGCCATGGCGAAGCGCGAATACGCATACGTGATCGAACGAGCCGACGACGGGGGATATTGGGCCTATCTCTCGGACCTCCCTGGATGCACCACCACGGGCGAGTCGGTGACGGAAGTCGAGGAGCAGCTACACGAGGCGGTGGAACTTTATCTGTCATACTATCGGGAACGGGGTCTGAAACCGCCGGAGCCGCGATCGCGGGTGGGCACGTTGCCGGCGGCGTGAGCTATGGCGGCCTGGCCTTTTTTTGACCGTAGCGAGTTGATGAACACCCGGCGGAGAGACGGTGCCTCCCACCGGGCGTGCGATTCGGGAGCGGCGATAGATGAACTGGATTCCGAAGTTTCTCAACATGGGGCCGGCGATCACGGCCGCGGCGCTGGCGGTGCCGGCGCTAATGGCGCTTTATTTCCTGAAGCTGCGCCGCAAGGAGCAGGCCGTCTCCTCGACCTTGCTGTGGCGAAAAGCAATCCAGGATCTCCAGGTCAACGCACCGTTCCAGAAACTACGCCGCAATCTGCTGCTGTTGCTGCAACTGCTGCTCTTGGCGCTGTTGATCGCGGCGCTGGCCCGGCCGGTGGTCAACTACACCCCCGGGGCCGGGCGGATGTGCGTGATCCTGATCGACCGATCCGCCTCGATGAACGCCACCGATATCGACTCGCCCGACGGCGCCGGCGGACGCAGCCGCCTGGATGAGGCCAAGGCCAAGGCCCGCGAGCTGGTGTTAACCCTCGACCGCAATGGCTCGGCCATGGTCATCGCGTTCGATGACTCGGCCGAAACGATCCAGCCGTTCACTTCCGACCCCGCCGCGTTGCGCTCGGCGATCGACTCGATCCGTCCGACCGACCGGCGATCGCGACTGAAAATGGCGTTCCAGCTCGCCGAGGCGCAGACCAACTTCAATCCCGAGCAACTGCGCTCGCATGTGCGCCCGGACATCTGGGTCTATTCCGACGGACGCATCGCCGACGCCCGCGAGCTGAGCGTGCGCGGAGACATGCGCTACGTGAAGATCGGGACCGATTCGGCCCGCAATGTGGGCGTGGTGGCTTTGAGCGCCAAGCGAAATTACGAGCGCCCCACCGAAGTGCAGGTGTTCGCCCGGCTGGCCAACTTCGGTGCCGAACCGGTGTCGGCGGATGTGGAACTGCGCATCGACGGGGCCAACCCCCGCATCGCCTCGACCTTTCTTCTGCCCGAGCGATGGAACGACGATCCAAAGACCCATGCCGCGCGGATCGACGAGGCGAAATCGCGCAACCAATTCTCGCGCGACAGCGTCGAGTTCACCGTCGAACTCACCCGCGCCGCGGTAATCAGCATCGAGCAGCGGACTAAGGATGCACTGGCGGCCGACGACTTCGCGCAGGTGGTGGTCCCTCCGCCGCGGAATCTGAGCGTGGGCCTGGTGACCGATGGGAATTACTTTCTCGAAAAACTGATGGCGAGCCTGAACGTCAAGCCGCCGCCGGACGGGCCGGCGGTGATGCTCCCGACCGATTGGGAGTCGCGCCGGGCCACCACCTATGACGTGGTAATCTTCGATCGCTATTCGCCGAAATACCTTCCCCCCGCCGGGGGATTCATCTTTTTCGGCGATTTGCCCGCGGATTTGAAGCTGTCGGCGATGAAGTCGCCCGATGGCTCTCGCAATCTGCTCGCCGAGGACAACGGGGTGTTGAACTGGAAGCGCGATCATCCGATCCTGCGCGGGGTGAATCTCGGCAAGCTCTACGCCGCCAAGAGCCTGCGATTGAACGTGCCGCCGGAATCGGAAGTGCTGGTGGACGGCCTGAAAGGTCCGCTGGTGGTGCTTCACCGGGAAGGGCACGCCACATACCTGGTCGTCGGATTCGACCTGATGCAGAGCAATTGGCCGCTGAAGGTGAGTTTTCCGGTCTTCGTCCACGCGGCGTTGCAATATCTGGCGCTGGGATCGGACATGAACGTGCGCGAGGCGTATCACCCCGGAGAATCGCCGCGAATTGACCCGGCGAGTTTGCAGCGGATGAACCCCACGCCCGCGGCGATCACCCTGCGCGGGCCGGGGATGGACCAACGGTTGACGGTTCCGGCCACCGGCGATTTCGCATTGCCGCCGCTCGATCACGTCGGGCTTTACCGCACCGAACCACCGATTCCGCAGTTCGAGTCGATCGCGGTAAACCTGCTGGATCCCGCCGAGAGCAATCTGCTACCCGCCGATCGCGCCCCCGGCTCGGCCGAGCCTCCCGTCAACGTCGCCGGCGGCCGCGCCCGCCTGGATCTGTGGTGGTGGATCGTCGCCTGCGCCGCGCTGCCGCTGACGATGATCGAGTGGTGGGTCTACACCCGCCGCGTGCATCTCTAAGCCATCGCGGGCAACCTCGATCCCCGGCCCGAGCAGCACCTCGGCCCGCTCGTCGCGGTGGGCAACGGTCCAGCCCAACCGCAGCAGGTCTTGGCGGAACTGGCTGTTGTGCAGCGGCACGATCGCCGCATCGGCGCCGAGGCTGCCGAGCCATTCACTGCGATCCGGCGCTCCAAGGTAAGCCAGCCGCCAGATTTCCGGACAATAGACTTGGGTTCGCCCGTCGATCATCACGCGGTAGTGATCGCCCAGCCGCCAGGCGAGATAGCCGCCCCAGGTGAACTCGTTGATCAGCCGCCCGCTCACCGGGCGAACCCGATCGGCAACGAAGTCGGCCGCGGCGCAGGGGTATCCCGGGGCATCGGCACCGTGACGGTTCAACCACTCGCTCAGTGACGTGTTCTTCGAAGGGAACGCGATCGTGAGCCGGGCCATGACCAGCAGCAGGATCAGCGCCATCGCCGGGATGACGGCGCGACGGTCCAGCGCGCGATCAGACAGTGCGGGCATCGTCGCCGCCAGCATCGGCGCGCCCATGAGCGAAAAAATCGCGGCGTAGCGGCCAAGCTGGATCAGCAGCAGCACCCCCAGCGCGGTCATCAAGACCAGGCCGATCGGCAGCTCTCGCCGCCGACGCCATATCAGCGCCGCGGTGATCGCCACAAGGATCGCCGCAACGATCCCCGCCGGTCCGGTCCAGAACGGCTGCATCTCGGCGATCACCGTGCTGTGAACCAGCGGGTCGCTGAACTGGTAATGCATCGCCGTAGCGATCGTTCCGGGAAGCATGGGGGTGGCGCAACACGCCAGAGCCGTCCCCACGAACAAGGCGAGCGCCCGCAATGGAACTGGCGAGCGGCGCTCGATGACCGCGCCCAGGAACAGGCATCCGGCCCAGGCCGGAACCAAGGCAGCGTAGAGGTGGATATTGACCAGCAGCGCGGTGATCGGAATCACGCCCCAGACCGCCCGGGTGCTGGCGCCACGACGAAGATCGCGCAGCAGCAGCCACAGACACAGCGCCAGCAGCGCAATCGCCAGTGTCGCCGGTCGAAAGCTCAGATAGGCAAGCGACCAGAAGGCCCCCACCGCCGTCGCCAGCGCCGCCGACAGCCGCGATGGATTGTCCCCGCCGCGCCTCCCGCCGCCGCCCCCGCCGCCGGCACCAGCGCGATCGGCAACGCCGCGATCGGCGACGATCCCCTGCAATTCGCGGCAGTTGACCGCCGTCAGAACCACGATCGCCGCGACACAAATCGCCTGCCCCGCCACGGCGCTGCGCCAACCTCCGACCCGCCACAGGCCTCGCATCCCCAGTTCCGCCAGCCAGGAATAAGGCGTCCACGGCGTAGCAAGGCTCAAGTACGACAACTCGTCGCGCAGAGGACCGATCCCATCGCGGCGCAACTGCTCGGCGACTTTCAGATGCCAGAAACAGTCGGGATCGAGAGTGTCATAGAGAATCGCCTTTCCCCCCGCGAGCAAAGCGAGCAGCGCGACGATCTGAACAAAGCTGATCCGGACCATAAAGAGTATTTCGACCGGTCCGATCCCCCGGCGGGAATTCCCCGTCTATCGACGAGCATTCACCGTCCTTCGACGAAGATCCCCCGGCCTTTGACGAAGGGCTAGCTGAAGGGGACACGACCCTTCACGCCGTGGGAAGGCGATGGTATAGGAAGACTGAAATCGGCTAGAAGCCTATGAGGCTTGTCGCTGGTGAGGCCGCATTCGGGGACGCTCCTTCCAAGGTAGCTGAAGGGGACACGGCCCTTCACGCCGTGGGGAGGCGATGGCATAGGTAGACTGAAGTCGACTAGAAGCCTATGAGGCTTGTCGCTGGTGAGGCCGCATTCGGGGACGCTCCTTCCAAGCCCGTATACACTCACAATCAACGTAATTGAATATGTGACATATTACAATATAACCCTATGATATAAATTAGGTTACAAGGAGTGTCCCCGCTTTTGCCCCCGCTTTTGCCCGTGCTGGGGGTACATAGGCCAAACACGATCGGAGTGTAGCACCACCGCGTGAAGCTGCGGGAGCTACCCTTTCCAAACTGCGGAAATGCGATATAGTACATGAGAGAAAGGTGCGTTTTCATATCACCGATGAATGTCATTTTCGTGCTGGCCGATGAATGGCGAGCCCACGCAATGGGCTACAACGGCGACCCCAACGTTCGCACGCCGACGCTGGATCGCTTCGAGCGACAAGCACTGAACTGCACGGCGGCCGTCGCCGGCACGCCGGTTTGTTGTCCGTATCGCGCCAGCCTGCTCACGGGCCAGTACCCGCTCACCCACGGCGTGGTCATCAATGATGTTCCCGTCCCGACCAGAGGCCCGTCGCTTGCGCGGCTCTTTACCGGCGCCGGCTACCACACGGCGTGGATCGGCAAGTGGCACGTCTACGGCAGCCCCGGTGGGAAATGTGAACGTCGGCGCATGCCTGTGCCGCGCGATCATCAACTCGGCTTCGACCTATTTATGGCCGGCGAATGCTCGCACGATTACTGGCACTCCCACTACTCCGTCGATGATGACCCTACCTTGCGCTACTGGGAAGGGTACGACGCGATCGATCAGACGCGACACGCGTGTGACTATCTGCGCGATCCCCGCCGCAGGCAGCAGCCGTTCTTCCTCGGCCTTTCGTGGGGGCCGCCACACTTTCCGATGCAAACGGCACCGGAGGAATACCGTGCGCGATTCCGTCCCGCGGATATGCAGTTGCGCCCCAATGTGCCGGCCGTTTTCGCCGACGCGGCACGGACTGATCTTGCCGGCCTTAGCGCCCACACGGCCGCTCTGGACGATTGCTTCGCGCAGGTTCTTCGCACGCTCGATGACACCGGGCTGGCCGAGAATACCATTCTGATTTTTGCCAGTGATCACGGGTGCCAGCATCACAGCCAGGGAGTCAACTTCAAACTCTTCCCGTTTGACGAATCTGTCTGTGTGCCGTTCCTGATGCGCCTGCCAGGCCAGCCCGCGGCGCGCCTGCCCATTCCGATCGACGCACCGGACATTCTTCCTACCCTCGCGGGCATCTGCGGCCTCGCGACTCATCGAGATGTCCAAGGCCGCGACTGGTCGCGCGAGCTGCTCGGCCAACGCTCGGTCGACGAGAACGCCGCGGCGCTGCTATCGGCTGCGGCGCAGTTCACTGCCCTGCGATGGCACGATTTTCCGGTTTACCGGGGGCTGCGCAGCGCTGCGCACACGTACGTCGCCAAGCGTGACGGCCCGTTTCTGCTGTACGATAACACTGCCGATCCTTACCAGATGCACAACCGCGCGCACGACCCGGCGGCGACACCGCTGTGCGAACGGCTGCATTCACAGTTGCTGGCGCGCCTCGCCGCGATTGGCGACGACTTTCCCGCTGGCGACGCCCTTGTCGCACGGCGCGGCCTCACGCACTATCTTGAGACACAACAGCCCATCCGCCGCAAATGGTTCGATCCGTGGGCGCCAGGGGCGCCGCCGATACCTGCAGACGCATGGACGTTTCATGCCTGACACACGTACCTGCTGCAGTGCGTTCTCTCGACATCGCCGTTAACATCTCCTGTCTCAGGAGACCGGACGTGAAAATCCCCATGAACACCGGTGGCCTCGTCAAAGCCAATGCCTACATGGTGGTGGACGCGAAATAAGGTGACAGACGCAGAAAAGGCGACATCCCCTCGCCCGCGGAACGGCCACGCACGCCCCAACGGAATCCAATTTCCTTTGAGCCACCGCGATGCCGCATGAGGGCCGTGCGCGGCAGGACTGATTTTCCCAGCAAGGATGCCACAGATGCCGTGGTGGTTTCTCGCGAAGCGGAAGCGGGTGGATGAATGGATGGACCGGTCGGATGTGCCGGCCGATGAGCACGCGCAGGCGCTGGTGGGGCTGGCGCGGATCAACGCGGCCTCGCATGCGGCACGGACCGTGCAACGGATCATCCTGCGCCATCTCGCCCCCCAATCCCCCCATTCTCCCCATTCGCCGCCGCGCACGCTGCATCTGATGGACGTCGCCTGCGGGGCAGGAGATGTTCCGGTGCGCGTTGCCAGCGCCTTGCGCCGCCGGGGCTTCGAAGTCAGGCTGACGCTCTGTGACCGCAGCATGACGGCGCTGGACGTGGCTCGGCGGCACGCCGAGGCGGCGGGCTTTGGTGATCTGACCGTTCTTTCGCTCGACGTCACGCGCTCCCCCCTGCCGCAAGCCGACGTGGTGACCTGCTCGCTCTTCCTGCACCACCTCGAGCGCGCCGAGGTACTCCGCGTTCTGCGGGCGCTGCGCCAGGCCACCACTGAACTGCTCATCGTCAACGACCTGCGCCGCAGCTTCACCGGATGGATTGTCGCCCGCGTGGGATGTTTCCTGCTGACGCGCAGCCGCATTGTGCGCTATGATGGACCCCTCAGCGCCCGCGCAGCCTGGACGCGCCGGGAACTTCGCGAGATGGCGGAGCAAGCGGGCATCAGCGACGCCGCGGTGGTCCGCGCGCCCCGATGGAGAATGTGCCTGATCTGGAGAAAGCGATGAGCCTGGCGACGCTCGAGCCGCAGTGGGATGCCCTGGTGGTGGGCGCGGGCGTTGCCGGTTCAACCTTGGCGGCGCTGCTGGCACGCGAAGGCTGGAAAACGCTGCTGCTCGATCGCGCCACCTTCCCGCGTCGGAAGGTGTGCGGGTGCTGCCTGTCGCCAGCCACGGTGCAACTGCTTCATCGCCTGAAACTCGGGGACTGTCTCGCCGATGCCATTCCGCTGCGCGAGGCGCGGATTGCGGTCCATGGGCGGCAGTACGTCTTCCCTCACGGCGGCGCTGCGGTCTCGCGGGCAGCGCTGGATCAGCGGCTGACCGATCTTGCCCGGCGCGACGGCGCCACCTTTCTTGCCGGCGTCTGGGCCACCGACGCGGGAGTTGCCGCGGAGCGGCGCCGGGTACACGCACGATGCGACGGGGTGACGCGAACCCTGGAGGCTCAAGTCGTCTTCGTCGCCGATGGCATCGGCGGACACTTTGCCCAGGCGATCCCGTCGATGCGCTGGGCCGTGGCAAAGAAGTCGCGCCTGGGCATGGCGGCCATCCTGCCCGCGGGCACCCTCGCCTGCCCGCGCGATGCGGTCCTGATGGCCGTAGGGCGCGGCGGCTACGCAGGCGTGGTGCAGTTGGAGGACCGCACCATCAATGTGGCCGCCGCAATTGATCCGGGCGTTGCCCGCGCCAGCGGCGGGGCGGGACGCCTGGTGAGTGAACTCCTGCGAGAAGCCGGGATGAACGCCGACCTTTCCTCAGCCATCTGGCATGGCACCCCCCTGCTGACCCGGCGGCGAGGCATGCTGGGGGCAGCGCGTCTGCTGGCCGTAGGCGATGCCTGCGCTTATGAAGAACCGTTTACCGGCGAGGGTATGAAATGGGCCGCCCTCTCGGCCGCGTCGCTGGCATCCCTGCTGGGCGCGCCCGCGCGAGCCGAATGGGACGATGCTCTTCCCGTCGCCTGGACGCGGCGGCATCGGCGGCTCTTGGGCGGTTCCATGTCGCATTGTCGCACCGTCTCGCGGCTCCTCCGCCATCCGTCGCTACTGGCCATCACTCTGTGGATGCCGCGGCCATTAGCGGACACAATTATGCGTGGAATCGCGCGCCCCCCGCCTGAGCACGCCTATTGTACCCATGAGATCTCTTTATGAACCAAGCCGTCGCCATCCTGGGAATGGGTAGCTCGTTTCCCCGATCCGTGAGTCAGCCGCGGGCGGCCGAATTGGCGGCCACGCTCTGCGCCGAGGACGCGCGGCAAACGCAGTGGCTGACCCATCTCTTTGATCGCACCGGCGTCGAGCAGCGCGGCAGCGTGCTGGCGGGCAATGGAGGCGATGCCAGCGAAGGACTTCGCGACTTCTACCCCCCGGCGAGCACGGGCGGACGAGGCCCCACCACCGCCCAGCGCATGCAGCGCTATGCACTCAAAGCGCCGCCGCTGGCGCTGGAAGCCAGCCGCCAGGCGTTGGCTGACGCCGAACTGGGCGCTCCGCAGATCACCGACCTGATTACCGTTTCCTGCACCGGCTTTTTCGCCCCGGGACTCGATGCCACCCTCATTCGCGGCCTGGGCCTGCGCCCGGCCGTCCGCCGGCTGCACATCGGCTTTATGGGTTGCCATGCCGCCTTCAATGCCCTGGCGGCCGCGAGCGATCTGGTTACGGCGCGGCCCGGCGCGCACGTGCTGGTGGTCTGCGTTGAACTCTGCACCCTGCACTTCTCCTACGGTTGGCAGCCGCAGCGACTGGTGGCCAATTCCCTCTTCGCCGATGGCGCCGCGGCCGCCGTGGTGGGTGCCGGGGAGCCGGAGTCGCGCCTGAGCATCCTCTCCAACGGCAGCCTGCTGCTGCCGGAGAGTCAAGAGGCCATGACCTGGTGCATCGGCGACCACGGCTTTGAGATGACGCTCTCGCCGGAAGTCCCCCGTCTCATCCGCGAGCACACTCGCCCCTGGCTCGAGGGCTGGCTCTCACAGCATGGACGGCTGATTGACGACATTCCCCTCTGGGCGATTCATCCCGGCGGGCCCAAGGTCCTCTGGTCCGTCTGCCAGTCGCTGGGCGTGCCGGCCGAGGCGGCGGCCATTTCTCGCCACGTTCTGGCGCATCACGGCAACCTTTCCTCGGCCACCATCCTCGTCATCCTCGAGCAAATGCGCCGCACTTCGCAGAGCGGCGCCTGTGTAGCCCTGGGCTTCGGCCCAGGCCTGATGGCCGAGTCGCTCCTGCTTCACTTCGCCTGAATGGCTCATTGACCCCCCCCCACCCCCCACCCCCCGCGCCCCGTGGCGCCCCCGCAAGACGCCGGGATAATCGAAGGGGACACGCGAAGGGGACACGACCCTTCACACCGTGCGGAGCCGGTGGTATAACTCGCCCCATGCCCCGTCAACCACGTGTCGCGCCGGGCGGCGAAGTGTATCATGTACTCAACGGCGCTAACGGCCGTCGGCGGCTGTTTCGCACGGACGCCGATTTTCTTGCCTTCTATCGCGTCCTGCGCCAGACGTACGAGCGGACGCCGACTCGCCTGCTCGCCTGGTGCATCATGCCGACTCACTGGCACTTCGTCGTCTGGCCCCGGGGCGATGGGGAACTGTCCCGGTTCTTCGGATATCTCGGCCTGACGCACGCCGCGCGATGGCAGGTGGCCCACAACGCCATCGGGACCGGGCACGTCTACCAGTCGCGCTTCAAGAACTTCCTGATCCAGCGTGATGAACATCTGAAATGGGTACTCCGCTATGTCGAGCGCAACCCACTGCGGGCCGGAGCGGTCAATTGCGCCGAGCAATGGCCGTGGAGCAGCCTGTACGCCCGGCTGAAGGGTCCGGCGGAGATCAAGTCGCTGCTGAGCGACTGGCCGATTGCGATGCCGGCCGACTGGACGGCGGAAGTGAACCGCCCGCGGACCGCCGCGGAGGAAGAGGCGGTGCAGCTTGGCATCCGCCGCCACCGCCCGCTCGGCGACGACCGCTGGATCGGCGAAATGATCGGAAGGTATGACCTTCAAAGCACCCTGCGCACCCGCGGCGGCCAGAAGGCCCGTGCAGCCGCCGGCGACAGACAGCAGGGGTGAAGGGTCGTGTCCCCTTCAGTTCGGGCATCGCGCGTTTAGAAGACTTCCACGCGCTTGGGAGTAAAAGCCACGCGCGGGGCAGATCTATCCTAGTGCGGGGGAGAAAAATCCACGCGCGGGGCAGATCTATCCTAGTGCGGGGGAGAAAAATCCACGCGCGTGGGAGGGAAATCCACGCGCGTGGGAGGGAACTCCACGCGCGTGGGAGGGAAATCCACGCGCGTGGGAGGGAAATCCACGCGCGTGGGAGGGAAATCCACGCGCGTGGGAAAGAAATCCACGCGCGTGGGAGAAAAATCCACGCGCGTGGGAGAGGCCGCCACGGTGGGGGGGCTTCTGTTTCTGACTGCAAACAGATTTTTTATCAGAGCCTCTTGCAAAACCTCTGGAAAAATA
>JBBQNJ010000086.1:0-19701 GCA_038329845.1 Tepidisphaerales bacterium | reverse complement strand
CCTGACCGTACTGACGGATAAGAACCGCAGCGCCGACGACGTGAAGGCGCACACCGTGAACCGCGAAGGCGACTTCCGCTTCACGCCGCCGCTTCCCGATCCCGCCACGCTCACCGATCGTCTCGGCGAGCCAACGCGCGTTACCTTCGTGCCCTTCGGCTGCACACGATTGCGGCTGACCATCCTGCCCGACGCACGCGCGGACGCATTGCGAGCTGGCAGGATACATCGGACAATATGATTCGCGTCCTGTTTGTGTCTTCCTGCGACCACCCGTGTCAAGATAATCAGAGCACTGAACGCAACTTTCATCTGGAAGGGCTTTGCACGATGAGAATTGGCTTACGAACGCGTCTTCCTCGACCTTTTGCTGCCCACCTATGCCCCGGGTTCGGCATGGCTGTCGGGTTGGCGTTCCTCTTCGTGCTCATCGCTGCGGCCTGCGGATCCCGCCAACTACGTCTATGGCAACAAGGTGTACGGCAATGACGCGGGCATCCACGCCTATCGCTCGGGTCACGCCCAAATCTACGACAATGTCATCCAGAACAACGGCCGGGCCGGCACCGGCGGTTGGGTCGAACGCAAGCCCGACACCAAATGGTTGGAATTCACGGGCCCCGCCGGGAAAGGCATCCAGATCGGCAGTATCAATGATGTCAAGGTGTTCAACAACATCTCCTACGGCAACCGCAAAGCTGGCCTGGCCCTCTACGCCGCCGACGGAACGCAGGTCTATGGGAACATATTCTTTGGCAATGACCTCGCGCAGATTTGTTTGCAAAAGGGTGAGGACTTCTCGTTGGGTTTCAACACCATTATTGCCGTCGACAAGCAAGGCCCTCCCTTCCTTGTGAAAAATACGGAGGCGTTTGCCACGGTGGATCTTTTCCACGCCAAGTTCCCCTATCTTGACGAAGGCACCAAAGTGGTGCCCGCGCCGGCCAACCAGAATCCATTGGCGATGGCGGAAGAACTGCTGAAGTCCGAGCCGGTGTCGATGGAAACCTGGCAGCAATCCCTTACAAGGTTGAAGGCCAAAGCCGTCGACGCAGGGATCGGGCGGGCGGTCGAGAAGGTCGCTCAGGCCGCCTATGACCCCTCCGGCGGATTGCAACTGCCGCTGCCCTGGAGAGTGCCGGGAGCCATCCAGTTTGAGAACTATGATGTCGGCGGCCCGGAGGTGGCGTTCCATGATAAAGACCCTGAGAATCAGGGCGGTTACTATCGGAAAGACGGTGTGGACATCAAAGCCGACAGATCCGCCGGCAACGGCGCGGTGGTAGGCTTCACCAATGCCGGTGAATGGCTGGCCTACACCATCAACGTCGAAAAAGCCGGCAAATATGCTCTTGCAATCACCTACGCCTCGCCTGAGAAAGACCTGTCGCTGAAGTTGACCCTCAACGACAAACCGCTGGGTGACGTCATCAAGCTAGACCCCAGCGCCGCCTGGGATCAGCCCACGACCTCAACCGTCGGCTCGTTTTCATTCCCCGAAGGTGATGCAGTACTCCGCGTGACCATCAAAAATGGCCTGATTGATCTCGACCAGATGCGCTTCACCGCCGGTGAGTAGAGCAGACTGTGTCACCCTGCCCGCGAGCATCTGTACACCCAGGGCCCAAAAGGGACGCGCTTTTGGTGTCCACTGTTTTTGCCCCGTCGAGGGCAAAACAAGCGGGGATGCACAGATACTCTGTCCACGCGGGAACCTTCGGCCCGAGGGGGAGGGCGGCTTTCACCGGGCGGCGGGCGGGCTATCATCAGACGGCGATGAGCATCGAGGCCGGACTTGAGCGATTGAAGGAGCTGCCGCGCGGCGCGGTGGTGTCGATCGGCAACTTCGACGGGGTGCATCGCGGGCACCAGGCGATCCTCGCGCTGGCGCGGCGGCTGGCGAAAAGCGAATCGACCCCGGGCGTGGCCGTGATCACCTTCGAGCCGCATCCGGCCGCCGTGCTTCGACCGACACACGCGCCCGCCCGGCTGACGACCGCGTCGCTCAAGCTGGACCTGCTTCAATCGTACGGTGTGGATTATTTGCTGGTCCTGGAACCGACGCCCGCGATGCTGGCGATCTCGGCCGAGGACTTTTATTCAGCGCTGCGCGACGGCATTCGCCCGGCGCATCTGGTCGAGGGTCCAACCTTCAATTTTGGCCGAGATCGCGCCGGGACCATCGAACGACTCACCGAGTGGACCGCGCGCGACCGAATCCCGCTGCATGTGGTCGATGAGGTTGAAGCGCGGCTGTGCGATCAGAGCCTGGTTCGCGTCAACAGTTCGATCATTCGCTGGCTGCTGCGGCACGGGCGCGTGCGCGATGCGGGGCGGTGCCTGGGACGACCGTATTTGCTGGAAGGGCAAGTCGTGCGCGGCCATCAGCGCGGGCGAACGATCGGAGTCCGCACCGCCAACCTTCAGTGCGGCGGCCAACTCATCCCCGCCGACGGCGTCTACGCCGGGCGATGCACCGTCGATGGCAGGCGATATCCCGCCGCCGTCAGCATCGGTGCCATGCCGACTTTCGGCGACGATGCGGCCCGTCAAGTCGAGGCCCATTTGATCGGATTCGACGGTGATCTCTACGGCCGCACGCTTCGCGTGGAGTTGATCGACTGGCTGCGCGACCAGATCAAGTATCCGACCCTCGAACTACTCAAGGCTCGTCTGGCCAAAGACCTCGCCAATGTCGCCGAAGTCGCTGCCGCCGCCGACTCGGCCGACGCCGCGATCGCGAACGATCCGCCGATCGGCGATTGACGGTTTTTCCGGCGGGTCGTACAACGCAAGAGAGTTTATAAATTGCCCCATGAATTCGGGATGCGGTTGGCCTTGGCGATTCAAGAATCGGATCCGAAATCAGAAATGTGAAATCGATCGACTTACCCGGGAACTGCGGAGGAAAAGGCACGTGACAACGTTCTGGCTATCCATGCGGCGAACGATTGGCGTGATCACGCTGGCGTGCGTGGGCGGCCTGGGCCTGCCTGCGAAGGTCGCGGCACAGCCGAACGACTTCAACCTCAGCGCCGTCCCGCAATTCGACGTGTTTTACCCGCCCAACCAGTGGATCCCCATCCGCGTCGAGATGCGCAACCGCTCCGACCATCCCGTCTCCGGCTTCGTTCAGTTTCGCAGCGGCGGAAGCGACAACAGCGCGATCATGCGCCTGGCGATCCACGTCCCGGAGCATGCCACCGTCGCCCGGATGGCGATGGGCTATCTGCCGATCCCGCCCGAGCCGCCGGCGCGGTCCAAGACGCTTCCCCCGCCCGCTTCGACGGTCGTCGAGTTCTACTCCGGCCGCGGCGAACAATTGTCTCGCAGCGAGTTTCTCGCCAGACCGCTGTCGAGCATCGAAAAAGAGATGTCGGCCTCGGCAGACGAAGGCTGCATCGTCGTCAACGTGAGCGGTCGCGGGTCCCAGGACGCTGTTGACTTCGACATCGGCGATTTCCGAGCCGTGTTGAAGGCCGCGGGAAACGTCCCGTTTTCCACGCCCAATCTGATGCCGGCGCGGATGCCGCGAGACCCCGCGGCGTACGCGGCCGTTCAAGCGGTGGTCTTCGATGCATTCAACCCCGATGACCTGGACATCGCGCAGCGCCGTGCCCTCGAGACGTTCGTCCGCGCCGGAGGCGTGCTGGTGCTGGCGGCACCGGACGCGCGGGCGGGCGTGAGCGAGTCCTGGCTTGCCGATTGGATGCCCGCGCGGCTCATCGGGCAGCGACAAGCCGACGGCATCGAAGTCGACCGCGACGGCAAACCGCCGGTGAGACTCGACTTTTCCAAGCCCCGGCAATTGATCGAGGCGATCGCGGCCGAAAATCCCCTCGATACGGTGGCGCTGCGCGATGTGAATTACGTCCACGCCGCCTGGCGCTCGGTCGGGTTGGGGCGGGTCGTCTTCACCAGTTTTCCGATCACCGCACTCAAAGCCGACGATGAGCGAACCGTGCGGCTGTGGCGAAACTTGCTTCGCCTGGACCGTCTGAACGATCCGCTGGCGTCGGCACCGTTTCACAATGCCAGGGATCAGATGCTCGCGTCGATGATCGGGCGATCCACGCCACCGTGGGCGCTGGCCGCGGGGCTTAGCGCCGGATACCTGGTCCTGGTGCTGGGGCTGCAAGCCGTGATCGGCGGTGCCCATCGGCCTCGCGCGTTCGCCGCGACGGTCGGTCTGGCCGTCATCGCCACGTTTGGGTTGGGGATCATGTCGCTGCTGAAAAGCGGCAACCGGTCGCTGATGAGCGCGCGGGTGTCGGTGCTGGGCGTCAGCGGCGGCGGCGGGGGATTGCAGCGGGATTTCACGGCTTATGTCGGATCCAACGACCGGGATTTTGGGCTGCGGGCGACGAGCGATGCGGTGACGGTTCGCCCGGAGGTCAACCGTGGCGCGCCGGTGACGATCGCGCTGAATCCCATGCGCGTGCCGGACGCGGGCGTGCAGACGGAAGTGATTCAGCGTCTCTGGCAGGCCCGCGGCGCCATCGAGGCGGATCGGCGATTGGAAGTGGCGGGCCGGTTCAGCGCTTCGGGGCTGATGCTCTCGGCCGACAACGGCTTGGGCACCAGCCTGACGGCACCGGTGCTGATCTGGGATGGGCGAGCGATCCGGCTGGATTCCATGGCGACCGGTAAGTCGTCGCTTGCGGCGAACGGGTCGGATCGAAACCCGCGTGGGGATTTTAAGAACGCCGGGCTGCTGGCGCCGCAGAGCGCCGTGTTGCGAGGGGCGCTGCTGGAATCGCTCTACTCGAACTCGATGTTGCCGATGATGTCGTCGGCCTTTAGCGATGAATCCGAGCCGCAGGTGGCCGGCTGGATCGAAACGGCGGCGGACTTCCCGAGCCTGGTCCAGCCCGATCCCGAGCGAGCGACGATCGCCCGACGAGCGCAGGTGCTGGTGCGCACGCCTGTGCGAATCGAGCCGTCGGAAGTGGGTTCGACAATTCGGATCGACTCGGCGTTCATCCGGATGATGGCGCCGCAGGCGTTCGGCTTGTACGATCCGAATCGGCGCGAATGGGTGCCGACAGCGCAAGGGGCTCCGCGGCTTTTGCTTGGATTCGCCGCGCCCCCGGGCATCGGGCAAGTGCGACCCGAGCGGGCGACGTTTTCAGTGGATGTGGGATCAGCGCCCGAGTCGGTCGAGGTATTCCGCCGTCTATGTCGCGGCGGAAAGCTCGACGAGGACGCCTCGGGTGAGCTACTGGCGCAATGGGACCGCCCCCTTGGACAGAAGACCGTGGGCATCGATGTGGGGGCTGAGGATCTCGACAGCGACGGGGTGTTGTGGCTGCTGTTAAAGGTGGAAGGTCAGGCGCCCGGCGGCGGGGGGGTTCCGTCGCAATGGAACTTCCGCGAAGTGAGGCTGACTTTGGACCGCGCCGAGGTCATCGGCCCGCCGGCGATGCCGGATCTATTGACATCCGAGGCATCGCGGCGGACGCGACCGGCGCGGACCATGATCAACGCGGCGCCGATCGCAACGCCGGTGAAGAAGACGGACGCCAAGAAGCCGGCGGTGAAAAAGCCGGAAACGAAAAAGCCGGAAGGCAAGAACCCGGCGCCGAAGAAACCGGCGGCAAAAAAGTAACCGGGGCATGGCCGATGGTCGGCTCGTCGAGCTATACCGCTCGCGGCCTTCAGTGATACATCCGCAACGGCTCGGAACCTGCGGGATACCCCGATTTTCTCCAAGCGGATTGTCTCAATATGGCCCGCGAGCTATTCAATCCGTGCCCCGGCGACGATGGCTGGATCGCTCGGGCGATAGTTGTCATCCACCCGGACCTGCGCCAAGGCGAGATCCCTGCCCTGTACCATCGGCAGGGAATTCCACCATTGCATCGTATTTTGTCCGGCCCGCCAGCACGGTCCGCCAGGACCCATGTTGCCGCAGATCGCCCAGACGTTGCCGGCGGATTCAGCGATCGACGCCGGCGAGAGGGCCCATCCCGTGCCGTTGTGGCCGTCGATCCAGCGCAGGTTCGGGGCGGCGAAAAGATTGCCCCCCAGCACATACACCGGTGCCGCCACCGTCTGGGGCACCCCCGTCCCGGCCTCCATGAACATCCCGGAAGCGCCCGACTGCACGACGGTGTTGTGTTCGATCACAACCCGTTGCGAGCAAAATCCGAAAGTGTTGTTGGACGGGTTGAGAACGAACCCCTTCTCGCCCGGCGCGGCGATAATGACGTTGTCAAGGTAGCTCACATCACGACTGGCGGGGTGTGATTGAAATTGCGACCGCAGCAGGAGATTGCGTTCGAAGTGATGAAACCCACTGAATTCAGCTCGCTTGGCCGGATTGGACGGATCGTCGATCGAGAGCGGACCGATCTTCACGGCCCCGCCGCGAATCGTATTGCCATGCACCACCCCGCGAACTCCGGTGTCGAAGCGGATGACGGCGTTGCCCGGATTGCTCAGGTCGCAACAGGCGATGACGGCCTTCTGTGGTACGAAGCGGATCAACTGCGCCCCGGGCGCCGCTGGTCCAAAGCGGCATCCGACGAAAATCCAATCGATCGTCGGTTCACCGGCGACGAGGCCGCGCCAGCAGGGCCGCGAGGCATCGGTGCAGTCCTGGACGAGCAACCCCGCGGCCCCGCCGACGGCGCTGTCGAGATTGTCGAACACGCAGCGGACCAGGGCGCACCGCGTCGCGCCGCCGAAGGTGACGGCATGAATTCCCTTGTTCGATCCGTTGTTCAGTTCTTTTCCCGGCTCGCCATAAGGATGCGGCAGCAGCGCCGAAAACTGCACGCCGATAACGATGATCCCATCGCAGCGCCGATTGAAGCGGACGGCGCTGACCATTCCGGCCGGTCCGGTGTAGCGAAGGGTCGCCGCCGGCCGGGCCGGTTCGCCGAACGTTTCCCCATCGACGACCAGGTCGCGGCATTCGCAGTCGGTCATGCGGTCGAAGTCGAAGGTCTCGCCGCGACACAGGCGGATGCGTGCCTCGCCCGCGCCGGTGCGGGCCAGCGCCACTTGCCACGAGCGAACGGGGCGCGGCTCAGCGCCGTCGTTGGAGTCATCCCCTCGGGCACTGACAAAAATCTGGCGGCGGGAGTCGGGCAAGACGCGAATCCGTTCGGACATGCGCGCCTGGCCGGTTTCTCGAACGAGAAGGTAGTCGCCGGGGCGTTCATAAAGATGGGCGGCGGTCCAGGCAAGAGGGAGGCCGCGACCGGACGAATCGCCAAAATCCCAACACGACCGAAGCGCCGGATCATTCGGATCGACGTGCGACACGCAGACCAGCGCCGGTGCCGACATGACTCGATCCGGCGGCGAGGCGAATTGTTCGAGTTGCCGAGTCAACTCCGCGGCGCGGAGTCGCTCGGCCGTGAGTTGACTCTCGAGTTCGGCCACGGTCGCCGACGCCTGGTCTCGACGGCGAAGCGCCTCCTGAGCCTGTGCGGCCGCCTGCTCCAGCAGCGCTGTCAGGGTCGAGAAGGTGGATTGCAGCAGTTCGACGGTGAGGTCGCATGGGATCGGTTCGGGCATGAGAGGTCTCCTGACCTCTACACGGCCGTTGCGCCACCGGCGCTGCCGCCGCGCAGCGCCGCCCGACGCAAGCGCGGCGAAGTCACCGTGACCGACAGTCCGGACGGCGATTTTTGTTCAATTGGGAAGCTCGCTCCGGCGCGCCAACGGCGCAGCGCCCAAAGGCTCACGACGCCAAGCGCATTGGATGCGGTTCAGCATCCATGGCGTGCATCGCATCCAGCAGCGACTCGCTGTTGATCGGATGATTACCCAGCCGGCGGCATTCGATCGCGGCGGCGACCGAGCCGAGAAACGCCGCGGCCTGGAGCGATCCGCCCGAGGCCAGGGCCAGGCTCGACGTGGCGAGCAAGGCATCGCCGCACCCGATCGGGTCGATCGCCTGGGTGCTGAGGGCGGGCCAGTATTCGCTGTCCAGTCGCCCATCGGCTCGCGGCGGTGCCGGCGGCTCGAAGGTGACCAAGCCCTGCTTGCCCAGGGTGATCATGGCCCGGCGGGCACCGGTGGCGTGAAGCAGTTGCGATGCAACGGCGCCCAGTCCGCCGGCGAAATCGTGTAGCGTCGAACGGACCTCTCGCTCGGTCGGACAAAGCAGGTCCACCCCCGCGAATCGAAGCAGGCTGCTGCGATCCCCGCTGACATCGGCGCTGAGGATCGGCACGCTCTTTCGCAACGGCTCGAGCACCTCATCAAGCAGTCCGGCAGTGATGACGCCGTAACCGAAGTCGGCAAAAATCACCGCGTCGGCGTCCTGGGCGCTATCCAGGATCATTCCCGCCAGTTCGTGCTGCCTGCTCGAATCCAGTGGGCAACTCGATCCCTCATCCACTTTGAACAGCTTGGTTTGATCGACCAGGTAGCGATGTTTGGTCGTCGTTCTGCGCCGTTGGTTGATCTGCCGGACCACCACCCCCGCGCGGCCGAGGCGATCGAGAGTCGATTCCGCCGATGGGTCTTCTCCCATCCCAGTGGCAAGCGTCGGAACCGCTCCCAGCCCGGCCAGATGCAGCGCGATCACCGCGGCGCCGCCGTCAAAGTCTTCCTGACGCAGCGCCCGCAACGACAGCATCGGACCTTCCCCGGCCACGCCGACCGCGTCGCAGTGATGGTAGCGATCGAGAAGATAATCCCCCACGACCACGACCCGGCGTCCGCGAAATTGTCGAACCAGCGAATGCAGATGCTCGGCATCCAAGCCATGCCGGCGACGTAGACGGGCGAGTTTTTCGCCGTTGAACGTCTCGGTGTCGGTCAGACTCTGGATCAGCGCCGTCGAGGAGTAGACGATGTCGCCGCTGGAAAAAACGACCCGGCCGCCATGATGCATGACGCTGTCGCGCTCGGCGAGAAACCGGGGATCGCCGTTGCGCTCGTATTCGCGCCCCTTGACGTAGATATCGGGCCGAAGCTGTTCGAGCAGCGCAACGGCGGTGGGGTCGGAGTTGATATAGACCGCGTCGACGCATTCCAGCGCCGCCAAGCTCCTGGCCCGCAGATCGTCGGGGATCAGCGGGCGATTGACGCCCTTGTTGACGTGCGTGTCGGCGCTGACGGTCACAACCAGGAGGTCGCCTTGGGATCGCGCGAACTGAAGATGGTGGATGTGCCCGGGATGAACGATATCGAAGCACCCGTGGCAATGGACGACGATCCGGCCATCGCCGCGGGCGCGTTGGCGAAGTTCGAGAAGCTTATCCAGCGTGACGATCTTCATGGATTCGGTTCGGCGATCAGGCGGTCGCGCTCGATGCGCCCCGGCGGGCATCTGACCGTTCGATCGGCGAAACGATTTGAAAATGATGAATTTTATCGGGCGTGCGGGGCGACGGTAAGCGCGTAGAGGATCACCATCGCCGCGACCCACATCGACCAGGCGGCAAGCAGTCCCCAGAACAGCCGCGGCCGCGGGCGCAGCGGCACCGGGGCCGGGGCGGGGCCGGGATCGCGCCCCCGATGCGATGCGCCGGGGGCGTTCGAGGCGATGGAGGATCGAGTCGTTGCGGATTTCATGGTCGGCATTGGATACGGTAGTCGGTCTCGAAAGCGGTGTTGAAGTCGTACACGCCGCGGAAATCGTCGATCGTGTCTTGCTGGGAAGTGGACATCAAGCCGTTGTCCACCAGCGCGAAGACGATGCGTCCGAAATCGTAGGTGCTGGTGATGTTCCAGCGTCGAAGAACCGTGCGGGCCAGGTAGCCCCATTGCGACAACGCCAGATCACGCAACGCCAGGCAGAGCTGCTGCCCGCTGACGTGGTGGGAATCGGGCGCCGGGGCCTGCGCACCCGGCGCCCGGGCCGCGGAACCGGCGGATGCGGCGGCTCGCGGCGGATCCTGTCCTTGCGACGGCTGCTCGCCATGCACCGTCGTCACCGCGTGGCGCAACCCCCGGTGGACAAACTCGAATGCCTCGAGCGGATACAGACCGAGTTCCTCGACGACCTGCTCGATCGTCTTGAGAGGGGTCTTTCTCGGCGTCGGCGGCATTGAATAATGGTAGCAACCGTTGCCGTCGCTCGCCAAGGGGTTTTGGGCGCGAGCTGATCATTTTTTCGTCGCCCGGTCGCGCTGATCCGCCGCGGCGGTAAGATGTCGGCCATGGCCGAACAGGTGCTCTGTCACGTCTGCGGGATCGACCTGTCGATTCATGATTCATACATCGTGCGCATCGATGTCATGGCCGACCCGACCGTCCCGGAGATGAGCAGCGATGATCCGGGCAACTCCGCCGAGACCTATCGCGCCTTGATCGAGCAGTTGAAGCATCTGAGTGCCGAGGAGATGAATGACCAAGTTTTCAAGCGGTTCGAATATCGCCTGTGCCCGATATGCCACAAGCGATTCCTGCAAAACCCCATGGGAATGCCGCGCCGCCGCCGGCCGGGAATGAACTGATCCGTTGTGGTGCAGGCATCCTGCCTGCTTGGAAGCCTGCAGGCTGGAAGCCCGCACCATAAGAGCTGAGCGCGGCGGGTGCTTACGCAAAGCCCGGGGTGATCCCGACCCGGCGGGTGGATTCGCCCGGGCGGTTGTGCCGATAATACTGAGGGAGTCTTCGCTCGATCCCTCTTTTCGAGGATATCCATCGCCGTGCCCGTATTGCATGCCGAGCCTAAGCCTGCCCGACCCGCGCCGTCGGCCTCGACGGAGTTGCAGCGGATTCTCCGGCTGCACGTTCCGGTGATCGTCAAGCTCGCCGAGCGTCGGCTGACCTTGTCGGAGGTCACGCGTTTGGGGATCGGCGCGATCATCGAGTTCGCCAAGAGCAACAACGAGCCGCTGGACCTGATGATCAACAACAAATCCATCGGGACCGGCGAAGCCGTGAAAGTAGGCGAGAATTTCGGCCTTCGCATCACCCAGATCGGCGACATGCGCCACTTGGTCCACTCTCTGGCGGGTAGCTGATCCCTCAACCTCTCTCTCTCTGGCCTCGCCCCGCTTGAAAATCCTTTTTTGTCGGGTCCGTCACGGACTATCCATGACGAGGCCTGCAAGTCGGGTAGCGATTAACAGAATAATCTCACGCCACGGCGCAACGACGCCACGAGCCGATTGGGGGCCTTTCCATTGCGTCGTAGCGTCGTTGCGAGAGAATGTTTTCCAACCCGGTCGGCAGGAGGCATATGGGAAAATCTGATTGCCTTTATGAAAAAACGTGTTATCATCAAATAATTGGCGGTGTGTAGAATACCGAGGTACTCAGATGCGAAATCACCGGGGATTCACGTTGGTAGAGTTGCTGCTCGTTATTGCGATCATCGCTCTGTTGATTGCGATGCTTCTACCGGCGCTGAACAAAGCGCGGGCGGCGGCGCAGTCGGTGCAGTGCGCCAGCAACCTTCGCCAGGTGGGGATGCTGTGCCTGGCCTATGCCAATGACGCCAAGGGGGCGTTCCCGCTGCGGAAAGCCGATTTCGGCTCGCCCCAGCCCGGGGAGGAAGGGCTCCTGTGGATGAACTTCCTCCAGCGCAAGGGGCTGATCGATTTCCCCGAAAACGTCAGCCGAAGCAATCATCTCAATGCCAGACTGTACTGTCCGACGAATGACGCGACTTGGACCTATGCGGTGACGATCCTGGCCGACAAGAGCATCTGGGGCGGAGGCTATGTCGGCGGGACGGGGGGCTATCCGCCGCCGCGATGGAACAAATTCACCTGGCGAAAAATCACGCAGGCGAAATTCCCCAGCGACCGGCTGATCATGATGGAGGCCAATACCTGGACCACCGACGGCAACCAGTACGAAAAGGACCACCAGTGGCGGGTGTCGCAGCACAATAAAGGCTCGAACTACCTGTTCCTGGACGGCCATGTCGAATGGCAGCGTGAGACCTGGTTGACCGTCCGCGGCAGCCCGATCCGCCCAACCTACGCCGATCGTGTGGATGTGACGCAGTAGGGGTGGGAGCGAATCGGACTCTTGGGGTCGGAGATCAACTGGATTTTTCGGCAGCGGACGCGATTTTTTCTTGACGGCGATACGAATCAGGGTAAAATGACAAAACGTTTGATCTGATATGGCTGCTACCATCAAAGAAATCGCCCGGCGGATTGGGATGAGTTATCCCACCGTGAGCCTTGCGCTCAATGGGAAGGGTCGAGTTTCGCCCGAGACGCGGCAGCGGGTTCTCGACATGGCCCGGGAGCTGGATTATCTGCCCAACGCGGCGGCGCGGGCGACGGTCAGCGGGCGGTTCGGAGTGATTTCGCTGCTGCTGGGTACCGCCGCCGGACGAAGCACGTTGTCGCCGGGGCTGTTGCGCGGGATCCAGGATGAACTGATCGCTGCGAGGATGCAGCTTCAGGTGTCGATGCTGCCGGACGACGACCTGATCGCCACCTGGGGGGTGCCGGGATGCCTGCGGCAAGCCCACAGCGATGGCCTGCTCATCAACTACACCCACCTGATCCCCTCGACGCTTGTGGAAGTTATCCGGGGCAACCGCATCCCCAGCGTCTGGATCAACTCGCGTCACGACACCGATTGCGTCCATCCCGACGATCTGGCCGTCGGCGTCACGCTCACCGAATATGTGCTTGAGTTGGGACACAAGCGGATTGCGTACGTAGATATTTCCCACTGGTGGAGCGAGCCGTCGGACTCGCTGCATTACAGTGCCGTGGATCGTGCCGCCGGTTACGAGCGGGCGATGCGGCAGGCGGGGTTGACGCCGCAGTTCATCCGGACCCGTGGCGACAGCCTCGCCGAGGACCGCGTGCGTTTGCTGCGGACGATGCTCGAGGCCGAGGATCGTCCCACCGCCGTCATCGCGTACAGCGGATCCAACGTGGCATTTGTGAATATCGCGGCGGTGAGCCTGGGATTGGAGATTCCGCGGGATCTGTCGATAGCGACATTCGAGCCGAAGGCGATGGACACGATCGGGCGGATCATCACCACGGCGTTGTCACCGGAGCAACAGGTCGGCGCTGAGGCGATGCGGATGTTGATGGAAAAGGTGCGTTCCCCGGGCACGTCGCTGCCGCCGAAGACGGTGGCGTTCGATTTCGAGCCGGGACAGACGTGTGCGGAGTTGAAGCTGTAGGGTGGAGTTCATTCTTACCGATTTTGGCTCTCGAGTGGTGGGGATGGACCTGAGATTGAAGAATGGTTGAACGGAACAATAGTTGATGACGAACGGATGAACCGGGCGACCCCGGCAACGTTTATTCCGCCAGTCGGCGTTCGGCGGCGGGAACGGAAGTGCGGAATCCTTTTATCGGAGGCAACGAACATGCGAAGAAATCACATCCTCACCATCGGAACGGCCGCTTTGGCCTTGGCCGCATCCGCCGCCTTTACCCACGCCGCCGTGGTTTGGGACGGTAGCGAGAGCGGCGTTTGGACCGACGGTTTGAACTGGGTCGGCGACAGTGCGCCTGCGAGCGGAAACGCGCTCGAATTCGGCGCGGCCGCCACGTATGCGGTCACCAACTCTCCATCCACCACCTTTGGGACGCTGAAGTTTCTCAGCACCGCCGGAGCGAATTACACGTTGTCCGGCAACGTGAGCAACAGCGAAATCTACGGGGCCGTCACCGTCGAGGGCAGTGCCAGCGCCAGCAACCACACGATCAGCAACAGCTTTCGCTTCAACAACAAGACGTTCGACGTGCAGAGCACGTCCACGTCCATCACCTTCACCACCTTCGATTACGGCGGCACCAGCCGAACCTTGACCAAGAACGGTGCCGGCAAGTTGATCCTGACCGCGAGCGCCAACAACCCCGGCCCGCTGCAACTGAATGGCGGGACGGTGGACTATCAGAACAGTGTGGGAACGGGGAACGGCGCGTTCAAGGTGGTCGGATCGAGTTCATTGGCCGTGGTCACCAATTCCACGGGAACCACCAAGACGCTGCATTTCGGTTACGGAGGAGGCGGCTCGGCGACCTTCGCCGGCTCGATCACCGGGAATCTCAACGTCATCAACGGTCGAACCAACGCCGCGACCAGTGGCATCGATCAGGTGTTCACCTCCACCAGTGCCAGCACCTATTCGGGAACCACCACGATTAACAACGGGGTGTTCACGATCAATGGCTCGCACATTGGAGGGGGCAATTATGCGGTCAATTCCCAGTCCAGCGGGAGCGGCAATGGCCAACTGGGAGGATCGGGGTTGGTCGTCCTGGCCGATAGCGCCAAGACGTTCAATTTCACCGGCTCGGGCGCCACCGCCCAAGCAATTCTTTGGCCCGGGGAAGACAACACGGACACGACCGACCTGACCTTGGGCAGCCTCGGCGTCGCCACCACGGTCAACCTGAACGCCAACAGCGTCCTGCGGGTGGATGTTGGCGCCGCCTCCAGCGCCGATCGCGTGGATATCCTCGGCGACCTGAACCTGAATGCCGGCTCCACGCTCGATCTGCTCTCGCTCGGTGGGGCATTCGACGGCAGCAGCTATGTCATCACCAGCTACAGTGGGACGCGAACCGGGACGTTCGGGACGGTGAACGGGCTGGGTGCCGGCTACAGCATCGACTACGGAACCGGAAGCAATTCGGTCATCACCTTGGCGATCCCCGAGCCGGCGTCCATGGGGCTGCTGGCGGCCACCGGTTTGCTGGCCTTGCGCCGACGCCGGACTGCCTGATTTGTTTGAAACTTCAGCCTCCCGGTGGAGCGTATCCATCGGGAGGCTTTCTTAAAGCGTAACCTCACGCCCCTGCCCGCAGTCGGGGGGGCATGGGCGGCGATTGAACCCAATCCCATGAAAACCCTTTCGTCATTATTTTTCGGGTTGCTGATCCTGGCGGCGGGGCAGAGTGCCTGGGCCGCGGAGGTGCAATTTCCCGACGATGCCGGGGTCGTCAATGTGCGCGATCATGGGGCCGTCGGCGATGGGAAGACCGATGATACCAACGCGATTCAGGCCGCCGTCTCGTATGCGCTGGATCACAGCATCCGCTACGGCGCGCCGCGGTTCGTTTACTTTCCCAATGGTGTGTACCTGCTGTCGGACACGATCTATAGCAAGAGCAAACCCGTCGAGGGAAAGAGCGACAAGTGGAATGGCTGGCGTGCGGGGATGAACCTGATCGGGCAGAGCCGCGACGGGGTGGTGCTGCGGCTGGCGGACCGTGCCCGCGGATTTGACGATCGCTCGAAGCCGCGCGGCATGATCATGACCGGCTCGGAGGCCGAAAATCCCAAGCAGAACGCCGTCGGGGCCGGCAACCGGGCGTTTCGGCATTACATCTCGAACCTCACAATCGATGCCGGCGCCGGCAACGCCGGCGCCATGGGCATCGACTACATGGTGAACAATCGCGGTGCCATCACCGATGTGCTGATCCACGCCGCCAACGGTTCGGGATACGCCGGGATCGGGATGGAGCGATTCGCGCCGGGGCCGGGACTGATCCAGCGCGTCGAAGTTCGCGGGTTCGATTACGGCATGACGATCTTCGGCGATGAATACAGCATGACCTGCGAATGGATCACGCTCACCGGCCAGCGAGTCGCGGGCATCAAGGTCCGCGACAACCTGTTGAATCTTCGCCAACTGCATAGCGACAACCGGGTCACGGCGATCTCCTGCGAGGGGACGAAATCCGGGTTGGTGCTGCTGGATTCGCAACTTCTCGGCGGCGATGCCGGCGCCGGCGCCATCGCGGCCGAGGGGATGCTCTTTGTGCGCAACGTCGCGGTGCGAGGGTATGGTTACGCGATCAAGGATCGGCGCACCGAGCCGATGGTCCAGATGGCGCCGCCGCCGGGCGGGCGGATCGACGAATACGCCAATCGCGTAGTGACGCGGCGAACCGATACGGCCAAGTCGCTGAATCTTCCGATCGAAGAGGCGCCGCGATTCGATTCATCGGACCTGTCGAAATGGACCAGCGTCCTGGCGCACGGTGCTGCGTTGTCACGGGTCTGGGAGGACGCCAAGCCCGGCAAGGACGACACGGATGGCATTCAGGCCGCGATCGACTCGGGGCATGAAGTAGTCTATCTGCCCAACGGCGTCTATTTCGTCAGCCGCACGATCATCGTGCGTGGCGCGATCCGCAAGATCATCGGCATGGGGGCACAGATCAACGCGGTCGGCAAGTTCTCGCCGATGGTGCGCTTCGAGGGCGGCGACGGCGACTCGGTGGAACTCGAACACCTGCGCCTGCAAGGTTTGCTGGAACATGATTCGAGTAAGACCCTGGTCGTGCGCCATTGCGATCTCAAGGACGGCTATCGCAACACACCGAGGGGAACTGGCACGCTATTCATCGAGGACGTGACCAGCAAGCCGCTGCGAATTATGCATCCTCAGCGGGCATGGATGCGCCAGATCAACACCGAATGGATGTTCGACCCGTGGCTGGAAAACCACGGCGGATCGCTGTGGGTGTTCGGGCACAAGACCGAGGGCAAAACCATCGCCATCAAGACGACGGACAACGGTCGATCGGAATTGCTGGGCGGGTTCTACTACCGCGCGGCGCGCTGGGAAGGCCCGGCTAAGTCGCCGCTATTCGACGTCGCGCCAGGCAGCGCCTTCAGTGGGGCCTACCTATTGCATGGCGAAGCGTATCCGGTGCAGCTCGACGGCGACGATGATTCGGCAAAGCCCGTAACCGAGAAAGACGTTGCCCGTCCCGGCCGCGGGCCGGGATTGCTGAGGGTGGGGGAATGAAGAGGGGGCCAGAGACAGAAGGCACGGTGGCGCGAAGGCACAGAGGGAAGGAAGAGGCGTGTTGAAGTGTTCTTGGTTTTTCGTTTGGGCTTCCCAGTCGTGGACCCGTAGGGTGGGGTTCATCCCCATCGATATTGGCGCTCGAGCGGCGGTGGAGATGAACCCCGCCTGCAAATCGAAGAGGTGTGACGATGAAGAAGTATAGAGCGTTTACCTTGGTGGAATTGCTTGTCGTGATCGGGATTATCGCCATTTTGGTGGCGATCCTGCTGCCAGCGCTGAACAAGGCGCGGCAATCGGCGCAGTCCGTGCAGTGTGCCTCGAGCATGCGCCAGATCGGGTTGACGCTTCTGATGTACGTCAATGCCCAGGGCGGGGCGCTGCCGGTGCCCACCTGGAGCGGCGTCAGCGGACAATTCGGAAGCGGAAGCATTATCTGGAGCGACATGATCGCCGATGCCGGGTTGATCAAGCATCCCAAGGAGTTCGCCTATTACAACGAAGGCAGTTCGTTCGTTTCGGGCACGGCCTACGGCAAGACCGTCTGGGTCCAGTTGAAGTACGCTTGCCCGGCGGCGCGGGCGTTGTGGTGGCGGGCGACGGTCCCGGCACCGGGGCGGGTCGAGGGAGCCTGTTACGCCGTGCCCCAGCCAAGCGATGGACCCAACGGCTCGGGCACCACCGGAGGAACCTGCCTGTGGGGCAGCCCGGGGAGCAAGTACACCACGCCCGAAACACTGCCGAAGTTCAGCAAGTATTCCCGAATCCGCAACACCAGCTCGAAAGTGCTGATGGTGGAAATCCGAACCGAAGGCGAGCGAGTCTTTGTTCGCGGCGGATTGCCCGAGCCAGGGGATGGCCCGCCGCATTGGGACTTTGATCGCCACATGGGCGGGGCCAATTTCCTCTTCGCCGACGGGCATGTCGAGTGGCAGCCCAACCGCACGCGGCTGGTCTATCAATCCGGCCCGGCGTTCCACAACCTGGCCTACGGCTGGATGGTCCCCGAGGACCGCTACGGCTGGCGCCCGGACATCAGTCGCGACGCCAATGGGGCATACCGGGGAAATTGGAATATCCGGACGACGGTCGAGAAATAGGCGATGGAGGGCAGCCCCGCAGGGTGGGGTTTATCCCCACCAATTTGCCGGTCTGTGGGGTCTCCGCGTTCTTATACCGCTTGCCGGCACTATTGAGACAATTCGCTTCGTGAGACACGGGATACCCCGCAGGTTCCGAGTGAGAGTGGGGGTCGCTGAACGTCGCGAGTGGTATGACAAAAGAGGATTCTCTCGCCACGGCATAACGACGCAACGGAAGACAAAGGGTAGGTTTTTTCCGTATTTCGTGGCGTCGTTGCGAGAGAATTTGCTTTTCGGGTCTTCTCCGCCGCGTGAGTCGGATTTTCGCTCCAACCGCAGTCGGATTTTCGCCGCTCACTCCGAGTCATTGTGGGTGTCTCGCCGAAGGCCGCGAGCGGGATAATTTCCCGTCTCGTCGTGTTGTCGCCTTGTCAGTCCCGCTCCCCCTCTCCCTCTCCCTCCCCCTCTCCCTGCTGCGCTCGAAGATAGCCGATCGCCGCGGCGGCACCGTCGGCCACGAAATACAGCTCTCGGGCTCGAGCCTTGATGAAGTACTGTTCGATCCCATGTTCGAGCATCGCCAGCAACGGGTCATAATATCCCGCCACGTTCAGGATCACGATCGGCTTGTCATGGAAGCCGAGCTGGCGGCCGACAATGATCTCAAAAATCTCCTCCAGCGTTCCCAGTCCCCCCGGCATGGCGATAAACGCATCCCCGCGCTGTTCCATTAACGCCTTTCTTTGCCGCATGTCCGCCGTTACCAGAAGTTCCACGCACTGCCGATCGCAGATTCCCTTGTCCACCATCAATTGCGGCGTGATCCCGATCACTCTCCCGCCGGCCCCGCGCGCTGAATCGGCCAGCGTCGCCATCAGCCCGACAAGGTTCCCGCCGTAGACCAGCGTCCAACCCTCTCGCGCGATCGCCTGGCCCAGTTCCGCCGCCGCATCAAAATGAACTCGCAGAATCCGGCTGCTCGAGGAGCAGTAAACGGTGACGGCGGCGATTCGCTTCGGACGCATCATCCCATTGTCCGGCTTTTTCTCGATGCGCCCATCCCCCCCCATCCTTCCGGCCCGCCCGATGGTCCGCTACCGGCGCCGGCGGGTGGTTGATTCATGGCCTTGGATCGGGGATAGTAAGCGCCGGCATGGACGCTGAATGGGTCATTTCCGCCTCGATCGCCTCGGGCCAATCCATGCTCGGCGATGACACCGGCAAGTGGCTGCTCATCGCCCTGGGCGGGCTGACCATCGCGTACACGCTGTTTCGCCCCGCCTTCCGCAAGAAAGATCCGCTGGACAAACGACAGCCCCTCTTCGGCAGCAACCTCGCCCGTCAGCGCCAGGTCGAGAGCCAGATGAACCTGTTGCTCGTCGAGCTGTCGGCGATGGCCCGCCAGATCAGCGCCCAGCTAGACACCCGAGCGGCGAAGCTCGAGCAGTTGATCCACGAAGCCGATGAAAAAATCGCCGAATTAAAGGCCTTGACGGCGAACGCGGACGGCCGCCCGGCGTTCCGACCGCCGATGCGTCTGGCGCGAACCGATCCCGAGCCCGATGAACGTCACGCGGAAATCTATCGCCTCGCGGACGATGGCCGCTGTGCCCAGGACATCGCCCAAGCCACCGATCGCCCCAAGGGCGAAGTCGAATTGATCCTGGCGCTGCGTGCAAGATCCTAGCGGCCAAGCGGCGGTGACCGCATCGTGTTAGCCCGAAGCGCCAGCGAGAGGACCAGAGCGAAACGGCGGTGAACGCATCATGTTAGAGGGGACCAGAGCGAAGCGGCGGTGACCGCATCATGTTAGCCCGAAGCGCCAGCGAGAGGACCAGAGCGAAGCGGCGGTGACCGCATCATGTTAGCCCGAAGCGCCAGCGAGGGGACCAGAGCGAAGCGGCGGTGATCGCATCGTGTTAGCCCGAAGCGCCAGCGAGAGGCCCAGAGCGA
>JBBQNJ010000085.1:0-20404 GCA_038329845.1 Tepidisphaerales bacterium | reverse complement strand
TCGGGGCACATACGGGAATCCTGCATCATCACGTCAGCACGGCATCGTAAGGAGTTGTTCGGCGGCAATGACCAGCAACCCAAAGGACAGATGTGCCCCCACCTTCGCCGCGCCGCGAACGCGGACATGCCGTCCTCCGTCCCCCAAACAAAGCCGATGCACGGCAACACGCAGGGCGAACGGGGTGAACACGGGGATAATTAGAATACGTTCTCAGGCCGTCTTCCCTAGGCGAGCGGATTGCGCGGGAGTGAGACCGGAAATCGCTTACTTCGTGCGCGGCTCCGCGGCGCCGATGCCGAGCGGTCCGCGCGGGCGGGCGACCGAAAATCGCTTACTTCGTGCCGTCGTGAGCGATTTTGCTTGGCATCGGCGTGCATCGGCGTTCATCGGCGGTTCCAATCCGAGAAGGAGACGAGCTTGCTCACGATGCGGCCGATCCGCTCTGGGAGGGCTTCACCGGCAGGCCCTTCGCCGCGTATCCCGCGCTCGACAGCGGACAGGCGAAGCGGGTATATCCCCGGGTTATGAATCAACGAAAAACGGCGATCGTCACCGGCGGTTCGCGCGGCATCGGGCGCGGGATCGCGCTGGGGCTGGGCAACGAGGGGTTCAATGTGGTCGTCAACTATGCGTCCAACGCATCGGCCGCCGAAGAGGTCAAGCGCACGATCGAGTCGGGCTCGAGCGGAGCGCGGGCCGTCGTCGTCAAGGCGGACATCTCATCGGCTGCCGACCGCGCGGCGTTGGTGGACGAGACGATCCGAGAATTCGGGCGGATCGACCTGCTGGTCAACAACGCCGGCGTGGCCCCCAGCGTTCGCGCCGACCTGCTCGATGCCGGAGAGGAAAGTTTTGATCGGCTGATCAATATCAACCTCAAGGGGCCGTATTTTCTCACCCAGCAAGTGGCGAAAAAGATGCTCGCCCAGCCGGGCGGCGGCGCCGGGGCCAAGATCATCACTATCAGTTCGATCAGCGCCTACGCCGCCAGCGTCAATCGCGGAGATTATTGCCTGGCCAAAGCCGGCCTTAGCATGATGACCCGCCTGTTCGCCGCCCGCCTGGCCGAGCATGGAATCAACGTGTACGAAATCCGTCCGGGGATCATCGAAACCGACATGACCGGCCCGGTGAAAGCGAAATACGACAAGCTGATCCTGGAGGACGGCATCACCCCCATCCGGCGCTGGGGCCGCCCGGACGACATCGCCCGCGCGGTGGTGGCCATCGCCCGCGATCTGCTGCCGTTCAGCACCGGCCAAGTCATCGATGTGGATGGCGGATTCCATCTGCGGACGCTCTAGGCCGCGGCCCAACGTTCCTCTTCGCGTTTTTACCCCTTTCGCATCGGGGGGAAGATTAAACGCGAAGACGCGAAGACGCGAAGGTTTTTCCCTTCCCTTCGCCCCTTCGCGCCTTCGCGTTTCAAATTCCCTCGAACGATCAGCTGACCGAGGCAGTGGAAAGGAATCGCTCGAGTTCCTCCTGCTGGGCTGCGAGTTTCTGCTGCAAGTCGCGGATTTCCCCGCGAAGGTTGGACAGCGTGGTCTCCTGGTCGTTCAGGTCCGTCAGCAGGCGCGTGTAATACTTGGCCGTGCGATCCACCGCCTTCATGTTCTCGCGGATGCGCTGCTGGTCGGCGGTGATCTCCTGGACCTGCTTTTCCCGCTGCTGAATCTGCCGCTGAGTTTCGACCATCGCCTGTTTCAGTTCGGCCGCCCGGCTCAGGACTGCCCGGACATCGTCGGGAATCTCACCGGTACGGGCGTAAAGCTGGATCTGCCCTAAATCCATCGGCAGGATGGCGATGGCCTGCGAGTCCACGCGCTCCTGCTCGACCGTCAGCTTCACGCTTTCGGCCGCCTTGACCGGTTGGCGGAAACGAATCACTTCCTCGGTCGTTTCGGAAGGCTTTTCAGGCTTGGTCAGCTTCCATCCTTCCAAACGCGCCTGCTCGATGATGATCGTTTTCGGCTTGGCCGCATTGTTGGCGATGAGATAGTCCTGGGCGAACACGTGCTTGCGCGTGATGTGCAGGATCCCCTTAACGATCCGCCCGGCGGTCACGACATCCGAGCGCGTGTTCTTCGTGGCATCGACCAGCACCTCGAGGTCGATCCCGTAGCTGAGCAATCGCTCCTGTCCGGGCGGGATATTCTCGATCCGCGCATCCCCGGCGTAGGCGTTGGCGTCGTAGACGGTCACCGGCCCTTGAAGCAGGTGCTTGTCGGTGGTGTTCTTGACCCTCGCCCCATAAAGCGGATTTCGCGGGAGAACCGAGGCGTTGTAGATGCTCACGCGCTCGACGGCGATCGGCTCGGCGATGATCGGCAACATCGCCGATCGCTGCCGGGTGAGCGATACGCCGGGAACCGTGTACTCGAAAAGCTCACCCAGTTTCGCGCCCGATGCGATCGACTGCGCCGAAGCGCCCATTTCCATTCTCGTGGCTTCTCCACCCCTTACCATGAGTTCGTGCTCGGCATTGCTTAAACTGTCCTTGGCGGCCTCGGCCGATCCATTGAGGACGCGACCCCGTGCGGATTTCATCATGCTTGCCCGCGCCGGTGCCGACGGCGCCGCGGGGGGCACCGGCCTCTGCATCGGTGCCATCCCGCCGGAATACTCCTGCGGCCGCAAGCTCGCATACAGCTCCGGCGTGACCACCGGACGAGGGATATACAGGGGCTGATAGAGGTCCTGAATGAAGCTGATCGGGCGGCCGCTCACCAGCGACAACTGCACGTTGTTCCAATCCGAATCGGTCTGATTTTCCACGATCGCCCAGCCGTGCAGCAGCGATTTATCCTTGTCATCGACCCCCATGATCAGCCGGTAGCTGGTTTTCCAGATGGGCGTTTCGACGACGTAGCCGATCTTCACGGCCCGCTCGGCGTCGCCGCGAAACTGGATCACGACCGGCTTTTTGTCCTGGTCGCGGGCTTGGGCCAGCGCCGCCAGCGCCTTGGACAGCTCTTCACGCAGTTGCGGATCGAGAATCCGCATGTCTCGCATCGAGTCCAGTTCGATCGAGCGAACCAGCCCCGCATCGGTGAGCAGATTGAGGAACCAGACCTCGATCGGCTTCTCGTCTTTGCCGCCGGGACGCAGGCGCTGCTCGACGCCCAGCACGGTGGCGGTGATCGGCTCGGCCTCGACGGTGATGCTCAACGTGACCCGCGCCCCGCGCAGTTGGTTGAGCAACTGGGGGAGGGAGGGATTGTCGGTGATGTCGATTTGGAAGCTCTTGAGGGTCTTTTCCAGCGGATCCTGCGACGGGTAGGTCACTGTCGCGGCGCCGGAACCTTTGGCGGTGTCTTCGATCACCAGGCTCTTGAGAATGTCGTTGATCTGCCCGGTTTTGAAGCGCAGCTCAGTCGAAGCGTTGCCATTGACCTTGCCGTGATGCTCAAAAAATCCGACGCCGCTGGAATACAGCACCACGATCTTCACGGGCACGGCGGTCGCTTCCTGGGGGAGAGCTTGAGGCACGGGTTGCTCCTTGAGTTGGGCCAGCGCCCGGGAAGCGGGACCGAATCCCGTGCCCAAGGCCAGAACGAACACGGCCAGCGATCGAGTCACGTTGCGCATGGACGAACTCCTCGAATGAATAACCCCCCGGGCGATTCGACGCGGCGGCCGGGAAAAAGTTTCGGGAAAAATCCCGCCGCCGGCGGATCGGTCACTTGACCGACTTTTTCACGGCCTCGAGCACCTGGTCGATGCGCTCCTGCGCCTCGGGTGGCTGGGTGGCGCGAATCTCCTTAAGGACGGGGATGACGGCTTCGCCGATTGATACCAGGTCTTCCTGGGCCCGCTGGCGGCGCTGCCAGTCATCGGCGTCGAGTTCGGCCACCAGCGCCTTGATCTTCTCGGTCATCCCGCTCGAGGGCTTGGGCAGTGGTTGGAGATACTCTTGCAGCAGCGACACCGGTACGCTGACGGTCGGGCCGCTCAGCAGCTTGCACGACAGCATCTGGTCGTCGAGCATCCCCTGGAACGACGTTTCATCCCACAACGTCACCTTCAAATCCTGCGGCGCTTCGGGCCGACGCTCCAGCGATTTAATGCTGCCGGCGTCGAGGCTCAGGGTCGTGAACGCCGTGTCCAGACGCAGCTTGCCTTCCAGCGCGCCGACCATCAGTTCATCGTTGTTCAATCGCAACGTCGGGCTTTGCGGATCGGGTGCCGGCGAGCCTTCATCACCTTCCAATTTCAATTGCAGCCTCGCCGCGCTGGAGGTCGGGAACTTGATCACCTGCTCCGATCCAGCCAGGGCGAACTCCATCGTCGTGGCATCCACCAGCCCGATCAGGCGGCTGCCTTCGGTCAGATGCACCTCATGCCCGGCGTGTTCCTCATTTTGGAAGACCACCGCCGCGACCGACTCGGGCTTGAGATTCAGTATCCCGTAGCGGGTGTGAAGAACGATGTCCTTCGTCGGCGGCTTGATGGCGATCCGCTCGCCGCTGCGCATGCGGATGAACGGATGGGTCTGCGTCAGCTCGTCCGGTTCGCCGGGGCGCTTGCGAAAACCGATGCGGGAAATCTGTCCCATGGGGATCTCGACGGTCTGCCCGTCGGACAGTTCCAGCGGCAGTTTCTCGAGCTGGATGACGCCGCCGAACACATCGGCGTCGGCGGTCACGAGCAGTTGCCGCGGCCGCACCGCCCCGACGTTCAGGACCCCCAGCACCTTCTGCGCCGGCAGTTCAATCGGACCGTAGAAGGTCTGGAGCTTGAACGAATCGGCCTTGATGGTTCCGCGGAATTGATCGCCGCTGCGCAGCTCGACAACGTCGAAAACATCGCCGCGGAGCAGCTCGGTGTCGCCGAACCAGGAGGTTGACGATCCGAAGTTGAGCAGAATTCGCCGGATCGCCGCCGGGACATTCTTGATCAACTGGGCGTCCTTGACCTTCTTGATCCACTCGGTCCCCGCGTCCACGCTCGCCGCCGGCATGTGGACGTGCATGATCGCCACTTCCTTACCCGCCGGAACCGACAGCGGCATGGTGGCGCGGACCTGGTTGTTTCCCTGGTTGTAGTCGATCGTCAGCGGATTCTTCGTCCCCAGGCCGTTGAACAATTCGACCATCGCGCGGTTGTTGTTGCCGGTGAGTCCTACAAACGCATAGTTCTGCGACTTTTTCCGCGGATCGGCGATGACCTGGCCACTTTGCATGCCGTAGTTCGAGTTCGACACCAGCGACAGCTGCGCCGTGACATCCTTGGCGGTCGGATTGGAAATGATGTCGATCACGCGAACGTAGTTGTCGTCCTTGTTGAACAGAAATCGCCGGCTGAGCTTCAGCCCGTTGGGCGCGGCCATGTTCTCGAGGATCAGCTCACCGGTCACCGGATCGAGCTTGCCGTTCTGGGTGCGCGATTGCACGTTGGCGTTGTTGATCTGAAGCATCCCCGCCTGCCCGTAGACCGGCATGTTTCCCTGCTGCTGGAGATACGCTTGCTGATGCACGTACCACATATTCCCTTCGCGGTCGGGCACCTGGTACGGCAGGTTCACCTGCTGGCCCCCCGCCGGAGCGGCGAACGCGATCAATCCGCAAATCAAAATCGGCAGGGCAGCGCGATGTGTCATGGGAACGATTATACCGACTCGGGCCGGGCGCGTCAGCGGCGCAGCGCCCTTGAGAATTTTCGCCCGTCGATGCGATGCCGGCGCGGGGTCAGGTGGACCAGCGCGGGGTCACGTGGGCCAGCGCGGGGTCACGTGGGCCGGCGTGGGGTCACGTGGGCCATTGCTGGGTCACGTGGGCCGGCGCGGGGTCAGGTGGGCCGGCGCTGGGTCAGGTGAAATTGCGCTTTTGCAAGGCGGGGTTGGTCACGGCGCGCGCTTCGATGAGCACCGGCTTGAGGACGGTCGTCTGACCCTGGAGCTGCGGCAGAAGCTGCGTAACACTTGCTTCGGCGAGCATGGCGATGTCCTGGATGCTGCATACGATCGGGACCGGAAGCAGGTGCATCATCGGGATCTCGTCGAAGCAGGCAATGATCGGCGGGCGATCGATCTGGGCGATCGAGTCCAGGACGCCCTGGCCGAGGAAGTTGTTGGTGCAGACGATCGCATCGGGATGGACAGCCAGGAATTTGATGAACGCCTGTCGCCCGGTTTCCTTCTGCGCCGGACCTTCATGGTGGGCGACGATCTTGAATCGGCGGCGAACGATTTCAGCGCGGCGGCGATGGGTGCTGACCTGCTCCGGGCCGGCCACCAGAGCCACCCGCTTGACCCCGGCGCGCTCGAGGGTGTCGCACAGCAGCCCGGCCATCTGGTCCTGATCGGTGGTCACGGAACAATCGACGCCGGGCACCACCCGATCCAGGATCACCAGCGGCAACCCCGGCGGCAGATGTTCGTCGAGCGCCTCGCGGCTTTGCAGCAGCGTCACGAGGATCAACCCGTCGATCCCCTTTTGCGGCAGCAGGCGCAGATAATCCAGCTCGGTCTGCAAATCCTCGTTGGAATTGCAGAGCATCAGCGAATATCCGTGGCGGTGCAGACTCTGCTCGATCAGGCTGCCGATAGCGCCGAACCAGGGGTTGGCGATGTCGCTGACCAGCAGTGCCACCGTGTTGCTCTTGCGGGTACGCAGGCTTCGAGCGACGAGGTTCGGTCGGTATCCCAGCCGGGTGGCCGATTCCAAGACGCGCTGACAGGTCGAATCGCTGATGCGCTGCGCCGCCTGCCCCCCGGCCAGAACGCGGCTAACGGTGCTGATGCTGGTCCGAGTCTCTCGTGCGATGTCCGCGAGTTTGGCAGTCACTGATGAATCCTCAACGCTTCACACCACGGCGGAAACTGCTTACCAAACCGCCGATGCAAACGATCTTTCGATCATACCCGTCTTATCGGGATTCCGCACGATCGTCAGTCGCGGCGGACGCATGGGGCACTCGGCGGATGCGCTCCAGCAGATTCCCGCGCTCGGCTGGATTCAGCGGCTGGACCTCGAGCTTGAGTTCATCGCCCGCCACTTCGGCTGAAGCGAGTTTCACCGGGACCGGCCGCCCGTGCTCGAGGCTGGTCGGCAGGAACAACACCGCGTCGGTGGCTTGACCTTCGAGCAAGCCGATGGCCGCCTGCGTCATCGCCGCCTGCACCGCCTGGGCGTTGGCGCCGCCGTCGGGGTCGATGCGGGCGCTGCGCTGCAAGGCGGGCAGGGCCGTTCGCAGCGACTGAAGCAGTTGCTCCCGCGGCTTGCTCCACACCGCGTCGGGCATCGGCAGCTTGCCCAGTTTCAGCCCCGACATCTCCCACGCCACCGCCCCATGGTCGCCGCGAACCGTCATCAACCGCATGCTCGCCACCTGGTCCAAGCCGCGCATCCGAGCGGCGAAAATCACCTGCCCCTGGTGAAGGGCCAGCATCGGATCCTGAAGATACTTGTCATATTTCTGCCGCCAGTTGCGGGCCTGTTCCCATTGTTGGAAAAATGCGTTGATCTCCGCCTGCGTGAAGGAAACGGTGAACGTGGTCGCGGCGCTCGTGCTCGTCGCCGGGGTCTGGCGCGATCGGACCTCGCTCGCCTGCGCCGCGGCGATCCAGTCCATCGTCCCGGCGAGCTTCTGCGAGGCGCGATTGCCCGCATCCTGAAGCTGCGAGCCGGCCCAGGCGTGCGGACGATAGAAGTCCGGCTCACGGCTTGCCAGATAATACGCCCCGGCGGCGGCGAGAATGGCCCCCACCAGCAGAACCGCGACGAATACCAGCAGACGTTTGAAAAATTTCATGACATCCGGGACGAACAAATTATGCGATCGGCGACCCCAGCCGCCAGAACTTCCGGACTCTACCGCAGAACCGGCATTTCCGGCAATTCAGGATCGCTCCGCGCCGTCGGACTGTTGCGAAATCCAGAATTTCACCAGCCCGGGACAGCGATTCGAGCTACAATCCACTCGTGATCGTAGATCGCCCGCTACCGCCCCGCCACGTCGCCACGAGCGACTATCGACGCTCGGCCCGTCGGGTGCGCGCGAGGCTGGCGGATCAACCGGAGAAGATGCACCGGGCCTTACGCCGATTAGCGCAGGACCAGAATGCCGCCGCCGGACCCGGGCAGGCCGATATTTCCGGCCGCTTCACCCAATGTGTCGCCGATGCTCTCGAGGCCGGTGTGCTGCGATATTCCCGGCGGCGAACACTGCTTTCCCAGGCCGAGCGGTGGGGATTGGGTCGTTTCCAGGCCAACCTGTTGATCGCCATGGTGCAACATCGCCATCGCGCCGTCGCCGCGCCGCCGGTGCAGCGCCATCGTCCGCGACGATGGATGTTCAACACGCTCGGGGCGCTGCTCATTCAATCGGGCCTGCTGCTGGCGGGGTTGTGGGTTTTGAGCTGACCGAGGGATCCGCTGCCGCGCCGGCACCAATTGCTCCTAAAGCTGTTCCCGCGGTGCCGGACGGGCCGGTTTGACGCTCATGTCCCAGGCGGTGCGCCATTCGGTCGAGACCGGACGGAATCCCAGCAAATCCAGGCGCTCTTCCATGTCCGGCAGATGAGCCGCGCCATAGAAAATCCCGATATTGCGCTTGCCCGCGGCGAGAGTACGACGAAACACCTTGATCGCCTCCTTGTTCCGCTCGGTGATGATGACCGACCCATCCGGACCGGCCAAACCGTTGGCACTGGCGTCGATCTCTCCGAACTGCGGGGCCAGCACCATCTTCAGCCGGCGCGACCGATCCGGGCTTTGCAGCGCTTCGAGAAGCTCCTGAATGTCCAGCACCGGCGCGTTGGCGTTGGCCTGGGGATTGGTCAGCTCTCGCATCAGTTGCTGGAGCATCAACCCCCACAGCGATTCGCCGCGTTCGGCCTGCTTGCGACGGAAAGCTTCGGCGTCGAGGTCGGCGTGGATGAAGTTCAACGGCGTGTAGTCAATCTCGTCAAGCTGATGCCGCAGGTCCAGCGCCTGCTTGATCATATCCTGCATGAACCCGATCGCCCCACCGCCCGACCGCTCACCCATCCCGGGCGCCGGCGGATCAACGTCCTTGGGCTTGACCAGCTCATACAGCAGCGCATCGTAGCCGGCGAACGTCTTGTTCAGATCGCGGTAGTACGAATGATCGGCCACATGGACCGCCGCGACCAGGTGGACTTTCACCCCGGCGTCATTCTGATAGGTGACGATCGCCGTTTGAAGCTGCCCGCCCCCGCGACCATCGGGGACGAACCGCATGAACCGCGTCGGCGTCAGTTCCGGCGCCGTCGCCGGATGCGTCGCCTGCGCCACGGCCCAAGAGCCGTTCAAGACCAACGCCAGAACCACAAACGCCGTTCGCACTCGCAAATATGACACGCAACCTCCTGTTGGATTGGATGATTATACCCATCCCCAGCGCTGCAAGGCAGTCGCCGAGCGGCGGGCGTCATTCGGCCCGCAGGTCGGCGGGTGAAAACGACGTCGCCCAGTGGGCGGCAAGGGCCAGCAGTCCAAGTCCGATGATGAGGATCCCGCCCAGCGTCGCCAGCACGGGCACCAAATGGATCGCCCGTCCCGAAGCCAGGGCCGGCAACACGCCGGCCAAAGCGCTGAGCGTTCCGATCGCAAGCCCGAACACCAGCAACGCCGCGTTCTCCACGAGGATCAATCGCTGCCGCCGGATCGGGGCGAATCCTAACGCCGCCAGCAGAGCCAGTTCCGCCCGGCGCTCGAAGAGTCCTCGCAACATCACCGCAAGCAGCCCCAGCGTTCCGACCAGCAACCCCAGCGACCCCAGGGCCTGAAACGTCGACAAGTACGTATTGGCCACCCGCCGATATGCTTGCAGTCGTTCGTGCGTGGATTCAACCGTGACGGCGTAATCGTCGAGGTCCGATGAGAGCCGGCGAGCCACCGAGCTGGGATCCAAACCGCCCGTGTCGATCAACATCATCCCGAAGCCCGCCTCGAGGGTGAAGAGGCGATGAAAATCGCGCTCACCCATCAGCAGCACCCCCTGAAAGATGCCCGGCTCGAGCGTTGCCGCCAGCCGCAGCCGGCGCGAAGTTCCCTGCGAGTCCGTGATCGCAATGCTCTGGCCGATCGAGAGCTTGAGAATGTAAGCGGCGGTCTCGGCGTCGGCGATCACCGGCACGTCGTCGGGCGTCGGACCCGGCCGATCGAGTAGCGTCCAGGGCGACTCGGCCCCGCCGTCATCCGCGAACGCGAACCCCCCGCGATGCACAAAATCGCTCGAGACGGCGACGATCGTCGGCGTCCGCGGCTGGGTAAGGTTCAGACAACTGGCATCGTCGCCGCGCCAGGTGCGAAGAGGCATCAAGCGGGAGCGGTCCAGCGCCGGAGAATCTTCCAATCCCAGCAACTCACGGCCTTCGGGCGTGCGGGGATCGCCGAGCAACGGAATGTCGGCGGTGAGAATCAGGTCATACCCGCCAGCGCCGGGTTCCGGTGCATTGGGTTCCGGCGTTTGCCGCATCGAGGCGACCAATACCAGAACGAACGATGCGAACGCCACCAGACCGGTGGTCAGCACAGCGCGGGAGCGGTGACGGGCGGCATTTCGCAGCGCCAGCGACTCGATTGACGTGGCGACGCCCCGGCGCGGCATTCGACTCAGCCATCGCGCGTAGAGGATCAATCCCCCCGCCAGCAGCGCCGCCCCGGCCGACAAGCCGGCGACCTGCGGCGGCAACAAACCTGCCGCGGGTGCCACGGCGAGAGCCAGCCCGCAGATCAGCAACGCCGTCCCGATCCACGTGCTCGAAACGGCTCCCGCGCCGCGAATGCGCGAGCGAGGGCCCCGGCGCAATGCGAATCCGCCGCTGAGCAGCCGGGCCGGCGGTACACGGCCCACGCGCCAGACTCCCCATGTCGTCGCCAGCAGCGCGATCAGCAGCCCCGCGATCCACCCTCCGGCAACAGAGGCCGCCGAAACATGCAGGGACAGATCGCGGGTTCCTACAGCGCCGATCCACCAGGTTCGCAGCCCGTGCAGCATCATCGCGGTGTATCCCACGCCCAGGGCCATTCCGAGAATCGATCCGATCAGCGCCAGCAGCGATCCTTCGATCAGGGCGACGGCGAGGAGCCGTTTCGGTGAGAATCCGACCGCCGCCAGCAGCCCCAGTTGCCTCGCCCGGCGTTCAACGCCAAGGCGCACCAGCATCGCCGAGAGCATCAAGGCCCCGGCGAGAATGAAGAAGCTAAGCCCGAGGAACAGTTCGGAAAAATCGGTGCCGGCTTCGGCGGCGGCGATCTGCCGAGCGTGGATCGGCTCGAAGCGCAGTCCCATCCCCGCCGGGTCGATCTCGTCGCGCAGCGCCGCGGCGAAGGCCCCGGCGCGATCGGCGGGAACACGCAGGCTCGTCAATTCGCCGAACGATCGGCCCCAAAGCGCTCGTGCCGTCGGCAGACTGACGAATGCACGCGGGGCGGCGCGATAGGCGTTCCAGTAGTCTTCGTCGCGCTGCGTCACCAGCGACTTATCGATGGACATGCCCTGGGGCGGATTCCAGTCGGCCACCGTATCGGCATCGGTCAGGCCGGGATAGTCCGGCGTGAGCGATGGATCGGCACCCAGGCCGCTCATCGGGAGAATTCTCGCCACACGAAACGCCCGCGGCGCCGTCTCCATCGCCAGATCTCCGTTGGGCCGGCGCGCCTGGTAGGACAGGCGAACCGAATCGCCGACCGTCGCCTTGAGGTCTTTCGCCGCCCATTCATTGATCGCGATTTCATCGTCTCCCAGCGGCCGCTCGACGGCGCCGTCGGGCAGTGAACTGATCCCGGCGACGGTCACGTAGTGCATCGCCCGCGGGCGATCGAGCGCCTCGTGCGTGAGATGATCGGCCAGGTAGACCGACACTTTTCGCAGCGCGATGCCCATGCGTGCGGCGACCCGCTCGGCGGCCCGCTCGGCGGCCGGGGCGATATAGGTGGATGACGACTCGAGGACCGCCTCCTCCGCCCCAGCAGCACGAATGCGAAGCCCATAATCGTCGAGCGTCGCTACCCGCTGGAGAATTTCGTCCAGGCGCTGGGCAAATTCCGCCGCTTGCGCTTCAGTCGATGCGGTGACCAACAAAGTGTTGATGCGCCCGCTCGCATCCAAAGCCCGCTGCAAATCCGCGAGATTCACCCAGATGTTTCGCGGGAGGCGCTGGCTGGGGGTCAGATCAAAGGATCCCGCGAAGGACCTTGCCGGCGCGACCCGATCGCCGCGAACCCGCAGCGCTGCCAGCGTGTCGGCGCGACTTCGCCGGGCCAGGGGCGCATCCAGCGGCGATGCCTGCGGCTGCGGAAGACTCAGCCGCAAATCGACCGGGGATGAGCCAAGGGTATGCGGATTTGTCCCCAGCGCGATCGCCAAGGCCAGATTGAACATCGCGGCGCCCGACTCGATCGGCACGAGAGCGTCGGAGGCGAGAATTTGCGCACCCCCCGCCACCGCGCCGGCCGGCTCGACGCGGGCGCCGCCGCGGAGAATCAACGCCGCGGCGCAGCGGGAAAAGTCCGGGCCGAACCGCGGATCGGCCGCGACCCGCGCCGCCAGATCCGCCGGGAAAAAGCGGTTAGCGATCAGGGCATGATCGACCGGCCCCAGCCGCGCCACCGCCAGGTCGCGTAGACTCCCGCGCACCGAATCGCCCACCAGCAGCGCCCCGACCAATACCGCCGTCGCCGTCGCCACCCCCGCCATGATCGCGAGGTTGGCCGCCAGAAAGTATCGCCCGCTGCGGAGTGCTAGGCGCGTGATGGTCGTGACCCTGCCCACAAGCGGCGATCGTATCCGTACTGCCGGTCGAATGGGAACCGATGAGCGAGCTGCCTCGGTGTCAATGGCGGCGGCGGCGATTACCATACGACCATGGGCGAGTTTGATTGGAAAATCGGTGCCGTCGCCGGCGCGATCCACGAGGATCCTCGGCAGGCTGCCGCGACGGCACGTCGGGCGGGACTTCGGGGATTGCTTTTCGATTCCCGCTCGAGCGGGCTGGATGTTCTGTCGCTGGATCGTTCCGGACGGCGTGAGTTTCTCGGCGTTCTTCGCGGGGTTGACCTGGAACTGATCGGGCTTCGGTTGGACCTCGGGCGAGAGGCGCTGGGTCGCGCGCGTGATCTGGACCGCATGCTCCGCCAAGTCGAGCGAGTTCTGGAGGCGGCCGCCGGGCTTGCGGCGCCGCTGCTCTGTCTGCAACTGGGCCTGCTCCCCGAGCCGGCCGGACCAACGCCCGGGCGGGCAGCGCCGGCGATTACGCCCGAGCAGGCCGGGGCGATCTTGATTCCCGTCTTGTCACCGCCGCCCGCCGTTCGGCACCCGTCCGCCGCGCCGCCGGCGGTCGATCCGGAGTTCGCCGGGCAAACCCGCGCCGGACTCGAGCAGATCGGTCGCTACGCCGACCGATACAGTGTGACCGTTGCCGTCTCGAGCGAGCTTTCCGGTTTAGCGGCGATCGACGCGGCCCTTCGCGGAGTGAACTGTCCGTGGTTCGGGCTGGACCTGGATCCCGTCGCCGTCCTGCGCGATCCGTGGGACCTGGATCAGATGCTTTCGCGCGGGGGCGACGCGGTGCGGCACGTCAAAGCCCGTGACGCCGTGCGCGGAACGGATCACCGAACCCAACCCGCGGCAGTCGGCGCCGGCGACACGGACTGGGCATCTATGTTGCAAAAGCTGGATGAAGCCGGGTATCGCCAGTGGATCACGCTGGATCCGACCGATCTGACCGACCGCCTCGGCGCGATCATGGCGGGTGAGCGCTACTTGAATGCCATTCTGGCGCGACGAGAATAAACTACTGCTTTATCAACTGTAGACATTAGGGTTCACTGTCTCGACTGCGCCAATGAAAGCGGCCCGCAAACAAACACTTGATCCTAAAACGAAACGTTGACAAAGCCCTAGCCCTTGACGGCTCCGAGCTGGATCCCCTTGACCAGATATTTTTGCAGGAAGATGAACAGCAGAACCATGGGCACGACGCTCATGGTCACCGCCGCCATCAGCAGATGAGTGCTTTGGCCGCGCGTGGAGTCGAAGAACATCAGGCCAATGGGCAAGGTGTATTTGCTCTGGCTCTTGAGCATCACCAGGGGCCAGAAGAACGAGCTGTAGTTGCCCATGAAGGTGAAGATCGTCAGCGTGATCAGGCCCGGACGGCTTAAGGGAAGAATGATGTCCCAGAAGAGCCGGAATTTGCTGGCCCCGTCGATCTCGGCGGCCTCGTCGATGCTCGAGGGGATTGTGAGCATGAATTGGCGTAAGAGAAAGGTGCCGAAAGCGCTGAAGGCGCCGGGCAGGATCAAACCGAGGAAGGTGTCGTACCATCCGAGCGTGATCATGATCTGGAAGTTCGGGATCATCATTACCAGCCCGGGAAGCATCATGGTCGAGAGATAGGCCAGGAAGAGCTTGTCGCGTCCGGGCCATTGCAGGCGGGCGAAGCTGAACGCCGCCATGGCACTGGTCGTGACTTGGAGGAACGTCACCCACGACGCGATATAGATGCTGTTCCAGTAGAAGCGCGCGAAATCGACCCCGCGCTGGTTGGGGTTGGGATTGTCCTTGTCGAACACGTCGGCGTAGTTGCCCCAATGGAACGCGCTGGGCAGCCAATCCTGGCTGTTGACTTCCCCCGCGCTTTTCAGGCTGGTCAAGACCATCCAGGTGAACGGCAGGACCATTAGCAGGCTCATCACGACCAGTAGTCCATGCAGCAGCGCCGTGGTGATGAACGGCCTGGCAACCTGTCTTCCGGCAGCGTCGGAAAACGTCACCGCCGAAATCTCCGCTGCCTCCGGCAGCACCGAAGACGGCGAAGTCGCCTGCGAAGGTCGTGTGGGTGGATCAATCATGACGCCTTGCTCTTTTGAAAAAGCCCCGCTCGAATCTCGAAATCTGTGCTTCCGTATCTCACAATTTCAAATCCCAAATCCCAAATCCCAATTGACATCAGTCATTCACGTATTTATTCCCGAATTTCCAATTAAACAGCGTCACCATCAACACCAGCAAAAACAGCGTCCACGCCACGGCCGAGCTGAATCCAAGCCGTCCGGTCTCGAAGCCTTCGGTGTAGATGAAGTAGCTGAGCGTCGTGGTCGTGCCCGCCGGACCGCCGGGCGGGCTGGTCATCACGCGGACCATATCGAAACCCCCTTGCAGCCCGCCGATCACGCCCATCACCACGATGAAGAACGTCGTGGGTGCCAACTGCGGCCAGGTCACGTTCCAGAACTTCTGGAAGCGCGAAGCCCCATCGATATCGGCGGCCTCATACAGCTCGATCGGCACGTTGGTCAACGCCGCCAGGTACAACAGCATCGTGTTGCTCCCGATGGCACCCCAGAACCCCATAATCATCAGCGATGGCTTGGCCCAGTAGACATCCTGCAACCATTTGGGCGTACTCAGCCCTTTGCTGGCCCACTCGGGCAGATTCCCGAACACCCCGCCCAGGCCCACCAAGGCGAACATCGCCACCATGGCGAACGCCGCGAACATGATCCCGGTCCCCACCCCATGCCAAGGTCGTTTGACCACGAACGTTTTGTCAGCCTTAGTTGCAAGAATCGCGTTGATGACAACCAGTGCCACCCCCGCGGCCACCAGCACGATCGCGCCGGTGATGAATGGATCCCATAGCCACGCCATGGCGACGTTCCAAGGTTGCTCTCCCCGAACGAACATCTCTGTCGATTCGGCGACTGCCCACCCTCGATCCACCAGCCCGTACCATTGCACCATCGCCACCAGCGGGATGAGCAGCAAAATCAGGGACAAGCCGACGCCGGCAGCTCCCAAGTCCCCCTCTTCCCAGTAGAGTCGAATCCGGCGCAGCCCCCCCAGCAGCACCAGCATCACCAAGGCGACGCAGCCCCAGAAAATTCCCATCACCACCCAGGACGGCATTCCATTGACCGCGCCGGACACCTGATTCAGCACCGGTTGCAGTGCATTGGTGATCGGCCCGCTGGTCGGGTTGTACAATTTTTTCCACAGCAGCAGCGTCGCCACGCCGCTGGTGAAGTGCGGAACGTAAAACAGCGTGCGGTAGACGGTCGATCCCCCCGCCACGCCGACGATCATCATCCCCCCCGCCACGCCCGACAGCAGCAGGAGCATCCCGGTGCCCCCGGCACCGGCGGCGGCGAGCATGATCACGCTGGCCATCAGCACCGCCCCGGCCAGCAGCATCATCCAGATCCGCCGGCTTCCCCCGCGCAGGTCCTTGCTCAGCAGCATCGCCGCCCCGAGGCTGGCGGCGATGGAAAACGGCATTCCCATCATGAAAAACAGAGTATTTCCCAGAAATCGCCAGAAATCGCGTTGGCCGATCAGGCGTTGGAAGTGCTCCAGCCCGACCCACCGCAACGGCGCGCGGCCTTCGGGATTGTTGTGCAGGGCCAAGTCCCAGTTGGTGAACGCCATCACCATCGAAAAGACCAGCGGGATCGCCGTAAAAGTCAGAAACCCCAGAATGTTCGGTGCCAGAAACCCCAGACCCAGCATCAACGCCCGGCGCTGGCGGCGCTTGGCCCCAGCGGCATCATCCGGCGACGGCTGGGTGTAATCCGGGCGGGTGATCGGAAATTCCGGCGTTTCCCGCGAGAACGCCGATCGCTCTACTTCAGCCATCCCTTGCTCCTGTAAAACGCCTCGAAGAACGGGTTCTCGATCCACTGGGCGGGAATCTTGTCCTGCTCGGGCACGGCGCGACCCGCACGCTCGTGCGCCTGCAATCGGGTCTTCATTTCGTCGATTTTCTTTTGTCGCACCGTGAGGACCTCGTAGAGCGGGTTAAGCACCGGGATTTTTCGCAGCCGATCCTCGTCGAGTTTGCGGGCAATCTCCTCATTGATCTCGCGCTCGGTCGCGCGGGCGGCCTCGTCGGCACCGGCGAGATTATTCATGAACTTGTCGCGCCAGTTCGCCTCGATCCGGTCGGCCGAGGCATGCAAGATAAACGGGCTGTACGATCCGCCCACCGCCAGCGTCGTGGCGGCTTGGGCAAATGGAACATGCACGTCCCACTCGTTGGGATATTCCGCCGGGTGGATGTACTCGGCAAGTTTGGTGAACGCCGGGTCCGGCGGCAGCGCATCCCCATCGCGCACGATCTGCATGTTGTATTCCTTACTTGCCAGGAATGCCAAAAACAGCACCGCCAGGTCCTTGTGTTTGCCCAGTGAATAGACCATCGCCGCCCGCGTGCCGATCGAGGTGTTGGGAAACAACTCGTGGGGCGGCGGCGCGGTCATCATGTCCAGCGGCGGCAGTCCGCGGGCCTGCCGGGCGGCACCCTGCTTGCGAAACTCAATCAGCAGATACCGCCCGGTCCACATCATCCCATATTGCCCACGGGTGCGATCGGTATGCCCGAATAACTGGGCATCCTGACCGCCGTACCCGCTGTCGGTGGTGAAAGACGCCCGATCAGACGAGGTGGGGATCAGACGATCGACATACATCCAGCGGTAGAAGGTCTTCAGCGCCTCGACCGTCGGCGCATCGAGGTTCGCCGCAGTCGCGGTCTCATTGAAGCGCGATCCCCCATACGTGCGTCGAAGCACCTCGAAGTCGATATTGTTGGCGAAAAAGACCTTCGGCTGAGGCAGGCCCTCGTTGGCCACCCGCACAAACTCGCGCCCCCGGCGCTCGAACTCATCGATCGTCCACTTATCCGGCGGAAGCGACTGGCCATGCTGGCGGAACGTAGCGCGATTTACGAAAAAGAGCTGGGCCGTGACGTTGCAAGGGAACTGGTATTGATGCAGGTTGCCTTCCATGTCACGGATGGCCAATTCCTGCTCGAGAGCCGGGTAAGTCTTATCCAGGCCAAACCCCAGCCGCTTGGCCGGCTCGGTGACATCGGTGTTCAGCCCAATCGCCCGGAAGTAACGCATATCCGCGCCGCTGCCCTGGTCCATGACATCCCCGGCCACGCCGCTGACCCCTTGCAACACTTTCTTCGTCCGGTCGGCGCTGCCCATATCCACGCGCAATTCCGTGGCGGGCAGTTGCACCGTCATGGGGAACTTGAGTTGTGCCAGTTTCGCGGGATCGGGCGTCTGCCCGGCCTCCTCGGCCGTTACCAGGTTCATCAGGGCGTTTCCCTGGGGATCAAAGTCGCGGACGATCTGGCGGATCGCGGCCGAGCGGTTGCGGGCGAAAAACGAGGTCGCATCCTTGAAACCGGCGAAGGTCTTTTCGACCGTATGCCCCTGCTCGAGCATCCATTGGTGAAAGAGCTTGACCTGTTCCTGCCGGGCCGGATTCGAATCGGTGACCCAGTAGATGATCGGGATATCCGTCCTGGCGTCCGGCTGGGACCAGACCGTCAACATCCCCGCTCCCGCCAACAGCGCCAGAATTCCCAGAAACAGATACTTCATCGTCGATCGCCCTGAAGACTACGGAAATTTCGAAAGCCACCCCCCAGTATACAAAGGTCCGGTCCAAACGAAACCCGCGCCGCGTAGCAGATCGCCAGACCGCCATGCGGCTACACACGCCACGCCTTAAGCGCCTTTAGATATCCGCCATCGTGTCGAAGTACTCGTGGTCGGAGTTGTAGCCGCCCTCGCCTTGATAGACACGCTTGAAATCCTCGGCGAATTCGATGGCCTTGATCCACTTGACCATTTTGAACCCGAGCTGGTTTTCCACGTGGAGTCGCAACGGCGCGCCGTGAACGTCAGTGAGCGGGTTGAAATTCATCTCGTACGCCAGAAGTGTCTGCGGGTGGCTGGCGTTGGCGATGGTGTGGCTATCGTAATACTCGCCGCCTTCCAGTCCCTCGCCGAACGAATAAAAGATGACGGTTTTCACGTTGGCTTTGGGGCGCACCAGGCGATTGGGGCGCACCAGGCGCATCAGCTCGGCCAAGGGCAGGCCGCCCCATTCAGCGATTCCCGACCACCCCACCGGTGATTCCCCAGACGCGACTGGACTGGATATCGCCGGAGTTCACTCCGTCCAGCCACACTTTCGTGGTAGATTCGATCAGGGATGCAACCGACATAACAACTCCTTGCTTCGTTAATGAATCGCACCGCGTAAGCCATCCGTTGACACCGGCTGTGCCTTCTGAATGAGTGCGCGGGCCGCATCCACCTTTCCCCAGACGTTGCGCATCATGACCCCGCGCAGGCGGTCGCCATCGAGGTAGTAGAGGACGCCGGTTTTGTTCTCCTCCTGCCAGTCCGCGAAGATATTCAGACGGCTGTCGATGTCGCCGACCGCTTCATATCCAAACTCAAACAGGTCGGAAAAGAAAAACGGCAGTTGTGGGAAAGGCTCGTGCGCTCCGGCCATGTTGCGGCCGGCGTGTTTGCCCTGGCTGACGGCGTTGTCCCAGTGCTCCAATCGGCGTGGGCCTAAAACCGCTTCGGGGAAAAACGCGATGTCGCCCGCGGCGTAAATGTCCGGTTTGGACGCTTGCAGGAACTCGTTGACGATCACTCCATTATCCACCGCAAGCCCGGCGGATCGTGCGAGCGAGACATTGGGCGCAATGCCGATGCCCACCACGACCAAATCGGTGCGGATCGTCCGGCCGCCCCTGGTTTGCGTCACATATTGGCTTCCATTTCGCTGAATCGACAGCGGCACGTCACCCGCCAGCACATCAACGCCTTTGCTGCGATACTGTTCAGTCAAATACCGGCCCAGTGATTCAGGAAAGATGCGCGATACGAGCCATGGCGAAGGAAAGACCATCGTGACGACGAGGTGGTTGGCGTGCAGGGACGCCGCCATCTCTGAACCGATGAATCCACCGCCGATGACCAATGCCGATTTGCCTTCGACGGCCACGGCGCGTAACTGATGATAATCCTGTAGCGTGCGATAGTAGCTGATGCCATGCAGTGTGCCACCGGGGATGCTCAACCGCCGTGGCGTGCCACCGGTGGCGATGAGCAACCGCTCGTATCGATAGCTGTTGCCCGAGCTGTCGCCAAGCGTATGCGCGGCGGAGCCGATCTCCAAGACCTCAGATGCCCAGTCGCCGCTCCACGGCATTGTCCCGATAAAACGACTCGTCGTGGAGGATGATGTCCGTGACCGTCTTGCCGCCAGTCCAGAGTTGCTTGGACAATGGAGGGCGGTCATACGGTAGATCCTTCTCGTCGCCAAGAAGGAGGATCGAACCGCGACGATCTTCTTCTCGGATGCCCTCCACGGCTGACGTGCCCGCGAGCCCGGCTCCGACCATGATGTATGCATACGAGGGTACAGGCATTGTTGATGATCTCCTTGGCACCTGGGTCGGCGATGCGACGGTGGAGCGCTAGCCCAACTTCCGCAGTTCGCGCTCTAAAATAATTTTTCCGAGCCGAGAATCGGCGATCCCTGTCAACCCTGGCCGTTGGAGGATGCAAAAGGCGATGTAGTGAAGACCAAGTCACTCGCCGGTGCGTGGTAGACT
>JBBQNJ010000084.1:0-20539 GCA_038329845.1 Tepidisphaerales bacterium | reverse complement strand
AAGAGCCACATTCGTCGTACGCCTTAGCCACGGCGATTCGAAACTCCATTGCGTATGCCATCGTGTCAGTCTCCTTGTGGGTGACCGACAGTATACTGAAACAAATAGCACCGCGCTACTGTGATTTGAAAAACGCTCTAGACAATACGGCACCGTAACAATATCGAATGTCCACTATTGTTGAGGCATCTCCGCTTGGTTTGCCAGCGACACCCATCAGAGGCTTATAGCCGACTTTTCCGGCTCGGAATCGATAGTCCCGATGCGGGCCAGCGTACACGACAGAAACCGGCTCGGTTTTCGAAGCGACCTCGGTGAGCCCGGAAACGGAGGCGGCATCCACCGGCAGAGCCACAATCCAGGGCAAAGTGCCCCGCCCATTTGACACTTTTTTCATTCACGAATACCGTTCGCGTTAATCGACATTGCGATGTGGATCAGCAGGCCCACTTTGACGAACGTGGCTGCTGCCCATCAGGCAACACAATCTAGTTCGGAGACAATCATGTCCGAAACTCCGCGGCGGATGGTCATCTCATCGCTTTGGCTTCAGACCGCCGTCCTCACGTTTCTAATCGGCTTTGCCGTCCTGGGCTACTTGGCGTACCTGATTCACGCCCAGCACCCGCCGATCCCTCGACATATTACGACCCCGGACGGGACGGTTCTGATCACCGAACAGGACATCATGGCCGGGCAGCATGTGTTCGAGAGATACGGCCTGATGCAGTTCGGCTCGATCTTCGGCCATGGCGCTTACCTGGGTCCGGATTTCACGGCCCAATACCTGCATCAGGCCGGGCTGGCAATGCAGCAGTTCTACGCCGCGAGTAAGGCGATATCGCCCGACGTGGAAGAGCAGGTACGGCGCGAGTACAAGGCCAATCGATATGACCCCGCCAGCGGCACTTTGAGTTTTAGCGACGGACAGGCGCATGCCTTCGATGCCATGGTGGATTTCTACGGCGCTTACTTCGGCCCAACAAAGAGTCAGACCGACCTTCAGCGTCCCTACCTGTCCGATCCGGTGGAGGTGCGGCAACTCACGGCGTACTTCGCGTGGGCGGCTTGGGCCGCCAGCGCTACCAGACCCGACTCGATCTATTCCTACACCAACAACTGGCCCCCGGAGCCGATGGCCGCCAATAGCGCCACCTCGCAGGCGTTTATCTCATCGGTATTGTCACTGATTGCACTGTTGGGCGGGATCGGGCTGATCCTGTTTGCGGTTGGGCGATACAATCTGCTCGGCTGGCATCGGGGCGAGGATGAAGAACCCACCGGCCCGATCGAGTTCCGCCCTCCGGAACAGGTGCGGTTGACGCCCGCCCAACGCGCGACGGCGTGGTATTTCCTGGTAGTGGCCGGGCTGTTCCTCTTGCAAGGATTGCTCGGCGGGGCGAACGCGCACTATCACGTCGAGCCGGGCGGGTTCTATGGCCTGAACATCGCCGACATCTTCCCCTATAACCTCACCCGCACCTGGCACGTGCAACTGGCGCTCTTTTTCGTCACGGCAAGCTTCCTGGCCATGGGCATCTTCATCGCACCCATGATCTCGGGGCATGAGCCGCGGCATCAGGATAAGTTGGCGATCGCGCTGTTCGGGGCGGTGGTGATTGTCGTGGTGGGATCGCTTCTGGGCGAGGCAGCCAGCTACAAGAACCAGATGTCGCCCGGTGGTTTGTGGTGGTGGATCGGCACGCAAGGCTGGGAGTACCTGGACTTGGGAAGGCTATGGCAGATCCTTCTGACAATCGGCCTGATCTTCTGGGTAATCATTCTCATTCGCGGTATTCGCAAACGCTTGCCCCTGGAACATTGCGGCAATATGCCCTGGCTGTTCCTGTACTCGGCCATCTCGATCCCGTTGTTCTATGCCGCCGGATTGGTCTTTACCAAGCACAGCAACTTCGCCGTCGTGGACTTCTGGCGGTTCTGGGTGGTTCATCTGTGGGTGGAGGATTTCCTCGAGCTGTTCACGACGATCATGGTGGCGTATATCTTCGTGCTGCTTGGGGTCGTTCGCCAGGTAACGGCCACGCGCATCATCTACCTCGACGTGATCCTCTATTCGATCGGCGGGGTTATCGGCACGATGCACCACCTGTATTTTTCGGGCGCGCCGGCCATCCACATGTCGCTGGGCGCGTTCTTCTCAGCGATGGAGGTGATCCCGCTGGTGCTATTGACCTACGAGGCCTGGCGATTCATGCGGCTGGGCAGTCGTAATGTGGCCGGCGTACCGGAGCACTCCATCCGCGCTTCGACGTTGGGCACACCGGCCAGCTCCTTCCCGCACAAGTGGTCGGTGATGTTCCTGATCGCCGTGGGATTCTGGAACTTCCTGGGGGCCGGCGTCTTCGGGTTTCTTATCAATCTGCCCATTGTCAGCTACTACGAAATCGGTACCCAGTTCACCGCCAACCACGCCCACGGCGCGATGATGGGCGTCTACGGCATGCTGGCGATGGGCTTCTTCATGTTCGTCGCCCGCTATTTCATCCCGCCTGATGCCGCCAGCGAGCGGGCGATGCGCTGGTCGTTCTGGTCGCTCAACATTGGCTTGGCGTGGATGCTGTTCATCAACCTTTTTCCCATCGGACTGGTGCAACTCCATCACGCCTTCACTTATGGCTACTGGAACGCCCGCGAGATCGATTTCTTCAACCGGCCGATCGTCCGCGTGTTCGAGTGGCTGCGACTGCCGGGCGACGCCCTGTTCATTCTGGGCGGAATCTTGCCCATCGTTTACCTGGCGATCCGCATGTTCGCCCAGCGCAACCGCTACGGCAGCCTGCCGCCAGAGGAAGCGGTCGAGGCGCTCACTCGATGATTTTCGCGATTGGACACTGCCCGCAAGCCCGATTGAGGCCGTTTTTTGAGTGTTGGCCATAGGGTCGGTCCGCACCTACTTGCGAATCGCCCAGCGCCCGCCATGGCACGTCGGACCATAAAAACACCGAGTGACGGGGACGTAGCTCTTCACGCCGGACATGTCGCGGAATATGCTTCGCGCCATGCCGCGACACGCCAGACAATCGCCCGGCGGACGTCTATACCGGCTGGAACCGCGTGGCGGGGCGCAACTGCGGACGGTGCTGAGCGACCGGCCGGTGGAGCGGCCCCGCAACGGGACGTCCTGGGTAAGCCAGCGGCAGACGGCGACGGAATTGGCTTGCTTGCGCGAACACGTCCGCCGCGGCCGGCCGTACGTCGACGTGGCGTGGGTCCGCCGGACGGCGTCGAAGCTGAATCTGCAGTGGACCCTGCATCGCCGTGGCGAGTATCGGTGCCAGACGGAGAAGCGAAGCGACGAAACGTTATGAAGAGCTACGTCCCCTTTAGTCGTCGTCATGAACGGAACCGGGAGCATGATCGGTATAGATAGCACTCATGTCTCCGCCATCGGAGAGCCAGCCGCCAGGGGGATCGACTGCGAGGGAAACCCTCCCGACGCCGCTCAAGATCGGAAGGCGCAGTCGCGAACCCCTTCTCGAACTACCAAGGCAATACAGCAGCTTCAGTTGCGGGCGATGCAGATCCAACTCCACAATTACCCGGCGCGCCTCGGCGCCGCAGATCATTTCCAGCCAGACCGCGGAGGCCGTGCGATGCAGGCGATATGCACAGGCTCGAAAGATGCGAGACGATTCGTAAGTCATTCCGCCATGCTCAAGCGTCCCGAGTGGCACAGGCCCGTCTGGTAAGTAGTTGGTGCCATCGGCAGCGCTGACTCGATGCAACTGCCCTTGACGGCTGTCAATAGTGACCGAGAAGAATCGCGATCGGATTGTCAACGCATCCTCGATGGATCCATCGCGCACGCCGCGTCTCTCGGCCGCTGAGACACCGCAACATCGCCAATACTCGTTCACTTCGCCCAGCGCATGGGCCAAGGCGCTGGCCGCCGCAACGGCCTGAAGCCCGAAATCCGACCACTCGCGCGATTCGTCGTGCAATGGATTCATCGGATAGTCCGCCGCAAACCGACGAGCCAGCTGTAACACACTCATTGCGCGGGCCGTCGCCGCATCCGCCATAGCTTGGTCGCCCGATTCTTGATACGACAGCCAACGGAAGAACGCGGCGGAGTAGTCGCGATGCACCTCGGCCTCTCGCAGCGCCCGTTCCAGACCGTCGTGCAACTGCTGCCAACTTATTGGATCGAACAGCGAGCGTGCCTCGGTCAACCGCCGCTGCGCGCGGCCATACATCGCCATGGCATCGGCCTTCTCCGAATCCACCTCCGCAAGAAAGTGGTCATCAGGATCGAGGGCGCGCTGAAGATTCGCGTAATCGACCGGCGAAAGAGTGCGTCTCCACAGGACATCGCCCCTCAGGTTGGCCAACGCCTCATAGGGCTTCCACACCCCGCCGGAAACGTTATGCGGACCGACTGCGCGCATGCCAAGGACGTGGTGTGTCTTGTTGCCCGCCAGGTACAGGTCCTTCAATATCGCGATCGCTTCCTCCCCCGCCGGTCCATAGCGATCGCGCGCGTAGTCTGCAAGAAGCGTGGCCACTGACGTCCCGGGTTCATTCGCAAGTCGCGCGAAAGCATGGGCATTGATCTCATTCGGTGTGCCGAGTACCGAGTTAGTGTAGTGGCATTGATGCGTCGAGATGTCCCAGTCGATGCGCGCCATGACGCCGATGCAGCCCAACTCCCGACCAAGAATCATCCGGCTTTTGATGTCTTCGACCATTGGATATGGGATGCGATTGACCCCGTTCCACTCCATGGGCAACGAATGCTCAAGTAGCGTCGGTTGCTGCCGGGCCATTCGCACAAGTGCCGCGTTGAAAGGATAGGTGGTCTGGAAATCCGGCTCCACGGCCTTGCCCATCAGCCACACGTTATTCCGAAGCGGCTCGACGGAACGCAGGAAACTGGTCATGAAATCGTTCTCGCGAGGCACGAGGCGCGCCCCGTCATCAGCACCGCCGTGGTTGCGGATCACTAGTTTCTTGCCATGTTCACGGCAGATATCCCATATGGTCGAGTACATGCGAGAGAAGCGCTCGACCAGTGATCCCGACGACAGGGCGCCGTCAACGGTAATGCCGTAACCAGGCATGCGCTCACCGGTGCCGGTGAAGATGATGCCAGTGATGCCCGGGAACTGAGTCAACTTCTCACTGAGTTTCCATTTCACGAAGTCCCACAGACGATCGCCATTGAAGTCCAGAAACGATTCCCCATGCCGCTCCAGAAAGCCAAGCGGAAGTTTTATCTCGTGGTGAAACATCCAGAATTGCAGCCCATGCTCCTGGACAATCTCGATACCCCGCCCAATGTCTTCCCGCCATTTCCGCGAATGCGATGCCGCCTCGGCATCCACAGCGGGCACATCCCAGCGCTGGGTGTAGTCCAACATATGGTATTTGCCATAGTCGATGTTGTGCAGGGCAATGGCGTCGAATGTGAATTTACGCGCATACTCACAGGTCCGCTTCAACAGTTGAGGTTCCAGCGATACGACCTCGAAGCACTTAAAATCGAATGTGCCAGTCATACTTTGTTTGGCGGGCAGCGCCATGAGTGGATCGACTCCCACGGTTGCACGCCAATGCCGGCACTGCACGACTGCCATTGGTTGGCGAGGTGCCGCACCATGGCGGGCTCTTGTTCGGCCAGATCCACTGTCTCCATTCGATCGGCCGCCATGTCGTAAAGCTCCCACTGCTGCGGATGGCGGCGCACCAGTTTCCATTGTCCAGCCCGGAGAGCGGCATTGCCCTGATGTTCCCACAAAATCACCCGCGGCTGTGACTCCCTCTCGCCCCGGCAGGATCCGAGCAATGACCGGCCAGAAGTGGGGGTGATGGGGCTTCCGGCGTATTCGGTCGGATAGGTCGCGCCGGCGGCGTCGAGCACGGTGGGCATCAGGTCCATTACATGAGCCGGCTGGTGATCGACGTGTCCGGCCTTGAGGCGGCCCGGCCAATGCGCAATGAACGGGGTGGCGATGCCGCCTTCATGCACCCAGCACTTATGTAGACGGAACGGCGCGTTCGATGCGTTAGACCATGGCAGGTCGTAGCTCATGAAGGTCGTGGCCGGTCCGGGCATGAGATTGGGGGAGTTGCCCACCGACACCGATTGTCCATCGAGCGTGCGGATGTCGTAGCGCGCGGAATGTCCGTCTTCGGCCAGAAACTCGGCCGAGCCACCGTTGTCTGACACGAACAGGATCAACGTGTTGTCCAGCGTGTAGCGGCGTCGCAAAGCATCGATGACGCGCCCTATGCCTTGATCCATCCTCTCGATCTGTGCGGCATACGTGGCCATTCGCATCGCCTGCCAATCCTGGTGTGATTCAGTTCGCCAGTCATGCGACTGCGGATCGCGCAGCGAAATCGGCCAGGCTCGGTCGAGGAGTCCCGAATCACGGAGGCGTTCGTGACGTGCCGTGCGGATCCCATCCCAGCCTGCCCGGTAGCAGGATTCGTGCCGGCTGATATCGTCGGGCGGTGCGTGCAAGGGCCAATGGGGAGCAGTGTGCGCGAGATAAAGAAAGAACGGGGATGGGTCATCATCGGGCAATGATTCGATCATCGCGACGGCTTGATCGTTGATCGCATCGGTGTAGAAGAATCCTGTATTGTCGGGTTCAATGAAGAGGTCGTCGCGCATAAGCGTTGGCGGGCGGTAATAACTTCCCGCGCCGGCCAACGTGCCGAAGAAGCGGTCGAAGCCCCGTTGACGAGGCGTGGGATGTCCAACGTCACCCGCCCGCCAAGTGTCAGGTCGGGACACATCATAAGGTCCGCCCACATGCCACTTGCCACTCATGAATGTGTGATACCCGGTAGTCTTCAGCACCTCGGCGATGGTCACGCATCGGTCGTTGAGATAGCCCCGATATCCCGGCGTTCCATAGTCGCTAACCATGTGACCCACACCCGCCTGGTGGGGATACAGGCCCGTCAGCAGCGATGCCCGCGTCGGGCAGCAGCGGGCACAGTTGTACATCTGCGTGAGCCGGACGCCACCCCGTGCCAACGCGTCGAGACGGGGAGTGGGGATTTCCGAACCAAAGCAGCCCAAATCTGAAAAGCCCATGTCATCGGCCAAGATCAGGACTACGTTCGGCCGCGTCGAGCTCTCAGGCCGCGCTTTGTCGGTGCCGTGTCTGCTCATGGATTGAATGCTTGCACGATTCGAGTCGTGTCGCCGCTTGTTGTGATGAAGGTCGCTTCGGCAGGCATGATGCTGCCGGGCGTCAGCACATTGCCAAAGATGTCGCGGCAGGTCACATCATCAGCATTGGGCAGAGGCCTGCTGGGAACGGTGGTTGCAGCCAGATCATAGACCAGAACCCCCACTCCGCCCTGACCGGTTGTCCGCTTAAAGAGATACAGGTAGGTTCGCTCATCAAGCTTGTGTGTGCCGACGAACTGCGTCTCCTCGAGGTGCCAGGCCATGTTGCTGAATGCCGCCGCTTCGGGCCAGAGCGTGCCCGAGCCGTCCATCAAAATGCCCCATCCCCAATCTTTAGGTTGATAGAAGCGGCCACCGCCCATTGTGTAATAGAACAGGCGATCAACGCCCCGAGCCAGCGGCGTCAGCGCGTAGCGGATGTGTCGGTCCGACCGAAGCCTGATTCCATTATCTTCCTGGTGGCCCGGTGCGATCCGCTCGACCAAGCCGGTGCCCATATTGTGGGCCGTTGGCGAACCCTCGGTCATCCACACGGGGAAGCCGGGCCGGGCTTTCTCAATCGGATCGAGCGCTTCGCGGATCGCCCACTCATAAGTATCGCCGGGGATGCCCTGGCCCAGCGCGTACATGTGATACGAGGCCACATCGCAGTGCTTCAGACCCTCGACCGAGAGCATCCCCTCGGTCCACTGGCGATTGGCCTGGTTGGTATTGATGCCCACAGTTAGCACGTCGGGGGCCACCTTCTGGACGCGTTCATGCGCCACGCGTGTTAGGTCATCGAACTTCTGGTACGGGTTGTCCCAATCGACATACTTGCCACCGGCAATCGGTACGCCCTGATTGAAATGCCGACTGATCCAAGGCTCATTGAACACCTCGATCGCGGCGATGTTCCCTTCGTGGAATCGCAGGAAACGCTCAATGTAATCGCCGTAAAGAGAAAGAGTCCGAGGGTAGTCCGTGGGTTTGAGCCCTTCGACCTGAAGCTGGGCCCACTTGGGTACCGACGACATAACCGCCAGCACCTTAATATGCGCATCGCGGTAGGCCTGTATCCTGGCCTTGCGGTCACGCCACTGCTTCTCATCGGGCTGTAATTCACTCCATTTGCTGTCCCAGTCGCGGACCCAGTTCATCCCGATGGCCTTGGCGGCGCCGGCAATGGTGGGGTGGGCGTCAAAATGACCCCCGAAGGCCGAGTTGGGCGCGTCCTTCCCCCAGTAGCGGGGCCGTCGCACTCGCATGACCAGCACTTCGTCGTATGGGCTGACTCTTTCGCCGCCGCGCTCGATCCAGCCCTCCACGCGATACTGCCCCAGCGGTCGGTCGGGCCATTTCACGTAGTCCGCGACTCCCTGCTGCAGCGGCGAGCCATCCAGTTGGATCGCCTCCAGCGACGCGGACTGCCCGTAGCTGTTGATCACACGCAGGTGCAGTGTTGCGCCCGCTGATGCTCCGGTCGTTGCCCACTGCACCACGGCCGGCTCATCGTCGAACTGCACCCGATGCTGTGGCTCGACGTTCACTTGGACTTCGGCTTGGAGCTGCGTCTTATAGTCCGACGCCTTCTCGCCCGCTTCAAGCTGCATGGCGTCGAACCAGATCGCTTCGCCGGGCTTGGTGTCTACCGTGAACCATGCCGCCAAAGGCTGATTATCCATCAGCGTTGGTGTGAATGGCACTTCGACGCGCTGCCATTGGTCGGATCCATCAAGCGTCACTTGCACGGCGGCTCGGGGCTTCCAGTTGAGCCGCACACTGACTTCCAGCTCGCCTCGGCCTTTGACATAAGTGCTGAACACATGGGGCTGACTCGGATCGAGGATCATCAGCGGGGCCGATGTGAAGCGCAAGCCCCGACCCTTGCCATTCAGGTAACCCAGATCATCTGATGCCGCCTCGACTTTCAATGTTGGGAAGCCGCTGGGGCCCACCGTTCGTGGGTCTGCTGTTGCCTTGAAGAAAAGGCTGGGATAATCCATCGTCACCGGCGTCCAACCAAACGGCAGCCCCAGGGGAAAACGTGTTGTTCGCATGGCATTGGCCAGAGACATCCCGGCCGGCATTGCCTTCTTCACCGCGTCCGAAACCGCCTCGGACGACACAGCGCGAACCTCCAGTTCCGTTAAATCGAGCGTCACAGCATCATGGCCTGATCCGTCCACATCCATGCGAAGCGCAAACTTCGCATCTGCGTCCTTCTTGTCCGGGTAGATGGGCAGCATCAACACCTTGTCCTGCCACTGTCCCTGTAACACGAACTCAGCCTGTGTGCTGCGCGGGGTACCGTTGACACGAACGCGAACGCCAGGTGTCCCCCGCACCCTCATGCGGATTCGCAACATGTGCTTCCCGCCCTCCGGGATCGGTATGATCGGGTTCTGCCACAACAAGATCAGATCGCGATTGTGGCGTTCAATTTTCACCGACTCGATGCGCCAGAACGTGCGTTGGGTCATCCCATCGTCTTCCATGACGGTGGCCGTGACCTTGTTCGGAAAATTGGCGGAATTGTCAAGCGACCAGTCCGGATGGATCACCCCGGCAATTGTCCCCTTGCCGCCTCTCTCACGCACCGCCGACTGGGTCGCATGGGTGAAATCGCACTGATAGATTTGCTCGCCCGCGACCTCGGGCTGGGGAGCATCAAAATCCACTGCCCCCAATGCGGATATCGCCAGACCCAGCACGACCAACGCCATCATCCGAGCGATTTGCATGTAGAACTCCAGGCTCTTTTATTGTTTGTGGGGTCTGGCGTATCGCACGACCAGCGCCGCCTGCCGCCCAAGCGAATGGACTCGCAGAAGCAATGCGGCACGACGGCGTATTCCGACGCCGTGCCGCTTTAGAACTAAAACCAAACGTCTCACACGCGACGACGCCGCGCCAGCAGCAGCCCACCCAGGCCAAGCAGCGCCAGTGAAGCCGGCTCGGGAACCGTGTAGGTGATCGCCAGCGAGGGGTGTCCAGATGCGTTTTCTGCGGTTTTAATGGTGCCGCTGGCTGAGGTGGCCAGCAGCGCCCAGCCGTTGTTGGTCCCGCCATCGGACCAAGATTGCAAGGTGGTGGCCACATTAAAGGATGCGGTAGCGCTGCCGCTCCACGTTCCGGTCCACGAAGAGTCGGGGGTCGAGGCGGCCTCAGTCCCGTTGGTCTGGATGCCGCTGCCACCAAACGAATTGTCCCAGGTCGAGGTGCCTTCGTTCCAACTCATCAAGGCGCGATAGACCGCGAACGTGGGCGTTCCACTCCCACCGCCGCGCGTAACAGTCAGGGTCGCCGAATTGATGGTGGATCCCAATGGGATCTGATTGACCCCGTTCCCGAAAACACTGTCAAAGCGAAGCAACATCTGCCTTGATCCGTCGGAGTTGGGAGCCGTTGTTGTCGCAGTACCGAAATTGGTGCTTGAATTAACGCCGTTTCGGAGTTCGGTATCCGCAGTCCCGGTATAGGCGACGGTCGGCGACACGTCGTCCTGAAACGTGATCATGGCCGCGGATGCGGTTAAGGGGGTGACCAGAAGCAAAGAGGCAGTGCAGAGTTGGCGAATCATGTGAATCTCCTGTCGTAAAAGTTTCTCGAACCGAGTCAGTAACACTTGGGCGACGCAACGGTCGCCCGGGAAAATTGATCAAGAGGCGGCACGGCCACGGCGGCCTGACGTGTCTGGGGATTGTCGATCTGGGCCAACAGCATTTCGACGGCGCGGCGTCCGACCGCCGCCTCGGCGACGAGCACGGTACTAATCCCCGTGCCCGTGCTGGAGTCCACCGTGGACCCGATATTCACCAGGGACATATCCTCGGGCAATTTCAGACCCTGTTCCGCTGCTACGCGAACTACGGTCAGCGCCTCCATCGTGCCGTAGGTTATCACTGCTGTAGGCCGCACGGATCGAAGAAATGAACGGGTCTCGCTCAGCCGCTGCGGGGCCAGCCAGGTTTCACCAGAGGGCGCAAGTCGCTGCAGATCAATACCGGCCTTGCGTGCTCCTTCCTGGCACCCGAGCCAACGATCCGACACACTGTGGTGTCCCTCGCCTATGCCGGTGACGAACGCGATCCGACGGTGACCGACCTCAGCGAGGGATTGAACAGCGCGTTGGCCCGCCGCCACATCGTCGGGGTACACGCAGTCATGATCCTGCTTGGAGTTAATCCAGATCGCCGACACCCGGTACTCCTCGATCAACTCCCGCAACTTGGGTGGGAAGCCGTGGGTGTAGTTGATCAGCAGTCCGTCGCATGACAACTCTCGGAGAATCTTCGGCACGCAGCCTTCATCGCCGAGGGTTTGATCGCTCATCCGGGCCAGCACCAGATGCATGTCTCGCTCAACCAGCGCCTCATCGATTCCCTGCCAGAGCTGGGTTGGAAAGTTGCTGCGGTGAGGCTGCAGGCTCGCCAGCAGTCCTATTGCATTGAACCGGCCCCGACGAATCGATTTGGCCGATGCGTTCGGGCGATAACCCATCTCACGGACGATCGTCATGACACGCTCGGCCCGCGCTCTGGCATCAGCGCGCACATTCTTGCCCGCACCCGCCAGCACGTTGGATACCGTGCGGTCGGTCACACCGGCTATCAGAGCAATGTCACGGATCGTCGCTCTCATGGCAATGGTTTCTTCCGCTAACTTTCGTCGTCCCAAGTATCGCACATAAATTATCGCTTGTCAAGAAAATTCCGTTGGGAGTGCTGAAATTATCCGGCGACTCCACCCTGTCGAGGTATACGGGAGCTCATCTGATGATGGGATCCCGGCTGAGCCCGGTGTTGTAAGAGTCGTCGGCCAAGTTCATCTCCCGTTGCGGACCAAAGGGATGTTCTTCACCGTGGATTGAGCACGGACTGGCTCATCTGATCATAGTTGACTGATTCGCCATGAAGGTCGAAGAAGAGCACGTTGGCCAACGTCCGATCCCGGTTGCGCGAGTGACGGTATGGATCGGTGCCGCTGACGATGTTCCAAGCGCCGGAGATCCATATCTGGTAATCCGTTGCATCGGCCAGCATCAGTCGGGTCGGGGCGTGTGTAATTCTCGACAGCGGATACCACGGCCAGCGCACAGCGCTGCCGAGCGGCACGAATTTGCTGTTATCCTCCCAGTCGCCGCTGTTGAAGTTCTCGTCCCTGGATTCAGGGAAGAAGGGATATCGGTTCATTCCGTATCCGGGGTTGTTACTGCTGCTGGCGCCCTCTATCCACGGCCATTCCGGGCAGTTCCAAATCAGGTTGGTCTGGCCGTTGCCCACGCGTGTTGGATTTACAAGTGTCGGGTTGAAGAATTCGCTCGGGCTCTTGAACAGATACGGCGCTATGGCCACAAACCAGTGGAACGTCTTGTTGTTGGGGGCCGTCCCGTGCCGCCAACTGACCTTGGGCATGCGGCCCTTGTGGTCGCTGGCATAAAACTGCACCGCGATGCCGAGTTGACGCAGGTTCGACAGGCATGCCACCCGCCTCGCCGCGACCCTGGCCCCGGTAAGAGCCGGCAGCAGGATCGCGATAAGAACGGCGATAATCCCTATTACCACAAGCAGTTCCACCAAGGTAAAAGCACGTACACGTTTGCCAATCGGCTGATTCATGAGATTTTCTCCTTCTCGGTCCGCTGGCGCGTCTTCGCCTCATTCACATTACTTTCAGGCCCGGCGGCGCATCAGCACCCCGCCAGCGAGATCAAAACCCGGCATGGATGGCTCAGGGCACGCCACCCTCGTGGTACACGATCATTTCCGCGGCTCGGGCCGTCGATGCGGTATTCAGCGAAGCAATTGCCGTGATCGGTGGCGGTTGCCTGAATGCGAAAGTATTCGCCTTGCGTTTGCCGTATCGGTTACCTCTTAAAAAAGAGCCCTTCACATTGCGGGCGGCGCCACCGTTCCACCGCGCTTGATCGTGTACGCGATGACCGATGGGTCCAGCGGTATCTCTGGTGCCTCGATCTTCGCGATCAGCATCTCGGCCGCCCGCTGTCCCACGGCATGCTCGGGGACCAGCGCCGTCGTCATGACCACGCCCGCTCCGCCGGAGGCAGTGTCGCCAAAAGTAACCAGCGACAGATCCCGTGGCACAGACAGCCCCAGATCCTTGCCCATGCACAAAAGTGTCATCGCATCATCAAGCCCATAGCTGACGCATGCAGTCGGCCGGTCAGGCTGGCTCAGCAGACTGCGGCAGAAGCGTGCGCGCTCGTCGGTGATCAGCGTGTCGCCCTCGACGCTAAAGACGGTCGGCCTGAGCCCTGCCTGGGTCATGGCGGCGCGATAACCACGCAGGCGTTCTCCCGTGCTGTAGTGCGTCTGGTTGACCGACGCCACGTACGCGATGCGTCGATGTCCCTGACCAAGCAGCGCCTCGGTTGCCTGCCAGCCGGCATCGCAATCGTCTGGATATACGCAGTCTGCATTATGGCGGCTGTTGATCCAGACGGATGGCAGCACGTATTGACGGATCAAGTCCTCCATCTTCGCTGGAAAGCTGTGGGTGTAGTTGATTAAGAGTCCATCAACACAAAGTTCTTCGAGCAGTTGAGGCATCGCGCCGGCGCTGGCGAGCGTCGCGTCAGCCAGTTTGGAAAGCGTCAATCGCATGCCCGCGTCCGCCAGTTCCGCGTAGATGCCATCAAACAACCGCGACGGGAAACTGCTCCGGGCGCTCTCAGTGCTGAGCAGGAGTCCGATCGATTTGAACCGTCCGGCACGCATCGCCCGCGCGAAGGCATTGGGACGATATTGGTGCTGCCGCGCCAATCTGGCGACGTGTTCCCGGGTTGCGGGATTCACGTCCGGATGCCCCATAAGTGCCCGTTGGACGGTTTGACGCGAAACGCCCGCGAGCCTGGCCAGGCCAAGTTGTGTGCAAATTCGAGGATGGTCTACAAGGGTGGACATACGCCGGGCACGTGCCCAAATTGAAGAATACACCCGCCCGAGGGTGCCTGTCAAGGGAAAACTTGGACGATTTGTTGTAGGCAAATAGAATTGTCACCCCACCTCAAACAGAAGTGTCACCCCCATGGCCGGGGTATATCCGGGCCCGACGCTCTCCCGAAAGGGTCCTGACCCCCCGCGGGCACCGGGCACGCTCGGCACTGGGCACTCGATGCGCGCATTTCGCGTCGCCCGGACACGATCGGCGCAGTATCATCAGACTGTGCGTCAAGGGTTCGACGCCGGGATGAATCGCCATGGCTTTGGGAATGCCGGGATTTCTGCTGCTTTTGCTGCTGGTGGCGGCCGTGATGGTCGTGCTGCTGCTGATCACCGCCGGGCAGAACCGCAAATACGTCTCGAAAACTGATCAGCGGCTCTGCCGCCATTGCGGCTGCTCGCATCCGGTGATGGCGCAGTTCTGTCGTCGCTGCGGCAAAAAGCTGTGAAGGGCATATCCCGGCGAGAGTCGAAACGGATTTTTCCGCCCGGCGAGGGCTTGACGTTTGACGGTCGGCGAATATTCCTTGTCCGATCGGCGGTCGCTTTCTCCGCGCTGCGGTGCAGCGCCGACCACGAGTTTATTCGCAACCGGCCCTTCAACCCATGACGACCCCGACCCCCGCCAAACCGAATTACAAGGCCACGCTGAACCTCCCGCAGACGCCGTTCGCCATGGAGGCCAAGCTGGTGCAGAACGAGCCGCGCCGGCTCGAAGCTTGGCGGGCGGCGGGACTGTACGAAAAGCTGATGACGGCGCGGGCCGCGGCCCCGCGCTGGATTCTCCATGACGGCCCGCCGTTCGCCAACGGCGATATCCATATCGGCCATGTGCTGAACAAGACGCTTAAGGACGTGATTTTGCGGTTCCGCTCGATGCAGGGCCGCCAAGCGCCCTATGTCCCGGGCTGGGATTGCCATGGGTTGCCGATCGAGCAGAAGATCCAGGACGAGTTGGGACCGAAAATCCGCGAAATGGGTCCGGGCCAAATCCGCGAGCTCTGCTTCGCCCATGCCAGCAAATTCGCCCGCCTGCAAAGCGAGCAGTTTCAGCGGCTGGGGATTCTCGGGCAATGGGACCGGCCCTACCTGACGATGTCCGGCGACTACGAGGCCCATACCCTCGAGGTATTTTCGCGGTTCGTCGCCGCCGGGCTGGTCTACAAGAAGCTCAAGCCGGTCTACTGGTCGGTGGCCAACCAGACGGCCCTGGCCGATGCCGATGTCGAGTACAAGGACGTCGAAGGCCCGAGCATTTTCGTGGAATTCCCCGATGCGGCGCAGAGTGGTCTGTACTACATCGTCTGGACCACCACGCCCTGGACGCTGTCGGCCAACCTGGCGATCGCCGTCCACCCGGATGTCGAATACGCCTTCGTGAACTACTCTCGCAACGGCGAATCGCGCATCGGCGTGGTGGCCGCGCCGCTGGTCCAGAGCGTTTTCGGCGAGCGGGAGGGGATCGAGCGATTCGACGTGGAACGCACCGTCTCGGGCAAGGACCTGCTGGGCCGTAAATACCGTCATCCGTTCATCGACCGCACCAGCGCGATCGTGCCGGCGGATTATGTCACCACCTCCGACGGCACGGGCCTGGTGCATACCGCGCCGGGCCACGGCGTGGATGACTACATGACCGGGCTGGCCCAGGGCCTGGAAATCTACTCCCCCGTTCTGCACAACGGGCGATACGACGAAACCGTCCCCGAGTGGCTGCGCGGATTGAACGTCTGGAAGGCAGATCCGCTGATCACCCAGCGGCTCAGCGAACTCGGGCTGCTGTTGCACGCCGGGCGAATCTCCCACAGCTACCCGCACGATGAACGCAGCAAGACGCCCATCATTTTCCGGGCCACCGAGCAATGGTTCATCGCGGTGGACAAGCCGTTTCCCATCCCCAGCGATGCCGCCGAGCCAGCCGACGCGACCGAGCCGGCCGACGCCGGCGATGCGATCAACCCGCGCGACGCCGGCAACCGCGCCGACCCGGGCCCGCCGCGCAGCCTGCGCGATCGGGCCTTGGACGCAGTTGAAAACCAGGTGCGATTCATCCCCGGCTGGGGAAAGGCGCGCCTCACCGGGATGCTCTCGTCGCGCCCGGATTGGTGCATCTCGCGCCAGCGGGCGTGGGGACTGCCAATCCCCGTGTTCTATAACGAATCAGGCCAGCCGCTGCTCACTCCCGAGTCGGTGCGGGCCGTCGCCCGGCATTTCCACCAACACGGGTCCAACTCGTGGTTCACCGATTCACCAGAACAAATCCTCGGTGAGGATTTCGTGTGTCCCGACGGGTTCGACCCCACAACCCTGCGCAAGGAACAGGATATTTTCGATGTGTGGTTCGAGAGCGGCAGCTCCTGGCACGCGGTGCTCGAGGCGCGGCCGAATCTTTCCTATCCGGCGGACCTCTACCTCGAAGGATCGGATCAACATCGCGGCTGGTTCCAGTTGTCGATGCTCCCGGCCCTGGGCGCCAGCGGACGACCCCCGTTCAAGCAGGTCTTGACCCATGGGTTCATCGTCGGCCCCGACGGGCGGAAAAAGAGCAAGCGCGACAAGGATTACGTCACCGCCACCCAAGAGATCAATTCCCACGGCGCCGACCTGCTGCGCCTGTGGTGCTGCTCGAACGACTACCAGGGCGACGTAACGGCCAGCCCGGAATTGATCCGCGCCTTCGGCGACAAATACCGCAAGATCCGAAACACACTGCGATATCTGCTGAGCAATCTGTATGATTTCGACCCGGCAACCGACGCGCTCGAGGTTCCGCTGAACAGCCTCGACGGGTGGGCTTCGGCGGAACTCGACGAGCTGATCCGCCAGACCATCGCGGCGTACGATGGGTATCAGCTTCACCGCGCGTACCGCGCCCTGCACGATTTCTGTGCCGTGCAGATCAGCGCTGTCTACGCCAATGCCCTGAAGGACCGGCTCTACTGCGAACTGCCCGAGTCGCCGCTGCGGCGGCGATGCCAGACGGTCATGCACCGGATGCTGATGGCGCTGACCAAGCTGCTGGCCCCGATGATCGTTTTCACCGCCGATGAGGCCTGGGAATCGATCGCCCATCGGCCCGGCACCGATGCGGCGCTGTCGAGCGTGCATTTGTCATTGTTGCCCGAGCCGTCCGGCGTGGTCGTCACGCCCGAGCAACGCGAGGAGTGGCGGCTGTTGATGGAACTGCGCACCGCGGCGTTGGCTCAGCTTGATGCCCTGACCCGCCAGATCGGCAAATACAAGGCCCTGGACGCCGAAGTGATCTACCATGTGGATGACGATGATCTGCGCAGCCGGCTTCAGGCCTATGGCCCGGACCTCGAAGACCTGATCGGCGCTGGCTGCCATCAGTTCGCCGAAGCCCCCGAATCCGCACCGACTGCGGCGGTGCGCCTGGTCGATCGCCGCGAGCTGTACAAAGCCTGTGCCCGAAGTTGGAAACGCCGGGGCGATGTCGGCCAGGACGCCGAGTTCCCCGACCTGTCCCTGCGCGACGCCGATGCCGTGCGCAAGCTTCAAAGTCGCCGATAGCGCCGCCCGAGGCCGCAGGAGAAATATAAACGCGAAGGGGCGAAGGGGAAGGGCCGAATCTCACGTCCGCAAGGCGGATTTTCGCCAGGAAGCATGAAGAGCCGGAAAAAAGAATGAACTCTTTATTGGTAACCCGTGAATTCTTTGCCCGGCCGAGATTTCGCCTTCCCGTGTCGAGAAGCCAATTTGCAGGGTCTACATCGCCCCCCGATTATCGTTTGGCGGACAATGCGAGCCCTGTATTCCGCAATTTCTTCGCGCTGCGCAACCTTTTTTCGCCTCTGCCAAAGAATCAATCAAAGGTCGCACAAGGGCGAATAAATATGGGATTTCTTCGTGTCCTTCGCGCCCTCGTGGTGAAAATTTCCATCGCCGATTCGCTTTTATGCGTTAAGTCGCCCCGCCCCTTTTCCCTCGGATGATGTTATGGCCAGTTCACCGCTCTCCCTCGCGATTCTCATCTCCGGCTCGGGAACGACGCTGCAGAATCTCGTCGATCACATTCGCACCGGCCAGCTCGACGCTCGCGTCGCCGTGGTGATCGGATCGAAGGCCGGGTTGAAGGGACTCAAGCGCGCCGCCGAGGCAAAGCTGCCCAACTTCGTCGTCGATCGTCGATCGTTCGATGATGTCGCATCCTTCAGCAAACAGGTCTTCTCCCTGATCGACGACGCCGGCGCCGAGCTGGTCTGCCTGGCCGGTTGGCTTTGCCTGCTCGAGATCCCGCCGAAATACGCCGGGCGGGTAATGAACATCCATCCCGCCTTGCTGCCCGCCTTTGGCGGCAAGGGAATGTATGGCCCTAAGGTCCATCAGGCGGTGCTGGACTACGGTTGCAAGGTCTCCGGATGCACCGTCCATTTCCTCGATGCCACCTACGACACCGGGCCGATCATTGTCCAGCGATGCTGCGACGTGCGGGACGACGACACCGCCGAATCGCTCGCCAATCGCGTCTTCGCGGAAGAAAAACAGGCCTATCCCCAGGCGATCCGGCTTTATCAATCCGGCGAGCTGAACATCGAAGGCCGTCGCGTGCGTCGGGATGAGAAGTCCGCCCCCGCAGCGCTGCTTGATCCACCAGCCACCGCCCCCGCGGCACCGCTTGATCCACCAGCCTCCGCCGCCTCCACCGCCGCTTCCGCCGCCGCCGCTGATCAAACCCCCGCGGGTGGCGAGCGATGAACGCACTCGTCCGCGCGTTCTATGCCACCGGTGCCGAAATCGTCGCCCCGGCCCTGTTGGGAAAGGTCCTGGTTCATCGCGTGCGCGGCACGATCCTGCGCGCCCGCATCGTCGAGACCGAAGCCTACGTCGGTTCTCACGACCTGGCCTGCCACGCCTCGCGCGGACTGACCCAGCGAACCAAAATCATGTTCGGACCCCCGGGCCACGCCTACGTCTATCTCATCTACGGAATCTACGACATGCTCAACGTAGTCTGCGCCGCCGAGGGCGACGCCCAGGCCGTCCTGATCCGCGCCGCCGAACCGCTGGACGGGCGAAAGGTGGACCTGTCCGGCCCCGGCAAGCTGGCCAGGGGATTGCGGATCACCCGCGCCCTCAACGGCGCCGACCTGGTCGATGGACGACTCTACATCGTCGATGAGGGCCTGCCTTCCCGCCCCTTCGAACGCACACCGCGGATCGGCGTGAATTATGCCGGCGAATGGGCCTCGGCCCCGCTGCGATTCCTGGAAAAACCCGCCCTCACGATAACCACGGATCACGATCCCGCGACCCCTTTACCGCGGCGGGGAATAAAGCCGACGGCGAAGCAGGCGAGCATGAGGATCCAGAACCCCCAGAAGGCGTAATTGATGTCGCCCTGATGGTTCGGATGGTGGAAGTCTAGCCCAAACGCCCAGTCCAGCACCAGTTTCATCCCGATCACCACCACCAGCAGGTAGGCCGAGCTGTCGAACCGCGGAAATCGCTCGAGCAGCCGAATAAACACTACGGCGGCGAAGCGCATAAGAACCACCCCCAGCATCCCGCCGGTGACGATGACCCACAGCTTGGGATGCGGTCCGACATGGCCGTCGGGCGTTCCCCCGACCAGTGCGATGGCGGCGAGAATCGAATCGACCGCAAACGCGATGTCCGTCAACTCGATCACCGCGACCGTGGTCCAGAACGCCGGGAATCGCCCCACGCCAGCGGCGACGCTGCTGCGGGTCTTGATCTCCTGATTCTCCTCGGCCCGGGTCAGCGGCAGCCCGGTTCCCTGATCGATCAACGTCGGCATCCCATCCTCGCCGACTACGACGTTTTCATGGGTGCTGTCGCCGCGTTCAAAAAAGAAGTGCTTGACCGCGACATAGACCAGGTACAGCCCGCCGAGCAGCTTGGCGATGGTCCACTGAAGCAGAAACGTCGCCGTGGCGATGGCGATAAGCCGGAAAACGAACGCCCCGATCAACCCATACGTCAACGCGCGGCTCTGCTGATGCTTGGGCAACCGCTTGGCCAGCAGTCCCAACACCAGGGCGTTGTCGATCGACAACACCCCCTCGAGGATGATCAGCAGTCCCACGACGATCAGATCGTGAGGATCAAAGGTCTGAGAAAAGAACATCGGGCGAAATTATACAGGCAAGCAACGGACGAGGAAGTCACGTAGATGAGAAAGAGGACTCGCTTTACGATCCCCGTGAATGAGCCGCGCACGAAGTAAGCGGGCGTTTGGAGCGTGTGTTCGCTTACTTCGTGCGCGGCTCCACCGGAATGAGCCGCGCACGAAGTAAGCGGGGTTTTGGAGCGTGTGTTCGCTTACTTCGTGCGCGGCTCCACCGGAATGAGCCGCGCACGAAGTAAGCGGGGTTTTGGTACGTGTGTTCGCGTACTTCGTGCGCGGCGCCACCGGATGTATTCGGGTGTTGTGGGTCGTTGATCG